>DAOUBF010000057.1:0-64667 GCA_034432795.1 Anaerolineae bacterium
CCCCTTCGTGCGCCGCACGATCAGGTCGGCGAGCAACCCCAGTGCGCCCACCTGCACCGCCATGAACAACAGCAATAGGGTAATCCCAGGGATGTAAAACACACTCCCATAGACAAATAAATCGCGGATGAACTTGATTACCCCCACCAGCAAAAGCAACCCCGTGATCGGCAGAAACACCTTGAGCGGGTTGAAGTACATGATGGAACGCACCACCAGCGTGATGTAGTTATAGGTGTCGGCGATGGGATGGAAGGTGGAACGGCCCTTGCGCGGATAATAATCAATGGGAATATAGGCCACATTATAGCCGTCGCTCAGAAACGCCAGCGTGATCGTGCTCACCCAAGAGTGTGTGTTGGGTAAGATGTTCAGGTAGCGCAGGGCGATCTCGCGCTTGAAGGCGCGAAAACCGGAGTTCAAATCCGGGATGCGCGTGCCCGTGAGGAATTGGGCCAACATGCGGATGAACCACTTCGTGGGCGCGCGCAGCCAGGGCCATGTCCCCGCCTCCTGCTTGCGCGCACCGATCACCATGTCCGCCTCTGCCATCGCCTCTAACAGCCGGGGAATATCCCGGTTCGGATACGTCCCGTCCGCATCCGTCATGACGATGATGTCCCCCTGTGCCGCGCGAATGCCCGTCGTGCGCGCCGCCCCCGTGCCCCGGTTCTGGGCATGGCGGATGACGCGCACACCGTCGTAGCTGGCGGCAATCGCCCCTGTGCGGTCGGTGGAGCCATCGTCCACAACGATGATCTCAAAAGGCGTCCCATAGCGATCCAACGCTTCCTGGACCGCCGCCAGATCGTCCCCGATGGCCGCCTCCTCGTTATACGCCGGCAGGACCACACTCACCAGAGGGGCATCCCGGCGCGTGCGCGTTATGGATGGGAATCCCCATTCAGCCACCTCGTTCATCGGCGTTCCACCTCCCTCACCACCGTGGCGTAAAGCGCCGCCATCTCCGCAACCTGCTCCGCCAGCGTGCGCACCGGTCGGATGCCCCGGCGCAATTGCGCGATGCGCTCCGGATGCAGGGCCAGATCAGTGAGCGCCTGCCGCCAGGCAGCCACATCCCCCGGCGGAAGCAACAGGCCATCCACGCCATCACGGATGCGCCCGGCCAACGCCCCCAGCGCCGAGGCCGCCACCGGCAGGCCACAGGCCATCGCCTCCAGGATAACCGCCGGCGAGTTCTCGTACCACAGCGAGGGCACGAGCAGCATATCCCCCGCTGCCAGCGCAGAGGCCACCTGATGGCGTTCCAGCCGACCCGCAAAGCGCACCGCCGGCCCCGCTTCCGCCTGCAGGCGGCGGACATAATCCGGGAATGGCCTGGGGTCGCCGTAGATGGTCAGCGTCGCCTGCGCCGGGTCCAGGTCACGGCAGGCCTGGACGATCACATGCACCCCCTTTTGCCAGGCCAGCCCACCCAAATAAATGAAGCGCACAGGCGACGAAGGCCCTGGTTCTTGTCGGCGCACCGGCTCAATTTGGATGCCATGCTCAATCAGATGGACCTTGTTGACCGGCAGGCCATGCGCCTCGGCCAGGTCACGCATAAACGCGCTCAGTGCAATGAGTGCATTCATGCGATCCAGCGCCCGGCGCACCCCCCGGCTGCGGACCGCCAATAGGGCTGCTACCGCAGGCGCCGCCGCAAGCAGGAGCGGCCGGTCCATTCGCGCGGCTGCGCAACGCGCGCAATTCAGCCATAACTTGGGGCCGGCGCACACCGTGCGGTCATAGTTAGTCAAAAGCTGCGCGTTGGGGCAGACCGCCCAGTAATCGTGCAGCGTGAACACGCGTGCCACCCCTGCCCGTTCTGCCTGCTCAACCAGGGCCAGCGGCAGCCCCATGAGATGCTGAAAGTGTACCACATCCGGGCGGAAATCGTCCAGCGCCTGGGCGAAGGCGGCCTCCAGGGCGCGATCGCCGAATGACGCCCGAACCCGCCCGAGGACATCGCGCCAGGTAGCCCCGGCGCGATAAACCGGCACCCCCTCATAGCTATCGCGCGCCAGGCCGGGCGCCTGCCCCGGCACCGGGCAAAACACGGCAACCGCATGGCCACGCGCCTGCAACTCGCGAGACAGGCTGTGGGTGGATACCTCAGTGCCGCCAATCGCGTCGGGTAGATACTGATGGATGACGTGCAGGATGCGCATCGGGGACAGCGGTTAGTCGTCAGACCGATCCGTCACCTGGTATAGGTCCAGAGAGAGCGCGAAACGGTTGATCGCCGTCGGGAAGTGATCGTAGGACTGCTCCAGCGTGGGGACATCCACTGTCACCCGGCGTTGCCAGGTGAGTTGCAGCCCCGCCTGGGCCAGCGCGTCCGTTGCTCCGCCGTCGGGCCGCGCCAACAGAACCACCGGTCGGTCTGCCTCCAGCCCCCACCGCACAGCGCGTTCCAGCCCGGCCTGCGACCAGCCCACCTGGAGATCGAACACTGTCAGCCCAAACAGGTACTCCAGCGGCGTGCCCAGCAAGGCCCCGCTCCCCACCGGCGCCGGGTCATCAAACACGACCACGCTCCCCGGCCCCACCGCAGCAGCCAGATCGCTCACCTGCCCGATCAGCCCGGCGTACTCCACATGCGGCAGTACAACCCGGCCCTGATAGCCCATCCATAAGATAAGCGCCAGACTGAGAAGGACGGAGGACAAAGAGAGCAGACGGGGGACGGACGACGGAAGACGAAGAGTAGATGGCCTCCGTCCCCCGTCTTCCGTCCTCCGTCTGTTCCACAGCCACACCAGTGCATAAGCCGCGCCCAGCATAAACAGCGGAATAACCAGCGGCACGTAGCGGCGCATGGTGTAAATGTGGTGGGGGTTGTTCAGCATCCGGTACAGGTAGAGCAGCGTCGCCAACAGCGCCAGGCCCAATGGTAACCACAGCCGCTGCCAGCGCTCGCGCCAGGCGATCAGCGCCAGGCCCGCCACCCCCAGCCAGAGGCCCAGCGGCGTCAGATACCACCCCAACCGCACCATATTCTCGTGATCGCTGATAGGCACCTGCGTCGCGCCATAGGCATAGGGGACCAGCCTGACGGCCCCCAGGCGCGGGCGAATGAAATAGCCATACACCGCCAGGCCGATCAGGCCGATCACCCACCCCAGACGAATGGGGAATTGAAGGCGGGACACCAGCGCCCTTATCGCCTCCACCGCGCCCTGGCCCGAACGGCGCCTGGTGGCAACCCCATAGACCGCCACGCCTCCCGCCAGCCCGATCACCCCTACCGCGCCGACCACCGGCCCCAATTCCCGCGCCAGGAAGGCGATACCGCTATAGGTGTTCAGCGTATAGGGTCGGGCGAAGATCAGCGCGTGCGCCAGGCCGTGTACCACCAGCAGGCCAAACGGGATCAGAAAAGCCAGGTCGCGGCGCCGGGCCTGGCGCGTCACCAGGCGATACAGCAGCCAGGCTGCGGGCAGCAGCGCCAGATAGGGCAGGTCAATCCGCGCCAGAAACGTCAGCCCGAACAGCAGCCCGGCCAGCAGGCCAAACACCCAGGGGGCATCCTCCCGCTCGGTGAAGCGCACCCAGGCATAGAACCCGCCCCATAACAGCGCCTGCGTCAGCGCCTCCGCAGTGGGGTAGCGGGCAAACCAGACCTGCGTCGGCGTGATCGCCAGTAGCAACGCCGCCAACGCCCCCACCGGCCGCCCAAACAGCACCCGCCCTGTATAGTACACCCCCAACACGCCCAACATAGCCCAAACCGGCGTCACATACAGCGCGGCCCACAGCCCCCCGGCCAGCGCCGCCAGGCCGATCCACACATACTGCAAGGGGAAGAACTGGGGGATCACCCACCCCGGCTGATCATCCGAGAGATAGTAGCCGGGAAAGCGGATGTAACGGGCCACCACGCCGCCCGGATCGGGGCGGAACAGGCTGGGCCACACGTCCTCGCCGACCTGCGCCACCGCCGGGTCGTAGATCAGCAACGCGCCGGTGCGGGCCAGGTTGACGCCCGTGTTGACGTACACTCCGGCGTCGGCTCCGCCCAGGATAAACTCGTGGGGACGAAAGTACAGCGGCAGGCACAGGAGCACGAGCGCCACAGGCACCCAATCCACCGGCTTCCCGGTGGACCCGCTTGCCCGCAGCCGCCTCACGCCCAGGGCGGCTGCGCCCAGCGCGGCCACCAGGGGCAGCACCAGCACAGGGGCACGAAATGCGCCGACCTCAGCCAGCGCCACCCCGCCCCAACCGATGATCCCGGCCGCCAGGAGAAGGCCAAAATAGGCCCGTTCCACCCGATCGCTCTCAAGCACAGAGGGGCTAACAGATAGCGTCGCCAACGCAGGCGGCGCTACCGTAGGGGCAGACCATGTGCCTGCTCTTGATAGCAGGCCCTGTGCCACAACCTGTCTGTCGTCCCTCGTCCGTCGTCCGTCGTCCGTCATCCGGCCTTGTGCCTGCCCTTTGCCCTCCATTATACCCCTGATCACGGCTGATCAGAAATCAGCGCTCAAATCGGTTCCCCCGCCCTAACCCTCCCCCACAATGGGGGAGGGAAGCCAGAGGTTAGCTCCTCTCTCCCTGGAGAATAACGCGCAACGCCTGGCTCAACAGCATGTTATCCATCATGTCACTTGTCCTTTTGTGGAAAATCACTACAATTCAGCTATCCGACTCACGAGGAGGTGCACCTTGACCGAGCAACCCCAGCCGCCCATGGAGCAGCCCCCAGAGGGACCGAGCGTCCAGCCACCGCCGCCGGAGGTGACGCCGCCACCACCGCCGGAATATATGCCGCCTCCGCCACCGCCGCCGCCCACAATGGCTGCTGGTGAAATCAGCGACAACGACCGGCTGCTATCGGCGCTGGCCTACATCTTCTGGCCTTTCGTCTCCATCATCATCCTGGCCCTGGAAGAAAACAGGCAACGCCCCTTCCAGCGTTTCCACGCCATCCAGGCCCTGGTCGCCGACTTCGTGATCTCTGTTGTCGCCGGCTTGGCCAGTTGTATCCTGGCAGCGGTCACCTTCTTCATCGGCGGTCTTTGTGGCCTCCTGCCCTTGATCCTGGTTCTCGTCCCATTCTACTGGGCCTACCAGGCCTATCAGGGCAAATACTTTGATATTCCGGTGGTGACCCAGTTCATCCGCAGCCAGAAGTGGGTCTAAAATCCGGCTAGCAGTCGTCAGTCGTCAGAGGCGAGTCTGACGACTGACGACTGACGACTGAGATGAGCGCACGCCCGAACCGTTGGCACATCGCTGAACCTGCGCCCTCTCATTATATTGCCGCACTGTCTGACCTGCCGCCAGTGTTGGCGCAGGTGCTCTATAACCGTGGCTATCGCGACCCGGCTCAGGCGCGCGCCTTCCTGGAGGGGCGCTGGGATGGCCCCAGCGATCCCTTCCTGCTCAAAGGCATGGCCGAGGCGGTCCAGACCATCCGCCGCGCCATCCGCGACCACCAGGACATTGCCATCTACGGCGACTACGATGCCGATGGCGTCTCCGCCGCCGTCGTGCTGGTCCATGCGCTGCGCGCCGTCGGCGCCACCGGCCGGATCCACATCCCTCATCGTTATGAGGAGGGTTACGGTGTCAACGCCGCAGCGCTGCGCCGGCTGGCCGAACAGGGCATCCGTCTGGTCATCACCGTAGACTGCGGCATCTCCTCGGCCCGCGAAGTCGCCGAGGCAGCGGAATACGGCCTGCAGGTGATCATCACCGACCACCATACGCCGGGGCTGGAGATGCCCCCTGCTGCCGCCATCATCAACCCGCGCCAGCCGGATTGCCCTTACCCTTTCAAGGACCTGGCCGGCGTGGGCCTGGCCTACAAGCTGGCCCAGGCCCTCTTTGAGACGGAGGACGGAGGACGGAGGACGGATAGTCCCCGTCCTCCAGACCCCGACGACTTCCTGGATTTGGTGGCTGTAGGCACGGTGGCCGACCTGGCCCCACTGCGCGGCGAGAACCGGGCGCTGGTCCAGTGCGGCCTGGCGCAAATGCGCCGCACCCCCCGCCCTGGCCTGCAGGCGCTCATGGACATCACCGCCGTCTCCCCCCAGCGCATCACCGCCTGGACCCTCGGCCATATCTTTGGGCCGCGCCTGAATGCGTCCGGGAGGCTCACCCATGCGCGCTACTCGCTCAAGCTGCTCATGGCCGAAACCCCTGCCGAAGCCCACCCTCTGGCCAGGCAGCTCAACGAGTGGAATCGCCAGCGTCAACATCTCACGCTTCAATACACGGAGGCCGCCCGCCAACAGGTGTTGGCGGAGGGCTTGCCGCCCCTGCTCTTCGTCGCCAGCCGCAGCTTTCTCTCCGGCGTCGTCGGCCTGGTCGCCAGCCGCCTGCTGGACGAGTTCTACCGGCCCGCCGTCGTCGTCGCCATTGAAGATGGCCAGAGCAAAGGCTCGGCCCGCAGCATCCCCGGCTTCCATATTGCCGAGGCATTGAACGCCTGCCACGACCTGTTTGAGCGTCACGGCGGCCACGCCGCCGCAGCGGGCTTCACCATCCGCACGGAACGCCTGCCCGAACTCCAGGCGCGGCTCCAGGCGCTGGCTACCGCCGCCCTGGGCGACCACGATTTCATCCGCCCGCTCAGGATTGACGCTGAACCTGCGCTCGCCGACCTGACCGAAAGGCTGATGGCCAACCTGGCCCGGCTGGAGCCCTGCGGCCAGGACAACCCGCCCCCCCTGTTCCTGACGCGCGGCCTGCGCGTCCTGGACAGGCGCTACGTGGGCAGGGACGCCGCCCATCTCCAGTTGCGCCTGACCGACGGACAGGAGGAGCGTCGCGCAGTCGTCTTCAACCATGCCCGCATCACCGCTCACGTCCCCGACCGGGTGGATGTGGTCTACCAGCTTGCCTGGAACGAATGGGGAGGGCAGGGCCAGGTGGAGATGCACATCTGCGATCTGCGCCCGGCGCAACTATGAAGGTTCTCGTCACCGGCGGCGCGGGCTTCATCGGCAGCCACGTCACCGCAGCGCTTCTGGCGCGAGGCGATGCCGTCGTCTGCCTGGATAACTTCAATGAGACGTATGACCCGGCGCGCAAACGACGCAACGTCGCCCCCTTCCTGGACCACCCTAACTACCGCCTGATCGTGGGCGATATCCGTGACCCCGCCGCCGTCGCTCAGGCATCTACCGGCGTGGACGCCTGCATCCACATCGCAGCGCTGGCCGGGGTGCGTGCCTCGGTGAGACAGGCCGCTGCCTATGCTGAGGTCAACGTCGTGGGCAGCGTGCGCCTGCTGGAAGCCGCCCGCGAGGCCAACGTGCACCATATCGTTTATGCCTCCAGTTCCTCGGTCTATGGCAGGGGCGTTGCGCGCCCGACGGAGGACGGAGGACGAAAGACCGAATCCACCGTCCTCTCAGAGGACATGCCCTGTGACCGCCCCCTCGCGCCCTACGCGGCCACCAAACGCGCCGGTGAGCTTCTGGGCTACACCTACCACAACCTCTATGGCCTTAACTTTACCGCCCTGCGCCTGTTTAGCGTATATGGCCCGCGTGGTCGCCCCGACATGATGCCCTACCAGGTGGCCGAATCCATTGTGCAGCGCAAGCCCATCCGCCTGTTCAACGGCGGGGAGATGTGGCGCGACTGGTCCTATATTGACGACATCGTGAGCGGCATCCTGGCCGCGTTGGATACACCGCTGGGGTACGAGATCATCAACCTGGGCCGAGGCGAACCGGTGCGCATGGGCGATTTCGTGGCGCTGTTGGAAGCGCTGATCGGCCTGCCGGCGATCATCCAGGCCGAGCCTGCCCCGCCCACCGAACCGCTCATCACCGCTGCCGACATCCGCAAGGCCCGCCGCCTGCTGAACTTCAACCCGACCACGCCGGTCAACGTCGGGCTGCAGCGCTTTTGGGACTGGTATCAACGAGACGTTATAGGCCGCACCGCCTGATGCGTGGGTGATCATTTCGCCAGCTTCCTCAGCTTCCGTAAATCGTCCGTTGCGCACCGTTTCCCTCCGCCGACTGCTAGCAACGATTATGCTTGTCCTGGTTTTGGCGCCTCCCGCGTGGGCACAAACAGGCGGCGCCGGGCCGGATCCCCGTTTTGGCTTGGTGGAGGCGTTTTGGGATCCGCAGGCGGCAGCGGAGAGCGGCGCGGGCTGGGAGCGCATCCTGTTTTTGTGGAGCGCGATCCAGCCCAACGGCCCAGACGACTGGAACGGCTTTCAGGTGCCCGATGCCCCGCTGGAAGCGGCGCGGGCCGCCGGGCGCGAGGTCGTCGGCGTGCTCAAAAGCACCCCTGCCTGGGCGACGGACGGGCCGCCGGTGAGCGGCGTCCCTCGCGGGCTGGACCTGCCGCCCGACGATCCCGGTAACCTCTGGGCCAGCTTTGTGCGCAAGGTTGTTGCGCACTACGCCCCTAAAGGTGTCCACCGTTGGGTGATCTGGAACGAGCCGGAGATTGACTCTGGCGTGACCGGGCATGAGTGGGGTGGAAGTGTTGATGACTATGCGAAACTACTGCGCGTCGCTTACCTTGTCGCCAGGGCCGCCGACCCCCAGGCCCGCATCCATCTCGCCGGCCTGTCCTACTGGCATGATGCGGTCAGGGGCCGCGAACAGTACCTGGAGCGCCTGCTCACCGCCCTGGACCGCGACCCCCAGGCCGCCCGGCATGGCTATTACTTTGACGTCGCCAGCCTGCACATCTACTTCACCAGCGACTCGGTCCTTACCATCGTCCGCACCTTCCGCGACATCCTCCGGCGACATGGCCTGGACAAGCCCATCTGGATCAACGAGACCAACGCTGCGCCCGACCGCGACCCGGCCTGGCCGGTGAACCGCCCCAACTTCCACGTCACCCTGGAGCAGCAAAGCGCCTTCCTGCTGCAAGCTTTCGCCCTCGGCCTGGCCGCCGGCGCGGAACGCATCGCTGTGTACAAGCTGATTGACCCCGCCCTGCCGCCCGGCGGCGAGGACTTCGGCCTGCTCCGCCCCGACGGCTCGCGCCGCCCCGCCTTCACCGCCTTTCAGACCATCACCCGTTATTATGCAGGCACACAGACCGCTTTCCTGGATCAGATGCCGTCGGTCACCCAGGTCACGTTAGACCAGGGCGGACGCACCACGCGGGTGCTTTGGGCGCGGACGCCGGGGCGCGTGTTCGTCCGGCTGCCCGCCTTCGCGCCCGCTGCGCTCCTGGTGGACCAGACCGGCGCGACCCAGACATTACAGGCCGAACGAGGCGCTTACACGCTGGAGTTACCCGGCGCAAGTTGCGATCCGGTGGACGGCTGCATCATCGGCGGGCCGACGTTCCTCCTGGTGGAAGAAGCTTCTCCGAGACAGCCCGCGCCGCCTGAGATCATCCCCCTGCGCCGCATTATCCTGGAGCGGGTCACATCGCCGCCTGTCCTCCTTGCCTCCCTTCTGGTTCTTGCCCTCACAGGGCTGGCCTACTGGAGACGGCGGGCGGCCAGGGGGTGAGCGCATATTGAGACGACGGTTTTTAAGGTTCAATCGGGCCAGGGTTTTGCTTATCTGTTTGAATTGACCTATAATGGTTTAGAAACACATTCCTTGATATTGAGACATTGAGGTATCCATTGGACAGTCCTATGCAATCCGATCTGGACCTGTTCGCAGAGCAGACTGAAGAGGATCTGGCAGCAGATCGTGAGCGAGCCAAATTGGTAAGACGGGCGAATGACCTTGACGGTCGAACTTGGACACGCTACTCCATCAGCATATGGAGCGACATCCGAAAGACCCCTGAAGAGATCGCCCTTGGCCATCCTGCTATTTTCCCGCAGCAACTCGTGACCCGCCTTATTGAGTGCTTCACCAGGTCAGACGAAAAAGTTATCCTTGACCCCTTCATGGGAAGCGGCTCAACTATAGTGGCCGCAGACAGGCTGGGAAAGACCGGAATAGGGTTTGAGACCTCCGCTGAGTATTATAACCTTGCAGCCCGCCGCCTTTACAATCGTGAGCTATTCCAGACCTCTGAGTTGACAAGTCAACTCTATCTGGCCGATGCCAGACGGATGCTGGAGTTCCTGAAGCCTGAATCCGTTGATCTGGTGATCACATCTCCCCCCTACTGGGATGTTCTCTCCCAAAAGCGAACGGCTGACTATAAGGAAACCCGAGACTACGGCAATGCACCGGGAGATCTATCTCAGATAGCTGACTATAATGAGTTTCTCAAGGAACTATCTAAAGTATTTGAAAAGGTCTATCAAGTCTTAAAACCCTCTAAATATTGCATCATCATTGTGATGGATCTGCGAAAGAAAGATAAGTTTTACCCATTCCACTCCGATATTGCTGACTTCATGCAAGAAATCGGCTTCATCTATGATGACATCATCATCTGGGACAGGCGGCATGAGTACAATAATATGCGCCCCCTGGGTTATCCATCCGTCTTCAGGATCAATAAAGCCCACGAGTATATCCTTATCTTCAAGAAGCCCTGAGGCTATAAGGAGTGGTTGGGATGGATTATATAGATCCCGATGTCGCTTATTTCCTGGGGCTTGTCATAGCCAGAGGTACAATTATTCCAGCATCAGAGTCACATGGCGTCAATCAAATTATTATTGAATTTCCTTATGTTAACCTCACAGCCGAAGGAATAACCACATCGTTTGACCAACAGTCAGCTATCCGGCTCGCCCTGCTTGACACTCGGGAAAGACTCCTTGAGTTGCTGGATGCAGATATTTCACCGGTTAATCGGTCTGGCGGCGTTGACTTTGTTATCCGTTTCCTCAGAAACAATATGATATGGCGCAATATTCTCCTCTTGACCGGGGGCAAGACGAATCATTACAACTTCACCATCCCCGAAGCCATTCTCTCCCCTGGTCTGCCGACAGATATAAAGAGGGAATTCGTTCGGGGATATGCCGATGTAGGCGGCAATATCCGTCATGCTAACAGATATGTAGATGGGAAGCACAGGGTGAGGCTTGATATTCTGAATGCCAATTGGGACCTGCCAGTGCAACTCTGCCTTCTAATTCAGGAGCATCTAGATGTGCCTGTCCAGCTTATCACCTGGGGACATCCTAATATGGGAAGAGGCTTCCGAGAACATCAGTTAAACATCTTCGCTGAGCCATTCCTGAAGATCGGGTTCTCGTTCCAGTATAAGCAAAGGATACTTGAAGAGTTCGTAGAAGACGATAGACGAAACTTCCCTCACGCCACCTATCATTCCTGCCCTGGGCGCAGGAGGCATATTAGAGAAAAACCAGCCGATCCTGAAGAGTCCTCAGACAGGCTTGATTCACGACTCCGCGGCAAACACTTTGATGCCTACTGGCAGATCTGTAAAGCTTTAAACTGCCCAAGAGAGCCAACCATACGTCAACCTTCATACGAAGAAGAGATCGTGGAAGAAGCGTAATCCGAGGTCCTATGCCCACCCGGCATTATAAGAACGAACAAGAAATGTATGAACCTGTGCGCCGATGGCTCTTTTCATACCTTACAGAACGTCACAAAACATCAGATATCCAAGTGTACGATGTCTCCAGGGTCTCGCTGGCCACATTCATTGAGCGACAAGGATGGCAAAACCTTTTCCCAAGCGAGTGGCGAACCTGGGATATTCATGTGGATGTAGCCGGATTTATTATCGCCCACAATAAAGCTGAGCTTTCGCTGGTTGAGTGCAAGCTACGACCGATTACCCTCGGCGACCTTTCGCAGCTTTTGGGCTATAGCCGCGTAGCCAAGCCTCTCCTGGCCTTTCTGGTATCTCCCGCAGGTATTTCAGGCAGCCTCACTTCACTGCTCCTAGCGTACAACCGTTGGGATGTCCTGGTGTATGATCAGCCGAAGGGTAAAATACCAAGGAGCATTACACTGGGAACATGGAATCCTGATGGCGAGTACTTGGACAACAGTTCAATTATAGGGCTTAAATAGGGTCCAATCAGCGGTCAAAGGTAGCTAAAGGATCACTCGCGATCCTCCAGCAGGTCAGCGACTGTCTGTGGGCCGCGCATTGTGGCTCCCTTCCCATTCAAGGGGAGAGAACAGGTATAGCTCCCTCCCTCCTTGCGGGGGAGGGTTGGGGCGGGGGGCAAATCTGTGATCTACTGAGGCTACAAACGCCCACAGGCAAGTGGAGCGGGCGACCGAACCTGTATAGCCGCCTTGACACCCTCTATCCCCCCATGATACAATCGCTTTACCTGGAGAAACACCATGGCAGCAAAGCCGTTTAACTACGGTGGCCAGGCGGTGATTGAGGGCGTGATGATGCGCGGCTCCCACATGGCCGCTATCGCCGTCCGCGACCCCAAAGGCCAGATTCACCTGCACACTGAGCCACTCAACCCGCGCATTTACAGCGGCCCCATCGCCCGCACCCCCTTCCTGCGCGGATTGATCATGCTCTGGGATGCGCTCGGCCTGGGTATCCGCAGCCTGATGTTCTCGGCCAACGTGGCTCTGGGTGAGGAAGAGGCCAAATTTGAAGGCCCTATTGCCTGGGGTACGGTCGCCGTCTCCCTCAGCATCGGCATCGGCCTGTTCTTCCTGCTCCCCGCCGCCGTCGGGAAGTGGCTCGCCGGGCCGCTCGGCCTGGGCACCCTGGCGACCAACCTGCTAGAGGGCTTGATCCGCCTCCTGCTCCTCGTCGGCTACATCTGGGCCATCGGCTTCATGCCCGACGTGCGCCGCCTGTTCGCCTACCATGGCGCCGAGCACAAGACGATCAACGCCTATGAAGCCGGGGCCCCCCTCACGCCGGACTCCGTTGCCCGCTTCCCGCTGGAGCACCCCCGCTGCGGCACGGCCTTCCTGCTCACCGTCGTGGTCCTGTCCGTCCTGGTGTTCTCGCTGGTGGGCAACCCGGCGCTGTGGCTGCGACTCGTCTCGCGCATCCTGCTCATCCCCATCGTCGCCGGCCTGGCCTACGAGTTCATCCGCTTTACTGCCAGATATATCCAGAACCCCATCATCCGGGCGATTGTCGCGCCCAACCTGGCGTTGCAACGCCTGACCACCCGCGAACCGGACGCGGCCATGCTGGAGGTGGCCATCGCTGCCTTGGAACGCGTCCTGGAAAGCGAGGGGATCAACCAGCCCTCAGCGGTCAGCTTCCAGCTTTCAGCCCAACCGTTGCCGCCATCGCCAGAGGTAAGCTGACCGCAAGCAGCTTCTTAATTAAGGAGGTCAGATGCGAAACAAGATCAGCATTATCGGCGCCGGCAATGTTGGCGCAACCTGCGCGGCCTGGCTGGCCGAGCGCGAACTGGGCGATATTGTCCTGGTGGACATCCCCCAAACCGAGGGCATGCCCGCAGGCAAGGCGCTGGACCTGACCCAGGCCGGCCCCATCGTCGGCTACAACACGCGCATCACCGGCACGACCAGCTACGATGAGACCGTCGGCTCGGACATCGGCGTGATCACGGCGGGCGTGCCCCGCAAGCCCGGCATGAGCCGCGAGGACCTGGTCACGGTCAATCAGAACATCATCAAAGACGTCATCCAGAAATTCGTTCCCGGCTCGCCCAACGCCATCCTCATCGTCGTCACCAACCCGCTGGACACCATGACGTACGTCGCCTACAAGCTCTCCGGCTTCCCCAGAGAGCGCGTTATCGGCCAGGCGGGCATCCTGGATAGCGCCCGGATGCGGGCCTTCATCGCCATGGAACTGAATGTGGCGGTGGAGAACACCCATGCCTTCGTCCTGGGCGGGCACGGGGATGAAATGGTGCCCTTGCCGCGCTACTCCACCGTTGCCGGCATCCCCATCACCGAGCTTTTGCCGCCGGAGCGCGTGGCCGCCATCGTTGAGCGCACACGCAAGGGCGGCGGCGAGATCGTCCAACTGCTCAAGACCGGCAGCGCCTATTACGCCCCCGGCGCCGCTGTCGCCCAGATGGTGGAGGCCATCCTTAAGGACAAGAAGCTGATCGTCCCCTGCTCGGCCTACCTGGAGGGCGAGTACGGCCTACACGATATGTGCTTTGGCGTGCCGGTCAAGCTCGGGCGCAAGGGCATTGAAGAGATCATTGAAATCACCCTGACCGAGGAGGAGCGCCAGGGCCTGCAACGCTCAGCGCAACTCATCCGCGAGACCATGTCGGCGCTGCAACTTTGAGAGCGTTCAGTGCTCCGCTCACATATGACGCAAAACGGGGAGGGATGACCACCTGTGGCGATTAAACCAAGCTATGATGGCCTGGGGGATTTGGGGCTGCGCCCCACCCAGGCCGTGTACTGGAATCTGCCCCCGGCGGCACTCTATGAACACGCCGTCTGCCGGGGCGAGGGCCGGATCGCACGCGAAGGCCCTTTCGTCGCCATCACCACGCCCCACACAGGCCGCTCGCCTAGCGATAAATTCATCGTCCGCGAGCCTTCCAGCGAGGCCCATATCTGGTGGGGCGCTGTTAATCAACCGATTGAATCGGACAAGTTTGACCGGCTATATCGCAAGGTGACCGCCTACCTGAGTGAGCGCGACCTGTTCGTGCGCGATGTATACGCCGGCGCCGACCCGCGCTACCGCCTCAAGGTGCGTGTCATTAACGAGCACGCCTGGCCCAACCTGTTCGCCTATGACCTGTTCATCCGGCCCAGCCCGGCGGAACTGGCCGAGTTCACGCCGGACTTCACCATCCTGCATGCGCCGGGCTGCAAGGCGAACCCGGCGGAGGACGGCACGCGCTCCGAGACCTTCATCGTCCTCAACTTCGCCAGGCGCGTGATCCTCATCGGCGGCACGCGCTACGCCGGCGAGATCAAGAAGTCCATCTTCACCGTGCTCAACTACCTGCTGCCCCTGCAGGGCGTGTTCCCCATGCACTGCTCGGCCAACATCGGCCCCGAGGGCGACGTGGCCCTGTTCTTCGGCCTCTCCGGCACGGGCAAGACAACCCTCTCTGCCGATCCCGGCCGCAGCCTGATCGGCGATGACGAGCACGGCTGGAGCGATTACGGCGTGTTCAACTTTGAAGGCGGCTGCTACGCTAAAGTCATCCGCCTCTCGCCGGAGGCCGAGCCGCAAATCTACGCCACTACACAGCGCTTCGGCACCGTCCTGGAAAACGTGGTGATGGACCCGGAGACGCGCGAGTTGAAGCTGGACGACGACTCTATCACCGAGAATACGCGGGGCGCGTACCCCATCCACTTTATTGAGAACGCCATCCTCTCCGGCGTGGGCGGCCACCCCCGCAATATCCTGTTCCTGACCGCCGACGCCTTCGGTGTGCTCCCGCCCATCGCCCGCCTGACCCACGAACAGGCCATGTACTACTTCCTGTCCGGCTACACAGCCAAAGTGGCGGGCACCGAGCGCGGCGTGATTGAACCGCAGGCTACGTTCAGCGCCTGCTTCGGCGCGCCCTTCCTGCCGCTGCACCCGACGGTCTATGCGCGCCTGTTGGGCGAGAAGCTGGCCCGGCATCCGGTGGCCGTCTGGCTGGTCAACACGGGCTGGAGCGGCGGGCCGTATGGTGTGGGCCAGCGCATGAAGATCTCCTACACGCGGGCAATGGTTCACGCCGCCTTGAGCGGCGCGCTGCTCCAGGTCCCGGCTGAGCCTGATCCTATCTTCGGCATCCACGTCCCCCTGTACTGTCCGGGCGTCCCCGACCACATTCTCAAGCCGCGCAACACCTGGGCGGACAAGGACGCCTATGATGCCAAGGCCCGTGAACTGGCCGCGCGCTTCGCCGAAAACTTCCAACAGTTCGCCGACATCGCCCAGCCGGAGGTGCGTGCCGCTGGCCCGCATGTGGGTTAAAATAAAAAATAAATATTAAGGGAGGGGGAGAGGTCAACTGAGAGGCGAGAGAGCTTCTGCGATGGCTGAAGAAATCTCCACCCAAATCCTTGGCGCCTGTGTCACCTTTGACGACATAGCCGCCCTGCTGATCGGGCCAGGCAGCGCCGCCTGGGCGCAGGTCCTGGGGGGCACGGGCGAGGCCCACGTCATCGCCGATGAGAGCGTGCACCTGCGGCTGGCGCTCGTCCTGCTGAACGACCCACGCTTCTTTGTCCCCCATACAGTCATGGACGATTTCGGCCAGAAGCACACCGGCGCTCACGTGTTTGACTGGATCGCCGAGAACACCTACAGCCAGCCGCGCGCCGATGTCTTCGGCGCCTGGGCCGATGGTACGGAGGACCAGGTCTTCGCCCGCGAAGTGGACGCCGAATCCAGCCCGGTGGTCATCGCCCAGGCCGACGGGGGCAGCCCCGTGCGCGTCGCTGTCGCGTTCATCCTGAGCGCGGAGGGTGCAGAGGCCATCGCGCCTGTGGCCGATCTCGGCCTGCCGCCCCCAATGAACAGGGCACTGCGCGGCTACGTGCTTAACACGGCACACTTGGACCCGGCGGACCCGGCAGCCCGCCGCCTGCTGCGCCTGGTCACCCAGACGGCTGCGCCCGACCTGCGCCTCTCGCCCAGCGCCTGGCGCGCCTGGACGCTGCGCTCTTGACCCGCTCACCGCTTTCCGGTACAATCATCACGGATGACGAAGGACGAAGGACGAACGACGGAATAGCGGTCATTCGTCATTCGTCCTTCGTCCAATTGGAGTGGACTATGAAGGTCACCTATCGCAACAAGGAATGGGAGCTACCAGGTCGGATGACGGTCCGCGAACTGATCCGCAAGGTGGGCTTACAGCCCGAGTTGGTGCTGGCGGTGCGCGACGGCCAACTCCTCACTGAGGATACGCTGGTGGAGGAGAATGATCACATCAAGCTGGTCGCGGTCATCTCCGGCGGCCTGGCTGCTTCCTGCGAGGACATCAGATGAAATGTCATAAGTGCGCCGAACGCGCCGCGATCCATATGCGGCAGCACAAGCTGGCCCTGTGCGCCGAACACTACCTGGAATGGCTGCCGCAGCAGACACAGCGCTTCATTGAAAAATACCGCATGTTCGGCCCAGACGACCGCATCCTGGTGGCCGTCTCCGGCGGCAAGGATAGCCTGAGCCTGTGGGACGTGCTGCTGCGCCTGGGCTATAAGGCGGATGGGCTGTATATTGGCCTGGGGATTGACGGGGGGATCGCCTACTCGGCGCAGTCGTACGAAAAAGTGCTCAAGTTCTATGAGGACAGGGCCAAGGCGCATCCTGGCATCCGCCTGGAGGTGGTGGATGTGGCCCGGCTATACGGGGCCAGCGTGCCAGAGGCGGCCCACATCAGCAACCGGGGGCGGGGCAAGCCCTGCTCGGTGTGCGGGCTGATCAAGCGCCACATCATGAACCGCGTGGCCTACGACGGCAGCTACGACGCGCTGGCCACCGGCCACAACCTGGACGATGAGGTCGCCGTGCTCATGCAGAACACGCTCCACTGGCAGACCGGCTACCTGGCCCGCCAGGCGCCGGTGCTGGAGGCCACACACCCCGGCCTGGCGCGCAAGGTCAAGCCCTTCTGCCGCTTCTACGAGCGCGAGACGGCGGCCTATGCCCTGCTGCGCGGCATTGATTACATCTACGAGGAGTGCCCTTACGCGGAAGGCTCTAACACGATTTATTATAAGGAGTTGCTCAACCAGTTGGAGAGCGCGCGCCCCGGCGCCAAACTGCAGTTCTACCTGAGCTTCCTGGAGGCGAAGGAGAGCGGCCTGTTTGACGCCGTGCGCGATGAGGTCGTCCTGAACCCCTGCACCAAGTGCGGCCAGCCCACTTCTGCCCCAGGCGAATGCGCCTTCTGCCGCCTGTGGGAGCGCGTGAATGCCTACAAGGCCGAGGGACGACCGGTGCGGGTGCTGGCATAAGGCGAATGTTAAAAAAAATGTTAAAAAAATTAGGAGGCGGAGACCTAAAACTATGGAGCGTGGCTACAAATGGTTCCCTGTGGTCGTGGCGGTCTTTGTCACCGCCCTGATCACGGCCAACATCATTGCCGTCAAACCGGTGGCCGTGGGGCCGTTTCTCGTCCCCGCTGCGATCATCATCTTCCCGGTCAGCTACATCTTCGGCGATGTCCTCACCGAGGTGTATGGCTACCGCCGCGCCCGCCTGGTCATCTGGCTGGGCTTCGCCTGCAACCTGCTGGCCGTCATCGCCATCTGGATAGGCGGGCAGTTGCCAGCGGCGGCCTTCTGGCCCAACCAGGCCGCGTATGAAGCGATTTTAGGGGTCACGCCGCGCATCCTGGCCGCCTCATTCATCGCCTACCTGGCGGGGGAGTTCCTGAACTCTTTCGTCCTGGCGAAGCTGAAGATCGCCACACAGGGGAAGTGGCTGTGGACGCGCACCATTTCGTCCACGCTCATCGGCCAACTGGCCGATTCGGCGGTGTTTCTCACACTGGCGGGCATCTTCCCCCTGGCCCAGCTCCCCACAGCGATCGCCACGCAGTGGCTGGCGAAAAGCATCTACGAGGCCCTGGCGACGCCACTCACCTACGCGGTGGTGGCGTTTCTGAAGCGGGCCGAGCGCGAGGATTATTATGACTACGACACCAACTTCAACCCATTCCGACTTGAGGCCTGAAGAGCGCGAGGGGCTGACACTGTTGGGGCAGAAGGTCACCGGGCCGGTGCGCCAACTGGAGACCTTCCCCAACCGCCATCCCGGTCGCCCCTACACCGTCACGCTCACCACCGAGGAGTTCACCTGCCTCTGCCCGATCACCGGGCAGCCCGACTTCGCCCGGATCACCATCCGCTACATCCCGGACCAGAAAATCCTGGAATCCAAGTCGCTTAAGCTCTATCTGTGGTCTTTCCGCAACGAGGGCCACTTTCATGAGCACGTGACCAACCTGATCCTGGACGATCTGGTTCAGGCGCTTGACCCGATCCGCTGCGAGGTGATCGGCGAATTCAACGTGCGCGGGGGGATCGCCATTACGGTGGAGGCCAAGTACGAACGGGCAACCCCAAGCGAAAGGTACTAACGGATTAGCCTTGTGGTTAACGCCATGACTGAGCAGGCTTCCGCCCCGATGGCTGTTGAAGAAGTCCCGCCCGGCCATCGGGCGGGCTTCGTCGCGGTGATCGGGCGGCCCAATGTGGGCAAATCCACGCTGGTGAACGCTTATGTCGGCCAGAAGATCGCCATCGTCTCCCCCAAGCCCCAAACCACACGTGGACGCCTGCTCGGCATCCTCACCCGCAACGACGCCCAGGTGATCTTTGTGGATACGCCGGGCATCCACACGCCGAAGCACAAATTGGGCGAGGTCATGGTAGAGACCGCCCGTCGCACCATCCCCGATGCCGACGTCGTCCTGTTCATGGTGGATGTCTCCGTCCCGCCCACAGAGGAGGATACCCAGATCGCCGAATTGCTTAAGACGGAGCAGCACGGGCCGGTGATCCTGGCGTTGAACAAATCCGACCTGCTCCCCCCGGCGCACGTCGTCCCCCACACCGAAAGCTACCTCGCGCTGGTTCAGCCCGCCGCCTGGATGCTGGTCTCGGCCACGCGCGGTGACAACCGCGATAAGCTGCTGGATCTGATCATTGCCCATCTGCCGGAGGGGCCGCGCTACTATCCACCCGACGAGATCACCGATCAGCAGGAGCGCGACATCGCCGCCGAACTGATCCGCGAGCAGGCACTGGCCTTCCTGCGCGACGAGGTCCCCCACGCTATCGCCGTGCAGATTGAAGAGTTCAAGGAGCGCAGCGCCAACCTGGCCTACATCAGCGCCACGATTTACGTGGAGAAGGAATCACAGAAGGCCATCGTGATCGGCAAGGACGGCGAGATGCTACGCAAGATCGGCGCCCGCGCCCGGCAGGAGATTGAGGCTCTGTTGGGCCGGCGCGTTTACCTTGAACTTTGGGTCAAAGTACGCAAGAACTGGCGCAAACGCGAGGCCGACGTGCGCCGCTTCGGCTATGTCGTGCCGGAGAGGTGAACCGTTTGAGAAAGGAGACGACCACATGACCGCGACGAAGGAGCTATTTGTCCGCGAAGCCCTGACGTTTGACGATGTGTTGTTGGTCCCTGGGCGCTCCGAGGTGCTCCCCGCCGACGTGGACCTGTCCTGCCGTCTGGCGCGAGACATCCGCCTGAAAATCCCGCTGCTCTCCGCCGCGATGGACACGGTGACCGAGGCGCCGATGGCCATTGCGCTGGCGCGGCAGGGTGGCCTGGGCGTCATCCACCGCAACTTGAGCATCCCGGCCCAGGCCGCCGAGGTGGACAAGGTCAAGCGCTCCGAGTCCGGCATGATCGTGGACCCGATCACCCTGGGGCCGGAGGCGACATTGGCCGAGGCCGAGGCGCTCATGAGCCGCTACCATATCTCCGGCGTGCCTATCACCGACGGCGATGGCCGACTCGTGGGCATCCTCACCAACCGCGACATCCGCTTTGCCCGCGACCATAGCCGCCCGGTGCGCGAGTTTATGACCAGCCAGAACCTGATCACCGCACCCATCGGCACGACCCTTGAGGATGCTGCCGCCATCCTGCACCAGCACCGCATTGAGAAACTGCCGCTGGTGGACAGCGCCGGACGCCTGAAGGGCCTGATCACCGTCAAGGACATTCTGAAAAAGCGCGACTATCCCAACGCTGCCACCGATAGCCAGGGCCGCCTGCTCGTCGGCGCGGCCATCGGCGTTGGCGATGAGGGCCTGAAGCGGCTGGCCGCGCTGGTGGAAGCCGGTGTGGATGTGGCCTTCATTGACACGGCGCACGGCCACACCCGCCTGGTCTTGGAGACAATTGCCCGCGCCCGCGCCGCCTTCCCCTCTCTGCCCATCGTGGCAGGCAACGTCGCCACCGCCGAGGGCGCGCAGGACCTGATTGACGCCGGGGCGGACGCGATCAAAGTGGGCATTGGCGCGGGGAGCATCTGCACCACGCGCATTGTCGCCGGGGCCGGCGTGCCCCAGATCACCGCTATCGCCGACTGCGCTGCTGTGGCCCGCCCGCGTGGCATCCCTGTGATCGCCGACGGCGGCATCAAGTATTCCGGCGATATTGTCAAGGCGCTGGCCGCCGGCGCGGATTGCGTCATGCTGGGCAGCCTGTTCGCCGGCGTGGACGAGACGCCGGGCGAGGTAATCGTGTTTGAGGGCAAGCGCTACAAGGAGTACCGGGGCATGGGTTCGGTCGGCGCGATGGGTGGCTTCGGCAGCGACCGCTACGGCTCTGGGCAAGGGGACAAACGCAGCAAGGTGGTCCCCGAAGGCGTGGAGGGGCGCGTGCCCTACAAAGGCACACTGGCCGATACGGTCTTCCAACTCATCGGAGGCGTGCGCAGCGGCATGGGCTATGCGGGCGCGGCCTCTATTGCGGAGTTGCACCAGAAAGCCCGCTTTGTGCGCATCACCCACGCCGGGCTGATAGAGTCGCACCCGCACAGTGTGTTCATCACGAAGGAAGCGCCAAACTATCAGAGGATGGAATAGAAGCTCAGTAGATCACCGAACTGTCACCCCCTCCCTGCCCCTCCCCCACAAGGGGGGGAGGGAATATGCCCCTTCCCCCCCTTGCGGGGGAGGGTTGGGGTGGGGGGGTAAATCTGCGATCTACTGAGGCTAGGGAATCATGGGGGATGGCTGAACGCCGCGATGAGGGCACAGTCAGCCTTGAAGAAGTCAAACAACGTCTGAAGTAAGATAAGCTTCTTACGGAGCGATAGACACTATAACATGCGGGCTTAGGCGAATATCTATGGCAGACCTGTACCAATCCCCCTTCTCCTGGCGTTACGGCAGCGAGGAGATGCGCCGCCTGTGGGCCGAAGAGCACCGCCGCAGGCTGTGGCGGCGCATCTGGGTGGCGCTGGCCGAGGCCCAGGCCCAGGCCGGCCTGGTCACCCCCGCCCAGGTCGCCGACCTGCGCGCCCACCAGGACGAGATAGACCTGGCCCGCGCTCAGGCAATTGAGGCCGAGATTGGCCACGATGTCATGGCCGAGGTGCGCACCTACGCCGGGCAATGCCCGGTCGGGGGCGGCATCATCCACCTGGGCGCGACCAGCGCCGACATCACCGACAACGCCGACGTCCTGCAACAGCGCGAGGCCCTGCGCCTGGTGCGGGCGCGGCTCGTGGCCGTCCTGAACGCCTTCGCCGTCCAGATCCGCCGCACCCGTGACCTCGCCTGCATCGCTTACACGCACCTGCAACCCGCCGAGCCTACGACTGTAGGCTACCGTCTCTGCCTGTACGCCCAGGACCTCCTGGCCGATCTGGACGCATTGGACGCAACGCTGGCGTCGTTGAAGGGCAAAGGGCTGAAAGGCGCGGTGGGCACCGGCGCATCTTATGCCCATTTGCTCGCCGACCGTGACATCACAGCGGCAGAGTTGGAGGCCCAGGTGATGGCCCGGCTGGGGCTGGAGGCCTTCCCCGTGACCGGCCAGACCTACCCGCGCAAACAGGACTGGCGCGTTCTGAACGTCCTGGCGGGCATTGCGGCCAGCCTGCACAAGTTCGCCTTTGACCTGCGCCTACTGCAATCGCCGGCCTTTGGCGAGATGGCCGAACCGTTCGGCGCCAGGCAGGTCGGCTCCTCGGCCATGCCCTTCAAGCGCAACCCGGTCAATGCCGAGAAGCTCTGCTCGCTGGCCCGCTTCGTCGCCGCCCTGCCCGCCGTCGCCTGGGAGAACGCGGCCCTCTCCCTGCTGGAGCGCACCCTGGACGATTCGGCCAACCGCCGCCTGATCCTGCCGGAAGCGTTCCTGGCGACCGACGAGATGCTGCTGACGGCGGAGCGGCTGGTGCGCGGCCTGGTCATAGACGCCGATGCCTGCCGCCGCAACCTGGCCCGCTATAGCGCCCTGGCGGGCCTGGAACCGCTCCTCATGGAGCTTGTCCGCGCCGGGGCCGACCGCCAGACGATGCACGAGCGGCTGCGGACACACAGCCAGGCCACCTCTGGCGATGCGCTGATCGCGGCCCTGGCCGCCGACCCGGAACTGACACGCTATCTCGCGCCGGAACGCATCCGCGCTGCGTTGGCCCAGACCGAGGCCCACGTCGGCGACGCCGCGGCGCGTTGCGACGCTATCATTAAGCGCATAGAAGCCCTATCAACCCTCTGAGAGGAGGTTTTCATGCGAATTGCTGTCTTCGGTACGGGTGGCGTAGGAGGCTATTTTGGTGGGCGGCTGGCCCAGGCGGGCGAGGAGGTCATCTTCATCGCCCGCGGCGAGCACCTGCGAGCGATACGCGAACGCGGCCTGCGCGTGGACAGCATTAAAGGCGACTTCGTCATCCAGCCGGCGCAGGCGACCGACAACCCGGCGGAGGTCGGGCCAGTGGACGCCATCCTGGTGGGCGTCAAGGCCTGGGACGTGCCGGAAGCTGCCCGGCTCATGCGCCCCATGGTGGGGCCAGAGACGTTCGTCGTGCCCCTGGAGAACGGCGTGGAAGCACCCGACCAACTGGCTGAGGTCCTGGGCCGAGAGCACGTCCTGGGTGGCCTGTGCAAGATCATCAGCGCCATCGTCGCCCCCGGCCATATCCGCCACGCCGGGATTGATCCCTACATCGCCTTTGGTGAACTGGACGGGCGCAAGAGTGAACGCGCCGAACGGCTGCGCCAGGCCTTCGCCAGAGCTACAGGCGTTACAGCAGAGGTCTCCGACGACATCCAGGCGGCCATGTGGGAGAAGTTTGTGTTCATCGCCGCCATCAGCGGAGTGGGCGCGGTGACCCGCGCGCCAGCAGGGGTGATCCGCAGCCTGCCGGAGACGCGCCAGATGCTGGAGCAGGCCATGCGCGAAATCCTGGCCGTGGCGCGGGCGCGCGGCGTGGCCCTGTCAGATGAGGTCATCCCCCAGACGATGGCCTTCATTGACGCCTTGCCGACCAACGGCACGGCCTCCATGCAGCGCGACATCATCGCCGGGCGGCCCTCGGAGTTGGACTACCAGAACGGAACGGTGGCCCGCCTGGGTCGGGAATTGGGCGTGCCCACGCCGGTCAACGCCTTCATCTACGCCAGCCTGTTGCCCCAGGAACTGCGCGCTCGCGGCAAGGTGGAGTTCTCTATCTGAAAAACGACGGACGACAGAGGACGCAGGACGGCCCAGTACCGGGCTTTAGCCCGGTTCCGTCCTCCGTCGGGCGCGAAGCACTCAATTGTAACAACGATGCCAGACAACTCACCCGTCTCTTTTGAACTCCTGGCCCGGCGGGGACGCGCCCGCGCCGGCATCTTGCACACCCCGCACGGCGATGTCCCCACGCCGGTGTTTATGCCCGTCGGTACGCAGGCCACCGTCAAAACCATGTCCCCACGCGATCTACGCGAGGTCGGTGCCAGCCTCATCCTGGCGAACACCTACCATCTCTACCTGCGCCCCGGCGCCGAGACGGTGGCGAAGCTGGGCGGTCTGCACCGCTTCATGAGTTGGGACGGCCCCATCCTCACCGATAGCGGCGGCTTTCAGATTTTCAGCCTGCAGGCATTGCGCCAGGTGGATGAGGACGGCGTGACCTTCCGCTCCCACCTGGACGGTTCGCTCCACCGCTTCACGCCGGAGTTGGTCATCGCTGTCCAGGAGCAGCTTGGCGCCGACATCATCATGGCCCTGGACGAGTGCCCCAATCCGCACGACTACGCCTATAACGTCGCCGCGCTGGAGCGCACCCACCGCTGGGCCGAGCGCTGCCTGCGCGCCCACACTCGCCCCGATCAGGCGCTTTTCGGCATCGTCCAGGGCGGCGTCTTCCCCGACCTGCGGGCGCAGAGCGCGGCCTTCCTCACCCGCCTGGATTTCCCCGGCTATGGCATCGGCGGGCTGTCCGTCGGCGAGACCAAGGCCGAGATGCACGCCATGCTGGACCTGCTGGACACGCTCCTACCGCCGGAGAAACCCCGTTACCTCATGGGCGTGGGCACGCCGGAGGACCTGCTCGCCTGTGTGGTTCGCGGCGTAGACATGTTTGATTCTGTACTGCCCACGCGCCTGGCCCGGCACCGCGCTGCCCTCACCCGCACAGGCCGTATTAACCTGCGCAACGCCCGCTACGCCGAGGACCCCGGGCCGTTGGAACCGGGCTGCACCTGCTATACCTGCCAGACTTTTTCACTCGCTTATCTCCATCACCTGGTCAAAGCCGACGAAATCCTCGGCCTGCACTTGCTGACCATTCACAACCTGCACCTGATGCTGACCGTTGCCCGCGAGATCCGCGAAGCGATTCTGAACCCGGCAGCACACGACATCCTCTCCCATGCAAGTGCTCAGGATGACATTTCCGTATCCCCTGCTCAGGTGAACCCTTCATGACCCTCCTCCAGGCCCTTGTCCTGGGCATCATCCAGGGCGCCACAGAGTACATCCCGGTGAGTTCGTCGGCCCATCTCGTCCTGGTCCCCTGGCTGCTGGGCTGGCCGGAGGCCGGGTTTGTGTTTGATGTGCTCGTCCAATGGGGGACACTGATCGCCGTCATCCTCTACTTCTGGCGCGACCTGGTTACGCTGATCGCCGCCGCGCTCCGGGGCCTGGCCACAGGCAAGCCCCTGGCGACCGCAGACGCGCGGCTGGCCTGGCTGATCATCGTCGGCAGCCTCCCGGCGGGTGTGCTCGGTCTCCTCTTCAAACAGGACTTTGAGCGCGTCTTCTCCGCCCAGACCAGTGTGGCCGCACTGCTGCTGGTGACAGGCCTCATTCTGGCCCTCAGCGAACGGCTGGGGGCGCGCACGCGGGCGCTGAACACCCTGACCTGGCCGGATGCCCTTATCGTGGGCCTGGCCCAGGCGCTGGCCATCCTGCCAGGTATCTCGCGCTCGGGCGCCACAATCGCCGCCGGCCTGGGGCGGCACCTGGACCGTGCGGCGGCGGCCCGATTCAGCTTTCTCCTCTCCATCCCGGCGTTGCTCGGCGCCGGCCTCGTCGCGCTCAAAGACCTGGCCGATGCCGGAAACACGCTCACTGCCTTGCCGGTTCTGGTCACCGGGTTCATCGCCGCCGCCATCACCGGCTACCTGTGCATCGCCGCGCTGCTCGCCTACCTGCGCCGCCGGTCGCTGATCATCTTCGCGCTGTATTGCTGGCTCTTCGGCGGGCTGAGCCTGCTCGTCGCGCTGCTTGGGCTAAGATGAGATTCGTCCTTCGTCTCTCGTCGCTGGTCATACTGCTGCTCTTCGGCTGCCAAAGCACCTCCTCACCGCCCCTCACCCCCAGCCCCACGCCACCGGAGGCCACGCTCCGCGCCGGTGCGTCCGGCGCGGCAGGGCCGCTACTTGACCTGGTCATCCCCGCCTATATGACCCAGGCGCCCCATGTCATCCTGCGCCGCGAGAACGGCGATAGCGCCTTGCTGCTAGAGGCTGTCGCCTCCGGGCGCGATCACTTCGCCCTGGTGGCCCTGCCGCCGTCGGAGGGGATGTGGGCCATGCCGGTGGCCGTGACCGGCGTCGCCGTTGTCGTCCACCCCAGCAACCCGCTGCGCGCCCTCACCCTGGCCCAACTACGCAGCCTGTTCAAAGGCGAGATCACCTCCTGGGCGCAACTCGGCAGCTTTGCCCAGAACGTCACTGTGCTCAGCCGCGAGGACGGCTCTGGCATCCGCCGCGCCTTTGAGAGCCAGGTCATGGGCGAGCAGCGCGTGACGCTGACCGCCGCGATCA
The DNA here is from genome assembly GCA_034432795.1 of Anaerolineae bacterium. Lineage (GTDB taxonomy): Bacteria > Chloroflexota > Anaerolineae > DSLN01 > DSLN01 > DAOUBF01. The sequence continues at coordinate 26,520 of DAOUBF010000057.1, forward strand.
TGCCACAAGACACCGCCGTGATGGAGGCCGTAGCCGCCACGCCTGGGGCAATTGGCTACATCTCCTCGGCCTCCATTGATCAGCGTGTCAACGTGGTCGCCATTGAAGGCGTGCTTCCCTCACCGCGCAGCCTGGCCGATGGCAGCTACCCGATCAGCACGCCGATCTACTTCGTGAGCCGAGGCGAGCCTGTGGGCGAAGCCCGCGCCTTTCTCCAATTCCTCCTCAGCCGTGAAGGGCAGACGCTGATCGGCCAGAAGTACGGGAGGGTAAAATAAGCTCCGCCAGGATCACCCCCCTGCTCCGCCTGCCATGAGGGCCTACGTGATCTACAACCCGGCTGCGGGGCTATGGCACGCCAGCCAGCGCAGACTGGATGAGGCCCTGGCGGTCCTCGCCGGGCGCGGCTGGGAGGTGACATTATGCACCGCACAAGGCCCGGAGGATGTGACCGCATGGGCGCACGCCGCTTACGAAGCGGGCTGCGATGCGGCCATCGTCGCCGGTGGCGACGGCAGCCTGCGCCAGGCAGCGGACGCCCTGGCCGGGACCCCGGTGGCCCTGGGCGTCCTGCCCTGCGGCACAGCCAACGTCTGGGCACAGGAACTGGGCCTGCCGCTGCCGCGCCTGGGGGGCGGCTGGCTGGCCGAGGCCGCTCGCCTTCTGACCGCAAGCGACATCCGGGCGATAGACCTGGGCCGGGCGAACGGCCGCCATTTCCTGCTCTGGGCCGGGGTCGGGCTGGACGCCTACGTCGCGGCACGTGTGAATCCGAGCTGGCTCAAGCGGGCCTTCGGCGTGCCCGGCTATGCGCTGGCCGCGCTCATCACCGCCCTGCGCTTTCGGGGTGTTCAGGCTCGTCTGAAGCTAAAGGACACCATACTAGCGGGGCAGATGCTCTTGGTGGTCGTGTCCAATGTTCAGCTTTACGCGGGGGGCGTGATCCGGCTGGATGAGCGGGCGCGCCTGGACGATGGCCTGCTGGAGGTCTGGGCTTTTCAGGGCCACGACCTGCGGCATGCCCTGGCCCATCTCTGGCGCGTCTGGACCGGACGCCACTGGGGTGCTCCTGGCGTCTGGCAGGGGCGCCTCCAGCATCTCATCATTGAGGCTGACCCGCCTGCGCTGGTTCATCTGGACGGCGATCCGCTGCTGCGGACGCCAGTGGAGATTGAGGTGCTGCCGGGCGGGTTACGTGTGCTTGTGCCCCCCCAGGCAGCGGCACGGCTGTTTACGTCCCCAGCCGCTTGAAGCCCAGGTCAGTGGCCCAGCGCCGGTCGGCCCGCTCCCAGTCTAGCCTGCAGCGCGTAGGGCAGGTTTACATACCTGCCGCTGCGGTGTGTACTGGTAGGGGCACGCCATGCCGTGCCCTGCGGCGGGTAGGGAAACCCGCCCTACTAGGAGGGGAGGAGGACGAGTTTCCTCCCCCACAGAGGGGGGAGGAGGTTGCACCTGTTCCCTCCCCTGGATTGAATCAAGTGACATTTGTTATCTTACGTTTATGACATTTGACACTACCCGTCTGATCTATCTGGCCTACATTGGATAATATCAGGGGCGGTTAAATGCCCATTATGTATGGCCATCTTTGCAACAGGCCAGTAGATGTCCACTCTGTCTTTCTTGAAAGGAGGTGAAAACCCGGTCCAATCGCCTCTAACATAGTTACACTTTAGCCACTGGCTTGAAGAAGGGAGCGGAGGATCATGAAAACGGTCTTTGTGCATCCGGAGCGCTGCATCGGGTGTAAACAATGTGAAGTCGCCTGTGCAGTGGCCCACTCACAAACCAAAAATCTCTTCCTGTCCGTCTTTGAGACGCCCGCGCCCAAGCCCCGCATCCACGCAGAGCCTGGCCTTGTTCTTAACACCGCCTTCCCTAACAAGTGCCGACATTGTAACCCCGCGCCTTGCATGGCCGTCTGTCCGACAGCAGCTATTCACCGCGCCACCGATTACCCTGAGATCGTCGTGATTGAGGCGCGCAAGTGCATCGCCTGTGGCATGTGCGCTATGGTCTGCCCGTTTGATGTCATCACCTATTATGCCTCGGCTGCTGCACCTGAAAAAACAGCCGTGGCGATCAAATGCGACCACTGCATTGAGCGCCAACGCCAGGGGCTAATACCTGCCTGCGTAGAAGCCTGCAAGGTCAACGCGCTACAATTTGGGGAGATCAACGAACTGGTCAAGGCCGCTCGCACACGCTACTCAGAGGCTGTATCGGTGGCAGTCGCTCAGGTCAGTAGCGAACTCACCGCCCTGCCTGCCAACGTCAGCGCCTGGCGGCAGTGGGGCGCGGCTGTCTCTCAGATGCACGCCGATGGCAAGAAATATCATCCTGAGCGCAGCGAAGGAAAGGAGCGTGAGCCATGACGGTATTCAGTGGAAACGGATATAGGAGGGTCAGCATTAACGCCGATACCTGGGCTATGCTTGAGAAGGCCCGCCGCGAAGGCATTGAAACGGTCTGGGATCGCCTCGCCAAGCAAGAACCTCAGTGCGGCTACTGCAGCCTGGGCACCTCCTGCCGTATCTGCGCCATGGGACCCTGTCGTGTTGATCCCTTTGGCGATGGACCGCAGAAAGGCGTCTGCGGGGCGGATGCCGACATCATCGTGGCCCGCAACCTGGCGCGCATGATCGCCGCCGGTGCTTCATCCCACTCCGACCATGGACGGGACATCCTGGAAACTCTATATCTGGTCGGTGAGGGCAAGACCGACACCTACAAGATTAGCGAGCCTGATAAGCTCAAGAAACTGGCCGCTGAATACGGTATTGAGACCGATAAGAAGAGCGAGAAGGAGATCGCCGAGGCATTGGCCTGGGAGATGATGGAAGACTTCGGTATGCGCCGCAAGAAACTCCCTATGGTAGCGCGCGCTCCGAAGGCCCGCCAAGAGATCTGGGCGAAGACCAACACTTACCCGCGTGGCATTGACCGCGAGAACGTGGAAACGCTACACCGCACCCACATGGGTGTGGATAACGATTGGGTCAACATTCTGCTGCAGGGTGTCCGCACGGCTCTGAGCGATGGCTGGGGCGGATCGATGGTCGCCACCGAGCTTTCAGACACCCTCTTTGGTCTGCCCACCCCAAAGGTCTCTCGCATGAATCTGGGCGTGCTCAAGGCCGACCAAGTCAACATCATCCTGCACGGCCACAACCCGATGCTCTCAGAGGTCATCGTTGCCGCCTCGCAGGATCCCGAAATGCTGGAACTGGCAAGGAGGAACGGCGCCACGGGCATTAACCTGGCAGGGTTGTGCTGCACGGGCAACGAAGTGCTGATGCGCAAGGGCATCCCAATGGCTGGCAACCATCTGATGCAAGAACTGGCGATCATCACGGGCGCGGTGGAGTTAATGGTCGTGGACTATCAGTGCATCATGCCCGCTGTGACCGAGACCGCCAAATGCTACCATACCAAAGTCGTCAGCACGTTTGATAAGGCCAAATTCCCTGGTGCCGAGCACATCTCTTTCAACCCGGAACGTGGCCTGGAGATCGGTAAACAGATCGTCCGCATGGCGGTGGAAAACTTCCCCAACCGCGTGGCGGCCAAGGTCAACATCCCGGTTGAGCCTGTGCAGATGATGACCGGCTTCTCAGTGGAGGCCATTCTACAAGCCTTAGGTGGGACGCCACAGCCACTGATTGATGCCATCGTCAAGGGCCAGATTCGTGGCGCGGTGGGTGTTGTCGGCTGCAATAACCCCAAGATTAAGCAGGACCTGGGCCACACCGAGCTGACCAAGCGTCTGATTGAGAACGACATCCTGGTCGTGGTCACAGGCTGCGCCGCCGTTGCCGACGGCAAGGCCGGGCTGATGACGCCGGAAGCCGCAGATAAAGCCGGGCCGGGCCTGAGCGCGGTCTGCAAGGCGTTAGGCATCCCACCGGTGCTGCACTTTGGCTCGTGCGTGGATAACACGCGCATCCTGGTCTTGGCGTCTGCCCTCGCCAATGCCCTGGGCGTGGACATCAGTGCCCTGCCACTAGCAGGCGCGGCCCCCGAGTGGTACTCAGAGAAGGCCGTTGCTATCGGCGTGTATGTCGTCGCCAGCGGTATTTACACCGTGCTGGGTACCACGCCACCGGTCTTCGGCAGCCCGAATGTGATCAAACTGCTCACTGAGGGGCTGGAGAGCGTGTTTGGCGCGACCTTCGCCGTTGAACCGGATCCGAACCGGGCCGCTGTGCTAATCCGCCGCCATATTGAAAAGAAGCGCGCTGGCCTCGGCCTACCAGCCCTTGATCCCGAGCGTATCCTTATGCCGGAAGCCGAACTGGTGCTGGCGTAAGTAAGTAGGGGCGAGGCGCCGCCTCGCCCCTACTTGGTATCCCACCCTCTTCCTCCTCACTCTTGACAAGAGAGGAGGGTAGGGATGGACTATCAACAGATTCGGGAACGGATGGGGGAAAGGAGGGACAGTGAAAATCGTGATCATTGGCGCCGGCCCAGCGGGGGTGAGCGCCGCTGAGACGGTACGCGCCTACGACCGCCAGGCCGAACTGGTGATGCTCAGCACCGAGCCTTATCCGCCCTATTCTCCACCGGCCATGGTGGACCACTTCCTGACCGGCTCCAACGTTCACTTCTGGCGCGCACCCGACTGGCCCCAACAGACCGGCGTAGATTACCGCAGCGGTGTGCAGGTGGTGGCCATTGAGCCTGACGCTCACCGACTGCGGCTTAAGGACGGCTCAATAGTGGGCTACGACCGGCTGGTGATCGCCACTGGCGGACGGCTGTACGCGCCCCTGGAAGGGGCTGACCTGCCCGGCGTTTACAATTTCAAGTCGCTCAGCGCGGCTGAAGCGTTGGTCAGAAAGGTTAAAAGGGGTGAAGCGCGAACGGCCATCGTTGTGGGAGCAGGGTTCATCGGTATGGAGATCGCCCTACTGTTGCGCGTTCTGGGCGTGACTGTGACGCAAATTGAAATGCTTGACCAGGTCATGGCAGGCATGCTGGATACTGAAACCGCCAGGATCGCCCTGGCGCTCCTCCAAGAGCGCGGCATAGACGTGCGACTCAAGACCAAAGCCGTCGCTTTCATCGGTGATGGGCAAGCCAAAGGCGTCCGGCTGGAAACGGGTGACATCCTGGAGGCCGACCTGTTGATCGCGGCTACCGGCATCAGGCCCAACCTTGACCTGTTAGCAGGCAGTGGGATTGCCTATCGGTGGGGCATCATAGTGGATGACCATCTGCGCACGAATGCCCCAGACGTTTATGCGGCAGGTGATGTGGTAGAAGCCCCTGACCGCCTGACCGGCGAGTCCTACGTCCACGCCATCTTCCCCAATGCTGTGGAACAGGGGCGGGTCGTCGGCCTGAACCTGGCCGGCTACGATACCCCCTATGAGGGCGCCGACCGCATGAACAGCCTAAAACATCTGGGGTTGCCGATCATGGCCGTCGGTCTGAAAGAGGGCGATGAGATGTTGCAGTCGCGGCGGAATGGCACCCTGCGCACGATCTATCTTAAGGACAACCGGCTGGTTGGATTTCAACTGGTCGGGGATACCCGTGCGGCAGGGGTCTTGCGGACATTGATGATCCAGAGGCAAGACATACGCCCACTCAAAGGTCACTTGCTTGACCCGAACTTCGGTCAGGGCCTGCTGGCCTGGAGCGCCGTCACACCTTACGCGTGAGCCTCGTACGATATGTGATACCTTCGTTCTGATGGGGGACGGAGGCTCATTCCTCCTCCGTCCCCCGTCAGAAATACAATGGGTGCAGGTCCAGAAACCCGGTTTCTCGCGGACACTGCGTGTGCTCGTGCCTCCCCAGGCAACGGCGCGGCTGTTTACGTCCCCAGCCGCTTAAAGCCCAGATCGGTGGCCCAGCGCCGGTCGGCCCGCTCCCAATCCAGGCGTTGCCGCGTGTGATGAATGAAGCGGCGCTCGCCCGTCTCGGTCTGACCGACCTCGCAGAGCATCTTACAGGGATTGCAGAGATAATAGCCCTGGCGCTCGTCCTGCGGCCCGCGGTACTCAATCACCGGCACGACCGGCCCGCCGCAGCAGGCGCAACGGTTGCGCCGTCCAGAGGCGATCAACGCCTCAACGCTACTCTCAGGCCGTGAAACGATAATCTCGCGCACCATCGGGCGGCCTCCTTTTCACCAGAGTATAACAGGGGAATCCAGATCAGGCAACAGGCGACCCATCGGCCTCATTTTCTGCCCCTTGCCAGCCTCCCCGCTGAATGCTATAATACCCCTCAAAGCGCCCCTGTAGCTCAGGTGGATAGAGCAGCGGTTTAGGAAACCGCTACGGTCCTGGCAAGACAACCCCACATCAAATATAGGTATCTCGTCCCCACCATCGTAACCGGCTTGGGATGTGAGTAGATCGACCCAATAGCTTATGTCACCTAGAATTATGAAAGGCTATCAAAAAGTTTAAGATAAAGCCTTATCTTCCAGCTTGATATATTTAGCCTATAAGGCTAAAATATAGCCAAATAGGCTATCTACTTCCGGGGGGGGTATCCAATGCCTACTATCCGCTTTGCTAGCGAATATGAATTACAAAAAGTCGTTCAGCGGTGCCACAACATCCTATGGGAGCGCCATGGTTTTGATCCCGCTCAGGCTTTTGATGAATTCAGCAAGCTGCTTTTCGTCAAATTGTATGACGAGGTTACGATGGCCGGGGCTCGCACCTCCATTCAACGTAATGAGTCAGCAGGACAGTTTGCCAGCAGAATACGCTGGCTATTTGATCAAGCGAATGTCACCCCAGGTTTTGACCACATCTTCTCTGAAGAGGCGATTAACATTGATGACCTAGCTATCTACGAAGTCTTTCGGCAGCTTCAGAACTATAGCTTATTGGAAACAACCTCGCAAGTTCAGGGCGCAGATATTAAAGGGACCGTTTACGAGAATATCGTAGGTAACACATTTCGAGGAGAGTTAGGCCAGTTTTTCACCCATCGCAGTATCGTCGAGTTCATGGTCAGATTTCTTGGTATTGACGAAACCCAGATTGTGTACGATCCCGCTTGTGGATCGGGCGGCTTCCTCATCATGTGTGCCAAAATCATTAGGGAGCACATTCAGAAAACGCAGCCAGGATTATCCCAACAGGAGATCGATCAAAGAGTCAAAGAGTACAGCCGACGCTGCTTGGTTGGCACCGAAATCAATGAACGCACAGCTCGCGTTGCCAAACTTAACTTGCTAATGCACGGTTTGGATTATAGCAACATCTTTACGGTGAACGCCCTCAAAATTGAGGAGTCTGATGACACGCGACTTCATGCTCTTGTGCACGAGGGCGCAATAGATGTTGTATTCGCAAATCCTCCCTTCGCCGGTTACGAGAAGGACCCTAGCGTTCTAGTGAAGTTTGAGCTAGGTCAAAATGGTTATGACAACGTCTCTTCCGTCACACGTGAGGTGCTCTTTATCGAGCGGATTATTCAGGTCTTGCGTAATGGTGGTGTCGCAGGCATCGTGATCCCCCAAGGTGTTTTCACTAATCGTAACCTAACGCGCGTGCGTGACTACATCAAGCAGCACACACAGATCCTAGCTGTAATTGAACTACCAGACTGGGCATTCATCCCATCAGGCACCAGCGTGCGTGGAAGTCTACTCTTTATTCGCAAGTTGACTCAGGTGCCAGATAAGTACAACGTGTTTATGAAACGGGTCGCAAATATTGGATTTAGTTCTACTGGCCGGCCGACTGATGAAAATGACTTTCCTGCAACTATTGAGGAGTTCCGACGGCAAGACGCACGCTATATGGTTTCAGTTGCTGAGATACAGGACCGAATTGATGCAAAGTTCTATATTCCGGAACACCGCCATATCATCGCTTTATTTCAACACAATCCTAAGCACAGGATGGTTAAGCTGTCTGAGATTGGTACCTTTTATACTGAGAAGGTCAACCCGCGTATCAGACCGGATGAGACAATTGAATTAATCGAAACAAGCTGCGTGGATCCGGAGACGTTAACAATTGCCCCCAGGCGTATAAAAGGACGAGACAGCAACTATACTTCCCTCAGGCGAGTACGAGCTAGTGATATCCTGATTAGCCGCCGACGTGCCTATCGGGGGGCCATTGTTATAGTACCACCTGAGCTAGACGGTGCATTGGCTATCCCCGAGTTTTCCATTCTGCGCTTATATAGTGGCTATGATCCTTATTATGTCGCTGAGATTCTCCGATCCTCTCAATTCCTGCAATTAATGACCATCTACTCTACTGGCGAAATGTCGGGTCGTATCGCTGAGAAAGACTTACGCCACCTACAAATCCCATTACCTGAAGACCATCACCGTTTGGGTATGATTTTCAGGGAACATCGCCAATATATCGCTGAACTAAAGCGTATGATCAGCTTACGGGAAAAGCAGATTGCCCAACTCTGTTCTGGTGTGATAGAGGGTACCGTATAACTTACCTCGTTACTTCAAAACCTTGCTCTTTATAGCGTATTTCTCGCCAACGCCAGATCTCATGCTTCGCCAGTTTAGATAAGTTCACTCGATAACGATGACCTTTCCGGCCATCCTTACCAGCCTGAAAGATGTCAGAATAGTCATAAACTGCGCGTAGAATTCCATTGGGTACAGTGAACAACTGCAAGCGAGTTAGATATTGATAGCCATGAGCCTCATCTACTCGATAGGCACAAATAACAAAAGCTGTGATTGTGACTTTCAACAAGTTGGGACCGAACTCATAGTAAGGAGGCAGCTTGGGTGGACAGTCACCTAACTGACCCTTTATATCCTGTACATAGTTTTCGTCCTCGTCACTGCTAATTTGCTCTGGGCGAACGTCCTGTGTTCGATCCAAATCAGTGTCGCCCTCTTTATGTGTCTTCACGTCAATGTGGATAACTGCATCGGGTGAGCTTAAGCGTGTTTCAGACCCAATAGGCAGTCCTATTGGGAACCATCCCGGGAATTCCCGGTTGATCACGCCCACGATGACAATTTCACCTACTTGTTCCCAAGGCGAGGGTTCACCAGGTGGAGTTGCTGTCTTGCCAACCCAGGCTGCTGGTACTTTGTTGGGCTCGTTATACCAGGCCTGGATATTACCTGCATTCTTGTACAGAGCATGGAAAAGTCTCTCAGTGTAACTCATTTCAAGCTGAGCAATGTACTGAGCCAGTTCTGAAAGCTCGCCAAAGTCACTACGTTGCATGGCTGGGTCTTTCTCCTAGTGAAGAGGTATCGCATATCCATAGGGATTATAACATATCTGTAGGATGGTAATGTATTCTTGTGTCTGCCGATCTCTTCTCCTGCCCCTTGCCAGCCCGCCCGGCGGCTGCTATAATACTCTTCTGAAGCGCCCCTGTAGCTCAGGTGGATAGAGCAGCGGTTTCCTAAACCGCGTGTCGCAGGTTCGAGTCCTGCCAGGGGTACTATCCTATGAAACGTAAAGCGTAAAATGTGACTATAGTCCTTTTATGCTTTACGTTTCATCTGTATAGCAGTTTGTATATTAGCATAGCCTCACCCATGACTGCACATATCAAACTCTTCATCCCCGGCCCCACCGAGGTCCGGCCCGAAGTGCTCCAGGCCATGGCCCAACCCATGATCGGCCATCGCGGCCGCGCCTTTGAAGACTTGTTCGCCCGCCTCCAGCCCCGGCTGCGCCAACTCTTCGCCACCGCCTCACGCATCTATATCTCCACCTCGTCCGGCACCGGCCTGTGGGAGGCCGCCTCGCGCAACTGCGTGCGCGACGACCAGCCCGTCCTCCACCTGGTCAACGGCGCCTTCAGCGAACGCTGGGCACAGGTGAGCGCGGCCAATGGCAAGCGTGTCGTCCGTTACGATGTCCCCTGGGGCCAGGCCATCCGGCCAGAGCAGGTCGCCCAGGCGCTTAAAGCCGATCATTACGACGCTGTCGCCCTGGTCCATAATGAGACCAGCACCGGCGTGATCAACCCGCTAGCGGAGATTGCCGCCGTCGTGCGCGAGCACGCCGACACCCTCCTGCTTGTGGACGCGGTCAGTTCGCTCGGCGGTGCGCCGGTGGCTGTGGACGGCTGGGGCCTGGATGTGTGCCTGACCTCATCGCAGAAGTGCCTGGCGCTGCCGCCGGGGCTGAGCTTCGCCGCCGTGAGCGACCGGGCACTGGCGCGGGCGCAGGAAGTACCCCACCGGGGCTATTACTTTGACTTCCTGGAACTGGAACGGATGCTGGCCCGCAACCACACGCCCGCCACACCCGCCATCCCCCTCCTTTACGCGCTGGATGTCCAGCTTGACCGCATCCTGTCCGAAGGGCTGCCGGCCCGCTTTGCCCGCCACGCGCAGATGGCCGCCCGCGTCCGGGCCTGGGCCGCCGAGCGCTTCGCCCTGTTCGCCGAGGAGGGCTACCGCTCACCTACGCTGACGACGATCACCAACACACGCCAGATAGATGTAGAGGCCCTGAACGCCTTCCTGCGCGAACGCGGCATGCAAATCTCCAACGGCTACGGCAGGCTGAAAGGCGCGACCTTCCGCATCGCCCATATGGGTGACCTGACCCTGGATGAGATTGAAGAACTGCTCGCCGCAATCAACGCATTCTTAGACCGATGACCACCTATCGCATCCTCGTCTCCGACCCGATGTCCCCAGAAGGGCTGGCCCGCCTGCAGGCCGCGCCCGATGTTGAGGTTACTGCGCCCGGCAAAATGCCCCGCGAGGCGCTGCTCCAGACCATCGGCGAGTATGACGCGCTGATCGTGCGCAGCGAGACGAAGGTGGACCGCGAGCTATTGGAACGGGCGGCACGGCTCAAGGTCGTGGGCCGCGCCGGCGTGGGAGTGGACAATATTGACGTGGAGGCGGCCACGGCGCGCGGCGTCATCGTCATGAACACGCCCGGCGCCAACGCCATCGCCACCTGCGAGCACACCTTCGCGCTCATGCTGGCGCTCTGCCGCCATATCCCCCAGGCCGACGCCTCCGTCCGACGCGGGGAGTGGACGCGCAGCCGCTTCGTCGGCGTCCAGCTCTACCGTAAGACGCTCGGCATTATCGGGTTGGGGCGTATCGGCCAGCGGGTCGCTCAGCGTGCGCTGGCCTTCGGCATGGAGGTCCTGGCTTACGACCCCTATATCAGCGCCGACATTGCCCGCGAACTGGGCGTGGCCCTGGTCAGCCTGGACGAACTCCTGGCCCGCTCTGACTTTATCACGCTGCACGCGCTGCTCACGCCGGAGACGCGCGGCCTGATCGGGCGCGAGGCCCTGGCCCGCGTCAAACCCGGCGCACGGCTGATCAACTGCGCCCGCGGGGAACTCGTGGATGAGGCCGCGTTGGTGGAAGCGCTCACCAGCGGGCGGCTGGCAGGCGCCGCGCTGGACGTCTATAGCACCGAACCGCCCCTTGGCAGCCCGCTCCTCACCCTTGATAACGTCGTCCTCACCCCCCACCTAGGCGCCAGCACCGAAGAGGCCCAACGCGATGTCTCGCTCCAGATCGTGGACCAGGTGCTGGATGCTTTGCGCGGCACAGGCTTCCGCAACGCGGTCAACTTCCCCTTCGTGGACGGCCTGGTCTGGCGCGAACTGCGCCCATACCTTGACCTGGCCGAGCGCATCGGCGCGTTGCAGACGCAACTGGCGCCGGGGCGGATGAAGAAGGTAGAGATTGAACTGCGCGGGCCGGACGTGGCCGGCCACGCCAGAATGCTCAACGTCGCCGTGCTCAAGGGGCTGCTCACGCCCATGGTCGGCGAACAGGTCAATTACGTCAACGCGCCGGTCCTGGCCGCCGAACGCGGTATCACCGTCGCCCAAAGTGAACCGTCCACCGTGCTGGACGGGTTAGATTACGTAAATCTGATCTCCTGTCGTGTGCTCACCGACCAGGGCGAGCGCCTGATCGCCGGGACGCTGTTCAGCCGCGAGCAGCCGCGCATCGTGCAAATGGACGGCTTCCGCCTGGACGCCTCGCCGACCGGTATTGTCCTGGTTATGCTCAGCCGTGACGTGCCCGGCGTCATCGGCCGGGTGGGCACGCTCCTGGGCGAGCATGGCATCAACATCGCCGAGTGGCGCCTGGGCCGCGACCGGCCCGGCGGCACGGCGCTTTCGTTTATCAACCTGGACAACCCTATCCCGCCGGAGGTCATGGCCCGGCTGGTGGAACTGAAGGACATCATCAGCGCCAGGGTGGTGCGGCTGTAAACGTCAAACGTGATTTGACGTTTCACGTTTCACGCCATTTGGTTGTATAGTTACCCCGAATCCTGGCACGCAAGGAGGCACCTGTGGAAACCGAATGGACACCCGCTCTGCGGGATATGATGCAGGCCGTCGCCGACGAGGTTGGCGCGCAACTGGAAGACGACGGCGAAGGCTATTTCTCTATTGAGTACCCCTTTGAAGATGGCCGCACCCAGCTTGTCACTGCCTATGCGGATGAGGACGAGGAGGGCAACCCCTGGGTGATGATCTACAGCACCATCGGCCCGGCGCAAGGTATGAACCTGATGAGCCTGCTGGAGCGCAACTTCAGCATCGGCTATACCCATATCGCCGTGGATGAAGGCGATGCGCTCGTCTGCGCCTCCATGCCGCTGGAAGAACTGAGCGCCGAGGACCTGGGCTACGTGATCGATCAGGTCGCCGGTTGGGCCGACGCGCTGGAATCCGAATTCGTGGGAGGGGATACGAACTGAGACAGGCGACAGACGATAGACCACAGACGACGGGCGAGGGCGCGCTGGCCTCTGTCCTTCGTCCTCCGTCGTCCGTCCTCAGGCACGTGCGCGCCCTGGCCGAGGGCATTGGCCCGCGTGGCTCAGCCACGCCTGGTGAGGCTCAGGCAGCGGATTACGCCCGCCGCGCCCTGGAAAGCGACGGGCTGCAGGCCTGGGTGGAGCCATTCACCAGCGCGCGCTCGGCCTGGTGGCCGGCGGCCCTGGCTGCGGTGCTGAGCCTGATCGCCGAAGGCATCTTCTGGTTCGGCGGCCAAGCAGGCGCCTGGGTCGCCGCCGGGCTGCAGGCCCTCGCCTTCGTCTCCGGCCTGCTGGAACTCAACTTCGTGCCCAACCCGTTGCGCTGGGTCCTGCCTAAAGGGCCAAGCCAGAACGTCATCGCCATCATCCCGCCATCTGGGCCGGTTGAGCGCCAGGTCGTCCTTATCGGCCACCTGGACTCGCACCGGACACCGTTCATTTTCGGCTCAACGGCCCGGCTGCGAGCCTTCCGCCTGCTCACCATCCTCGGCATGCTCAGCTTCATCGCCAACCTGGGCCTCTACATCGTCGTGGCCATCACCGGCGACCGGACGTGGGCACCCTGGACGCTCGGCCCGGCGTTCATCCTGCTCCTGGTCGTCCTGATGACGCTCCAGGCCGATTTCACGCCCTACACGCCCGGCGCCAACGACAACGCCAGCGGGGCCGCGCTGGTCCTGGCATTGGCCGAAGGGCTGGCGCGCCAGCCGCTTTCACGGACGCGGGTTTGGGCGGTGTGTTCCGGCTGCGAGGAGGTCGGCTGCTACGGTGCGGCGGCCTTCGTCGCCCGCCATCGGCAGGAACTGGGGGGCGCGTACTTCCTGGTCATAGACAGCGTGGGCGGCGGCGACCTGTGCTATATCACCCGCGAGGCCATGTCCCTGCCTTATCACAGCGACCCCGGCCTGATCGCCCTGGCGGGTGAGATCGCCAGGCGACGGCCCGAACTCGGCGCGCAGCCCCGCGTCTTCACCGCAGCCTACACAGAGGGGGCCATCGGCGTCAAAGCCGGGCTGCGCACGCTCACGCTCCTCGGCCTGACGCCGGACGGCTTCGTGCCCAACTGGCACCGGCTCACGGATACGCCCGACCGCGTGGACCCGGCCATGCTGGCGCGGACAGAGGCGTTTGTATGGGAGCTACTTCAGGCGATTGATCGAGGCGAGTGATCCCCGCTCAACCCATGCGAGGGCGGGTGGGGATGTCCGTCGTCGTCACCACACCGGCAACTCGCCCCGCGCCAGCCGCGCCGTGAACTCGTGGATGTGGGCCAACTCATGCTCAATCACGTAGGTGACCTGCGGCTCCACATCGGCCAGGGCCACGCCCTTCTGCAAGATCAACTGGGCCGAGGCGATCAGCGGCTGGTCAATCGGCTTGCCGATCTGGCTGCATAGCCACACGTACACCTCGCGCAGGCCAGGCACACTGGCGTAGATTTCCGCCGCGATGCGGTGGGTCAGCAACGTGTATATCTTGCCCACGTGGCTCACCGGGTTCTTGCCCGCCGCCGCCTCCGTGCCCATAGGGCGGTTGAGCGAGATGACGCCGTTCACCTTATTGCCGCGCCCCACCTGGCCGCAGTCGCCGCCCTCCGCCGACGTGCCCAGGACGGTCAGGTACATGCCGCCCTCGCCCCGCGCCGGGTCGTCCAGTGTGTTGATCGTCACTGTGATGCGGTCCAGCGTACGTTGCTCGCGGGCCAGGTATTCCTCCAGCGCCACCTGGATCTCCTCCTTGCGGGCGAAGTAGCGCTCCGCGCTGGTCACGTAGCGGTCCACGAAGGCCAGCGCGATGGTCAATACCAGTTCGCGGTCGCGGCGGTAGCCCATCACCTTCACGTCTTCGCCGGCTTCGGGGAAGAGTTGCTTAAACTCCGGCGAATTCAGATAGCGTTCGGTGGCGAAGACGATGCGCTCGGTTTCGGTGAGGGGGGCGTAGCCCACCGCTGCGGAGGTGTCGTTGGCGCCGATGACCTCGCGCTCAAACAGGTCGGTCAGTTCCGGCGACCCCTCCTTCAACTCGTTCTGGAAGACGATATGCTGCTCCGGGTCCACGAAGCGCAGGTTCTGGCGCAGCCATTCTTTGGCGCTCTCAATCGCAATCGCGCCGACATCAATGCGCTTGCCTTTGTACTCGGCGGTGGCGCGGTCGCCGAACACCAGGCGCATCGGCTCCAGCACTGTACCTCCCCCCAGGCGCGGCGCGGTGCGCCCGGCGACCAGTAACCCCTTGTCAATGTTGTGGTGGAGGACGCGGCCAAACGTGTTCAGGTACTCGCGGCAGAGCGCAACCGAGACCTCCTCCATGATCGCGTCGCAAATGGAATCGGGATGGCCTGTCCCCTTGCGTTCCACCAGCTCCACCCGCTGTTGCTCAACCGGGGTCTGCTTCAACTCCTCAATGGTGATATTCGGCATGAAGACCTCCTTGAACCTGAGTCTTTGCCCATACGCCTGCGATGGGCCGGGCGCACTGCGGGCAACGCCCATCGCGCACCGCGTTCAGCAAGACGTCAAAGCCCAAGCGGCGGATCAGCAGTACGCCGCAGGCGGGACAGGTGGTATTGTCATAGGGATGGCCGGGCACGTTGCCCACATAGACGAATTCCAGGCCGGCGTCCTTGCCGATGCGCCAGGCCCGCTCTAGCATGCGAACGGGTGTCGGCGGCGCATGGAACCGGTAGGCGGGGTAGTAGCCGCTTACGTGCCAGGGCACGTCGGGGCCCAATTCGGCCACAATCCGGCCGGCGATCCCGCGCAGAACAGCCTCCGCGTCGTTCACGGTGGGGATGACCAGCGTGGTGATCTCAATGTGCACGCCCTGGGCGCGGGCCAGGCGGCAAATCGCCCACACCCTGTCCACGTCAACGCCCTTGCAGAAGCGCCTCACTGCCTGCGCGTCGCCCTTCACGTCCACGTTCATCGCATCCAGGCCGGCCTCAATCAGCAAGGATAGGGCCTCCGGCGTCATATAGCCGTTAGTCACGTAAGTATTATACAGGCCGCGTTCTCGTGCCAGTCGGAACACATCCAACGACCATTCCAGTGAGAGCGTGGGTTCATTGAACGAAATGGACGTTCCCTGGCAGCCGGCCTCCTCGGTCAAGGCGACGAACCGCTCAGGGGAGATGTATCTCCCCGTGCGCGGTGGCAGCGTTTTGCTGATGTCCCAGTTCTGGCACCAGGGACAGCCGAAGTTGCACGACCAGCTTCCGGCGGTCAGCGCAAACGTGCCGGGATAGAAGTGATAAAAGGGTTTTTTCTCAATGGGGTTCGCGGCCAGCGACGACACCGCACCGTAGATCAGCGTCAGCAGTTTCCCGGCGCAGTTCTCTCGCGTGCGGCACCAGCCCTGGCCGCCCTCCACGATGATACAGCGCCGCTCGCAGACGTGGCAGCGGACTTTACCGTTCAGGCGCTCCTGCAGAAGTGACTCGCGGACAAAGGGGCTTTCCATGGCAGCGCCTATCGTCGCAGTTCCCGCTCATGCCTGGGGCAGAACGTCCGTCCCTTGTAATCCGTATCGGCCAGTGAATTGGAGAAGGCCATCACGCAGCGCCGGTCAGGGCAATGGCCCAGGCCATAGGTATGCCCCAGTTCATGCACGGCCTCTTTCACTGCCCGCGTGAGGAAGAGCGCTTCATTATCGGGCTTGCCATAGAAGCGCTCGCGCAGGCGAGGCAGGGCGATCACGGCCCGCCGTCCGGCGCTATCGGCCAGGCCGAAGACGAAATTCAGTTCCGGCACGTACAGGTCCAGGTCCACTACACCGAGGATGCGCTCGGCCTGGCCGGGGCGCAACTGCGCCAGGATAGCCCCGGCAGAATATTGCCGGCGCCGGGGGTTGAAGGCCTCGTCCGGCACAGGCAACGCCCGGCCTAGGCGACAGGGCTGGCCGAAGGTCTCAGACAAGGCCGCGCAAAGATGCGCCAGGACGCCCGCCTCAACCTCTCCCACCGGCAAAATAAGAATTTCGTGCGTCATGGCGTCAACACATCAATCGCCTCCTTACTCAAGCGCGATCTTTGCCACGACTTTTTCTCCCAGCGCCTTTAGACTCTACGAACAGGGCAGGAGCGCCTGAGGTCTCCATGTCGCGTTGCTCATCGTAAGCTTGCAGGAAGGTCAGGGCTTGCCCCAAATTGGGAAATGTGTAACTGTACGTCTCGCCACGATTACTTCGCACCACAATAGTGACTGAATGCACCCTACGAGGAAGGCTTTCGTCCAGGGCCACTCCCAGAGAGTGGCGCAGGTCATTTTCTATTCCGGCGATCAGTTCCTTGGCGATCTGGTCTCGCTCGTTCGCGGACAGGCGGGTGAATCTTTGCCAGCTTTCAGCCGCCTGTGCCCTATCCTTCTCTGCCCAGCGGTATTCAATCCCGTGTCGTGCCAGGATATTGCAAATATCGTCAAACGAGACCTCAAATAGCTCCACTTCAAAACTCCGCAGCAACCGCTTGGAGGGCTGACTCCAACTGCCCATCAATACGGCGATAGATTTCCGCACAGTTCCGTAGCGCTGACGGAGTTTGGTATGGGCCGTACAAATCCAACTGGCTTTATCGCGGTTATGCTTCTTATAGCGAATGTACTTGGATTCAATCAAGATGAGCGGTTGAAGGCGATTATTGGTGATGACCGAGTCAATGTTGTAAGCATTGCCATCGCTGTCAGTCAGGATCAGCTTTGTTCCTCTACCTGTCTTTGCATGTGTCGGCCCGGCTGTAATGTAGATGTAGCCCCTGTCTTCGGCCAACGGCCTTAGAATACGATGAATTTCCTGTTCCAGCAGTGCGCCAATGGCTTCTCCTAACGCGCTCCCAGGATTGGCAATGTTCTCCATCAGTATATCCCATCCACCTCTACCCCTTCATTGAGGTAGTTAGGATCACTTCCGTAACCAGAGAATCCCTTCTTTAAGCATGACCTTATGGCGCTGAGGATTATGCCCCCATTTCCCACCCCGTTCGCGCAGGTTCTGTACATGATAGTCACGAAAGCCAATAGCAAGGGCTAATCTGCCCAGATACTCCTCGGTCGGAATATAGACCCCGTACGGCGCAGAATCGCCTAATACCATCACAAACGTAGCGTAAGGTTTCAGCACGCGATAGACCTGCTGAATGATCAGGAGCATGTCATTGAAATAACCCGCGACCATGAGATCGTAGCTCTTCTTACCCCCTTTGTACAAACGCCTTTCCCTCAACTGGCTCACTTTGTCAGCCAACTCCCTGTAAAGCATAGGCTCGAGCGTGCGGATGGCTGGGTTGATGGGGTTCTCCTCAAACTCAGTGCGACGTATTTGGGTTGTCGCAGCGATAATGAGCTTGTCACGCACCTTTTCAGTAATATCCCGCCATGACCTTGCCCATCCCCAAAAATACATCTCCAGGCGTGTGCGGTCAGCGTAGTCATAGTTATTCAGATAAGGCGGGGAGGTCACAGCCAGGTCTATGCTTTCAGGTTCAAGAGGATAGGGTTGACGGGCATCCATCAGGAGCAATCGGGTTTCAATGTCGGCTATCCGGCGCTTCGCCAGAACGGTAACGAGGTCCCGATACATCCCTTGCACTGTCTGGGAGAAGACCTCTAAGGCAGGTCGCTCGGCCTTCTCATGGTACTTACTGGGCGCGATGTAAGGCCAGCCGGTTCCGGCTTTGGAGGCCGTACGTAGGGTATCTGTGAGGGCCAGCCGGAAAAAGTCGGCTATTTCAGGTGTGGGACTATACCCCGGAATAGCGTCACGGATGTATTTCAGCACCCATAGATTCTTGTCCGAGTAGCATTTGCGAACAAGCGATGGAAATTCGGCGAGGCTCTCTTCTCCAGGGAAATCGGGCATACGATGGAGGTGCGTAAGCAGCCTCTGAATGCTCCGGTGAAGCTCCGCCATATCGTATTCCCAGAAGCACTTGACCTTCGCTACCCAATGAACAAAGGGGTGGGCTTCAATGCCAACTGAATTGACACCCCGCTGTTTGGCAACTACGGATGTGGTTCCGCTGCCAACAAACGGATCAAGCAGCCAGGATCCGGCGTCCAGACCGTAATCCTCAATAAGCGCTTCTACCAGCCTATAGCTATAACCGGCCGGATACTTGAACCAACGATGGATAGGAGCGCGCAGGCTATCCTGGAAAGTGCCCAATCGCTCAGGCGTAAGGCCTATCATCGCTGGGGGAGCAGTGGGATAGAGGGGCAGTTCTAACTGCTCTCGCACTTGATGGCCGGCAGTAGCGGACGAAGCCCCATCTCCGTCTATAGCGCTCGTGTAGGTCACGGCTTGTTCGTTATCGCTCATTGGCCATCCTTCACGCCAAACAGGCTAAACAGAGCTTACATCAGGGTCCCCTGCCTGTCAACTCCGTTACCTCCCCCCATCCTTAAATGTTCCTATCGCATTGTCGTCCAGCCACCGCCATGTTATAATCTGCCCTGTGAGCACCATTCGTGTGGCGGACCCCGCATCACAGATGGGGTTAGCCTGTGGCAACCGCAGTGGGAGGCCATAGACAGGCTGGCCAGCTTTAGCCAACAGTCACCAGGCAGCTAGGAGGAGAGCACAGGAAAACAGTGGATGGAGATCCAGATCGATCCACATACCCTGGAACGTGCTGAAGAGCGTGGCACCAATCAAGAGGAAATCCAAGATGTAATTAATACCGGCTTTTCCATTCCGGCACGGGCGGGGCGCTTGGGAAAAGCTAAGGTTTATGATTTCATGCAGAAACGGCATGATAGGTTTTATGAGCAGAAAAGGGTAGAGGTGATTTATACTGTGGAGAAAGGCGTTATCGTCACAGTGACGGTCTATGTCTTTTACGGAAGATGGGAGGCCCAGAATGCAGATCCTCTATGATGTCAGAAAAGACCTGCTTTACATCCGTCTAGATGATCAGAAACAGGCGGTGATAAACCGGCGTCTTTCTGAGGATATTGTATTGGATGTGGGCGAAGGGGACAAGATCGTAGGTTTTGAGATCCTAGACGCCTCTAAGCATGTTAACCTGGAGAGATTGTTACCTGTGACATATCAGGTCCCGCCTGGAGTTGCGGCATAACATAAAAACATCAAGGCGAATCACAACGTGAGCACCATTCGTGTGGCGGACCCCGCATCACGTACAGGACGGGCGCTGAATATTTATTACCAGGTCCAGGGCGAGGGCCGCGATGTCGTGCTGATCCACGGCTGGGCCAGTTCGTGGCGGCTGTGGCAGGGGACGATGGATGTGTTGGCCGAGGCGGGCTGCCGTGCCTGGGCGCTTGATCTGCCCGGCTTCGGGGCGTCGGACAAGCCCGCCGACGGCTGGTACTCTATAGAGAACTTCGCCGCCCTCGTCAGCGCCTTCTGCCAGGCGCTCGGGCTGGAGCGCGCCTCTATTGTCGGCCACTCTATGGGCGGGACGATCGCGCTCCTCCTCGGCCTGGAGCAGCCGCATATGGTGGAGCGGCTGGTCGCGGTCAGCCCGGTGGTCAGCGGGCGGCTCAACTTCCCCGTGCGCATGTTTGCCTCGCGCTGGTTGGGGCGCTGGCTCTACGATCTATCGGCCAGAAGCTGGCCGTTGGCTGCGGCAGGGGCGCAATTGCTCTACAACCGCTCCTGGTCGTTGCGCCCCCGCGCCCACCACCGCCGCGCCTGGGAGGACCTGAGCCGGGCATCGCCCCACGCGGCGCTGGGCAGCCTGCGTGCGCTGGCCCACTTTGACCTCAGCCCACGCCTGCAGGCCATCACCGTGCCCACGCTCATCCTGGCCGGCGCGGGCGACCTGAACGTGCCACCCTCCCAGGCCCGGCTGGCCGCCGCGCGCATCCCCGGCGCCCGGCTGGTCATTTTGCCCGGAGCGCGTCACCTGCCCATGAACGACCAGCCGGAGCGCTTCCACCGCGAACTCCGGCAATTCCTGATGGCAGATATGGAAACCGTCCCGGCCCGATGACAACCCTACGCGCCTTTATTGCCATTGAGTTGCCCGACTGGTTGCGCGACCGCCTGGCGCAGCTTCAAGACGAGTTAGAAGTTGAAGGCCCGCCTGGCGTCATGCGTTGGGTGCGGCCTGAGAGCATTCACCTGACGCTCAAGTTCCTGGGCGAAGTGCCCACCGCGCAACTCCCCGACATCCAGGCCGGGCTGGCCCGCGCCGCAGCCGCAGTTGCGCCGTTCACCTTCCGCGCCGAGCGCCTGGGCTGCTTCCCCGATACGCGCCGCCCCAACAACGTCTGGGTGGGCGTCCATGAGCCGACCGGTGCGCTCCAGCGCCTGCAACAGGCCATTGAAGCCCAGATCGGCCCCCTGGGCTACCCGCCGGAGAGCCGCCCCTTCCGCCCCCACCTGACGCTGGGCCGCGCCAGCCGCCACGCCCGCCCGGCGGAGCTGCGCCAGTTCGGTGAGCTGATTGCGCGCAAGCCGCTGAACCCCCTGGGCACGGTGGAGGTCAACGGCATCAGCCTGATGAAGAGCGATCTCCGGCCCGACGGGGCCATATATACGCGCCTGGCTTATGTACCTCTCTCCGGGAGCGAGTGAACCCAATTCACCACAGGGGCACAGAGGAGATTGATAAAAGGCTCTGCGCATCTCCGCGTCCTCTATACCTCTGCGGTGAAATAAGGCGATGGTAATGAAAACGATTGTCGCCGTGATCGGCGCGGGGACATGTACAGCGGAGGAGGCCGCGCTGGCCGAAGCGGTAGGGCGCAGGCTGGCAGAACGCGGCGCCATCCTGGTGTGCGGCGGGCGCGGCGGCGTCATGGAGGCGGCCTGTCGTGGCGCGAAGGCTGCCGGCGGGCTGACCGTCGGCATCTTACCCGGTCGGACCCCGGCAGAGGCCAACCCCTATGTGGATGTGCCCCTGGCGACCGGGCTGGGCGAGGCCCGCAATGTGCTCGTGGTGCGCGCTGCCCAGGCCGTTATTGCCATCGGCGGCGAGTTCGGCACGCTCTCGGAGATCGGCTTCGCGCTCAAGCTGGGCATCCCGGTGATCGGCCTGAACACCTGGGGCCTGACCAAAGGCGGGGCACCTGTCCAGGCCATCCGCGTGGCGCGCACGCCGGAGGAGGCCGTCGCCTGGGCAGTGGGAGAGAAACGTCAGTTTCCTTAGGCTCCTGTAGATAATCCGTTGAGTACCTTATTCTGAGCGCCAGCGAAGAATCAGGGGTTAGAGAGGGGAGATAAGGGCTGCTCTTCCTGGGCTTCCTTGACCCCTGCGGAAAATCCGCTGGCTACCTTCTCCTCTTCGGCACGGACAGAGGCCAGCCCAGAGAGGTCGGCGACCTCCTGTTCCAACCTGGGAGCAATGGGCAGCGGGTAACGCCGTGCCAGGCGGGCGCTTGTAGCCGCACGGCCCGCCTGGAAGATCAGCCAGGCCGGGCCCAGGCCGCCCAACACGATCACAATAATGCCCACCAGTTGCGCCCAAAGTTGCCCCCGGTCGCCAGCCAGCAGGCCGGCGACAGCACGGCCCCCCGTGCCCAACGCGGTGTCCGCTCCCACGCCGTTCCAACCGGCGCCAACGCCGCCCCCAGCCAGCAGGCCCACCGCGATCAGGCCGATCAGCCCGCCGCAGAGGTGGACGGCAACCGCGCCGGTGGGGTCGTGCGTGCGCAGGCCGTGCTCCACCGCATAGACAACCAGCGGCACGAGTACCCCGGCGATCAGGCCGACGAGCAGGGCCTGAGCAGGGGTGAAGAAGGGGGCGCCCGCGCCAGCCGCGATCAGGCCGGCAGCGAACCCGCGCACGGCCATTAGCGCATCGGGGCGCGCCGTCGTGAGCCAGCTATACGCCTGCGCTGCCAGCGTCCCCGCGCCCGCCCCGGCCAAGGCGTTGATGGAGACCAGCGCCCAGGGCAGGTCGGCGCCCTGGTACAATAGATGGCCCGCCGTCCAACTCGGCCAGACAGCCGCCCAGATGAGCGCGCCCGCTGCCGCCAGAAGCGGCAGATGCGCCGGGGGCATCTCGTTGCCAGGGTGCAGACGCGGGCCGAAAGACAAGAGCGCAGCCAGGGCCACGCTGCCGCCGAGGAGATGCACGGCGCCCACGCTGCCGAAGTCAATAAAGCCATGCCCCAGCCCGCTATTCACACCCAGGTTGCCCAGCCAGCCGCCGGTGTTCACGGCACACAACACCTTCCCGGTCGGCCCGCCCGCCCAGGTCCAGTTGCCGATCAGCGGATAGATGATCGCTGCCACAGCCAGCCCGATGGCGGCGCTGGCCCAACCGCGCCCCTGGCGGTACAATACCAACGCCGGGATCAAGGCGGCGGTCATCAGCCGGGGCAACTCGCTCAGGAAAAGCGCCAGGATGGCCGGATTGTGCTCGGACAGGCCAAAGCCGCTCATCCCGGCCAGGCCCCAGCTCTGGCCAAAGCGGATAAAGGTATACTCCGCGTTGAGTTGCGCCAGGCCCGGCAGGTCGTGCAGGCAGCCGATGCCGCCGTATTGCAGGCCGAAGCCGATCAGCGTGTAGCCCGCCACAGCCAGGCCCAGCGTGGCCAGCGCAGCAGCGGCGGCGTTTCCTGCCTGCGCTTCGGTCAGCCCGCCCCAGGCGACCAGCAAAACGCCCAGCGGCACCAGCCAGGCTAGAAGCATGAACGGTGACATGGCGGCAAGGATGGTGGGATCGCCCTGGGCGGCATGGGCCGCCGAGGCCACCGGTAGGGAAAGCCCAAGCAGGAGGACCGCAGGGCCTATACCGGCCTTGAGCCGGGGTCTGAACGGCAGGTGAGGCATAGGTCTATCCTCAGTTCCCTTGATGTCTGGAGAACATCCGTTGAGCACCTCTTCTCAGTCCAGGGTTGCGCCCCCGCTGCTCCTGGACGGGATGCTGGGGCGGCTGGCCCGCTGGCTGCGCCTGCTCGGCTACGACGCGGCCTACGACCGCGAGGCCAGCGATCATGCGCTGGTGCGGCGAGCGCGGGCCGAGTCGCGGGTGCTGCTGACCCGCGACCGCCGACTGGCCGCCCGCCAGGGCATCCAGGCGCTCCTGATTATAAGCGAAAATCTGGAAGAACAGGTACACCAGGTCCGGCAGGCACTGGGCCAGCCGCCCGACCCGCCGCTGTCCCGTTGCCCGGCCTGCAATACCCCGTTGCTCCCCACCGCACGCGAGGCCGTGCGCGACCGCGTGCCGCCTTACGTCTGGCGACACCAGCGCGAATTCCGCCTCTGCCCCGGCTGCCACCGGGTGTACTGGCCCGGCACGCACGTTGAGCGCATTCAAGCCACACTGGAAACAATTGAACCGCCGCCCCAATTATGATAAAATGCTTTCAGCACTCAGCCAGCAGTTATCAGCTTTCAGCTTTCAACGGACCACTGAACGCTGAGGGCTGACTGTTCAACTGGAGGTGATTTTCTGGAAACGATCCAACTGGCCCGCGACATCGTAGATGCCATCGCCGAAAAGAAGGGCGAGGACATCTTGCTGCTGGACATCCGCGACATTTCCCTCATCACCGACTATTTTATCCTGTGCACCGGCACCAGCGAACGGCAACTGAAAGCCATCCTGGAAGGCATTGAAGAAGTCACCTACAAGCACTACGGGCTGCACCCCTGGCACATTGAGGGCGAAGCCGCCAACGGCTGGGTGCTTCTGGATTATGGCGACATCGTGGTGCACATCTTCGCCCCGCAGCAACGCAGCTATTATGACCTGGAGAGCCTGTGGAAAAGGGCGCATGTGGTGCTGCGGATTCAATGAGACTCATAGATCCAGCCATCTATCGCCCGTTCATAGGAGAGGATCTCGTCTTCGCGAAAGAAGAGGGGGATCTCAAAGGCGGCGGTCTCCGGCTTATCGGAGCCATGCACCAGGTTGCGGCTAATGACCATGCCGAAGTCACCGCGAATGCTGCCCGGCGGCGCTTTGGCCGGGTCGGTAGCATTCTCCGGCCCCCCCATCGTCCTGCGCACAATCTCAATCGCCTTCTCCCCCTCCAGCACCATCGCCACCACCGGGCCGGAGGTGATAAAGCGGATCAAGTCCTCGTAGAAGGGCTGGGTTTGATGGACACCATAATGGCGGGCGGCCAGTTCGGGCGTGATCTGCATGAGCTTCATCGCCGCAATCCGCAGGCCGCGCCGCTCAAAGCGGGTGATAATCTCGCCCACCAGGCCGCGTTGCACGCCATCGGGCTTGATCAGCACGAGCGTTCGTTCCAAGGGGAACCTCCTCTTCTCAAGGAACTAATAGAGTAGCCCTGGGGTCAGGCGTGATCGTGTGCTCTGGCACGGTTACAGGTCTCGGGTGGTGAGGCTTTTGAGCGCCGTCTGATAGGCTTGCATGGCGCGCTTGAGTTGCCCATCCTGGCTGTAGGCGTCGCCGAGCAGGGTATACCAGCGGTTCGTGCCGTGCAGCGTCACCGCCTCTTCCAGGTCGGTGATCACCTGGTGCAACAGCAGGCTTTCGGTGATCAGGTGCTCGTAGAGTTGGGCCGCTTCCTCCCAGTTGCCGGCGCGGAAGTGGCTGCGGGCGAGCGCCAGTTGGGCTTCTGGCGTGCCCGGCGGGGCGGCCTCCGCCTCCACAGCCGCTGTGGGCGCGGGCGTTGGGGCTTCCGCCGTGACCTCTTCGGGCATTTCAACAGGTGGGGCAGGCGCCACATCTGGAGTCGCCACCGGTTCAGCCGCCATCTCGCTGGGCGACACGCTCAACGCCTCGGCGATCCAATCCGGCGTGCCCTCTTCCACCGGAGCGGGTGGCGGGGAGGGTTCGCGCAACCATTCGGGCATCTCCACCAGAGGCTCCACCGTCTCGGCGCCATTTGCTTCAGTTTCGGCCACAAGCTGATCCAGCCAGGCCAGCGGGGCCGGCGCCTCTGCCTCCGGCGATGCGGGCTGTTCAACGTCGGCCGGGGGCGCGAGGATCCTTGTCCTCGCCTCGTCTACCTCTGCTTCCCAGGTCGCGCTGCCAGCTTCGGCCTGCGCCTCAGCCTCCAATTCCGCCGGCATATGCAGCCAGTCCGGAGGAGAGGCTGAGATGGCTTCCTGGCCGACTTCAGCGGCGAGCGGCTCGCTTTGGCCCTCCGCAGCCGCCTGGCGCAGCCAATCCGGCAATTCGCCGGTCGGCGGCGACCAGGACTCCAGGCTGGCCGTCGTCCCCACCCCCACCGTCTCAACCTCGGTGAAATCGGGGATCTCCTCTATGGCCTGGCGCAGCCAGTCAGGCGTCTCTTCGTCCAGTTCCTCGGAAGCTGGCGCAGCGGCCTCCGCTGCCCCCATAGCCTCAATCAGCGGGCCGGTCGCGGCCAGCACCTCGGCCAGCGGGCTGGTGCGCTTGGGTGGAGGCTCGGCGGGGGGTTCGGCTGGGGCTTCCGGCTCTGGGCCGAGGGTTTCAGCCTCCGCTTCGGTTACAGGCGGCGCCGCACTCTGCGCCTCCGGGGCGCTGGGCAGGAGCGCGGCCATCTCGCGCAACCACTCAGGCAATTCGTCTTCGGATGAGGCTGTGGGCTTCTCCGCCTCAGCGGGCTCCGCCCCGTGTATCTCCGCGAAGCTGGCAGCCAGTTCACGCACCCAATCCGGCCCTTCATCATGCGGCTGGGTCTCCAGCGCAGCGGATTGGATGTACAGGCGTTCCAGGTGAGGCTCTTCAAACTCGGCCTCCGGCTGGACCTCGGCGGCCTGATACGGGGCGAGCGCGGTAAGCAACTCCAGATAAGGCCGGGCCGCCTCCTGGTCCCCGTTTGCCAGAGCGATCTGCGCCATGATGGTGTTGGCGCTGATGCAATTGGGCAGACGGGCGAGGATGGCGCGGCAACGCGAAGCCGCTTCGTTCGGCTGTTCATTGCGCCAATAGACCTCGGCCAGGAGCACCTGAATGTCCACGCGCTCCGGGTCTTCCGCCAGGGCCGACTCCAGTTCGCTGATCGCCTGCTCATACAGTTCGCCCTGGAGGTATAGGCGGGCCAGGGCGGTGCGCGTCAGGCCGATACGCCCCGGCTCACGCCCGTCGCGCTTACCGTACAGGCGGCGAAGCTCATCCAGGACGGCGATGTTGTTGGGCTGAAGCTCATAGGCCCGCTCCATGTGCCAGATGGCCTGGTCAAGCACACCGTCCTCTTCGCGGATGATCGCCAGGCCGACGTGGGAGACAAAATCGGAGGGATCGGCGCTGAGGACGCGCTGAAACACATCTGCCGCGTCCTGGTATTGGCTCTTTTCCAGGAGCGCCTTGCCCAACAGGCGGTAAGCGTCTACATTCAAGGGGAATGTGGCCAGGATATGCCGACAATGGGCGATGGCCTCATCATAGAGTTCGCGGTTCATCAGCCGCTCAATCTCTTCCAGATAAGTGCGTAAGGCAATCTCCGCCATGCTTTTCTCCGCAAATCCGCGCTCAGCTTCTGGCTGGCTGCTGAAAGCCCACCCTTGCTTTGGGAAGGTCACCCCTGGCCCGGCTGAGCCGTGTATCCAGAAACAATAAGCCCAGAAGAGCACCCTTTGGGATACAGGCAAGACACGACCATCCCAAATAGGTGCTTCTGCTTCACGCTAGTGTACCCCGTGATCCCTATTGCGTCAAGGGGGCTATTTGGGCTAATTGCGCCTTGTGTCCAGGGGCCTATGGGGCATTCCCTCTCCTTACTGGGGAAAAGGAACATTCCCTCCTCCGAGGGGCAGGGGGAGAGAGTATCGCCCTCCCCTGCCCCCTCCCCTGGACGGGGAAAGGAATATGCCCCTATCGGGCGTTCAGCCCCGTGCAGTTTCGGCGGGGAATATATTGCGCTGCCTTACAAGACGTCCTTGGTGAGCGTCTCCAGGAATTCTTGGTTGCTGCGGGTGCGCGACATGCGCTCCAGGAGCGCCTCGGTGGCGGTGGTGATGTCGTAGCCGGCACCGTTCGGCGGCGGGGCCATAAGCTGGCTCAACATGCGCCGCAGCGTCCACACCTTCGCCAACGTCTGCGAGTCCAGCAACAACTCCTCGCGCCGCGTGCTGGAGCGCTCAATGTCAATCGCCGGGAAGATGCGCCGCTCTTGCAACTTGCGGCTCAACACCAACTCCATGTTGCCCGTGCCTTTGAACTCCTCGTAGATGACATCATCCATGCGGCTGCCGGTGTCCACCAGGCAGGTGGCGATGATCGTCAGGCTGCCGCCTTCTTCAATGTTGCGGGCCGCGCCGAAGAAGTGCTTGGGCGGATACAGCGCGGCGGGGTCCAGGCCGCCGGAGAGCGTGCGCCCGCTGGGCGGCACCGTCAGGTTATAGGCCCGCGCCAGGCGCGTGATGGAGTCCAGGAGGATGACGACATGCCGCCCGCTTTCCACCAGGCGCTTGGCCCGCGCCAGGGCCATCTCGGCCACGCGCACATGGCTCTGCACCGGCTCGTCAAAGGTAGCGGCGATCACCTCGGCCTCCACCGAGCGATCCATATCGGTGACCTCCTCCGGGCGCTCGCCGACAAGCAGCACCATCAGGTGCACTTCGGGGTAATTGGTGGAGATGCCGTTGGCGATCTGCTTGAGCACAGTGGTCTTACCGGCCTTGGGCGGCGAGACGATCAGGCCGCGCTGGCCAAAGCCGATGGGCGTGATCAGGTTGAGCAGGCGTTGGGTCAGGTTGTGCGGCGAGGTCTCCAGGTTGATGCGCTGGTTGGGGAAGATCGGCGTCAGCTTATCAAAGTCGGGGCGCCGCTTGGCAACCTCCGGGTCCATCCCGTTGACCGCCTCTACCCGCAGCAGGCCATAGTATTTCTCCGTCTCCTTAGGGGGCCGCACCTGACCGACGACCATATCGCCGGTGCGCAGGCCGAAGCGGCGGATCTGCGATTGCGACACGTAGATGTCGTCTGGGCCGGGCAGGAAGTGATCGGAGCGCAGGAAGCCGATGCCGTCCTCCGTGATCTCCAGGACGCCGCCGCGGAAATCGTAGCCCTGGGCCTCGGCCTGGGCGCGCAGCAGGCGCAGGATCAGGTCCTGCTTTTTCATGCGGCTATAGCCGGAGATGCCCCTGGCCTTGGCCAAATCGCGTAGTTGGTCCAGCGTCTTGCTTTCCAGTTCGGCGATGTCCAACAGGCGTTCACGCACCGCCAGGACCGTGCCTCCTGGGGCCTCCACGATGTTCACCTGATTGGCCGGCCCCGCAGCCGGGGGAGCAGCAGGCGCAGGCACGCCCTCTGCTGTCTCTACCGCCACCGCAGGTTGATCCACAGCATTGGATTCAATTGTATCAGATTCTAATGAAGCCATAGTCCACCCTATACCTTCAGATACACTCACAGAGCACGAGCACCTGTGTTCATAGCCGCTTTTATGAGGTTCTCATCCTTGCTTTTGGGGCAGGTGACCGGTGTGAAGCTGCAGGCGGAGGCAACGAGGCCCTCTGCCGGACAGAACGCTCCACAACCTTAGCGGGCTCGTTCAACTGCAATTATATCATTTCCCCACCCGCTGGTCAAATGCGATCTGGCTGAACTGCATCAGTTTGTCCCAGCGGTGTTGGGCCTGGATGCGCCGCACCGTGCCCGATTTAGAGCGCATCACCAGTGAACTGGTTGTAGCCCCCCAGCCATAATAGCGCACTCCATCCAGCAATTCGCCATCGGTGATCCCTGTGGCCGCGAAGAAGATGTTCTCGCCGCGCACCAGGTCATCGGTGGTCAGGACCTGATCCAAGTCATAGCCCATGTCCCGGGCCAGGCGGGCTTCTTCCTCATTGCGCGGCCAGAGCTTGCCCTGGATCTCGCCGCCGATACACTTAAGGGCGCAGGCCGCGATCACGCCCTCCGGCGTGCCGCCGATGCCCATGAGCACATCCACGCCGGTCTCCGGCAAGGCCGTCATCAGCGCGCCGGCGACGTCGCCATCGGTGATCAGCCGGATGCGCGCGCCGGCCTGGCGCACGGCCTGGATCAGGTCTTTGTGGCGGTCGCGCTCCAGGATGACGACGAGCAGGTCATCCACGTCCTTGCCCTTGGCGCGGGCGATGCGGCGCAGGTTCTCGGCGGGCGGGGCCTCAATGTCCACCTGCCCACGCGCTTCAGGCCCGACGGCGATCTTGTTCATGTACACAATCGGCCCTGGGTTGTACATCGTGCCGCGCTCCGCCAGGGCCACCACCGAGAGCGAGTTGGCCCGGCCCAGGCTGAGCAGGCGGGTGCCGTCAATCGGGTCTACGGCGATGTCCACCTGGGGCGGCACGCCCGTGCCCAGGCGCTCGCCGTTGTACAGCATGGGGGCCTCATCCTTCTCGCCCTCGCCGATGACCACCACGCCGTCCATATCCACCGCGTTGAGCACCACCCGCATGGCCTCCACCGCAGCCCGGTCGCAGGCGTTGCGGTCGCCGCGCCCCATCCAGCGCCCGGCAGCCAGCGCGGCGGCCTCGGTTGTGCGCACCAGTTCAAGTGCCAGATTGCGGTCGGGTTGTTCTTTGCGATCCATCACGGCCTCCTGATTTCGTCGGCTATCTCACTACCCATTGCAGGTAGTACACCGAAATGACGGCCCCCCACAACCAGCTATCTATACGGTCAAAAACTCCCCCATGGCCAGGGATGAGATCGCCGGAATCCTTGACCCCAGCCTGGCGCTTGATCATGCTCTCGCCCAGGTCGCCGAGCGGGGTGAGCAGCGCCACCAGCGCCCCCAGCCCAATCGCCAGCAGGGGCGGGATGGCGAAGGGCGCCCCCAGGACAGGCGCGCCCAGCGCCCCCACCACCAGGCCCGCCAGATAGCCCTCCCAGGTCTTGCCGGGGCTTAAACGAGGCGCCAGCGGATGGCGACCGAACCAGCGCCCGGCGAAATAGGCGCCGCTATCCGCCAGCGCCGTGCTCCCCAACCCTACGATGCTCCAGCCCAATCCCCCCGCCTGCTCTCGCAGAAGCAAGAAATGTGCCCCGGTCCAGCCCAGATACAGGCCGATGGCCAACGTGAGCGCCCAGTCGCTCACCGGCGTCTGCGTCAGGCCGCGCTCGTAGGCAGCCAGGTGCCAGGCCAGCCCGGCCAGGATCACCAGGGTCAGCCCGATGCGCAGCACCCCCGGCGTAGCAAGTTCGGCATCCAGGAGCAACAGCGCAATCAGCGCCAGCGCCAGCGATGTATTAGGGTGGAAACCGGCCCGCGCCATCAACGCCGCGAACTCCAGCGCCGCCAGGCCCAGAGCCAGCGCGATCAGCCCGAAATAGACCCAGCCCCCCAGGGTGAGCGCGCCCAGGAAGAGCAGGATCAGGAGCAGGGCCGCAAGCACACGGTCTCGGAGCAGCGTTACGTGGCCTCGGGACTCAGGACTCCAAAGCGGCGTTGGCGTCGGCTATACTCCACCAGCGCCTTGCGCAATTCCTCTTTATCAAAATCGGGCCAGTACACCGGCGTGGCGTAATACTCCGCGTAGGCTGCCTGCCAGATCAGGAAATTGCTCACACGCAACTCGCCACTCGTGCGGATGATCAGGTCCGGGTCGGGCAGGCCGGCGGTATACAGATACTGGGTGAACAACTCCTCGGTCACCTCTTCAGGCCGCACACCATCGGCGATGAGGCGGCGCACGGCCTGGAGGATTTCATCGCGCCCTCCGTAGTTGAAGGCCACGTTGAGGATCAGCCGGTCGTTGTTTTTGGTCAGCTCAATCGCCTGGCGCACCTTCTCCTGGAGTTGGGGCGAGAGGCCCTCCAGCCGCCCCAGGTGGCGCAACTGCACCCCCTGTTGGTGCAACTCCTCCAGTTCGCTATCAATCACCTGCTCCAGGATGCTGAGCAGGCCGCGCACCTCCGCCTCCGGGCGCCCCCAGTTCTCCGTGGAGAAGGCATAGATGGTCAGAATCTTGATGCCGAACTCCACGCAAGCGCGGATCACCCGGCGCAGGTTCTCCGTCCCGGCGCGGTGCCCGGCCAGGCGGGGCAGGCCACGCTCACGCGCCCAGCGCCCGTTGCCATCCATGATGATGGCCACATGCGTAGGGATGCGGCTGGGAGCGCCGTTGGGATTCATAGTGTCGGACATGGTTCGCATCGGACGGAGGGCTTTCTCCGTCTTCCGTCACACCTGGCGGATCTCGTCTTCCTTGCGCTTGCCTACCGCCTCCACCTTCTCAATGTAGCGATCGGTCAACTCCTGGAGGTCGTCGCGCCCGCGGAAGAACTCGTCCTCCGAGATCAGGCCCTCTTCCTTGAAGCTGCGCAGGTCCTCCAGGGTGTCGCGGCGGCAGTTGCGCACTGCCACCTTGGCCTCCTCCACCTTGCGGTGCACCAGCTTGACCAGCTCCAGACGGCGCTCCTCGGTCAACGGGGGAATGACCAGCCGAATGATCTTGCCATCGTTGCTGGGGTTCAGGCCAAGCTGTGAGGCACGGATGGCCCGTTCAATCTCCTTGATGGTGCTGGGGTCATAGGGGCGAATGGTGAGCAGTTGCGGCTCTGGCGCCGAGATCGTGGCCAGTTGTTGCAGTTGGGTGGGCGTGCCGTAGTAATCCACCAGCAGGCGTTCCACCAGCGCAGGCGAGGCCCGCCCGGTGCGAATACCGAGTAATTCGGCCTCCAGCGCTTCCACTGCCCCCTTCATGCGCTGTTCGCATTCCCGTAAGGCGTCTTTGACCATAGGCGTTTGGCTATTCGCGGCTGATGATCGTCCCGATAGGCTCCCCCATCACAGCTCGCTCCAGACTGTTGGGTTGCCACAGGTCCAGGATAATGATAGGCAGATCGTTGTCCATGCACAGGGTAATCGCCGTGCTGTCCATGACCCCCACGCGCATGTTGATGGCGTCCAGGTAGGTGAGGCGCTCAAAGCGCTGGGCGTGGGGGTTAATGCGCGGATCCTCGGAGTACACAGCGTCCACTTTGGTCGCCTTGATGAGCACATCGGCGCCGATCTCCATGGCGCGCAGCGCCGCCGCCGTGTCGGTGGTGAAGTAGGGGTTGCCTGTGCCGCCGCCGATGATCACCACGCGGCCTTTCTCCAGATGACGGATGGCGCGGCCACGGATGTAGGGTTCGGCCACAGCGTGCATCTCAATCGCCGTTTGCACGCGCGTGGTGACGCCCAGGCGTTCCAGCGCATCACGCAGGGCCAGCGCGTTCATCACCGTGGCGATCATGCCCATATGGTCGGCGGTGCTGCGGTCCATGCCGTGCGCCAGGCCATCGCGGCCACGCCAGATGTTGCCCGCCCCCAGGACGATGGCGATCTCCACGCCGTGATCCTTGACCGCTTTGATCTTGGCGGCGACCTCCTCACACATATGGGGGCTGATGCCAAAGCCGCCCGGCCCGGCCAGCGCCTCGCCGCCCAGCTTCAGCAACACCCGTTTGTATTTGGGAACCGGCACGTCTGCCTCTTTCGTGCTAGGATTGGGTGGCCTCCTCACCCAACTCATAGCGCACAAAGCGTCGCACGATGATGTTCTCGCCCAGGCGGGCGATAGCCTGCTGGATCAGGTCTCTGATCCTGATGCTGTCATCGCGGACGTAGAGTTGCTCCATCAGGCAGGTATCTTCATAGAACTTCTTGAGCCGACCCTCCACGATGCGGTCCACGACAGCTTCGGGCTTGCCCTCGGCCAGCGCCGCCCGGCGAAACTCCGCCTTGACCGCTTCCAGCGTCTCCGCCGGCACCTCCTCTGGCAACACGTAGCGCGGGTTGGCGAAAGCGATGTGCAGGGCAAGCTCATGGGCCAATTCCTGGAATTGGGGGGTGCGGGCCACAAAATCGCTCTCGCAGTTGACCTCCACCAGCACGCCGATGCGGTTACCGGGGTGAACATACCCCTCAATGCGGCCCTCGCGGGCCTCGCGTCCGGCCTTCTTCGCTGCGGCTGCGGCGCCCTTCTCGCGCAGGATTTGAGCCGCCTTCTCCATATCGCCGTTGGCCTGTTCCAGCGCCTTGCGGCAATCCAGCACGCCGGCGCCGGTGGCCTCGCGCAGTTCCTTCACCATTGCAGTGGTAATCTCTGCCACACTCACTCCTCTTTTTCCTCGTCTTCTATATCGTCCTCTTCGTCTTCAAACGCTTCGTCTTCCGCAAGCTCTTCCACATCCTCCTCCGCGATGGCGGCTTCAAAGTCCTCCTCGCCCAGCAAGGCCGGGAACAGTTCGCCGCCGCGCAGCTTGGCCAGGGTGGCCTCGCCCAGGTAGCGCTCATCCTCCTCTTCCTCGGAGGCGTATTCATACTCATACTCCTCCGGCTCTGGGACCACCTCCACCGGCAGGCCGGCCTCCTTGCGCATGTTCATGCCCTCCAGGACGGCATCGGCCATGCGGGAGACGATCAGCTTGATGGCGCGGATGGCATCGTCGTTGGCGGGGATGACCAGGTCAATGCGATCGGGATCGCAATTGGTATCCACCATAGCGATAATGGGGATATTGAGCGCGTTCGCCTCGCGGACGGCGGTCTCTTCGCGGCGCACATCCACAATGAAGAGAAGGTCCGGCAGGCGTCGCATCTCCTTCAGGCCACCGAAGCGCTCGTTGAGCGCCTCAATCTCGCGGTTCAGTTCAAGCGCCTCTTTCTTGGGGAGGCGCTCAAACTCGCCGGCGTCGCGGCGGGCTTCCAGGTCGCGCAGGTACTCAATACGGCTGCGCATGGTGCGCCAGTTGGTGAGCGTCCCCCCCAGCCAGCGCTGGTTGACGTAGGGCATACCGCAGCGCTGGGCCTGTTGGGCGATGGTTTCCTGGGCCTGGCGCTTGGTGCCAACGAACAGCACCGTCCCACCTTGCGCCACGGTATCGCGGATCAGCGCGTAGGCCTGGTCAATCGCCTGGATGGTCTGTTGCAGGTCAATAATATGGATGCCGTTGCGCTCGGTAAAGATGAACGGCTTCATTTTGGGGTTCCACCGTCGGGTGCGGTGCCCGAAGTGGACCCCGGTTTCCAGCAGGGCCTTCATTGAAACGACGGCCATTGGGGTACAAACCTCCTAATAAAAAAATCGTTTTGGGAACGTCCGCCCCCTTCACCCCCGCCGGAGCCAGCAGGCCAGGCTGGCACGGCCGGACGGGTCCAGGAGCGTGTTGGATACGTTCTGACACAGGCTATTCTACCATGTGGGGGCACAACTGTCAAAGGCATACGCTTAGTGTTGGGGACGACTTTGGGCCGGCGACTGTAGGAGCGCACGGCCAACGGCCCACCAGACACGGTCCCCTTCACAGGACGCCTGCTGGCAGTCAACCGCAGGGCTACCCCCCAATAGTGCCTAAGTCTAAGAAAAGTATCAAGACTGTCCAGATCGCATCTATTCTCCCCCTTCTGGGACCGGAGTACCAGTGACTTCTGGTATCATTGACTCTATGATTGAGGATGGTCGGGATGTCGGAAAGGATGACATCATGTTTTGTATTGTGAAGGGATTGCTGTGTCAAATAGATTAGATATGCGGCACAGGTATAGGCGTGAACTCCCCATGCTGCAGGCAAGCCCGGTCGGAGGCCCGGCGCCGGGCCGCAAGCGCGAGCGCGGCCAGAGCATGGTGGAAATGGCCCTGATTACCCCTGTCCTGATCCTGATGCTGGCTGCCCTGGTTGAGTTGGGTATGCTGGCCAACAATTACATTGCTGTCCTGGACGCGGGCCGCGAAGGGGCCCGTTTTGGCGCCAGCGGTGACCCGATGTTCCGCGAGAACAACCCCGACTGCGGCACGACGCTGGACTACTACGTGCAGATCGCCTGCCTGGTGGAGCAGAGCATGGCGCCGCTGACGATAGATCCCACGCGGGATGACATCGTCATCTCGGTGTTCGCCATTGCCGACGGCCAGGTTGTGGCTCGCCTACCCTCCGAAACCGGCGAGAATGGCTGGTCGCGCTATGGCAACCGCACCTCACGTTTCCGCAGCGCGGACATCCAGGCCCTCATCAACCCCGGCGACCCGCCCAGCGGCATGGTGGCGGTAGAGGTGTTTTACAACCATCATCAGGTGCTTAAGCTGCCCTTTTTTACCGCTTTTATCCCCGATCCGATCCCTATCCGCACTTATACCATAATGCCTGTCTCTGCGGCTGAGCCAACGCCCACGCCCATACCCACACCGTGAGGCGCAACGGCATCGGGTTGAGGCGCGTTCTCAGGATGGAAGCTCACAGAGGTGCCATCGGCAGGAGGGAGGTAAGACGCTATGAAACACATACCGGGTGTATTCCACGCTCTGTCGTCCGTCGTCCGTCGTCCGTCGTCCGCCAGTGAAAGCGGCCAATCCCTGGTGATCCTGGGCGGGGGCTTTGTGGCCCTGCTCTTCCTCCTCGGCCTGGTGATTGATGCGGGCATCGCCTATCTGAGTTGGGGGCATCTGCGGCGCACAGTGGACGCGGCGGCGCTGGCTGGCGCGGCCCAGTTCCGCCAGAACCGCACCCTGACGGATATTCGCGCTTCGGCGGTTGAATTCATCCGCCTGCATAATATCGTCCCCACCGAAGTGAACGTGGATACCTGCGATAGTGATCCCTCCCTGTGCACCAGCCCGGCGCGCAAATTTGTGCGCGTCCGCGCCGGAATGGAGGTTCGCCCGGTCTTCCTGCGCCTGTTCGGCTGGAATAGCTTCATCCTCAAGAGCGAGGCCATTGCCGAAGCCGCCAGCCTGGACATTGTGCTGGTGCTGGACACCTCGGACTCCATGACCTATGATGCGCCCCCCGGCGACCCCATGCGCGACCCGACCATCTGTAACCCGCTCCGCGCCTGCCATCCCTTTGAGGAGGTGCGGGCCGCTGCCCTGAGCTTCCTTGACTACCTGTATCCGCCTTACGATCAGATCGGCGTGGTCAGCTTTGACCGGTGGGCCTCGCTGGACCAGCCCCTCGGCCCGGACCGGAATGCCGCGATTACGGCCATCAACAACCTGGAGGTCTATGTGCCCTATTCGCCCATGACCTGCCCCTCCTGGGTCCGCGACGAATATCCCAAGGACGGTCTCGCTGACCATGACCCCTCGGAATGTACTTCCACCAACATCGGCGGCGGGATGTTGATGGGGGTCAACGAATTCTCCGGCCCGGCGGCGCGCCGCGATGCCGTCTGGGTGATGATCCTGCTCACCGACGGCTCGGCCAATGCCACCGATAACGACCCCGACCCCTTCCCGCCGACGGGCTACTGTCCGGGCACCCGCGACAACCCCACCTGGGTGCAACCTTTCTGCCGCGATGACAGCCTGAGCCGCCACCCGCCGTCGGACCCCTGGTACGATGCGGACGATTATGCCCGCGATATCGCCGATCTTGCCGGCCTGCCCCCGCCGCAGGGCAACTTCATCGCCATCTACACCATCGGTCTGGGTCGACAGGTCATTGAGACCAGTTGCGGGCCTAACCCCTGCAACGTCCCGGACGCGGGGGAGAAGCTCTTGCGCTACATCGCCGCCGTCGGCGATGATGGGAACCCCAATACGGACCCCTGCGCAGGCGTCCCACCTTCCACGCTGGGCAATCCGCAGTCGTGCGGCAACTACTACTTCGCGCCCAGCGGCGGCGACTTGCAGGCGATCTTCCAGAACATCGCTTCGCGCATCTTCACACGCATCCATCGCTAAAGGTGTCCAGAAGGTGCTTAAGGGATCTTTCATAGGGTAACGGGTGATGAATGGTGGAGGATAAGGATGGAACTCATAGGAACTCGGAGGAACTCTGAGAACGCGCAGCACCCCCCGGGCAAGGGGCAATCTTTCACGGAGTTCGCCATGACCCTGCCCCTGCTGCTGATCTTGCTGTTTGCGCTGATTGAGGCTGCCCGCGTGTTTCAGGCCTGGCTGACGGTGGAGAACGCGGCGCGGGCGGCGGCCCGCTACGGCGTCACCGGCGAGTACAACCCGGCGCATTGCACAGCGGGCTGCACCACCGAAGCCGACCAGGACCAGGCGCGTATGTTGAGCATGAAAGATGTAGCGCGGGCTGCCGCTGCCGGCATCTGGATCAACGATGCCGCCGGCCCGGGCCAGCGCGGCTATTTCCATGTGACCATCTGCAGCAGCCGCGCTGGCTTCACCTTCATCCCGCCCGACACCTGCAGCCCTGGCGAGGACGCCGGTGGGCCGGGCGACCGGGTGCTGGTCATCGTGCACTTTGAGCATCCCGTCATCGCACCCATCATCCGGGGTATCGCCGATCCCATCCCGCTGTGGTCACAGCGTGAAATGATCAACGAGAACTTCCGCGTGGCCCGCATGCGCAGCCTGCCACCCACCGTCACCCGGCCGACGTTCACGCCGACCGTAGGCACACCATTGCCCACCGCCACGCCCGTCCCCACCGATACGCCCGTACCGAC
The DNA here is from genome assembly GCA_034432795.1 of Anaerolineae bacterium. Classification (GTDB taxonomy): domain Bacteria; phylum Chloroflexota; class Anaerolineae; order DSLN01; family DSLN01; genus DAOUBF01. The sequence continues at coordinate 64,456 of DAOUBF010000057.1, forward strand.
ACAGCCGCCGCCCACAGACACGCCGGTGGCCACAGACACACCTAGCCGCACGCCAACGAATACACCCACGACGACGCTCACGCCCACCCAAACGCAGACGCCCAGCGTGACCCCCACGCCGTCGTCCACCCGCACGCCGACGAATACGCCCACGCGCACGCCGACACGCACACGCACGCCCACGCGCACGCCCACGGCCACCTGGGACTGGC
>DAOUBF010000058.1:0-23188 GCA_034432795.1 Anaerolineae bacterium
GTTTGGGGGTTCCAGGCCCCGGAAGTCGGCCCAGGGGTAGAGGGGGAACTCGTGGTCAAAGAAGGAGTTGATGCGGCCGCCGCTGGTTCTGCGGTTGGAGGCCTGGCGGAACTGGGCGGGGGAGCCGCCGAAGGTGGAGTTGGAGCCGTCGTAGGGGAAGGGGAGGTCCAGGAAGCCGCCGGAGGGGAGGGGGAAGGGAGGGAGGGGCTGGGTGGTGGTGATGGGGGGTGGGGTGATCACAGGCGCGGGGGGAGCCGGGCAGTCAAATGCCGTCGTGGTGGCAGCCGCAGGGGTGGTGAACCGGAGGATCAGGGCGCGGCAGAGGAAGCAGAGCAACAGGGCCAGGAGGAGCAAAGCCAGTGCCAGGAGCAGCCGTGTCCGCGGCGCCTGTGGGATAGCACGTTCAATTTTAGTGAGCATGATAATATCCCCCTTCGGCGACAAGTAGGGGCGCACGGCCGTGCGCCCCTACAGGTGACGGAGGACGGAGGGCGGAAGGGGGATTACCCTCTGTCTTCCGCCGTCGGTCGTCTGTCGTCGTGTCACCTCATCGTCTCACTGCGATCATGACCTGGTAAATGAAGCGGATCAGCGCGCGCGCCGGCTCGGCGATGGGCAGGCCGAGGAACCAGCGGGAAATCGGGTGCCTGAGAATGGGGGTGACCTGGGCCTGCAGGTCTACATTCCCCCGCGCCCCCTCATCCATCGCAGCCAGAAGCAGCACGATCAGGAAGGCCACGATGAGGATCACGATGGCCCACTTCAGGAGGCGCCCTCCCACGCGCAGGAAGGCGGTCATGATCTGCGGCAACGCAGCCCCCTGCACCTGGGCCAGGGTGCCGGTCGTGCTCGCCAGCACGGTAGAGGCGTCCACCATGCCAGCCACGACGAACTTATGGACGCGACGTTGCTCCCCTGCCGCCAGCCTGTCCTTGGCCCGCACCGTCAATGTGGCAATGCCCTCCGCCCCAGGGGAGAGGACAATGGGATTGGGCTTGATGGAGAACGCCAGGGCGTCCGCCTCGTCCTTGGCCTCAAACCAGATCTGGACAGGTTGGAGGCGGGGGTTGCTGGCCTTGATAGAATAGCGGGCGCTGCGCGGGTGGCTCTGTTGGGGCGGGATCAACTCCAGCGACACGGGCTGAATGCGCCTCTGAATGAAATGGCCGTCCGTGCGGGCGACCGGCACCAGGTCGCCTTCGCGGGTGGCCTCAATGGTAAACGTGTAGGGTTTTTCGCCCTCACCCTCAGCGTAGGCTTTGGCGCGCACCTTCACTTTCGCCTGGGTCTGGCCGCGCGGCGGCACAACCAGCTTGGGCGGGTCAAATTCGTACTCGCACCCTTCCTCCGGGTCCTGCCCGGACAGCACCAGGGTGGTCTCCATAGCGGCCAGGTTGGTGGCCAGAAGGGTGTATTCGGCCTCCAGTAGGGCGTTCTGCACGCGGGGACGCAGTTCCAGCGTGGGCGGCGGCGCGCCGACCTGGATCAGGCGCGCCTCGGCGCTGCGCGGCTCGGTGATGGCGTCACGCGGGGTAGTCGTGACTGTGAAAGCGATCTGCCGGCGTTCGTTCGGGCCGGGGAAGGTGCGCGGCTGGACACGCAGCTTGCTCGTGACGGTTTGCCGCGCTTGTAGCAACACGTGAGCAGGGTTGAAGGTGTAGTCGCACAGGCCCTCCGGGTCGCTGGCCGTCAGGTCAATCCATACATCGGTATTGCTGTTCCGGTCGCTGACCAGCGAGATGTCAAACTCGCGCCCGCCCTGGCTCTCGGCGTCACGCGGCCAGACGTTGAGCGTGAAGGCGGAATTGGGCTTGACCTCTACCTTCAGGGGAATCTCGGTGCGCTGGTTGAGGTTCAGATGGGAGAACACCCGCAGGGTAAAGGGATAGACCCCCACCGCGGTGTCCTCAGCGGGGCGGACGGTGAGGAGCGCGTTGCCCTTCTCATCCGGCTTTAGCGTCACCTGCGGCGGGTCAATGTTTACCCAGGTGGGGCGGATGCCGGTGATGTTAAAGCTGAAGGTGTCCAGGATGTTGCCCGCGTTGTGCAGGAGCAGGCGCCACTGCGCTGCCGGGGGCGGCAGTGGCGTGTCGGTCACCGGCTCGGCGATGACCTCAATTTGCGAAGCCGTCACGGGTTGCACCTCAGGGCGCGGGCGCTCCTCCTCAGGCTTCCGCTCCGTTGGACGCGTCTCCTCGACCGGGGTGGTTGTGACCGGCTGGACCGGCAGAGGGATGTCCAGTTCAATGCGCCCCGTCCCCTGCACCTCCGGCCGCTCCTGCGAGACGGCCCGAACGATCAGGGTGTAGATCGCGCCCTGGGCATCTTGCGGTGGGTGGATGCGCACCCTGGCGCGGACCTCCTGCAGCGGAAAGGCCGAGACCTGATCCGGTACGATGTCGGCCCATCCCTCCGGCACACCTTCCACGCGCAGGTCGTAATGCTCAACTTCCTCCGACCGGTTGCGGATCAGCGCCGTGGCGCTGGCTTGCTCGCCCGGCTTGATTTGGATGCGCGTAGGATCAGTCGTGATAACAACGGGATCGGCCATGATGTCAACCTCCGGTTGACGACGGAGGACGGATAACGGATCACCCTCCGTCTATCGTCTTCCGTCCGCTTAGGCTTTCTCTAAGCGCAACGTGTAAGTGGTGTGAGCTGGCTTCTCCTCCTCAATGATACCCCGGACGCGGTCCTGGTCAATGGCCTCCGGGTTGGGGAGGCGCAAGACGACCGTGAAATGAAAGGGGTTTTCGTCCGTGCCGTCCTCTATGATCTCCGGGGTAACCCCGGTGTAGATCGTGAGGTAATCGCGCAGCGCCCCGGCGGTGCCGCGGCGGCGATACAGGTCGGCGGCGCGGCGGATCAGTTCGCGGCGGCGGGCTTCGGGCCAGTTCTCGTCCAGAACCAGGTCCACCCACGTGCCCAGCCAGGGCAAAAACTCCGCAGGCGTCAGGCGCGGGTCAAAATAGGCGTACAGCACGTCTATCTGGCGTTCCAGGGGCAGCCAGATATCGTCAAAGATGCGCAGGAAGCCGTCCAGGAAAGGGTCATCGCTGTAGATGCCGGGCAAATATTTCAGCAGGCGGCAGTGTTCAGGGACAGCCCGCACATCTATGGCGAACCTGCCGTCCCCGCTGATCCTGATGTCCTCTCTGAGCCTGAGGTCCGTGCTCATGCTTTGTTCCCCTCTGATCGGTTAACGTGCCAGGTAAACATTATGGTAATACGAGACGATGACGCCATTGGCCGGGACCTCAATGACCTGGCTGCTTTTGCCCAGGCGTTGGCCCACCGGATCGCTCAGATCAATCGGATAGAGTTTCAACTCCGTGGCGTACTCCACCCCTGGCACAGTTTGGATCAAAGCGTAAACTTTGTCAATTGTCAGGGGCTGACCGAAGGGCCAACCCTTCCCATCCGGCCCACCGTAAAGCGGGTGCAGGAAGCGATACAGCGCGACTTTGACATCGCGGCGCACGCGTTCCGGCTCGGCCTTGGGCTGGGGTTTAATGCGCGTCTCCACAGCCACCCAGATGTATTGCGGCTCGCGGACCGCTAGGCGGGTGGTGAGCAGGCGGCGCTCGTCCAGGTAGTCACGCAGGCGTAGCTCTGTGGCCGGGGGCAGCTTAAGCTGGGCTTGAAGCTCAGCTTCCACCGCCAGGCGGCGTTCCTCCTGAGGCAGGGCCTCGCGCAAGGCAATGTGGCGCTCAATCTCGTCGCCCTCCAAGGGCGGCAGGCCGGGGATGACCAACAGGAGGACGGTGCCGGGGGCAACCGGGCTGAAGCCCGGTACTGGGGGGTCGTCCGGGCGGGGCTGGAGGCAGCGCACCCGACCGACGCCCTCCACCTGCCCGGCCAGGAACTCGTAGTCGTCGGCGGTGACGGCGCGGAAGCGCGTGCGCAGGACGGAGGGGGCGCGCATCTTGGCATCCTCCAGCGTCTGCGCCTCCAGCCCGCCGGTGAGGGGGAAGCGATTGGTGACCGAGGCCACATAGGGCACAGTGCTTTTCAGCACCTTGACGCGGCCCTCGGCCACATTGCCGCGCACGCCACCGCCAATGCGGTAGCGCCGCATACGGATGCGCCTCCCCAAAGGTGGGGCCGCGCCGAACTGCGGCTCGGTACCATCGCGTTGGCGGATGGCCGGGCCGAACTCAATCTGGCCGGAGACCGGGTCAATCACATAGTGCTTGTCGCTGGGCCGGGAGTCGCCAAAGTCGGCCACAGCCTGCCAGGGCTCCCAATCCCCATCCTCGGTTTCCACTTCCACGACCTCTTCCGGCCCCTCCGGCTTGAGAATGTTGCTGTGTTGCAGGCGAAAGCGTTGGGCGGGCTGGCCGTTGCTGATGCCCAGTTCCTCCGGCCCGACGGGGAGGGCGTGCGTCACCGGCACGGTGATGCCGATGGTATAGGCGTTCACGCGGCGGATGCGGGGCGAACGGGCGTAGGGCGTTTCGCCGGGCAGGAGGTCGGTGACCGGCGAGCAACGCAGCCAGGTGCGGGCTTCGCGCAACTGCAGGCGGTGCGGCTGGCAACGGTAGGGCAGGTGCAGGCGCACCTCGCCGTTCTGGTTCAGCCCGGCGGTCGTGTCCCTGGCCACCGGCACGGCCTCCCACTTGAACTCCGCGCCGCGCCAGACCTCCCAGCGCCAGGGCGGTTTATCCGGATCAATGCCGATGCCAACCTTCTCGCACTCAAATTGGACCACCAGCGTGTGGGCGCTCAGGTCTTCGTCAAAGCCCAAGTAGAAGGCCTGGGGGGGCGTGGGTGGATTGCCCCAGGCCTCAAAGGGCGTGTCCTCTTTGAGCGCGCGGGATTGGTCCTGATAGTCCTCGCCATCCGCGCTGGTGAGCACCCAGCGCGGACGGGGAGGCAGCACCTCGGCATCCCGGTCGGTGGTGAAGACGATAGCCTCTTCCGTCTCGGTGCGCTCGGTGGCCACCTCGGTCCACCTGGGGATGATCATGCGGCGCTCGGGCGTGGGCGCGCTGGAGAGGATGAGGGTGACATCGCCCCTGGCGGGTTGCGCCGGCGCCAGCCGCACGCCGATCAGGTCCAGGAAGGTGATGAAGTTCTTGTCGGGGACCTGATTCAGTCGGAACAGATACTGTTCGGTCATCCAGGCGAACAGTTCAATCAGCGTGACGCCCGGATCGCTGACGTTGTGGTCCGTCCACTGCGGGCAATAGCGCGGGATGCGCCGCTTGGCCTCATCCACCAGGTCCTGAAAACGCCGGTCATCCAGATTAGGCACAGGTAATAGCATGATAATGGGCCTCCTTAGACAGACGACAGACGACGGACGGCAGATCAATGGTCATCGTCTGTCGTCTATTCCCCTGGGATGCGGTAGAACGGGTACACCAGACTGCGCTCATCATGCGTGGATTTGATCCGATAGCGAATCTCAATGAGCATCACATGGTCGCGCTCCGGCTCGGTGCGGGCGATCACGTCTATCAACTCAATGCGCGGTTCCCAGAATGTCAGGGCCTCCTGGACATACAGTTCGGCCCGGCCAAAGGTCTCGGCGTTCGCCGGGGCAAACACCAACTCGTGCAGGCGGCTGCCGAAGGTGGGGCGCATCACCCGCTGGCCGACCGGTGTGCTCAAGATAATATAGATAGCCTGCCGGATGTCCTCATCGCCTGAAGCCAGGGCGATCCCACCGCGGCCATCTGGCCGGGGTGGAAAGGCCCAGCCTGTTCCCAGAAAGTCGCTCATAGTGTCAACCTCCGGTTGACGACGGAAGAGGTACTCAACGGATTGCTGTCAATGGATTCTGAGAACGGATTGAACGGATTATCTAAGGTACTCAACGGATTATCTACAGGAATCAAGGAAACTGAATCAAGGAAACTGACGGACCCCCTCCGTCCTCTGCCCGCTACGGGCCGATCAACACCGTCGGGAAGCCGCCGACGATCACATCGGGCGGCCCGACGCAGGTGGCCATGTCGCCCATACGCGCCGCCGGTTGGCCGCCGATGAGCACGGTGGGGCTGCCCGGCGGCAGGATCGGCCCGCCGACATGCGGGACGGGCGGCGTGCCCGGCGTGACCATGGGGCAGGTGTGCATGTCGCCGACGCGCGCCGCCGGTTGCCCGCCGATCAACACCATGGGGAAACCGACCGTGATCACCCCACCGTGCGCTGTCATATCGCCCATACGGGCGGCTGGTTGTGGCATCGTTCACCTCTTGCTCTCCCCTCACCCCCGACCCTCTCTCCCGAACCGGGCTGAAGCCCGGTACTGGGGGAGAGGGGGAAAGACAGGGGAGGGCTAGTTCAACTTGATCGGTGTGCCGGTGACGGCCACCGGGCCGCTGCCCTGGATGTTCACCAGCGAACCCTGAAGCTTGGCCGCCCCTGCACTGCTCACCTCCACGCTCCCCTGGCCAGAGACCTTGGCCATTGCCGGGGTGCTCATCTCCGCCCCGGCCTGGCCGGAAACCTTGAGTTGCGCCTGCGCCTTCACGTCTACGTTGGCCTGCCCGCTCATCTCAATGTTACCCTGGGCCTTGATGGTGATATTGGCGCCGGATTCAATCGTCAGGTTGCCCTGGGCTTTGATTTGCATGGAGTTATCGGGCGAATGAACCACGATCTTGTTGTTGCCGGTCTTATCTATGATGGTGATCTCCTCCCCGCCGGAGGTGTCGTTGAGGGTGATGGTGTGGCCGGCCTTGGATTTCACCACGATCTGCTCGCTGTTCTGTGTATCGTCCAGGGTGATGATGTGGCCGGAGCGCGATTTCAGCACGCGCTTGTTCACCTTTCCGTCGCCGCCCACAGCTTCGGCGGCGTTCATGGGCGGCTTATCTACGCCGTTCCAGAGCATGCCCAGAATCACGGGGCGTTGGAAGTCGCCCTGCTCAAAGCCGACCAGCACCTCATCGTCCACCTCAGGCAGATAGAAGAAGCCCCGCCCCTGGCCTGCCATCGGCGCCATGATGCGCGCCCAGGCGCTCTCGCCTTCGTCAGAGAGCCAGGGGAATTTCACCTTGACGCGGCCCAGTTCTTCGGGGTCCTTGTTATTGGTCACAATGCCAATGACCAGGCCCATTCCCAGGCTCATCCTGGGCGAGGCCGACTCCTCCAGCAGGCTCCACATGCTCCGATCGCGCCGTCCGCTGGCCGTAAAGTGGGTCATCATGCCCTCGCTCTGCGACCAGGTGTGTGTCACTGCGGTGACATAATACGTGCCTTCAAAGCGGCTGCCCACGCCCTGAATCTGGACCTGGCGCCCTGGGGCGATTTGCCCGTTGGCGGCGCAGGTGCCTTCCGCCTCCACGAAGGCTGAGGCCAGTTCGTCCAGTTTCGCCTGAGCCAGCGTGGTGGCGTGGGCGGCTGAGACCACCAATTGGTTCACAATCGCCATCTTAGCCTGGCCCCAGGCCTGTTGAGCTATGGAGGCGCCGGGCTGTGAGATGCCGATCTGAGGCGCGCCATTCCCGCGTGTGGCCCTGCCCACGATCTCCTGCTTCCTCTTCGGGTCCCAGCCGCGCACCTCCACCTCGTTGACCTGCTCGGCGGTGGACAGCCGGGGGCGGAAACCGGTCAGGTCTTCTCCCCACTTTAACTGGACCGGCGCTCCGCCAGCGGTCGGTTTGCGGAAATGCAGCCGGGTGTCCTCAATCCACAGTTCATACCCCAGCAGGCGCGCTCGCTCCAACAGAAACTCGGCGTCGGTCTGGTTATGTTGAAAGACGTGCTCATAGATGGGGGACGTGCTGTCAATGGTGCCGATGCTCAAGCCGGCCTCGCTGGCCAGTTTCCTGGCAATGTCGGCGTCGCTCATGTTCAGGAACACACGGCTGTGGCGGCCACGATACAGCTTGTGGGAGAGAGCGAAGCAGCGCACGATCAGCGTTGGGTTGAGGATGTCCAGGTCCGGCTCCAGGCCGGCGACCTTGCCGGTGAATAGCTTGTCCTGCGAACGCGGACCGTAGAAGATCTCAATCTTCTTCCCCGGATCAAAGGTCCCGGCCTGCAACAACTGCATGTCGTGGTCCACGAAGTGCAGCGTCGCCATGCTGGGAAGGTGGAGCGAGGCTTCCACGACCACTTCGCTTAAGGCGTCCATGACCTCTCTTGGAGCCAGCGCACCCTCAATTTTCAGCGATAGATGCGAGACATCAATTTCCCTGAACATTATCCCTCCCCCCTGGTGTTCCTATTCATCCGTTCAATCCGTGCCCCGAATCCGTTGGCAGCCCGTCTTCCCTTCGCTTTAAAGTGGCGGGATCGCCAGGACCATCCCTGGGCGCAGGGCCAGGGGGTTGAACAGGCGGTTGGCCTCGGCGATGCGCCGCCACTCTTTGGCATCGCCGTATTCGCGATAAGCGATCAGGTCCAGCCGGTCCCCTTCCTGGACGGTGTACAACCGCCGGCCAGGCTCACCCCGTGAGGTCGGGTTGGTGGGTTGCAGGTGCTCCGGGTCGGTGACCTCTTTCAGTGTCAGCTTGGCGGTGGCGCGCACGGGCATACCGCTCTCGGTATCAAACATGGTATAGGTCACCGTGCAACTGGTGATATAGCAGTTGAACTGGTGGCGCGTGTCCTGCCCCCAAATTAAGACACAGGGCGGCGGGCTGCCCATCTGGCTGTTCTCGTCTTTCAGGGACGGGTCAATCATCATGAAGGTGAACAGGCGGTTGGTCAGCTTGCGCACGTCATCCCGCTGCACCCCCTGGCGCGGCAGGTACGAGTCAAAAAAGATTTCTATATCAAGCTGGCGAGGCTCGCCGCCGCCGAACTCCCAGTGGGGCACGTTGCCGCCCTTATAGGGCGCCCGACTCCATTGGTTGGTCTTGCTGATGCTGTACTGGGTCGGGTTGAACATGAACTCCACCTTGCCGTTCTCCGTCCCTTTTAAGCGGCCCTTGGTCACCTCCAGTCTTCCCTTGAATAACGTCATGGCACCTCCTTGTAGGGGGCGCACAGCCGTGCGTCCCTACCGCGAGTAGAGCTGGTGGCGGTCGCGTTCGGCGCGCAGGCGGGCCTTGAGCAGGCTGTACACCTGCTGCGCCAGCGCATCCAGATCAGGCCCACTGGGCTGGTCGGCCACAGCCGCGAAGGGGGCCGTGGCCGATTCGCTGAACGGGCCGACGGACGCTCTTCCCTCTGCCCTGGCCCTCTGAATTACGGGCCGGGCAGGCCCTGGCTCTATAGCCACACGCTCAAAGCGCAGGCCCCCTGGGCCGGTAGCGGCTTTACGCTCGGCAGCCGTCTCCAGGTCAACCACCTGCCCAACGACAGCAGGCGCGGGCGACTGTATTGTCCGCCGCACCTCCATACGCGGCCCCACCGGCCAGCCCTCCTCCGCAATGCGCCGGACAATCGCTTCCTGACGTCGGGCCTCGCTCTCTTCCTCGTCCACGACCGCCGGGCCAGCGCCGGGCGACTGCTTGAAGGCTAATGGCTGGCCGATGTGGGCCAGTTCGTGGCCGATGAGCGCCAGCCCCTGGCGGCTGCGCATGTCCAGGCGCCCCGGCGCGAAGACAACGCGTTCGCCGCTGGTGAAGGCCTCCGCGCCCAGGGCGGCTGCGGCAGGCGCGGTATACAGCCGGACAGCGGAGAGGTCGCGGCCTAACAGCGTCTCCATCGGCCGGCGCACAGAGAGGGGCAGCGCTTCGCCCGGCCCCAACGTGGGCAGTGACCGGAGAGCCGCCAGGGCGGGCCGAAGCTGCGCGGGTGGCATACGGCGGAGGACCTGGAGCGCGGCAGGCTCGCCGGATGTGGCCGGGCGGGTCAACCGCCGGAGCAGGCCCAGCGCGGGCCATTCGCGTTGGGCTGGCGCCGCTTCCTCGGTTTCCTTGATCCCAGGAGGCGGTTCGCGGGCAGGCCATACCGCCTCCAGGAAAGCGAGCCTCGCCCCGGCACGCGAGGTCAGCCATCCGACGGCGCGGGAGAGGACCTCCGGTACAATAGCCCCGGCGGGCACAGCACGACGTGGAGGCCGGCGGCGGAGTTCGCGCAGCGGGCCGGAGGGCCAGGCTATCCCGCTGGCCTCCTCTATCTCTACCTCTCTTCTCCCCTCCCCTTCTCCCTCTAATCTCTCAAGAGAGGGGCCTAGGGAGAGGCGGGGAGGGACAGGGGAGGGGAATGCCATCTCCTCTTCGCCCTCTGTAATGCGAAAAGAGGGTAGGGAGAAGGCGGGCTGGGGGCGCCGCCCTTCGCCCGGCGTGATAGGGAAGGCCATTGGCTCGCCTGGCGCCACGCCCAACGTGCGTTCCAGGGCCTCTGCGGCCAGCCGCCCAAAGCCGCGATGGCGCCATCGGGGGATACGCCTCACCTCAGCGGACGGCGGACGGCGGACGGCGGACGGCGAATCTCTGTCCGTCATCCCTTGTCTGCCGTCCGCCGTCAACTGAGCACCCGAAGCGGGGGACAGCCTGGGTTCGGGCGATAGGCCGTAGCGGATCAGGATGTCGTCCGGCAGGGTCGCCGGGCGGCGCTGCGGTAATAGAGCCTCGGCGCTCAGCGCGTAACGCCGCAGCCGCAGGATCAGGGCGGGACGTGTTAAGGCCAGTGTGGTGATCGCGGGCCGGGAGAGGACCTGGCGAGACAGGCTAGCGGCCTGTTGCCCCCGCTGGGCCGGCCTCTCCTGGCCGGGCCGCGCTTCAAATAGAGGCGCCGGTGGGCCGCTGAATCGGCGCGGCGGCTGTGCCGGGGAGAAACCTGTTTTCTTTGAGAAAATGGGTTTCTCCTGCGGTAGGGCCTGCGCTTCCTCAGCATAAGCGCCTGGCTCCGCCACCGGCTGTACCGCATGGGCCGGGAGCGGTTGAGCGCCGACCGGCTCGCCTGCGATGGTTTCGGGCTGGGGCGCGGTCGCTGGCGGCTCTGAAGTTGGTTGAGGGGCCAGGCGACCGAAAGACGGAGGACGGAGGACGGAGGACGGAGGACGGACCCTCGCCTCTCGCTCCCCGGTTGTCGGCCTGGCCAGGCCCTTGCGGAGCACGGGTGGAACCCTATCGGGTGGCTCAAAGGGCCGGCGCCACGCCGGGGCCGACGACATGACTCCATGCCGGGCGGACGTGGCTTCAGCGAGCGCTGTCAGGCGGTGCATATAAGGGGGTGGGGCCACAGGGGGTTGCGGGGGGACGCCGTGGCGGCTCAGGACCTGGTGCAGCAGGGGCAATCCCTGTGGCTGCCCTGGCGCAGGTTCGCCCGCACGATGGAGGCGCCGCACGGTCCTCTGGGGCGCTTCCGTCGACATGAACCGCAGGGGCGACCCCAAGGGTTGCCCTGGGGCGCTGCCCCACCGCGCCAGGTCCTGGGCCACAAGGCCAGGCAAGGCCAGGCCGATCATGGAGGGCGGCCCTTGGGGTTGCCCGCGGCGTTCAGGCCAAACCGGCCCGGCTGCCTCCTGGGTTGCCCTTGGCGCTTCCTGGAAAGGCGGGGCTGGGAATGGCATCCATTCCTCAGCAGCCTCAGGGGATGGCGTCAGGGTAAACGTAGGCTCTATCGGACCTCGGTCTTCTGTCCTTCGTCCTGCGCCCTCTTGCCAGGGCGGCAGGGCCAGGCCCGACGCAGTTTCGGCCCCGGCGGCGCTTTCACCGACATCAGGCGCAGGGGCAACCCTTGTGGTTGCCCTGGGGCGCTGCCACAGACGCCGTTGGCGTCTGCGGTAAATAACCTCAAACCCCAGCCCAAGCCCCTGTTGAGAGCCGGTGAGCCAGCGCCAGGGCCGTAATCTGGCCATAGGCGCAGTCCAGCGACGGATAGCCCGTTGGGCCAGCCGTAGGGACACACCGCCATGTGCCCATGTGGGCCGCTCCTCCAGCCTGAGAAGGCGCGGCACAATGGCCATCCAGGGCCGGCTCAGTGTCATCCGGCTGCGGGAGAGCCAGCCGGGTATACGTTCATCCAACGTGTCTCAACCTCCGGTTGGTCCTCCGTCGTCTATTGCGCGAAGTCCATCCCTTGATGGGCAAGGGTCAATGTTTCCACTGCAACAGCGTTCTGATCGGCCTGGAGGGGGGTGGCGCTCCATTTAATGGGGAACGCGCCCCGCAGCGTCCAGCTCTGCAAGACGTCGCCCTGCACATCATACAGCGTGACCGTGACATCGTGGGTCACAATCTGCCCCCTGACCGTATTCTGCACCCAGGTCCAGAGGGGCCGACCATCGTTGGCGATACCGCGTTTCAGTGTAATGTCACTGAACTTGAAGCGGGTCGGGAGGCGATGGGTGCGCGAATTCAGCCCGCCCTCCCTGTATTCCTCCGGATCGGCGCTGAACTCCAGGCCGGAGCACTCCGAGAAGCGGGCGACGAGGACGCCATCTATCTCCACACTGAACCTGAACGTGGCCGATGGATCATATCTAGGCATACATGCCCTCCTAAGCTACCCCCCTCCCCACCCGCGGCGCTCACGCTCCATAGCCAGTTCCTGGCGCATGAGGTCATACACCCGCCGGGCGATCTCATGGGGGTCAATGGGGGGAGTGGCCGGGGCAGGCTGAAGCTCTGCTCCTCCCTCCGCCGCCCCTGGTTCGGCTGCGCTCGTGCTTCTGACCCGCTGGATGGGCAGCACCATCGTGGCGGGGGGCTGCCCCTGGGTGAGTTTGCGCCTGCGAATCGTGGGTACAAACATGGCCATATGCCCCAGATCAACCCGGCCAGAATTCCAGGGGGATGCCAGGCGAAGATTCAGCGCTTTCGCTCCCCTCGTTCATCTGCCGGTTGATCGCTGAGATTTCCTCTATGAAACGTTGCCGGTCGCCGTGTTCCAGGTTGAGGATGTCCTCCAGCGGCCAGTGGAAGTGATAGGCGATGAAGGCTACCTCCTCGAACAGGCTGTCGAGGGGGTAGCCTACAATTCCCCCGGCTCGCCCACCTCCACCTCAAACGTGTTGCCGCAGTTGGGACAGGTAACGGTCTGTTGCTCACTGCCGTTGCTGTTGATGCGCCGGTAGAAATCCTGCAGGTACGCCAGATCGGCGGTGAATAACCGCTCAATCGTGTTCGTATTCACCTCCACCAGGTCCCCCAGCTTGGTGATGACCCGCGAGAGGATCAGGATTGTCAGGTAGGCCTGGTTTTCCCTCACGCGCGGGTCGCGCAGCGGGGCGATCTCATCCATCGCAGTCGCCAGGCGCATCCTGCCGTGGCGATGGAGATTGCCCTGTGTGTCCACGTACCCTTTCGGCAGGGTAAACTCAAATTCCGTTTGGAGAGGGCTGACTTTCGCTTCGGCCATGTGTCAACCTCCGGTTGGCGACGGAGGACGGCCGAACCCCTCCCCCTTCCCCTCCCCTGGTAGGGGAGGGGCGTGAGGGGGAGAGGTCCGTCTTCCGTCGGCTGTTACTTCTTGCGCGTGAATGCTTCGCAGACCAGGGTGATCTCCTCAATCAACACCTCACTGGCGCCGGTCTTGGGGCCGGGCATGACGACCTTGCTCGGCCAGGCGTTGGTTATCTCGTATTCCAGCAGTGGCGTGCCGTCGTAGTCCAACATATGGATCGTCCCATTGGAGCGGGCCTGATCCATCATGCCGTCCTGGACCAGCTTGGCCCACTTCCAGGCCGAGTCATCCTCCGTCACGCCGCGCTTCAGCGTCACAGTGGGTGGCTTGAACGTCCCCGGTCCGGCATAATACGCGGGTTTGCCGTCCTTCTCGGTAAACTTGTACGTGATCACATCAAACTCGGCAGAGGTCGCCGAGACCTCGCTGAACACCCCCTTCAGCTTGGGGAAGTCCACGATATAACGTGGCGAGGTCAAAGGCTCATTTTGACGTCCCTTAGGCATGTGTGCTCCCTCCTATAGCTACGCGGACGGAAGACGGGAGACGGAGGACGGAGGATGGGTAGCCTGGTAGCGGGTTGTGCCATCCGTCATCCGTCGTTGGTCCTCCGTCGTCTATTCCGATGTCCCGGCGCCGTCTTCCTTCTGGCTGATACGGAAGACCACGAACTCGGCGGGCTTGACCGGCGCGATGCCCACCTCAATGATACAGTACCCCAGATCGCGCAACTCCTTGGGGTTGGTCTCCTCGTCGCACTTGACGTAGAAAGCCTCCTCCGCCGTCCTGCCGAATAGCGCCCCGGAACGCCACACGGTCGTCAGATAGGCGCTGACGTCGCGGCGGATGGCGCTCCACAGTTTCCAGTCGTTCGGCTCAAACACGATCCAACTCGTGCCCTGGAGGATAGACTCCTCCACGTTGCAGAACAGGCGGCGGACGTTGATGTAGCGCCACTGCGCATCGCTGGAGAGTGTGCGCGCCCCCCAGATGCGGATGCCCTGGCCGGGGAATGAGCGGATGCAGTTCACCCCGATGGGGTTCAGGTGATCCTGCTCGTTGCGCGAGATATTGCGCTCCAGGCCAATGACGCCGCGCACGATCTCGTTGGCCGGCGCCTTGTGCACACCGCGTTCGGCATCCACGCGGGCGTACACGCCGGCGACGTGGCCGCTGGGCGGCACGAGCTTGCCGTTCACCTTGAGCCAGGGGTAGTACAGCGCGCCGTACTTGGAATCAAAGTTCATGCGCTCCTTGCGCCAGCCGATCATGTCCTGCACGCTCATGCCCGCCGGGCAGTCCAGGATGGCAAAGCGGTCCTTCATCTGCTCGCAGTGATTCAAGATGAACGTCTGGACAGCTTTGACGTCCTCCTCGGTGCAGGCGCCCCACTGATAGGCGGCGACGATGTCCGGGCAGGCCACGATGGTCACGTCCTCCACGGCCTCCAGGCCGGCGATGCCGGTGCGCTCGGCGGCGCTGCCCTTGAAGAAGTCGGAGGTGACGCGCTGCTTGATCTCCTCGGCCACCGAGGGCTTAGGGGCCTCCTTCATCGGCGCCAGGGTCGCCTTCGTGCCCACAGCGGGCAGGCGCTCAGCCACCGAGCCTGGCGCCTCCAGGACCTCGGCCTTGAGCAGGCCATCGGTCTCCCTGGTGAGCACCTCAGCGATGTTGCGTGCGCCCTTGCCACTTCGGCCCAGGGTCAGGTTGGTGATCACCTTCGGCTCGGCGCCGGGGCGTTCCACCACCAGGTTGAACGTCTCCGGCGGCGCGCCCTCGCCTGGCGGCTGCACCTGCACCGAGATCTCTTCGCCTGGCTTGAGCGGCCCGGTGGAGGTGATATGCACGGTGGGCACGTTGCCAACGGTGAGCAGAGTGGCCTCCCCGGCGGGCAAGAGCGGCACTTCGGAGACCTCTTTGACGGGCACCGGCAGCCCCACCACATAGGCGGAGGTGCCGCCGTTCAAGAAGAACCCGTACACCGCGTCATGCAGGTAGCTGCCGGGCACGGCCTGGTCAAAGTCGCCGTAGGTGTTGATGAACTGCGTCCAGTTGGTGATCAGCGTGGGCGTGTTCGGCGTCGGCTGGCTCACCATCCCCTGGCCGATCTTCTCCACCTGGATGGTATCGCGACACAGGCCGACGATCGCCAGGACCGACGTAGCTGCCGATTCAATCGGTCGCGCCCCCTTGGCGACTTCCTCTACATATACTCCGGGTGATTTGTAATTGAATGGCATGGTAGCTTCGCCTCCTTCCCTAAAACGACTTTTATAGAACCGAGGGACAGCCCTCTCCGCTCGCTCTCCTCCCCTATTATGAGGAGAGGGAAGGGGGAGGGGGCCTTCCGTCATCCGTCTTCCGTCATTTCTTCATAGGCACCTCCACTTCATGGACAAACTCCGGCAAGGCTTCACCGCGATCACGCGCCACGAGGGTTAACGGGTGTTGCTGGGGCGCCTGCCCGGCCACCTCCACCACCAGGGTGTACTCACCCGGCGGGATACCGTAGAAGACGTAGCGCCCTTCTGCATCCGTGTGGATGGTCGGCCCCACCTGGATAGGGCGGCCTTCCACCTGTTTGCCGATCAGTCGGATGGCTGCACCTGGGAGTGGCTGGCCTTCCGGGTCATGGACCAGGCCGCCAAGCTGGATAGGGGTGGCCTCCCATCCCGGCTGCAATTGCTCCAGCGGGTACTCCACGCCGAAGATGTCGCGGTACATCACGGCCCCGCCGATCTTGACCATCTTGGCGAAGACGATAGGCGCTTCCTGGACCTGCTCCAGGTCCAGGTCCAGGGTGACGACCAGGCTGATAGAGGGGCGGAGTTGGTTTTCCAATGCGCCCCAGAAGTCCGCCGCGCTCTGGAACACGCCGTCGGGCTGGGCCACCTCGGTGCGGATCACGTGGACGACATTCTTCAGGCTGCCCTGCAGGATGTCCTCCGGCAGGGGGGAATAGCGGAAGAACGTCTCCAGCACCCGCCACAGCAGGCGGTGCTGATCCTCCGGCGTGCTTGTCCAGCAGGTAATCATGTAGGAGACATCCACACGCAGGGGGCGGCGCTTGAGCCTGATCTTGCCGTTATCGCGCACCTCCTCATCCCAGTACAGTTCGCGCAGCTTGAGGTTCTCGCGGATGTCGTACAGGTACAGGTTGACGGTGGGGCGCGTCACCGGCGTGGACCAGTCCCGTGTGGGGATGTCAAAGCTGATGTCCACCTCGGCCGGGTCCAGGCTCGCCTTCTGGATCAGCAATTGCTTGAGTGTCTCGTCAAGGTCGTGAAGCATGGCCGTTTCATCCTGGATACATCATTGGGCATTTTCCACTACCCGGCAGAATGTCAATCTGCGCCCGCCAGGACCTCAATCACCTCGCCCGTATAGGCATCAATCGTCACCTGAGCGCTGAAGTCCGGCCCCCGCACGCCGGAGGGGTTAATGACTTCAAACGTGACAATGACCTGGTCGTCCGTCCGATCCACGCGGATAGGCGCGCCCTCTTCAGGGGTGATTTTGCCTTCAATCGCCTGTCTGGCGATGGCAACTGCTTCGTCTTCGGTAATCATCTCAGCTCCTCTAGTAGGCTAACGGCATGGCTCGGCCTAAGTGCGGCGATTCGGTCCCGAATGCCAGCGCTTGGCCGCCGCTTTGAGCGGATGCCCTGCCGGTATGTTACCCCCTTTGGCTGGTTCGTAATCATAGACGACCCCGGCGACGTTATCCGAGTTGTCCGCGTTCTCATCCGCCTTGGAAGGCCCCACCGGCCGGCCCACCGTGCGGAATACGGTTGGCGTGTGCGTGTGGAACGAAGCCACCGTGAAGTCGTCCCCCGAATCAGCGGGCTTTTTGCCGAGGTCAACGGATGCCGTCTTGTCATTGGGTACAGGTGTGGCCGTCACCCTGCCGGTGATAGAGAAGGCGCTTGTCTTGGAATTCCAGCGGATCCAGAAGCCCTGCTCGCGGCGGCTGGTTTTTGTCGTCGCGTTCAGGGTCTCCTCCCAGGCTTTGTCCGTCTCCGACTTCACCGTGCCGTCCCCAACGATCGTGGCATAGTCAGGGAAGGTCACGGTAGCCGGTGCCAGCAAGCCCCCGGCCACGCCGCCTATCACGCCTCCCACGATGGCGCCCCCCACCCCGCCGACCAATCCGCCCAGCGTCGCTCCTATCGCGGCGCCGGTCATCCAGTCTTGCCGTTGCAGCGCGGCTGTCGCGCCTTCTGCGCGGCTGGAGGCGACATGCTGGGGGATGGTGGTCCTGCTCTCCCCACGGGTGTGATAGTCGGCGTCGGTGTCATCCGGGCCGGTGACGCCGTTTTCGCCTCGTGTGCGCTCCAGGCGTTGGACCTCCGGCGCCGGGCTGAGGGGAACGCGTTCCGTCCAGGCCGCAGGCGCGGCCCCCTGCTGGATGACGTGGGTCAGCTCATGGGCCAGTAACTGTTTACCTGAGGCAGAACCGGGATTGTATTGGCCCTCACCCATGTAAATGTCACGCCCCTGGGTGAATGCCTGAGCGCTTAAGGCGCGGTTGAGCTGGGCGGATTCACCGTCGTTGTGAATTCGGACCCCACTGAAATCGGCCCCGAAGCGCTGCTCCATGTCGGTGCGTACATCGCCTGGCAAGGGATGGCCGCTCCCCCTCAGGCTGTCCAGGCGGCTCTCTATGCCGCTGCCGACCTCAAAGCTGCCATCCCCCTGGCGTTGGACCAGCGGGGTGATGGCGGCCGCCAGTGGCTCAGTCTGAAGCTGGTCGTCGTCCCCATGCGCCCGCTGTGGGCTGCTCACCGGTGTGGGCAACCTCATCACATGGTTGGCGACACGCTCAGCCTCCAGTTCATATTGGTCGTTGGGCGGGCCGACGATCCATTTCCGCTGGATCAGGCGTTGCACCGCGCGGTTGCCCAGAGTCTGTTGCCAGGCCAGCAGGCCAGCAGGCCGCGATGACTGATCCGGCTCAATCTCCGGGCCGGCCGGGTGCACATGTTGCCTGATCACTGCCCGGTCTGGCCGGGTATCCGCACCCCTACGAGCGCTGTCCGTCATGATGTCCTCCTTCCTTTTGCCTCTTCTCTCTCCTATGAGC
This sequence comes from Anaerolineae bacterium, assembly GCA_034432795.1. GTDB lineage: Bacteria > Chloroflexota > Anaerolineae > DSLN01 > DSLN01 > DAOUBF01. The sequence continues at coordinate 18,340 of DAOUBF010000058.1, forward strand.
TGGCGTCCTGGTGCGTCACGCGCTCTGCCTGTGCCTCACCCCCGTCCGAGCCGGGCCGAAGCCCGGAGGCCGTGCCCTGGATCAGGCGTTGGACGGCGCGATTGCCGATGGTGCTTTGAAACGCCAGGATGTCCTCCGATGTCGTGCCGGACAGGCGTGCTCCGGCGCGTTGCAGTTGCGACTGGAGCTTGAGCCGCAATTCCTTAGCGGGCTGAAACAGGGGGTCAATGGTCAGGGCCTGGTTGATCCAGGCCAGGGCTTCCTCCACCTGTCCCAGCGCATAATAGCAAAGCCCGATGTTATGGGCGGTCGCCGCCTCCGCGCCGTAGAGTTGCAGCGAGACCTGGAAGAAGCGCAGTGCCTCGTGATAGTCGTTCCAGGCGTGGTATAGCAGCCCGATGCAGAAGGCGACATCGTACCATTCGCCGATGGGGTAATACGTGTCCCAAATGTGCTGCAAGGCCCAATAGAACTCCTCCCTTAGGGCTGGAGAGGCGCTTTTTGACTGTTCCAGGAGAGCGGGGAAACAGTCCAGGAAGAGGTCCGCGTCCCAGCCACTTAATCTCAGATAGGCCAGAAGCTCGCCCAGGGTAAAGCCGTTGTAGTGCTTGCGAATGCCTTCCCTCAGTGTGTAAAAGTCATCCGGGCCGCCGTTTTCAATCGCTTCGGCATAGGCCAGGCGCGTCTCCGCGTAACCGCCGGGAGGCCGGCCCAACAAGAAGGCGCAGATGTCCAGGCTGGTGTGGCGATGAGGTGTGGACAGGAACTGGCCCCCTTGCCGCAGGACGAACTGGCCCAGCGCATGATGGTTCACCATCATGGAGAAACTGCCATGAAGGGCGATCTCCGGCGGCTCCCGGTTGATGAGGTCCGCCTCGCGGCTGTAGCCCTTATCGCCGGAGAGCAGCAACAGCCGGCCAGCGGACAGGCGCGCGAAGGTGCGCAGGCAGTGCAAAGCGGCGGAAGGGAAGAGCAAGAAGGTGTTGGGCAGCCGCTCCTGGTAGGCTTTCAGGATGTGGTTCAGGTCGGGGTCGTCGTAATAGTCCGCCGTTGCAGGGACATGCTCATGGGTGATCTCCAGACCTGCCAGGAATTGCTGGTCCATCTGATCGGGGATTGGCTGGGGGGAATGCAGCGTGATCAGGCTCTCATAGAGCTGGCCGTCGGCGATAGTGAACACGTCCTGGGGAAGGCTGTCAAAGCAGTAGTTGGCGATCACCACCATCGGGTTCTTCACGGTCCCCGGCGAAAGAACGGCGCCAGAAAGCCGAAGCACAAGCTCCTGGTCGTTGCCCGCGTCAAAGCGGGCAAAATCAAGCTGGCCGGCCTCAATCAACGGCTGGAGGGAAGGATGGGCCTGCCAATACGCAATATTGCGCTCGGTGAAATCGGTCATGATGTACTGTACCCGCACACCGTTCAAGGTGAGGTGATCCAGAAGGGCCAACAGCCGCTTCAGAAAATAGGCGCCGAAGCGACCCGACCCGGCGCCAAGTTCCACGATGTAAACCGGCTGGCCGGGATCAAGCGGGGCAAAATCGGCGTTCTTCTCCCCGACGGCGGCGCAATCGCGCAGGAAGCCGAACACCACGCGGGCATATGCCTGGGCGATGAACGGGTTGCTGGTCACATAGAACGGCACCAGCCCCCGGCGCCAGGCCTCCACCCCCTGCTGGTCAAAGAACGTCCGCTGGAATTGCCACAGCAGGGAACGGGACAGGCGTTGGTTCTGTTCCAGGATCAAGCCCGTCTCATTGCTTGCGGCAGATAGCGCGTCGTCCAAGGATCCATCCTCCGCCTCTACTCTGCTCAGTGTTCTCAGCACGCTCCCATTCGTTCAGGCTTCGCTGACAGGGCTTCGCGCTAGAAGACCACGCCCGCGCCTGCGGTCACGCCGAGGCCCCCGCCCGGCGCGCGTGAGGCGTTGATGTAGAAGCCCCACCGGACGCGGTTGGGGTCTTGCTGGCTCAGGTCCACCACCCGGCCAACTGTGCGGGCCGCGTCGCCCACGGCGTCAATGTCGGCGCTGTGCGCGCTGATGATCTCCGGCGCCCGGAGCGGATTGCTCAAGAGTTCGGGCACAGCGCGGAGCAGGTTGCGTCCCGCTGCCTCGCCAGCGGTGATAGGCCCGCCCAGTTCCATAGGCATAGGCGGCAGAGCCGCACCGTAGGACAGCGTGGCGCCGAACGCACCCTGTGTCGTACCGCTCAGCCCCGCCTGGAACTGGCCGAGTTGATAGCCGAGGCCCAGGCTGCCCACGCCCGTGCCGGGCGTATACCCCAGTTGACCTGTGAAGGCGCCGCCGCCGACCTGATAAGCGGCGCTGCCGGTGATCGCGCCGCCGTAGCTGTAGCTCAGGCCTAACTTGAACCGATCCCGCGCCCAGAGCAGGCGGGCAGCGGTCACTGTAGCTGTGAAGCTCAACTCGTCCAGCAGGCGAATCTGCAACTCCGGCGGCAAGGCGCTGAAGTTGAACTCCACCGGCGCGCGGATACGCGCCTGCTCAGGCACGGGCGGCGGGTCTCCCGTCTGAGCGGCGGGCTGGGCGGCGGATTGAGCAGCGGCAGCGCCGGCGGCCTGCACCACCGGCTGCGTGGCGTTGGCGACGCCAGTGCGCTGTCCCTCCGGCACGGGGACAGTCGTCTCTTTCATTTCTCCTGTCGGCTGTGCCGGGGTTTGTCCAGCTGGCTGGCCGCCAGCCGGTTGGCCGCCGCCTTGACGTTGAATCACCTGGCCGGGGCGCTGATGCCCGGCGATGTCGGCGATGAGCCGCTGGACGTAGGCGTTGCCATGCGTCCGCTGCAACTGGCTGACGATCCCTGCCCGTGCCGTACTGTCCATGTGTGATAGCCCCAAGGCCAGACCCCCCATGCCTGGCCCGCCACCCGCCAGGACGGCAGCATAAAGGGCATTGGCCTGGGCCTGGAGGGGCGCTTCCTGGACCCCCATCATATCCAGACGGGCCATCGCTTTGTGATCATGGCTGATTTGTGTGCGAGCAGTCTCATCCGACATGGCATTTGACTTTCGTTACACGTCGCTCATCACGCGTCACCTGGCCTTTGTAGCTCGTCATCCATCTGTGCTGCTGTCTTCTGCCTTTCCCCTCACCCGCCGCTTTAAATGAAGAGCGTGAACCCTGTATACTCGTATCCTTGAAGGTTGCCTTCACCATTCGTAATCTGGGACTCAACCGTATTGACCTTGCAATGCTGATCAACTTCCAGCACGACACGGTAGCTACAATCACCCGGCCCTGCGGGATCGAACCTGCCGCTGCAGACAAACCGGACCTTAGGGTCCTCAGGCGTCCCATAGGGGGTTTGCAGTGCCCTGGCATTGAATGTGAGCAGCGACTGGGAGTAGCTGGTGGTCTCGTCTAGATCAATATACACGTTCGCCATCACCCGATTTGACCTGTTTGCCCGCTCATAGCTGTCACTGAAGTCGCCGTGCACTTTAAAGCGGGTCTCATTGTCAGTAAACATGCCTGCACTGAAAAAGTAGGCTGCGGTCTCAGACTTCGATCTGGCATTTCCGACCCGCTCCAGTTCCCTTGGATACGTGATCTGGTCTGAAGTGTAAGACAGGCCACCCTGGGATCCTTGGATCGCAGCCTGCACGATGCTGATACCCCCAAGCACCAAACCCGCTATCTCTACGCCAGTCTGCCGCTGAACGGGGACTGCGCTTAAGTCGCTTGGGGTCTGAAGAGGAACTGCTTCTCTTCCCTCGGCTTGCCTCTGGATGGATGCTGCAGGGGAGACGCCGGTCATAGACGCTGGGCTGGCAGCGTGTCCGGATACAATGGCATCTGCCATGCGATTGGCGGCCTCTTCAAAGCTGTCCGAGGGATGGCTGATCATGACACCCTCTGGCGCCGGGGTGCCGGCCACCGGCCCGGTGGCTTGCTGCACGACATGGGTGGCCTCGTGGGCCAGTAGCCATCGCCCCTCAGGGGAAGCGGGGTTATAAGCCCCCTGGCGAAAGAAGATATCCCGACCGCTCGTAAAGGCGACCGCATCCACAGCGCGGGCTAACGCATCCGCTTCACCGTCGGTGTGCACGCGCACATCCGATAGATCGGCGCCCAGGCCCTGTTCCAATTGCCGCTGTACGGCGGTGTCCAGACTGTGACCCCGCCCAGACGCGATTTGAATGCGTTGCGCCAGGTCCTCGCCCACAGGCGGCGATGGCGTCCGCGCCGCCCGCTGGATAAAACGCTGGGTGGCCCGGTTACCAACTGTCTGCTGCATGTGCTGCAAAGCAGCCATTCGTAACGGCGAAGCGCCACGCCCATGTAGTTTCAATGTATCCAGGAGCGTCCCAGGGCTGGCAGCCATGCCCTCAAAAAATGGCGCCGGCGCAGCCTCATGATCGGTCGCCTCAACGGATTGCGCTGGGTGCCTTTGTCTTTCTTGGGTATGGACCTCTACGGTTTGCTTCTCAGCCATCGTCTATTCACTCCTTTCCCAGCGAGGTGTTTAGACGGCAGCTTACTGCCCATCGTCTATTGTCTGTCCCCATCTTCTGATTGACGCGCCTCTACTATATGTCTCACCCGCCGGACAATCCTGGCGTTCGCCACCGGCGGCCGGCCTTGCAATTCTGGCATGGGGGCGGGGATGCGCTTCTCAAAGTCCAGCCAGACGCGCTTGTCGTTGCGACAGTCGTACTTGCGGCACACATGCGGGCGCTGCGCGTGGATCGTGCAGCCCCCACTGCCCCGATCCCAGTGCACACAGTAGCCGTCCTCCCCCTGCCGAATCCAGTAGGGGTTGCCGTAGTCCCACTTCGCCACGCCCTCGTCCAGGTCCTGTTTGGTCAGGTAGAACTTGAAGGTGCAGCA
>DAOUBF010000059.1:0-17667 GCA_034432795.1 Anaerolineae bacterium
AGCGAGGGCGTCACGGCCACGACGGTGGTGCCACGCGGCAAAGGTTCGCTCTCCGCCTCCAGCACGTCATCAAAGGGGACGCGCCCCTCAGCGCGCACGACGGCCAGCGTCTCCAGGATGCGCAACAACTGCCGCTCCCCCCGGTCGGCCTGGATCACCTCCCGTGTCTGTCCGTAGGAGACCAACCCGACGGCGCGGTCCTGGCGGATGAAATACTGGGCGATGGAGGCAGCGATGCTGACGCAGTACTCTTCGGTGTCGCAGGGCAACTCAAACTTCGTCGCCTTGGTCCACAGCGACCAGTCGTTGTTCTCCGCCCTGGGCCGGCGGGGGCGGGCGTGCACCTGCCGGTCCGCGTCCAAAAACACCCAGACATCGGCCAGAGGGTCCAACTCAAACTCCTTGACGATTAGCCGGTCTTTGCGGGCGGTGGAGGGCCAGTGGATGCGATTGAAGCTATCGCCCGGCTCGTAATCGCGCACGCCGGCGGCATTGGCGGTAATATAGTGCGTGCGCCGCCGCAGGGCATCGCCCCCCGGCAGGACGCCCAGGGGCAGGGCGAAGCTACGCAGGTCCACCGTCAGGGGATAGACGACGACGTGGGAGGTCGGCGCCAGATGGCGCTCCATCTGGAACAGGCCAAAGGGGTCGCCGCTAATCAGGGTCATCGGCCCCAGGCGGTAGCGTCCGCGCTGGCGGCAGACGGTGCGCACAACCCAACTGCGCTCGCGCCCCGGCCCCAGCGAGTGTACCACATGGCTGGCATAGTGGCCGGGCAACTCCGACTCATCGCGCACTTCCAGCCAGAGCTTGGGGAGGACACCGGTGTTGCGTACGGCAAAGCGCTCCTCCAGGGTGCGCCCCACCTGCGCCCGCCGCGCCCGCGTCTGCCGCGACACCCGTACCCAGTTGACGCTGGTCCAGGTCCACAGGAAGGAGAGGATCAACAGCCCGGCCAGCAGATAGGTCAGGTTGAAGGGCAGCGCCCGGCCCGTGTTCAGTGCCCAGATCAGGCTGGCGATGAGGAGGAGGAAGACGATACCACGCCGTTGCATTCTAAAACCTTATAGGAACTCTGGGAACGCGTAGGGGCCGATGAGTTCCCAGAGTTCCTACGGATGTCAGGTACGTACTCCGACCGCTGCACCCGGCACGGGCAGTGTCGCCAGAATCTCCTGGATGATCTGGCGTGTGTCCACGTCCTTGATACGGGCGGCGGGGCCGATGATCAGGCGGTGGGCCAGGGTGGGAACGGCCAATGCCTTGATATCATCAGGGATGACATAATCGCGCCCCAGGATGGCGGCGCGCACCTGCGCGGTGCGGTACAGCGCCAGCGAGCCACGCGGGCTGGCGCCCAAATAGACCTCACTGTGCTTGCGTGTCTGGTTGACAATATCCACAATGTACCGCTTGATCAGCGGGTCCACATACACGTCTTTTACCCGCTCCTGGGCGCGCAATAGCTCTTCCACCTGCACCACTTGCTGGAGTTCCTCAATGGGGTGGACATACTGTTGCGAGTCCAGGACGGCGATCTCCTGCTCCGGGTCGGGGTAGCCCAGGCTGATGCGCATGAGGAAGCGGTCCAGTTGGGCTTCGGGCAAGGGGAAGGTGCCTTCGTACTCAATCGGGTTCTGCGTCGCCAGGACGAGGAACAGCCGGTCCATGACATAGGTCGTGCCGTCCACCGTGACCTGGCGCTCGCCCATAGCCTCCAGCAAGGCCGACTGCGTCTTGGGGGTGGCACGGTTGATCTCGTCGGTGAGGACGATCTGGGCCATGATCGGGCCGGGGCGGAACTCAAACTCACGGGTGGCCTGGTTGAACACCGAGACGCCGGTCACATCGCTGGGGAGCATATCGGGTGTGAACTGGATACGGCGGAAGGTGGCGCCGATGGATTTCGCCAGCGCTCGCGCCAGCATGGTCTTGCCCACCCCAGGCACATCCTCAATCAGGATGTGCCCCTGGGAGAGCAGCCCAATCACGATAAGCTGGACCGCCTGGCGTTTGCCGATGATCACGCGCTCAATGTTGTTAATCAAACGCTCTGCAAGGGCCTGAACATCTTTCATCCTGAGCCTCTCCTCACCTGCACCATCAGCAGTGTGGCTTTTCAGATTGGGCGAATCCTCCGGTGGGAAAGGATACGCGCAGTGGCTTCATTATAACAACAGTCAGGGAGCAACCGCAACCCTTCGGGCTTGAGTCTATCAGGGCGAAGCCTGACATGCAGAATATACACCGCCCAACGCGAAAAGGTTCATTGCATGAAGCGACGCAGGCTGAACGTATCCAGGGGCAGCGGCGGCGGCTCATCCAGGGCCAGGGCCGCTAGGATGTGACCAATGGCGGGGGCGAATTTGAAGCCATGGCCGGAGAAGCCTGCCCCAATGATCACGTTGGGCAGGTCGGGGTGGCGGTCCAGGACGAAGTGTTCATCGGGCGTGTTGGTGTACAGGCAGGTCACCTGCTCCACGGGCGTGAGGCGGAGGTGGGGCAGGCGTTGGCGGGTCAGGCGCTGGAGTTCGGCGAAGAGCGCCTCGTTGGCCGGGGGCCGGGCGTCGGGGTCCACCGCCGGGCCGGTGCGGTGCCAGCCCACTTTGACCCCTGGCACCTCAATCTGGGGCAGGCCGTAGAAGGGGTGATCGGGCGTGTGATGGTCTATGAAAACGGGCATGGTCCCCAGGCGGTGATCCAGGTCATCGGCGGGCGGGAAATAGGCCACCTGCTCCTGGGTGGGAGTAAGCGGCAGGTCAAGGCCCAGCCCGGCGAGCAGGCCCCGCGCCCAGCTTCCGGCGGTGATCACCAGCCGGGGTGCGCTCCAGTGTGCGCCGGAGGCGCCGCGCACCGTAATCAGTTCACCGTGCGCTTCCACGGCGACGACACGCTCAGCGCTTATCATGGTCGCGCCGCTGGCCTGGGCCAGATGCCACAGCGCCAGCACCGCAGGCGTGGCGAAGACAACGCCTGCATCGGGCTGGTAAAGGGCTTCGCTACCCCGGTCAAGGTGGAAGTGGGGGAAGCGGCGGTTGCTCTCCCTTGCCGACAGGCGTTCATAGGGGAGGCCATAGCGCTGAAAGTTCGTCTCCAGGCTGGCCAGGGCCGGGCTACCGGCAGGGCCGCAATCCCAGCCACCGGTCGTCTGAATCAGGGGGCGGCCTGCTCGCTCGCCCAGTTCCGCCCAGGCCGGGCGGGCCAGGAGCATCATCTGCACATAAATCGCCTGGGGGTAGGCGAAGCGGAAGATGCGGCCATCGCCGTGAGAGGAGCCATGCGTGTGGCCGGGGGCGAACTGCTCTATCAGGAGCACGCGCTGGCCGCGCCGGGCCAACGCCTCGGCAGTGGCCGCTCCCATGATGCCGCCACCGAGGATGAGAATATCGCAGGTCGGTTGTGTGTTCATCAGATGCCGATGAGTGTATCTCACCCTTTCTATGCGGGTTCTGAACCCGCCCCTACATCTCTCCCGCCTCCCCCCTCTCCAGAATAGGGCAAAGGTACTCTACCACAGGATGTCGCGCTTGTAAAGAGGGACGCCGGCCTCATAATATCGTGGACACTCTGGGTACAACTGGCAACCTGTGGCTCTAGCTGAGATTGCGATTGTAGCGGATTGGAACGTTTGTGTCAGTACATGACACAATCTGCGGCAGCTATGGAAAGCCGCCCTACGAAAGCCGCCCTCCATCTCATAATCGAGAATGTGAACAAAAGGGGTGTTCTCGAATTTATGAGGCACGACGCGCCGCAGGAGCAGGTAAGTGGCGGCGACAGGCAGGCCTATCGGCCCGCTACCCCGGTAGCTCATCCCGCGACAGCCTCCAAGTATAGGATATATCTCCTGTCCGGGCCAATTTGCCCTCATGTGCCCTTTGTGCTATGATCACTTCACCTTTCCCCACCATGCCAGCCGTCCCCACCACTGCTGGCATCTGATCGGCGGATGATCATATGTCTTCAAAGAAAGGGCGACCATGAGCAACGATTTGATATATAGACTCCGAACGCGCAAGTTCATTGTGCTCGCGCTCGGCCTGGCTCTGCTTGTCGCGCTGAGCCTGCTCCCCGCGGCGGCGCGACCGGCGGAGCAACGCGCCAACGCCCCCCAGGCCCAGGAAAAAGAGGGCGCCCCCGACTGTAGCCTGCTGGAACGGCCCGAGGTCGTCTCCCTCATGTCCTTCGGCCTGCAAACCCGCCTGGCGGTCCAGTGCGGCCAGTTGGGCATGATCCCCGGCGCACCGCAGGGCCTGGACCTGCGCGGGCCATTCAACCCGGCGGCCCCCCTGGGCATTGATGTGCAGTTGAACAACCACCTGCTGGACCCCGGCCCCAAGCACCAGAACGAGAGCGACCTGGCGATCGGCGGCCCGGCAGGCAACATCATCTGCTCCAACTACAACGATTCCGGCGGCGCCACCTCCACCTACATGGGCTTCAGCCGCTCCACCGATGGCGGGGCCACCTTCAGCGACCAGGGCAACTTCCAGGCCTCCTTCGGTGACCCGGCGATGATCTACCGGCGGGCGGATGGCTTTTTCTACGCGGCTTCGCTGGGGTCCAGCGGCCTGCGGCTGTACAAGTCTACCGACCTGTGCCAGACGTTCAACTTCCAGAACAACATTCACACCGGCAGCGGGGACGACAAGGAGATGATGCGGGTGGACAATAACCCCGCCAGCCCCTTCTATGGTCGCATGTACGTGTGCTGGACCAACTTCGGCGTCTCCGGCTTCCCCATTCAGGCCACCTGGTCCTCGGATGCCGGCGTCACCTGGAGCGCGCCGGTCAACGTGTCGGCTGCGACAGACAACAATGAGCAGGGCTGCTGGCCCGCTGTCGCACCCAACGGCGATGTCTATATCGTGTATATCAACGGCTACACCAGTGGCACGAACGACATCAAGGTCGCTCGCTCCACCAACGGGGGTGTGAGCTGGAGCGCCCCGATCAACATCGCCAGTGGCATCGCCGAGGCGGGTCTGAGCACCTCCTGCGGCAACAGCGGCACGCGCCCGGCGATGAACGGCTTCATCCGCACCTGGGCCATGCCGCAGGTGGCCGTGGGGCCGAACGGCTGGGTGCACGTGGCTTACACCAAGCGCGAAGGCTCTGACCGCGGCAATATCTTCTACCAGCGCTCCACAGACAACGGCGCCACCTGGAGCGCGCCGGTGCGCATCAACGACGACACCACCACGAACGACCAGTGGCACTCCACGATCTCGGTGAACCAGAACGGGACGGTGCTGATCACCTGGTACGACCGGCGCGAGGCGGGGGCGCAGAACCGGCTGTACCGCTACTACGCGGCGCTGTCCTACAACAACGGCACAACCTGGGAGCCGAACGTGGCGGTGAGCGATGTGCTCTCCGACGTGCCCCCACTCAACCCCAACTTTGACCCCAACATCCGCGACTGCTACTACGGCGATTACGATGTCTCGGCGGTGGACGCGGCCTATGCCTACGCCCAGTGGAGCGACAGCCGCAACATCCAGGGCGGCATCCCCCAGCCGGACATGTTCATGGACCGCATCCCGCTCCAGCCGGACTTCACCCTGGCGGTGGACCCGCAGTCGCGCAATGTGTGCGCCCCGGCGACGACGGCCTACACCGTCACCGTGGGCAGCGTCCTGGGCTTCAACGCCCCGGTCACGCTCTCGGCGCTCAATGTCCCCGGCGGCACGACGGTGAACTTCACGCCCAACCCGGTGGTGCCCCCCGGCACGTCCAGCATGGGGGTCAACGTCGGTGCCACTGCGGCGGGCGTGTACAACATCGGCGTGAACGGCCAGACGGTGACGCGGACGCACACGGTCACGGTGACCCTGGGCGTGTACACGGCCATACCGGGCGTGCCGGTTCTGGTCAGCCCGCCCAATGGGGCCACCAACGTCCAATTGCGCCCGACCTTCCAGTGGCAGGCGGCCTCCCAGGCGGCCAGCTACCAGCTCCAGGTGGACGATGACCCCAACTTCGGCTCGCCGGTGATTGATGTCACCGTGACCGGCACGAGCTACACGCCCAGCGCCAACCTGCTGTCCAACACGACCTACTACTGGCGCGTGCGGGCGATCAATGCCTGCGGCCAGAGTAGCTTCTCCGAGACCTGGAGCTTCACCACGATGGCAGGGACAGGCAACTGCCCGGCGCCCGGTTACTATGAGTGCGCCGACCTGGTCAGCCGCGCCTGGATCACGGCGACGACCCCCAGCGGCATCACCGGCGATGACCAGGTCGTGTCGCTCCCCATCGGCTTCACCTTCAACTTCTACGGCACCGGCTACACAACGGTGAACGTGAGTTCCAACGGCAACCTGCAGTTCACCACGAGCAGCACGGCCTTCAGCAACGTCTGCCCCTTGCCCAGCGCTACGCTCGGCCGGGCTATCCTGCCCTTTTGGGATGACCTGTACCCGCCCGCTGGGGGCGGCATCTACTACAGCACGACAGGGACCGCGCCGAACCGCATCTTCACCGTGGAGTTCCGCGACATCCAGCACTTCCCCGGTACTCCTTCTGGGATTACCTTTGAGGTGCAACTGGAGGAGGCCACCGGCGACATCTACATGCTGTTCCGCGACACGGACTTCGGCGACCCCAGCATCAACAACGGCGCCTCGGCCTCGGTGGGGCTGCAGGATACCTCCACTGCGCTGGAGTACAACTGCAATGAGGGGCTGCTGTTTAACGGCCTGAACATCCGCTGGTACCGCAGCGTGACCCCCACGCCGACGCCCACTGGGGCAACGCCCACCGCCACGCCGGTGACGCCCACGGCCACTCCCGTGACGCCGACCCCCACGCCTGTGACCCCAACGGCCACACCGGTGACGCCCACAGCCACGCCTGTCGGCCCCACGCCGACGCCCACGCCCTGCGCCCCACAACCGCGCTGGGTGGAGCGCGCTCCCATCCCGGTCAACCGCATCCGTGTCGGCGCCAGCGCCTTCACGCCCAACGGCAAGATCTACCTGCTGGGTGGCCGCCAGGATGACGTCACCTTCGTTGACACCATCTACGAGTACGACCCCGTGGCCAACTCGTGGACGCTCAAGAGCGCCACGCTGCCCGACCTGTCCTCGGCCAATGCCGCCGCCGTCCAGCTCACCGGCCCCAGCGGCCCGCGCATCTACGTCATCGGTGGCTCGGCGGCTGGTTCGGTCACCACAGGCGATGTGCGCGTGTACGACCCGGCCACCGACACCGTCACAGTGCTCACCTCGGACCCCTGGCCGGCAGGGGCCACCTACCTGCCGGGCGGCTGGGCGGTGTACAACAACATCCTGTACATCTTCGGTGGCTTCCAGCCGAACGTGGGCATGACCGATGCGATCTGGCGCTTTGACCCCATGGCGGCGCCTGGCGCGAAGTGGACGCAGTTGTCCACCACGCTGGGCCTGGCGCGGGGCTACATCGCCACGGCGGTGCTGGATGGCTACATCTACGTGGTGGGCGGCAGCCAGTTCTCCGGCGGCACACTGACCAATGAGGTCATCGCCGAGCGCTTTGACCCGGCGACGAACACGATCAGCGCCATCGCCGATCTGCCCATCGCCTCCAGCAACTTCCACGCCTATGCCTACAACAGTTCCACAGGCTATCCGGTGGCCGGGAAGCTGTATGTGGCTGGTGGTCAGTTCCCCACGGCGATGGACACGGTTCAGGTGTACGATCCGGCCACGAACACCTGGACGACGGGGGCCAACCTGCTGTACGCCACGCGCAACTACGGCCACGCGCAGATGAGCGGCTACTTCTACGCCTTCGGCGGCTACGCAACGACGCCGTCCAACTACACGCAGCGCTATGAGCATCTGGGGCCGTGCCCGCCGACCTCAGTGGAGGTGGCGCAGTTCCAGGGCGAGTCCGGGCCGGCGCGGAACTGGCTGCAGTCGTTCTGGCTCATCCCGGCGGCGCTGGTGGTGCTGGTGAGTTGGGCGTTGTTGCGCCGGCGGCTGCGCGCTCGCGTCTAGCCTGGTGAGAACAGCGGTCCGGCGGGTTCGTGACGCCGGACCTGAGAAGTCATCGGGGCGCGATAGAGGTGGGGCTATCGCGCCCCTTTGTTTTCACGGGCAAAGCGGGGAGGGAACTTCCTCCCTCCCCCCCTCTGTGGGGGAGGGTTGGGGTGGGGGGGCAACGTCACCCCCTCCCTCTATACCCAGAGGGCCAGGAGCAGCGTCGCCAATGCGCTCCAGCCCGCCCCAAAGGCGAAGGGCGCCCACGGCCCCACCGTGTCCCACAGGAGGCCAGCGATCAGGCTGGCCGGGAACAACGCCAGGCCGGTCGCGGTGTAGTACAGGCCGAAGGCCGTGCCGCGCAGGTCGGGGGGTGTGAGATCGGCGGTGAGCGCCCGGCTGACCCCCTCGGTCAGGGCATAGTACAGGCCATAGCAGGCGAATAGCAGCCAGACCTGCCAGGGCGCGCTGACCAGGGCAAAGCCGAGATAGACCAGGACATACAGGCTGAACCCGGCGATAAGCACGCGCTTGCGGGGCAGGCGGTCCGAGAGCCAGCCCGCTGGCCCGGCGCCCAGCGCATAGATACTGTTGAAGACCAGCCACAGGAGCGGCACCAGGGTCAAGGGGAGGCCGGTGGCGCGAGCGCGCAGCAGGAGGAAGGCATCGCTGGAGTTGGCCAGTGCGAACAGGACCAGGACGATCAGGAAGCGCTTGAAGCGGCGATCAAAGGGGGCCAGCGTGAGCCGGGACAGACCTCGCAGGTTTCCGAAACCTGCGAGGTCTTCACTCGCACGCGGCGCCGGGCGCTCACGCACAAAGATGATCGCCACAGCCGCCGAGAGCAGGCCAGGGAGGATGGCCCAGGCGAACACAGCCCGCAGGTTCCCTTGATAGGTCTGAAGCAAGAGCGCAGCCAGGATCGGGCCGATGACTGCGCCCAGCGTGTCCATGGCCCGATGGAAGCCAAAGGCCTGGCCGCGCTGGCCTGCGGGCACATCCAGGGCCATCAGGGCGTCGCGGGGCGCGCCGCGCAGCCCCTTACCCAGGCGGTCCAGTATGCGCACGGCGAGCACCTGCGGCCAGGCGGTGGCGATGGCGAAGAAGGGCTTTGCCAGCCCGGAGAGCAGATACCCGCCACTGGCCCAGAGCTTGCGCCGCCCGGAGCGGTCCGAGAGCCAGCCGGAGACGACTTTGGTCAGCGTACTCAGGCTTTCGGCCAGGCCCTCAATCAGGCCGACGACAGCCGCCGGCGCCAGGAGCACACCGGTGAGGAAGGTAGGCAGGAGCGGGTAAATCATCTCGCTGGCCGTGTCCTGAAGCAGGCTGACGAAGCTGAAGGCCAGGACATTGCCGCGCAGGAAGCTGCGCTGTTCGGTTTTGGGCAGGGCTTCTGAGGTCATGGGCGTCGTCAGCAGGCGTCTATCCAGCCGGGCTGAAGTCAGCCCGGGCGAGCGTCAGGGCATAGACGGCCTGGCTGCCCGCGCTGCGAAGAGCGTGGGCGCAGGCTTCCAGCGTGGCCCCTGTGGTGCACACGTCGTCAATGAGCAGCGGACGCCGACCGACGAAGGCATCTCCCTGAGCGCGGAAGGCGCCGCGCACGTTATCCCGGCGCTCCTGGGCGTTTAGGCCCACCTGGGGCGTCGTTTCGCGGATACGCGCCAACCCCTGCGGCGCCAGCGGCAGGCCCGTCCGGGCGGCGAACGCCTGGGCCAGCAGCCCGGCCTGGTTAAAGCCGCGCTCGCGCTGGCGGTTCGGATGCAAAGGGACGGGGACGATGAGATCGGCGGGCAAGGGGTGGCGCTCCCAGAAGGCCACCATTAGCCCGGCCAGCGGCCCGGCCAAGTCGGCCCGGCCCGTGTACTTGAATGCATGGGTAGCCTGGCGCAAAGGGCCAACGAAAAGAGCCGCGGAGCGGATAGCGTCCAACAGGGGCGGCGCCGTCTGGCACCAGGGGCAGGCTATCTCCGCGGGCGTCGGTCGTCCGCACCGCGAACAGAAGGGGTCGGTGTCAAGCCAGGCCACCTGGGCTGTGCAGCGGGGACAGAAGCGTGTCCCCGCCCGGCCACAGCCGCCGCAGGTGGGCGGATAGACCAGGTCCAGCAGTGCCTCACCCACGCGGCGCACCGCGCCGATCCCCAAGGCGAGAGGGTTGCGTCCAGGCGTGTGCATGGGCTTCCAGCCGGATTGAAGGCTGATAGCACCATTATGGCGGATCGGCCAGGAAAAAGCAAATACCCCAACCCTCACGGGTGTATTCCATATTCGGGGCGGATGTGGTGCGCTGACCACGACGAGAACAACGAGAACAGGAGAGAGCAGAGCATGGACGTGGCACAGCGGCCGGCGGGCGAGGAGATGACACTGAGTAGGCGGGGTTTCCCTCCCGGTGTAGGGCAGGTTTCTATACCTGCCGCTCTTCGGCCCTGTTGCGACGGCTATGGAAAGCCTTTCGGCGGCTATGGAAAGCCGCCCTACAGGCTGCCTGGCTCCCCGGCGTAGGGCAGGTTTCTATACCTGCCGCTCTTCGGGCTTCGGCTGCCGCGCTGCGGCGGCTATGGAAAGCCGCCCTACAGGCTATTCTATCCTGCCTTGCCCATCCCGCCATTTATGAGAGGATCTCAACCGACGCGCAACGCCCCATGTCGGGGGTCGCCCGGCCACCAGCCTGTCAGGCGCGGTTCCCCTCACGGGACGCCTGCTGGCAGTCAACCGCAGGGCGGCCCCCAATGTGAAATGCACCCACCCTTACCCTCGGCCCCTCGCATACACTGCAGGCGAGGGGTGAGACCCTGCTCCCCATTGTTTAATGAAAGGGGGAGAGTTGGAGAGGGCCAGGGTAGGGAGTGGGCCCCCCTGGCTACACCCAGGGCGGCCTATCCGCCGCCGAAAATGCCCAGCACGCCGGAGTTCTTCACCGTGAGCGCTGCCGGCCCCAGGAGAACGATGAACAGGGAGGGGAAGATAAGCAAGACCATCGGGAAGAGGATCTTCACCGGCGCCTTCTGGGCGTTCTCTTCGGCTCGCTGGCGGCGGCGGACGCGCATCTGGTCGGATTGGATGCGCAGCACCTTGGCGATGCTCACGCCCAACTGCTCCGCCTGAATGATCGCGGCCACAAAGGTGGTCACATCGGGGACCTCCATGCGGTTGGCCATATCGCGCAGGGCCTCGCGCCGCAGCCGTCCCAGCCGGATCTCCTGGAGCACCCGGCCAAAGGCCAGGGACAGTTCGTTATCCCACTTCTCGTTCACCTTTGCCATAGCCGCGTCAAACCCCAGCCCGGCTTCCACGCACACGGTGAGCAGGTCCAGCGCATCGGGCAGCGCCTTGACGATCTCGTCCTGCCGCCGGCGGATCTTGCTGTTCAGCCACAGGACGGGCATGTAGAAGCCCGTGAGAGCCATCAGGGCAGTTAACCCGACCAGGCGGACGACCGGCTGCTTGGTCAGGCTGAAGAGCGCGAAGGAGAGACCACCCATGAGCACGGCGGCCACCACGCGGATGCCCCAGAATTCGGTCGGTGTCCAGTTATTGGGGTTGCCCGCCAGGTCCAGCTTGTGCTGCGTGGATTCAATTGTCTGGCTGGGGGTAAAGCGGGCGACCATACTGGAGAAGCTGCGGATCATGGGTCGGATGACACGGTCGGTGAAGGGCAGCGATAGCTCAATCTCCTCCAGCGAGACCACCTGGTTGCGCGCCGCGTACTCGTTCAGGCGTTCCTGCAAGGGGTCGTCGTCTTCTCCCTTCGCCAGGGCATAGACGACCATACCGACCCCGGCAAGCACAATGGCACCTAAAATGAGGACGGGGATGATCGGCATAGCCACCTCCTACACCTCAATATCCACGATCTTGCGAATCGCCAGGAAGCCTGCGGCCATCATGGCCAATCCCACTCCTACCATGATCCAGCCACACGTCTCCTGGAAGAGTTGCATAATGTAAGGGCGGTTGATCACGAACAGGAGCAGCGTCAGCACGATGGGCAACAGGGTGATGATATAGCCGGAGTAACGCCCCATGGCCGTCATGACGCGGATCTCGCCCTTGATGCGCACCCGTTCGCGGATGGTGTGGCTGATCACCTCCAGGATCTCCGCCAGGTTGCCGCCCACTTCACGCTGGACGTTGACGGCGGTCACCACCAGGTCCAGGTCGTCCGAGTCCACCCGGCGCAGCAGGTTCTGCAAGGCCGTCTCCAGCGGCAGGCCCAGGCGCACCTCCTGCACCACGCGGTTGAACTCCACCGAGGCGGGCGGGGGCAGCTCCCTGGCGATGGCCTCCATCGCCTGGAGCACGCTGTAGCCGGAGCGCAGGGCGTTCACCCACAGGTTGAGTATATCGCTGAGTTGGTTGTTGAACGCATTCAGGCGGCGGCGGTGGCGGATGCCCAGATACCAGCGCGGCACGAAATAGCCGATGACGCCGCTGAGCAGGACGAGCACAATCTGATTGAACAGCAGCCAGCCCAGGGCCATGAAGGCGATCACGCTGATCACCGTCAGCGCCAGGAACTCGCCCACCGTCAGCTTGAGGTCGGCCCGTGCCAGGGCGATGGCGATGCGGTTGGACGAGGGCCGCCCGGCCAGCATCTTGTTCAGCCGGTCGGCGAGAGGGGTCATGCGCGGTTTCCCCTTGTCCTTTTCGCGCCCGGCCTTCTCGGCCTGGGCCACGGCCACTGCGCTCCCAACGCTAATGAAGCGGCTCAGGCGAGCACTCACAGCCTCGTTACGCTGCAATGCCAGGCTGGCCACTCCTGCGGCCAGGAGCGCCAGCGCCAGCGCACCCAGGATGAACAGGAAAGTTATCGGGCTCATCGTCTAGCCTTCAGCTCTCAGCCTTCAGCCGTCAGCGTTTGTCTGACCGCTGACCACTGGCCACTGTGATTTAGTATCGGATACGTTCGCCGATACCGAACACGCTGGGCGGCAGGTAGATACCTGCTGCCTCAATCTTCTCAATGAACTTCGGGCGGATGCCGGTGGGTCGCAGGCGCCCAATGATCTTGCCGTTTTCAATGCCGGTTTGCTCAAACACGAAGATGTCCGACATGGTGATCACGTCGCCTTCCATGCCTTGAACCTCACAGATCTGGACCACCTTGCGGCTGCCATCGCGCAGGCGCTCCTGATGCACGATCAGGTTGAGCGCCGAGGCGATCTGCTCGCGGATGGCGCGGTGGGGCAGGTCCATCCCCGCCATCAGCACCATGGTCTCCAGGCGGGCCAGTGTGTCGCGGGGGCTGTTGGAGTGCAACGTGGTCATGGAACCTTCGTGGCCGGTGTTCATGGCCTGCAACATGTCCAGCGCGGCCTCATCGCGCACCTCGCCCACCACGATGCGGTCGGGGCGCATGCGCAGCGCGTTGATCACCAACTGGCGGATAGTCACCTCGCCCTTGCCTTCAATGTTGGGGGGGCGCGACTCCAGTGTGACCACGTGCTCCTGGCGCAGTTGCAACTCTGCCGCGTTTTCAATCGTGATAATGCGCTCGTCGTTGGGGATGAAACCGGACAGGATGTTCAGGAGCGTGGTTTTACCGGAGCCGGTACCGCCGGAGATGACGATGTTGAGTTTGGCGATGACGCAGGCTTTAAGGAACTCCACCGCTTCCGGCGTGATGGACCCCAGGTTGATCAGGTCCTCCACGGTGAGCGGGGTGCGGAAGAACTTGCGGATGGTCAGCACCGGCCCGATCAGCGAGATAGGCGGGATGACGGCGTTCACGCGGCTGCCATCGGGCAGGCGGGCGTCCACATATGGGCTGCTCTCGTCCACGCGCCGCCCCAACGGCGCCACGATACGGTCAATGATGCGCATGAGGTGCTCATCGTCCTCAAACTGCGCCTGGGTCTTGTAGATCTTGCCGCCGCGCTCAATATAGATGTTCTTGGGGCCATTCACCATGATTTCGGTGATGGTTTCATCGGCCAGGAACGGCTCTAAGGGGCCATAGCCCAGGATTTCGGCGACGATCTGGTCAAACAGGCGGGCGCGTTCGGCCCGGCTGAGGACGAAGTTCTCCTCGGCTAGGATCTGATCGAACATCTCCTGGATCTGGGCGCGCACCTCCGCCGTCTTGGTCACGTCCATGGTGGGGTCCAGTTCGGCAATGAGCTTGTTCTGGACGCGCGTCTTCAGGTCCAGGTGGGTATCGCGCGCCTGGGGAGCGGTCACCGGTCGGCGCACGCCGAGTTCTACACGTTTGACCTCGCCCGCGCCCTGCGCGGGGTCTGCCGTGTTGCCGCCCAACAGGCCGGTGCCCGGTGCGGCGGGCGGCTGGTTGCGTTGTTCCTGGCCTTGTTCAATCCGCTTTAAGAGAGACATAGATCACCCTCCTGGAGCGTAAAACGTAAAGCGTGCATCCATTTACGTTCTACGCTTTACGTTTTATCCCTTGCTGACCGCCACATGCTCGTTGATTCCCAGGCCCAGTAACCGGGCGATCTGAGCACGAATTCCCCTTAACCCCGGCTCAGGCATGAGCGGCTGCGGCTGGGCCTCCTCCTGGGTCCCCTCCTTGCGCTGGCGTACCAGGTGCGCCAGCCTGAGGAGCGCCTGCGCCAGCGGATTCTTGGAGTCGGTGAGCACAATGGGCGCACCCTTGTTGACCGAGACCAACGCAGCCACAGGTTCAGAGGGCAGTTCAGCCGCCACTGGATGCTTGATCGCGTCCTGGATGTCGCCCGTGCTGATCCCGCCGAGACGCTTATCCACCTTGTTCACCACGAACAGGATCTTCTGAGGGTCGTATCCCAGCGCTTCCGTGACCTCCAGGAACAGGCGGGCGTTCTTCAACGCCGGAATATCGGGCGTCCCTACCAGGATAATGGCATCGGAGATGTCCAGGATGTTCAAGATACGGTCATGCAAGGAGGTGTCCGTATCCACCACCACATAGTCGTATAGAGTGCGCAGCTTCTCCAGGATGAGCTTCAGGTGCTCTGCGGCGACCAACTCCGCTGTCTCCGGGCGTGGCGGGGCCAACAGCGCCCGTATGCCAGAGTCGTGCGGCGTCATCACCTGCTGGATGAAATCCTCCTCCAGGTCCTGGATTTGAGGGATGAGGTCGGCGATATTGCGGCTGGCCTGCAGGTTGAGCATGACGCCCACATCGCCAAACTCCAGGTTAGAGTCTACGATGGCCACCCGCGTTTGCTTGTTTACCAGGGCGATGGCCAGATTGATGGCCACTAGGCTACAGCCGACGCCGCCCTTGGCCCCAAACACAGCGATCACCTGCCCCTGTCGCACCGGCCTGAGCGCGGCCGCCTCCATAGACGGCTGTGGGCCGGCGCCCGTGGGGGGCATCGGCGGCAGGGTGCGCGCCCCCATCTGATAGACGCGCCGGATGGTAGAGATCAGCTCATCGCTGGTGAAGGGCTTGGTAAGGAAGTCGCGGGCGCCGGCGAGCATGGAGCGGCGCAGGTAGTCGCTCTCGCTCTGCACCGACATCATGACGACCGAGGCAAAGGGGACCTCCTGCATGATCCCCTCGCTGGCGCTAATGCCGTCCACGCCCGGCATGTTGATGTCCATGAGCACGACGTGCGGCTGGTATTGCTTGGCCAGCCGGATGGCCTCTACGCCGCTGGACGCCGAGCCGACCACCTCAATGTCGGTCTCAAAGCTGAGCATCTTTTTGAGGTTATCCCGGGTCTCCGGGATGTCATCCACGATCAGGACGCGAATCGTTTCGTTGCTCATAGCGCCTCACGGTGCAGGAGTGGACCGTGGCCCGGCCCCGCCGCCCTCCACGCCGAAGGGCAGTTTCGGCGGCACCTCAATGCCGAAGCGGTCCATGAGATATTGCAGGGTGACACTCGTGGTGGACACCTGGCCTTCGTCACCGTTGCGACGCAGGACGAGGGTGATGGACGCGCCGGCCTCCTGCGCGTACTTGAGGACGAGGGCATCTTGCTGGCTGAGCGCCAGGGTGATCACGTTGGGCAGCCCAGGCGCAGTGGTCACCTGGTTCGGCTGCCTGCCCCCAGGCGTTGGCGTGGGCACCGGCTCGGTTTCCTGCTCATCCGTCCAGTTGCCCACACCGAGCACCAGCAGGTTCTGCAGTGTGAGCTGCGTCACCAGGCGCGAGCGCTGCCCCTCGCTGGGCACCGCCAGGACTTGCCCGCCAGGCCCGTTCTCGGGGCGACCGAAGGGCATCTCTTCGCTGCTGCCATCTGGCTTGGTGACGATCATGCGGTTGGGCAGCTTGGACTGAAAGTCCGGGTCCAGGTCCACCAGCCAGAGCGAGATGAGCACATCCACGTGGTCGCCGGGCTGCAGGGCGTAGGCGATGCTGGACAACTGGTCAACGCGGAAGGCCATTGCCACCGAGCCTTCGGGCAGCAAGAGGGCGGCGTCAGAGCCGCCGATGCGCCCTTTGGCGGGTTCCAGCAGCATCCCGGCCAGCAGGGGTTGACGGCGGGCGATGTCGGTGCGGGCGATCTTGCCCACCGCCAGCTCCGGGCTTAAAATCAGGTCGGCCTCCACATCTTGCAGGGTGTCAGCAGGGTAAGACTGCATGCCGACCATATCCTGGCCGATGATCGTGCCGCGGGGGATGTCCTGGAGCGCCACCAGGACCTGGCGTTGGGGCACCTCCGGCTGTTTGGGCGGCTCCGCCGAGTTGGATGCGCGGGAGAGCAGCAAAAAACCGGCCACTGCCACGATCATCAGCAGCAGGCCCAATATCACTAAGAGACCACCTCGTCTCATGGGTCTAATCCTCCTTCACAAGCACCCAGACAGATCACATCGTCTTCGCTTGCATTCATAAGTTAAGTGATGAAATGGCTCAGTGTGTTGCCGAATGAGTGACTCCCTTGGAAACAGAGCCCTATCGGCCCGGCCGATAGGGCTCTGCTTTTGCCTGAAAGCTCTGAATTGTCGTACGGACCAGTCCAAATTAGATATTCTGCACAATGTTGCTGAACACGTTCCCGACGGCCGGGCCCAGGAGCGCCAGGATGACGATCACGACGACGGCCACCAGCACCAGAATCAGCGCGTACTCCACCAAACCCTGCCCTTCCTCATGCGGCAAATACAGCATCCCTGTCTCACCTCCTTTCCATCCTATTGATAACGTCCTCAATCAGGTCACAATGATGATCCAACGACTACGCTCATTATAACGGGAACAGGGGGGGCAACAATAGGAAGGCTGTACCAAGCTGGAGAGGCTCCTGTCCCCTCACCCCCTCCCTGCCCCTCCCCCATCCAGGGGGAGGGAACAGGCCTTACCCCCTCCCCCCGTTGTGGGGGGGGGCTGGGGTGGGGGGAAGAATCACCCCCTGTGGAATACAAACGTCCCGCAGGTTCTAAAACCTGCGGGACGTTGTACTTACATCAGGCTGAGTGGCCCAAGCCTCAGCAGTCAAAGCACGGCGTGTTGGTCGGCGTGCGCGTCGGCGTGGGCGTGTAGTACGGCGTCGCCGTTGGGCCGGGCGTGGGCGTGCGCGTCGGCGTGGATGTTGGCAGCGGCGTCCACGTGGGCAACGGCGTGGCTGTCGGCGTGCGTGTGCGCGTGGGTGTGGGTGTGTAATTCGGCGTCGGCGTCGGTGGCACCGGCGTCCAGGTGGCCGTAGGCGTCAGCGGATTCCACGTGGGCGTGAATGAGGGTGTGAATGTGGGCGTCCGCGTGGGCGTCCGCGTGGGCGTATTGGTGATGGACGGCGTCAGAGACGGCGTGAAGCTG
>DAOUBF010000060.1:0-2480 GCA_034432795.1 Anaerolineae bacterium
TTCTAAAACTGAGTCGACAGGTCAGCCCTCCTCGCCCGTCCGCGCCCGTTGTTCCAAGAAGTCGGCGAAAGCCAGTAACTCCGCACTCAATTTGGCAAACACCGCCGGCGCTTTCTCTACCAATCGTTGCACCTTGACCGGATCGAACTCAAACGTGTAAACATGGCGCACGATATGACGAAAGCCTCGATACTCATCTAAAGCATCTCGCGTTTCTTCGGAAATCACGGCCGGACGCACGCGCGGGATCTCGATGCCCATTTGCTGCAACAACACCTGATGCCAGTTCGCGCCTTGGGGCATAGTGCCATCAACAATTGTGGCAATCAGTTCGAAGAGCCGCTCCAACCCGACGTAGAAGCCGTGCAGGTTCAACGCTACACCGTCTAGATAGAAATCGTCACCCGACCGCTGTGCCCGGCGCCATCCTTCCTGTGCACGCTCGATCAATCGATTCAGTTCAGCGACTTGGTCACGGACTCGCTCCACCAGCTTAAGAAGCCGTTCGCTCACAAGTCAATCCCTTCGTGCTCAATGAGCCGACGCACTGCCGGCCGACAATCTTCCGGATCTACCAGATCCACTTCGAAGTCCGGGCTGATGCCAGTGGCAGCAGCCACCGCCCGATAGAATTGATCGGCCGGGATTCCCCAGGCAGCCAGGTCTATATCCGACCAGGGGCTGAACCAGGCACGATGGGCAAGCGAGCCGAAGGCTACCACTCGCGTGGCTCCAAACCTCTCTCGCAGCAGGCGCGCTGCACTGCGTGCCACTTTCCATGCCTGCTCCCACCGCTCCCCCACCTGCGGCTCATCCGGTTCCTTACTTGGTCGGTATGCCTGTAACTCCTCAGCAGTCAAATCTAATGCGGTTCTAGCCATCTTCCCCTCCTAACTCTCATGATGGCACCGGTTCGGATTGCGGATTTCGAATTTCGGATTTCGAATTATGGTGTTGTTGTTAGTCATCTGTGACGTCCTCCCCCGAATGAATGCGGGGGCATCCTCCAGCGGATGCGCGCAGATACCTGCGCTTCGGTTCGTGGACCGTATGCCATCCCGGTTGGAATGACACGACCACGGGCCGCGCCACACGGCCACTACTCCCCTTGATGGGAGATACCTGGAAGGCGCGCTCGTAGATGTTCAACGCGCCATTCACGTCCGCCTGGACTGTCCACCCGCATGGGCAACGGTACAACCCGCGATGCGTCCGGTTGGCCTCTCGCACTTCACCGCAGACATGGCAGGTGCGGGAGGTGCCCCGCTCGTCAACGTCGTCGCGCACGACGATACCCGCAAGCTCCGCCTTATATCGAATCATGCTGACGATCTTGCGGTAGGGCCAGGCGTGCAGACGCTGGTTCATCCGGGCACCGTACTCGATCTCCCAGCGGATGCCGGTCAGATCACCGATGGCGATCTCTTTGACCCCGCGCCAGAGACACTCGCGGATGAAGTGGGCGGTGATGATGTGGAGCAGGTGCTCCACCTGCCGGCGTTCCCCGCGGGCGATTGCACGGTAGCGCCGGGACATGCGCGGGCGCTCCTTCGACGGCGGCTTCACCTTCGACCGCACCTTCTGCCAGTAACGACGGACCGCCTTGATCAGACGGCCGGAGTAGAGAATCGCGGCGCCGCCTTCAAAGCTCGCCGCCAGGAGCACCGTCTCACCCAGATCGACCGCCACACGACCCGTGCCGTGGTTCTCGCGCGGCCTGACCTCCACCACCAGACGGGCTTGAAGACGCCCGGTTAGCTTGTCGTAGGTGATGGAGAATTGCCGCACGCGCTCGTATTCTACGCTAGGCCGATGGGTGATGCGGAAGGTGACGGCGTGGATGCCATCTTCGCGGCCCTTGCCCAATGAGAGGGTCACCCGGTCGCCGGCTACCTTGAACCCGCTCCGGACGTACTTAAGCGGGGAGAGCATGGACTTGGGGCGGAACCCAGGGGCGTGGTGTTTCGTATGGCCGTTCTTCCGGAGCGCGAAGAATGATTGCCACGCTTGGCGTACCTCGTCGCGGGTAAGCTGTGCGGACATGGAGTAATAGCCCTTCGCCCTGGGGAGGGCGGCCAGGAGGCGGTTGAGGGTGGACCGACGCACATCGACGCGACCGGTCTCCTCCTGTTGGCGGCGCAAATGCCACATCAGCCCGTTATAGACCTTGGTGGCGCAGAACATGGCGTCCCGAAGAACAGCCTCGGTCTCCCGGTCAGCGTGAATCCGCGCCTTGATCGTTAGCATCGGCATCGGTTTTCTGCTCCTCGATGTAACGCTTGATGGTCTCGGCGCTCACATGCCCGGCTGTTCCAACATAGTAGGACGGATTCCACAGGTGCCCGCCCCACAGCTTGCGCTTGAGGTGCGGGAACGCCATGAACAGTTTCCGGGCGCTTGTCCCCTTGAGAACCTTGGCGATGACTGCCGGGCTGATTGCCGGCGGGGCGGAGAGGAAGATGTGCACATGATCCGGCATC
>DAOUBF010000061.1:0-64767 GCA_034432795.1 Anaerolineae bacterium
TCGCCGATTTCGCTCAGGGTCTGCGTATCATTAACGTAGTGGATCCGGTCAACCCCTATGAAGTGGGCTTCTATGATACACCGGGACGGGCCTACGGCGTGGCGATAGCAGGGAGCTACACTTACCTTGTTGATGGAGGCGGTGGCCTGCGCGTTATTAACGTGTCTAACCCGACTCAGCCAATTGAGGTGGGCTTCTACGTTCCGCCGGTGCCAGGGTGGGCCTTTAAGGTAGCGCTGTCAGGGGGCTATGCTTACATCGCCGATTTCGATCAAGGCCTGCGCATTGTAGACATATCCAGCCCGGCTATCCCCTATGAGGTGAGCTTCACCGGCACGCCAGGGCGGGCCTTTAGTGTGGCAGTGGTGGGAGACTATGCCTATGTCGCCGATGACGATCAAGGTCTGCGTGTCATTGATGTCTCCAACCCGGTCAACCCGGTTGAGGTCGGCTTCACCGATACGCCAGGCTATGCCTATGATGTGGCGGTTGCGATGGACTATGCTTATGTCGCCGATGGGTACAGTGGGTTGCGCATTATCAGCGTATCTAATCCGGCTCAGCCGATTGAGGTGGGGTTCACCGATACACCGGGGTCTGCTAATGGTGTGGCGGTAGCAGGGGCATACGCTTATGTCGCCGATGGGGATAGCGGCCTGCGCATCATTAACGTATCGGACCCGGCCAACCCCACTGAGGTGGGCTTCTATGACACACCAGGGGGGGCCCTTGACGTGGTGGTGGCGGGAGACTACGCCTACGTCGCCGATGGATGGGCTGGCCTGCGCATCATTAACGTATCGGACCCGGCCAACCCCACTGAGGTGGGCTTCTATGATACACCGGGATGGGCTACAAGCGTGGCAGTGATGGGAAGCACCGCTTATGTCACCGATGACGAGAGCGGCCTGCGACTTATCCGCGTGTCCAACCCGGCCAACCCCTATGAAGTGGGTTTCTACGACACGCCAGCGTTTGCCTCTGGCGTGGCGGTAGCAGGAGACTATGCTTATGTCGCTGATAGGGGTGGCGGGTTAGACATCGTGTGGACGATGTTGGGCGAGGTGCATTCGCTCTACCTACCCCTGGTGCGGCGCGGCGCCTAATAGGCCGTTCAGGCCAGGATTATGGCTCCCCTTCAATGGCGATGTCCCCCAGGAACAGTCGGTCCGTGCCGTCCTCCAGCGTCAGGCGTGAACCATCGGGACGATACAGGCCGATGGCCAGGCGATACGTCCCCGGCGTGGCCCCCATAGGGATGAGGACGCCGTGATGATCGCGGACCGCCTCACCCGGCGCCCAGGTCGTGGCCGGTTGCAGGCCCGCCCCTGGCTCGCTGTCGTGCTGCGCCAGGATATGCTCGCCGGCGTCGTAGAGGTGAACAAACACCTTGACCCGGTCGGTCAGGGGGGCATCCGTCGTCCAGGTTAGGGTGAGTGCCAGCACATCGCCGGGCCGCAGCCGTCGGCTGGCCAGGCTGTAGCTCTCCAGGCGGATGTGTGGGCCAAAGCGCACTCCCAGCGGCGTTGGATTTTCCACCTGCGGTCGCGCCGGGACGCCGTAGATTACGAAGCGGACGTTGCCGCGCCAGACGTCCTGGGCGGGATAGGCGTGCGTGCTCAGCCAGCGCTCCACAAAGCGCTGCGGATCGCTTTCGCGGTCGCCCCAATACAGCGCGAACAGCCGCCGGTGCCGCGCCAGGATGTCATTTAGCTCCTGTGCCTCGGCGGCCTCATCCAGGGGCCGATCCCGCGCCACCGGATAGACCGGCACGCCATCCCTGTAATAATAAGTGAAGACTTCCCACTGGTTGGGCGCATTAAGGATGATCCCGTCGCCTTCGCGCTGCAGGGCGCGAATGTCGGCGGCGATGCCCCGGTAGTCATCGCGGGCGTAGGCCGGATCAAAGTACAGGTTGCGGAGCGAAGTCGCGGTGTCGTAAGTGAGCCAGGCAAGCATGAGGAGGGCGGCCAGGCCACCGACCACGCGCCGGGGGGTGGGGCTGGGCGCCGATGTGGACCGGCGCCCGATGGAGGCCCTCTCAAGGCGCGCCCACCCCATCACCCCCACCCCGATCAGCAGGCAGAGCGGCGGCGAGGCGATCAGCAGGAACTTGAGAAACGGCCCCTGGAACAGGCCGGCGAGCAGCACGAAGGCGAGCGGGACGATCAGCCAGGCCAGGAGGAGGGCCAGGGGAAAGAAGCGTCGGCGGCTTCTCTTGGGCTGAAGCGGCCCCAGTGCCAGTACCAGCCAGATGACCAGAACCACAATAAATGTGTGGTTCTCAGCCGGCAGTGTCTGCCCCAGCACGAGCAGGTGCAGGGCGACCAACGCCGCCTCCGGCGAGGTGACCGGGAGGCGCGCCGAGGGCCAGGTGGTGAGCTGGCGATAGGCAATGGGCAGCCAGGGCAAATACAGGGCCAGGGCCACAGCCAGTATCCCGGCCCAGACCAGCGCCGTTCGTGCGCGCCCATCGCGCCATTCCCAGAGCCAGATAAGCAACGCCGCCGTCTGCGCTGCCGGGATAAGCGGATAAGCGTAATGGGTGTATAGGCCGGCGGCGGTGAGGAGGGCTGTGGCGGCGGCCCAGCTATAGCCACCCTGCTCTGTTTCTCGTTCCTTCAGCCAGCGCACGAAGCAGAATGTGGAGGCCGCCCCCAGCATGGCCGCCAGCATGTACATGCGCGCCTCCTGGCTGTAATACACCTGAAAGGGGTTGATCGCCGCCAATGCCGCCGCGATCAGCCCGGCCCCCCGCCCGAATAGCGCCTGGCCGATAAGGAACACCAGGGCCACCAGGGCCAGGCCGGCCAGCGCCGACAGCGCCCGCAGCGCCAACTCCGATGTGCCGAAGGCCTGCGCCCAGAAGTGGAGGAGAATATAGTAAAGCGGGGGGTGGATGTCCGCGGCGGCCGCAACGGTGATCAGCGGCAGGCTGCGCTCGGCCAGCCGGGCGCTATTGCCCTCGTCGCTCCACAGGCTCTGCGCATCCAGCCGGTAAAAGCGCAGACCCAGCGCGAGCACAAGCACCAGGATCAGGGTGAGACGAGAGGCCCATTTGGGCATATGTAGCGCCCCTTACAGAAGGGTAGTGCTGCCTTGAATATATTGGATGTAGCACACGGTGCTGACCCACCTTGTGCCCCGGCCCCCCACGGACCCCAGCCGCGAGGGGGCTTCCCCTTTTTAGCGGCTGTATCGGTGGCCCCAGCCCGGTTGGGAGGGGGGGCGATAACCCCCTACCCCAACCCTCCCCCACAGAAGGGGGAGGGGGTGGCATCAGCGGCCAGAGGCGAACTCGGCCAGCGCCTGGGCCGTGTAGGGGCTTTCGGCCATCTGCAGGATGACCGAAAGCGGCAGCGTCAGGTGCTGCGCCCCGGCCAGAAGCGCCGCCACAGCCTCCTCCGGCGATTTGATGCTCGCCGCCAAAATCTCGGTTTCATACCCCCTGTTCCCCCGCTGTAAGACTGCAGCCATCTGCTGCACCAACGCCGGGCCGTCGCCCAGCAGGCGTGTGGCGCGGTTGACGTAGGGGATGATGTAGCGCGCCCCGGCCTCAGCCGCCAGATAAGCCTGGGCTGGCGTGAAGACCGCCGTGACTGCGCACAACGTCTTTCCGCGCAGGTGGCAGACCGCGCGCAGCCCTTCCCACGTGCAGGGGACCTTCATGACGACCTGGCCGGGGCTGATCGTGTCAGCCTGCTCAGCCTCGGCGAGCATCCCGGCATAATCCGCGCGCGTCAGTTGGTAAAACACCGGGCCGGATGTCAACTCGCACAATTCCCTGATCACCGTTAAGGCCGGGCGGCCCGTCTGGGCGATCAGCGTGGGGTTGGTGGTGATGCCGGCGATGCAGCCCAACGCCTGGGCCTGGCGGGCGTCCTCCGGGTTAGCAGAATCCAGGAATAGGCTCATAACAACCTTTCCACCTCCTCGCGGCGGGGCAGGGAAGGCTCGGCGCCCAGGCGGGTGACCGCCAGCGCACCGGCGGCATTGGCGAAACGCACCGCCTCGGCCAGGTCGCGGCCCTCGGCCAGGGCGACAGCCAGCGCGCCGCAGAAGGCGTCCCCCGCCGCGGTGGTATCCACCACATTCACGGAATAGGCGGGGAACACCTGTTCCCCCGCCTCGGTCACCAGCAGTGCCCCGCGCTCACCCAACGTGACGATAACGACGGGGACGCCCTGCGCACGCAGCCGCCGTGCTGCCTCTGCCGGGTCGGCCCCACTGTGAGGGGTGACGCCGACCAGACCTATCGCCTCAACTTCGTTGGGGACCAGGACATCGGCCAGGCGGATCAGGTCGGCGGCGTCGTGGCGGGCCGGGGCCGGGTTCAGGATGAAGCGCGCCCCGGCGGCTGTGGCGATCTGGGCGGCGCGCAGGCTGGCGGCCGGCGGCACCTCCAACTGGGCCAGCAGGACGGCGCATTGCGCCAGCGCGGAGGCGGCGCGTTCAATGTCGGCTGGCGAGAGGGCGGCGTTGGCGCGGGGGACCTGCACGATGCTGTTCTCGCCGGAGTCCTCCACCAGGGGCGAAGCCACCCCTGTGCCCTGTTGCGGGTCACGAATCACATAGTTGGCGTGGATACCTTCGCGGTTGAGCGCTTCCAGGAAGCGGTCGCCGAAGGCGTCGTTCCCCACTCGCCCGATCATCGTGACCTCAGCGCCGAGGCGGGCGGCGGCGACCGCCTGATTAAAACCCTTGCCGCCGAGGAAGATGTCCAGGCTGTGGCCGATGAGCGTTTCGCCGGGCCGGGGGCGGCGCGGCGCGCGGATGACCAGGTCAGTGACGAAGCTGCCGACAACGGCGACCCGCGGGCGTGCGCTCATGGCTGCTCCCCGGCGGCGTATTCCTCCGGCGTGATGAAGTGTCCGCCCCGGATGTCGCGTGAGGTGACGTGCATGCCGGCGTCAAAGTGGACCTCGGCATACATGAGCTGGAAGCAGCGCCCGTCCATGATCTCCTTGTGCAGGACATAGCCGCCGGTGTCATAGTCGGGCTGGATCTCATAGTGGCGGTCCACGCGCAGGCGCAGCTTCTCGCCGCAGCGGTCGCACTGGACGTAGAGCCAGTAGGCGTCGCGATCACCTTCACGCTCCGCGCCTCCGGTCAAGAGCGAGGACAGGCGTTTCAAGAAGCCCATATCAGAGCACCTCCCCCAGCCAGTATAAATCTGATCTGGCGTGCGGCCAAATCCCGGAAGATGACCTTTATCAGGAGAATTGGTGATCTCTGTCACTCATCCTGTAGCCGCGTATGGCCTATGATGGGGAGCAGTGCTCTAAAGGACAAGAGATGCAAGAGAAGGATGAATATCTGTTACGGGTGGAAAACCTGAGCCTGAAACGCGACGGGCGGGAGATCCTATCGCAGGTCAATTTGAACATCCGGCCCGGCGAGGTGCATGGCCTGTTGGGGCTGAACGGCTCCGGCAAATCCAGCCTGGCCTATACCCTGATGGGCTGTGCCGGTTACACCCCGGATACGGGCCGTATCTGGTTTGCGGGGCAGGACATCACCGCGCTGCCGATCAGTGAGCGCGCCCGGCTGGGGCTGACCCTGGCCTGGCAGGAACCGGCCCGCTTTGAAGGGTTGCCGGTGGGGGCCTATCTGGCGCTGGGAGCGCAGGATGCTGACCCCAGGCGCCTGGCCGAGGCCCTGGAAGCGGTGGCTCTGCCGCCACGTGCCTACCTCAAGCGCCCGCTGGACCATACCCTGTCGGGGGGTGAGCGCAAACGCATTGAGCTGGCGGCGGTCTTTCTCATGCGCCCGAAGCTGGCCATCCTGGATGAGCCGGACTCCGGCATTGATGCGCTCACCTTGAACGACATCGCCGCGCTGATCCGCCGGATGGCCGATCAGGGCAGCGCGGTGCTGTTGATCACCCACCGCGATGAGATGGTGACGGTAGCCGACGTGGCTTCGCTGATGTGCCAGGGCAGTATCATCTTCCAGGGCGCTCCCGCCGAAGTCCGCCGCTACTATGGGCTGCGCTGCCGCCCCCATGCAGGGATCAGCGGCCCGCAGCCCTGGGGGGAAGCGCAAGGCTTAGAGGCCAGAACCCTGGCCTGGGGAGATAACAGGCGATGAGCACAGTATTGCCACCCCATCAGGCGCAGCGCCTGGCTACGCAGCCGGGTTGGGCGCAGGAATATGAGGCCATCCTGGAGGCGTACCGGCAGGCCGGGGGCGACCCGGCGTTGCTGAGGACGCCCCGATTTGCCACATTGGTCGTCAGTGCCAACCGCGTGCTGGCCGCCAACGAAGTGCCGGGCGTGCATTTTGAAGCCGAGGAACTCCCGGCGAGCATCCGGGCGCGTATCCTGGTTGAGCCGGAGGTCCGGCTGGAGCGCCCTGTCCACCTGTGCTTCGGGATGCTGCCCGCCGAGGGGGTGCAGGAGATTCACGCCGAGTATGAGATCGGGCCAGGCGCGCAGGTGGAGTTCATGGCCCATTGTACCTTCCCCAACGCGCTCCGATTGAAACACCTGATGGACGCGCGTATCCATGTGGGGGCACGCGCCACAATGATCTATCACGAATCGCATTTTCACGGCCCCCATGGGGGCATTGAGGTTATCCCTCAAGCCAAAGTCATGATAGATGACGGCGGGCGCTTCATCACCGACTTCAGCCTGATCCATGGCCGGGTGGGGAAGCTGATCCTGGACTATGAGGTCACGGTCGGCGCAGACGGCGTGGCCGAATTGACCACCAAAGCCTATGGCCTGGGGGATGACACCATCCGCGTCAACGAGACCTTGCATCTGAATGGCGAGAGGGCGCGCGGGCTGACCAAGACGCGTATCGCCGTGCGCGACCGCGCTATAAGCGAAGTGTTCACCACCGCCGAGGGCAACGCGCCCTTCACACGCGGCCATATGGACTGCACCGAGATCGTGCGTGATCAGGCCACCGCCCGCAACATGCCGCTGGTGGTGGTGCGCGATGACCGTGCTCGCGTGACGCATGAGGCGGCTATTGGGAGCGTGAACCGCAAGGAACTGGAGACGCTCATGGCGCGTGGGCTGGATGAAGAGGCCGCTGTGGATGTGATCATTCGCGGCATGTTGCAATAGGGGCAGCCTGTGGGGCGCCCTTACAGAGGAGCAGACCCATGAGCGAACTGACTCAAGAGGCCGTGCGCGACGCCTTGCGCCGCGTGCTTGACCCCGAACTGGGCGAGAACCTGGTGGACCTCGGCATGGTGCGGCAGATTGACATCGCCGATGGGCAGGTCACTGTCTCTCTGGTGCTGACCGTGCCGGGCTGTCCCCTGGTCGGCTGGATCGCCGATGAGGTCCAACAGGCGGTGGGCAGCCTGCCCGGCGTGAAGCGTGTGGAGGTCAGGCTGTTGGATGAACCCTGGCAGCCGCCGGAGCGCGATGACTGGTTGAACTGGTTTGAGCGGATGCTGGACGATGAGGGCTAAACGGCTCTGGGGTTGAAGCCGCTCTCGGACAATGGCCATAATGGGGTGTCCCCCCGCCTGCGGGAGGGCAAAGGGGGTACTGGGCTTCGTCCTTCGTCCCTATGGGTGTTTGTGGGGTCTGTGGGCAGGAGTCGCCGCTGGTAGCGGCCTTCCCTGGGGTGTGCCTGGCCTGCCTGCGCACCCGGCCAGAAGAGGCGTTGGTTCTCGCCCGAAATGCTCAGGTAGAGACCCGGCGCGAGTTCGGCTTGCCCACTGTGCCGCCACGCCAGGCGGAGGGAATCCGCTGTACCCTGTGCGCCAATGAGTGCCTCATTGGGGAGGGCGAGCGTGGCTATTGTGGCCTGCGCACAACTCAGCGCGGCCGGCTGATGCATCTGGCGGGGACGGCCAGGCGTGGCCTGCTGCACTGGTATCGCGATCCCCTGCCCACCAACTGCGTCGCCGATTGGGTCTGCCCCGGCCATACGGCTTATGGCTATCACAACCTGGCCGTCTTCTACACCAGTTGTACCTTTAACTGCCTGTTCTGCCAGAACTGGCACTTCCGACAGGTCTCGCCTGTACAGGGCAGAGGGTTAAGCGCCCAGGAGCTAGCCGATGTAGCCAACAGCCGCACCTTCTGCGTGTGCTACTTCGGCGGCGACCCGGCCTCGCAGATGCCCCACGCGCTGGCGGCCTCGCGGCTGCTGGCGGCGCGCGGCGTGCGCATCTGCTGGGAGACGAACGGCTCCATGCACCCCAGGCTGCTTGATCAGGCTGTGGAGTTGTCGTTGATCAGCGGCGGCTGCATCAAGTTTGACCTCAAAGCCTATGACGAGGCGATCCACCGGGCCTTGACCGGCACAAGCAACCGCCGCACGCTGGACAACTTTGCGCGGGCTGCGCAACGCAGCCGCGAGCGCCCCGACCCACCGCTGGTCGTCGCCAGCACGCTGCTCGTGCCCGGCTATGTGGATGCGCAGGAGGTCGGGGCCATTGCCCGCTTCATCGCCGGGCTGAACCCCGACATCCCTTACGCGCTTCTGGCTTTCGCGCCCAATTTTTACATGTCGGACCTGCCCTGCACGTCCCTGCGCCATGCGGCGGAAGCCGAGGCCGCTGCCCGCGCCGCCGGGTTGCGCCGGGTGCATGTGGGCAACCGGCATCTGCTGTCACGAGATTACTGACTGTGAAGGTCAGACATACTCGCAGGAGGTGGAGATGGACCTGTTTGAGGTGATCGCCCGGCGCCGTTCCATCCGTGCCTTCCAGAGCCGGCCCGTTGAGCCGGAGAAGCTCCAGGCGATCCTGGAGGCGGCCCGGCAGGCGCCCTCAGCGGGCAACCTGCAGGCCTATATCATCTATGAGGTGACCGATCCGGCCCGCCGCCGCGCCCTGGCCCAGGCCGCCGATCAGGAGTTTGTCGCTGAGGCGCCGGTGGTGCTGGTGTTCTGCGCATATCCGGCGCGTTCGGCGATCAAGTATGGCCAGCGCGGCGAGCGGCTATATGCGCTTCAGGATGCCACCCTTGCTGCGGCCTATGCCCAACTGGCCGCCGCTGCCCTGGAGTTGGGCAGCGTGTGGGTGGGCGCGTTCGCTGACGAAGCTGTCGCCCGTGCCCTGGATTTACCGGCGGGTCTGCGCCCTATCGCCCTTGTGCCCATTGGCTACCCTGCTGAAGCGCCCGCGCCCCCGCCGCGCCGTCCGCTGGCCGAGATCGTCCGCCGGATGTAGCGGAGGAGGGGCATACCCTGATGCGTCCCCTCAACTGTGGCCCAGCACCGGGTGTGGCCGGTAAAGCTCCTCTAAATAAGTGCGTTCCTCCGCCGAGAGCTGGATGTCCAGGGCGGCGACGGCCTGCTCCAGGTGGGCCATCTTGCTCGCGCCGATGATCGGCGCGGTGACGCCGGGCTGGTGCAGCAGCCAGGCCAGGGCGATTTGGGCAGGGGCCACCCCACGCTGCTTGGCCAGTTCAACGACGCGGTCCACGATGGCGAAATCGTTCTCCTGATAATACATGGTGTGGGCGAAGGCATCCGTGCGGGCGCGGGTCGTCTCCCCGCTGCGGTCGGGGGTGCGGTTGCCGGCCAGGAAGCCCCGCGCCAGCGGGCTCCAGGGGATGATGGCGATGCCCTCGGCGCGGCACAGGGGGATCATCTCGCGCTCTTCCTCACGGTAGATCAGGTTGTAGTGGTTCTGCATGGAGACGAAGCGCGTCCACCCATGCAAATCGGCTGTGTAGAGCGCCTTGGCGAACTGCCAGGCGTACATGCTGGAGGCGCCAATGTAGAGGGCTTTTCCAGCTTTCACGATGTCGTGGAGGGCTTCCAACGTCTCTTCAATGGGGGTCTCCGCATCCCAGCGGTGAATTTGATACAGGTCCACATAATCTGTGCCCAGGCGGCGGAGAGAGGCGTCAATGGCCGCCATGATGTGCTTGCGCGACAGGCCGCGGTCGTTCGGCCCTGGCCCTGTGGGGAAGAAGACCTTGGTGGCGATGACGACCTCCTCGCGCCGGGCGGCAAAGTCGCGCAACGCCCGCCCCAGAATTTCTTCGCTCAGGCCGTTGGAGTACATGTCGGCGGTGTCAAAGAAGTTGATGCCCAGTTCCAGGGCGCGTTTGATGAAGGGGCGGCTCTCCTCCTCCGGCAATACCCATTCGCGCCAGGCCGGGGTGCCATAGGTCATCGTCCCCAGGCAAATGCGCGAGACCTTCAAACCTGTGCGTCCCAGGTTGACATATTCCATACCAGCGCTCCTTTCTGTATTCTGCCAATATCGGGGATCAGAGGCCAGGGATCAGGGGGCATAGCCCGATCCCTGGTGACCTTCTCCATTTTACCACTTCACCCAGGAGACCGCGAGGCTGGAATACCGTGACGTGTGGGGAATTCGGGGAGCGTGAACGGTGTGGGGAGGAGGCACCGCCTTGCCCCTACGCCCGGTTCTCACCCTTCCTTACCCCTTCCCCGTCCAGGGGGAGGGAAGCTACCTCCTCCCCTCTCTGTGAGGGAGGGCCGGGGTGGAGGAACAGAATGCCGCATCTTCATTAGCGTGACCGTGACCGGGGTTGCCCGGCCCGAATGTTAAGAAATTGGTGCTTGACACCGAACAGGTGTTCGTATATAATATGAACAGTTGAGCTAATCTGATGGGCCTGGCCTTCGGACGGACTCCGGCGGTTGGGCCGATGGAGAGGGGGTTCACATGGCAAAGAACAGCCTTTCGGAACGGCAGCGCGCCATCCTGGCATTTATCCGCCAGTTCACCCAGGAGCATGGCTTCCCGCCGACCATTCGCGAAATCGGCAGGGCGGTAGGCATCTCGTCCACCTCGGTGGTCAATTACAACCTGGCGAAGCTGGAGGAGATGGGCCTGCTGTCGCGTAACCGCGACATCTCGCGTGGGTTAAAGCTGGCCGGTGAAGCCGTGCGCAACGCCGCCCGCGAGATCGTCCGTATCCCGCTTCTCGGTCGCATCGCCGCCGGTGAGCCTATCCCGGTGCCTGCCAGCGGGTTCGCCACCTTCAGCGACGAGGATATGATTGAGCTGACCCGTGACCTCGTCCCAGATGAGCGCGGGCTGTATGCGCTGCAGGTGCGTGGGACCTCTATGATTGACGCGCTCATCAACGATGGCGACATCGTCATCCTGCGCCATCAGGCCCAGGCCGAAAACGGCGAGATGGTGGCGGTCTGGCTTAAGGACCGTGAAGAGACGACACTCAAGCGCTTCTACCTGGAGAATGGCAGGGTGCGCCTGCAACCGGCCAACCCGACGATGGGGCCGATCTACGCCGACCCGGAGAATGTGGAAATCCAGGGCAAGGTTGTCCTTGTCCTCCGCCAGCTCAACTGAATTCTCCTCCTTCCCAGCCGATCAGGGGCTCCGATGGGGACGCGGGGCCCCTGGTTGTTTCCAGATATAGCGGCCTTTGCGCGCTATCTCCCTTCGTGTTATCATGACGGCTATGCCCCCGGTCATTGAAGCCTTCGGGCTGACCAAGCAGTTTGCGCGTGCCGCCGGCCTGCTACGCCTGGGGCGGCAGCCGCCCATCACGGCTGTGGATCATGTGGACCTGCAGGTTGAGGAGGGGGAGCTTTTCGGCCTGATCGGCCCCAATGGCGCGGGCAAGACGACGCTGGTCAAGCTGCTGTGCACGCTCATCCTGCCCACCTCCGGCAGCGCCCGCATCGCCGGGTATGACCTGAGCCAGGACCGGGCGATTAAGGCCGCCGTCGGGCTGGTGGTCAGCGATGAACGCAGCTTTTACTGGCGCCTCTCCGGGCGGCGCAACCTGCTGTTCTTCGCTGCGCTGCACGGCCTGACCGGGCGCGAAGCGGCCCGCCGCGTGGAGGAGGTGCTGGAGTTGGTGGAGATGCGCCCCCTGGCAGACCAACGCTTCGCCACCTATTCCACCGGTATGCGCCAGCGGCTGGCGATTGCCCGCGCTCTGCTCCACCGCCCGCGCGTGCTGTTTATGGATGAACCCACCCGCAGCCTGGACCCCGGCGCCACCCGCCGCCTGCACGCCCTGGTCCGCACCCTGGTGGCCGAGCAAGGCGTGACTGTGTTCCTGACCACACACGACCTGAACGAGGCGGAGACCCTGTGCAGCCGCGTGGCTGTGATGCATCGCGGGCGCATCCGCGCCTCCGCGCCGCCTGACCAACTCCGCCGCACCTTGCGCCCCGGTGAGGACTACATCCTGATCCTGGACCGTGCCCCCGCTGCGCAGCACGCACTGGCGCGGCTGGTGGAGAACCTGCGCATTGAGCCGGAGGGCGAGGGCCGGGTGCAATTGCGCTTCCACACCAACGGCCTGCCGGGCCGCCTGAACGCGGCGCTGGACCTGCTGCGAAGCGAGCACTGCGTGATCTATCATGTGAGCAGCACCGTGCCCTCGTTAGAAGAGGTCTTCGCCCATTATACGGAGGACACCGACCAGGGGGAGGGGAGATGAGACGCGCATTCGCCTTCCTCATCCGCGACCTGTACGTTGAACTGAGCTACCGCGTCTCTTTTTTGATGCAGTTGGCCCAGGTCTTTATCGCGGTGTTTGTCTTCTATTTCATCAGCCGCCTGCTGGGGCCTGCGGCTGCGCCGGGGTTGGCCGCATACGGGGGCGATTATTTTGCCTTTGTCATCATCGGCGTCGCTCTATCGTCCTACTTCGGCATTGGCCTGGCCAGCTTCGCCCAATCGTTGCGCGAGGCGCAGACGACCGGCACGCTGGAGGCCATGCTCATGACGCCCACCCGCGTCTCCACCATTGTCCTCGGCTCGGCGCTGTGGAGCTATGCCTTCACCACGTTGCGCGTGCTCCTGTACCTTATCGCCGGTGCGCTGTTGGGGGTGTCGTTCGCCCATGCGAATTTGGGCCTGGGCGTGTTGATCCTGCTCATCTCCATCGTCACCTTCAGCGCGACCGGCATTTTGGCCGCCAGCTTCATCATGGTGTTGAAGCGTGGCGACCCGGTCACGGGGCTGGTGGGTGTGGGCGCCACGCTGATCGCCGGCGTGTATTATCCCATTGAGGTCCTGCCGCGCCCGTTGCAGGTGCTGGCCCAGCTTGTGCCGGTGACCTACGCGCTGCGGGCGCTGCGTCTGGCTCTGCTCCAGGGAGCCTCCTGGCGCCAGATCGCGCCCGATGTGCTGGCCCTGGTGGCCTTCGCCGTGATCCTGTTGCCGCTTTCGCTGTACGCCTTTCGTCTGGCCGTCCATCGGGCGCGCGTGGATGGCAGCCTGACCCACTTCTAGCCGTGTCCGCTCTCCCGATGCCCGCTGGGGAGCATCCGCATTATCTCGCGTATCTGGCTGAGTTGGGGATGCCGGACCTGCATCCTTTGGGGCGCCGCGCCAGCGACGCCCTGATCCGCTGTCTTCACCTCCGGCCGGGGGATCGGGTGTTGGAGATCGGCTGCGGGACCGGCGCGACGCTGGCCCGGATTGGGCTTGCGCACGCTGTCTTCCTGGATGGCCTGGAAGCTCTGCCGGGGATGCTGCGGATGGCGCAGGCCCGCCTGCGGCTGACGGGCCTGCTGGGGAGGGTGCACCTGGCCCAATCCCAGGTCGGCGCACCGCTCCCCGTGCCGGACGAGACCTATGATCGGGTGTACACCGAGTCCGTTCTGGGGTTCCAAGATGCCGCTGGCGCTAGGACCTTGCTGGCGGAGGTCTTTCGGGTGCTCAAGCAGGACGGCCTGTATGTGGCTAACGAGGTGGTGTGGAGAAAGCCGGTTTCGCCGGAGGTGGTTGCGGCGATCAACGCCGCTTGCCTGGCGGACTTCGGCCTGCGGCTGGCCTCTGAGTTGCCCTGGTCGGTGGATGACTGGCTTGGCCTGATGCGCGAGGTAGGGTTCAGGGTCATATCCAGTGAGCGTCTTGAGGATCAGGTGGCCTTGGGTAGTGCGCCGGGCCGGTCGTTTTCTATGGGGCTTCTCCTTTCGGAGGCTTTTACACTCACCCAACGCCTGAAGGGCGCCCTTTCTCCGGCGCTGTGGCGCCAGCGGGCCAGGTACCGGAGGCGCTTGAGGGAGCACCGCTCAGATGGCCTGTACATAGAGGCCAGGCTGTTTGTTTTGGAGAAGGGGAGAAATGCGCAATGATCGGGTCGTCGGCCTGCACGTTCGGGGGATCGGCCATTCGCCGTCCATCACCCCGCCATTGCCAGCAACCACGCCGGCACCCACAGCCGCCCGAAGCCGCTGATGCTGGCGGCGGTGGAGGCCAGGAAGAGGGCGACACTGAAGGCGATCAGCAGCCGGTCGGCCCGGCGGTAGTGAAGCTGGCGCACCCAGGTGCGTGGGCCGACGCCGAAACAGCGCAGGTCCATCGCGTCCACGATGTCCTCGCCGCCGACGATGGCGTTGATCGTCACCGGCACGAGCAGCGGCGCCAGCTTGCGAATCTGGGCCACAATGCCGCCCTCCACCCGTTCCACCTCGTAGCCGCGTGCCCGCTGCGCATCCAGCGTGATGCTGAAGTCGCGCCCCAGCGTGGGCACGAAGCGGAAGGCCAGGTCCATCGCGTAAGCGAATTTATCCGGCAGCCCTAGCCCCCGGAAGATCACCCCATACAGGCTGGGGTCCACCGTGTAGGGGATAGTGATGGCCAGCGCGGAGATGGCGAACATACGCGCCATCTGGCTGACGGCGAAGACCGTCTTCTCGGCGGTGATGTCCAGGCCGATCTGCCACCCCACCAGGGGGAGGGTGAGAGGGCCAAGGCGGGTCAGCACATGCTCCTGCGCATAGGCTGTCCCTACCCCGCCTCTCCCGGTGAGGAAGGTCAGCACGGTCATGAAGGTGATGAGCAGGCCCAGCACCAGCCAGGCCCGTCGGGTCTCGCGCCAGGTGAGCCGCGCTAGGGCGTATTGCCCCAGGGCGATCCCCAGGAAGACCAGGATCACCCGCAGGTCCCAGAACTGGATGATGGAGGCCAGCATCGCCAGCATAAAGAGGATGCGGGCCCGCGGGTCCAGTTTCTGGATGAGCGTATTCCGGTCGCGATACCGCCAGGTGACAAGCATCGGTGCGTAGACCTCGCAGGTCTTGTAGACCTGCGAGGTCTCATCCTCTCACCGCCCCGTTCGCGCCTGCACCGCCTGGTACGCACCCAGCAGGATGGGCGTCAGGATGGCGGAGTTCACGATGTTAGGCCCGGCCGCCGGGGCGAACTCGCCCACCATTGCCGTGAAGAACGAGTAGCCGTTGATCCAGATGTCGGCGATGGCGGCGAAGCCAATGCCGATCAGGATGCCCAACGCGCCCCAGACTTCCACGGCGGCCACATCTACACCGAACCGCTCCAGCAGGAAGCGCGCCCCGATCGCCAGGGCGCCCGCCACCAGGAACACCCAGGCGAAGCCCGTAAAATCGGTCTCCTCGCCGGTGAAGGGATGGGGCACCCTGGGCTGGATAAAGATCAGCGCCATGGCGATGATCACGCCGACAGCCACAATAAGGGTCAGCGCGTTCAGGCTCTGGCGCTTATCGGCGAACAGGCCCACCAGCCCGGTGACGAACCCGATCAGGCCGTTCCCGATGTCCCAGACAGGGAACACCCCCCAGCCGGTGAGGAAATCGCCGATGATGTTGCCCACCGCGCCGGTGAAGAAGCCCACCACCGGCCCAAACACATAACCAAAGAAGACCGGGATGACGATAGAGGGCCGCAGGGCCACCAGGCTCACCGACGGCATGGGGATGGTGTTGAAGACCCAGTTCAACACGCCATACAGCGCCGCGCCGATCGCCATATACACCACTTCGCGCGTGCCCACCGCCCAGATGGCGTGGTCACGGGTGGCGAAGTACACCGCGTAGATGGCGACAGCGGCGATCGCGGTGAACAGTAGCCACAGAACCCCCTGCAGCTTGACCCCCTCTGGCCCGGTAAGCGCACTGGCGACCCACATCAGCGCCACCAGCACAACCAGGATCACCAGCCAGGTGAGGGGGCCTCTCATACGAGACGCTGTGACTGCAGTCATGATGAGTCCCTCCTTTCTATATCCTCAACTTCTACCACTTCCTCAGACCTCAACCCCGTGTCCCTCCCCAGCCACGGGGATCGATCCCGCTCCATTCACGTGCGCCAGCCGCTCCGCAGGCATAAAGCGCCCGGTGCGCGGCAAAAGCGCCAGGTTCACCTCCAGAAGCGACGTGGGTAACAGGCGACAGCGGCTGAGCAGTTCCGGCTGCGACAACACCTGCTCCGGCGGGCCGTCGGCCACGATCTGCCCCGCGTGCATCAACACCACCCGGTTGGCGTAGCTGATCGCCAGGTCCAGGTCATGGGTGATGAACAGGATGGCGGAGAAAGGCATTCCACTGATAGCTGCCATGAAGGTCATGTAGTTCTGGTAATCCTGCCCGGCGGTGGGTTCGTCCATGACCAGGATGGGCGAGCGCATGGCCAGGATGGCGGCGATGCTCACGCGCTTTTGCTGGCCGAAGCTGAGCGCCAGCGGCGAATAGTCTTCCAGGCCGGTCAGATTGACCAGGCGGATGGCCTCGCGCACGCCCGCCGCAATCGTCTCGGCGTCATAGCCCAGGTTCTTGGGGCCGAAGGCCAGCTCCTGGCGCACGGTCGGGGCGAAAAGCATATGGCTGGGGCTTTGAAACACATAGCCGATATGACGCGCCGCCTGGGCCACCGTCATCTCGCGGGTGTCCTTCCCATCCACGAGCACCCGCCCCTGGGTGGGTTTGAGCAGGCCAATGGCCTGCTTAACCAGCGTGGTCTTCCCTGCCCCGTTTGGCCCAAGCAGGGCAATGACATCGCCAGCATGAATGTCCAGGCTCACATCGCGCAGCACAGGTTCCCCATCGTCGTAGGCGAAGCTGACGTTTTCAAAGCGCACCAGCACCTCGCCGCGCCGTCCATCGCGCCTGGGGTCAGGCCATGTCTGCGCGGGCGCCGAGGCGCGGCGGGCCTGGGCCATGATCAGCGGCGCAGGCAACTTGGCCTGGTGGTAATCTACGGCCTGAAGGAAGCCCTCTATATCGCCAAAGTAGCGCACCCGGCCTTCCTCCAGGAAGAGCGCCTTCTCCGGATGGATCTTGAGCACATCTTCCACGCGGTGCTCCACAATGATGACCGTCTTGCCCTCATCGGCCAGGCGGCGGATAAGCCGCAGCGCTTCTGCGGCGCTGGCCGGGTCTAGGTTGGCGAGCGGCTCATCCAGGACCAGGATGGAGGGCCGCATGGCCAGCACGCCTGCCAGGGCCACCTTCTGCTTCTCGCCGCCGGAGAGATAAAACGTCTCCCGCCGCCGCAGGTGCTCCAGGCCCAGGTAGCGCAAGGCTTCGTCCACCCGCGTCAGGATCTCCTCCCTGGGCTGCCCCAGGTTCTCCAGCCCGAAAGCGACCTCATTCTCCACGCGGCTGCCCAGAATTTGCTTCTCCGGGTCCTGCAACAGCGTGCCCACGATCTGGGAAATCTGCGGCAGGGTCATGCCCTGAGTGGACCGGCCGTACAGATAAACCTGGCCACGCAGGTCGCCCTTGTAGCTGCGGGGGATCAGGCCGTTAATGCAGCGGATGAGCGTGCTCTTGCCACAGCCGGAGGCGCCGGCAACCAGCAGCACCTGTCCGGCCTCCGCCCGAAGGGAGACATCCTCCAGGGCGGGCTGGGGACGATTGCGATAGCGGAACGAGAGCCGCTCTATTCGTAGAGGCGGATTAGAGCCACCCATGCCTCCCCCGCTGTCATGCGCCGACGCAGGCGACTACATACTACATAACATAACGCACTACTATTATACACAAACAACATATATACAACACGGGTGTCTGTTCAGCGATGCGGCGCGTTTGGCTTTTAACCCAGAGCGGAATTAAGATCGCCCCATGCTGCATCTCTATCTGTCCCCGCATCTGGACGATGCGGTCCTCTCCTGCGGCGGGACGATCGCGGCCCAGGTTGCCGCTGGCGAGCCTGTGCGCGTGGTCACGCTGTTCGCCGGCGATCCACCACCTGGGCCTCTCTCCCCCTTCGCGGTTGAACTCCACCGGCGCTGGGGGTTGGATGAAGCACCGGGGGCGGGGCGGCGGGCCGAGGATGAACGGGCGCTCAACCTCCTGGGCGCAACCGCAGTCCATCTGTCTTTCCCCGATGCCATTTACCGCGTCGGGCCGGACGGCGTGCCGCTTTACCCCTCCCGCGAGGCCATTTTCGGCCCGCCGCACCCGGTGGAGGCCGGGCTGGTGGATGAACTGGCCCGCGCGCTGGCCGCGCTGAACCTGCCCTCCCAGGTACGCATCTACGTGCCTCTGGGTGTGGGCCAGCATGTGGATCATGTTCTGACGCGGCGGGCTGCTGAACGCTGGCAACCGCGAGGAGGTGAGTTTTGGTATTATGAGGAGTATCCTTATGCCGAATCCCCGGATCAGGTCATGGCTGCGCTCGGCCAGGGCGCGTGGCGCGAGCAGCTTGTCCCCCTGACCCCGGCTCATCTGGAGGCCAGGCTCGCGGCCATTGCGTGCTATATATCGCAGATCAGTTCCCTCTTTGCCGATTTGACGGAGATGCGCGAGCGCGTGCGCGCCCATGCTGCCCGCCTGGCTCAGGGGCAGAAGCCTGCCCTGAGCAACGCGAAGGCCTATGCCGAGCGATTTTACCAGATTGGCTAGAGGCCCTGGCACGTTCCATGCACCTCCTAAGCCATAGGACTTTTTTCCTACCTGAGTAGAGCGGGCCTAACGGGGAGCGTGTTTTTGACCCATGGCAGCAGGCTATGTAAACTATGGGGATTAACGAAGGGGGTAGCGAATAGGAAGGCAGTGAATGCCTGTGGCAACGATGAACGGTAAGACGGTCTGGCTGGAACTGCATCAGGCGGCATTGCGCCTCGGCTCTGAGCGCGACTTGCCATCTCTGTTGAGCCAGGTCACCAGGCAGGCCCGTGTGTTGGCCGGGGCGCGTGCTGCGCTGTTGGTGCTCCTGGATGAGCAGGGCGGGCCAGCCGCTGCGGTGACGGCGGGGATGGAGGCGGCTGAGCAGGCCCAACTGGAGGCCCGGCTGCGCGACCTGGGCTGGTT
Organism: Anaerolineae bacterium; assembly: GCA_034432795.1. Classification (GTDB taxonomy): domain Bacteria; phylum Chloroflexota; class Anaerolineae; order DSLN01; family DSLN01; genus DAOUBF01. The sequence goes on from DAOUBF010000061.1 coordinate 18,958, forward strand.
GGAGACGCTGTGGCGGGAGCGCGAGACCCGGCAGGCGCAGGCCACGCCTCTGGCTGAGCAACTCCTGGGCCTGCCGTTGTGCGTCGGTGAGCGCGCTGTGGCCGCGCTCGTTTTGGTGGATAGCCAGGCGGAGGAGGCCGTCGTGCAGGCCTGGGCCGATTACGCGGCGCTGGCGATTGAACACGCCCGCCTGGCCGAACGTGTCCGGCACCTGGAGGAGGAGTTGGCGCAGAGCCTGGCGGCACAATCGGCGATGGTGCACGAGATGAGCCACCGGGTGCGCAACAGCCTGCAAATGGCCGTCGGTTTCCTCTCCTATGCCCTGGCGCGGCGCGGCAGCGGCACGCTGGAGGAGGCCGTGCGCTCGGCCATCGATCGGATCAAGGGGTTGGGCGCGATTCAAGAGGTGCTGGCCAGCACGACGGATGAGCGGGTCAGCTTTCAAGAACTGATGCGGCGGGCGCTGGCCGTCACCGTGCCGGAGGTGTTGTCTGAGGCGCATCCCCTGCTGCACTTTGAGGGGCCGGACGTTGTGCTTCCGGCAGAGCAGGCCAAGTCGCTGGCGCTGGCTGTTAATGAACTGGTGATTAACGCATTCCGGCACGGGCTGGGGCGGTCCAGGCAAGGCAGCATTTCCGTGCTGACAGAGATCGGCACCACAGGCATGCGCATCACGGTCCGCGATGAGGGGCGGGGCCTGCCCGAAGACTTTGACATACGGCGGGACCGTGGCCTGGGCCTGACAATCGTGCGGGGGCTGGTGGAGCGCAATCTGGGAGGAAGCCTGAGCCTGATGCAGAACGAGCGGGGCACCAGCGCCATCATACGATTCCCTCTGGTGGAGGAGCAAGGTGAGATCGTTACGGGTAGTGATCGCTGAAGATGAACCTTTAGTCACGCAAACGCTGACAGAGCAATTGCGTCACCTGGGCCATCGCGTGATCGGGGAGGCCGCTAACGGCGAAGAGGTCGTGAACATGGTGCTGGATGCGCGGCCCGACCTGGTGATCATGGATATTAAGATGCCCAAGCTGAGCGGTTTGCAGGCCAGCCGCACCATCATGGAGAAGGCTCCCGTGCCGATCATCCTGCTCACGGCCTATACGGACGACGCCTTCATTGAAGAGGCCGCTTCGGTGGGCGCCATGGCTTATCTGGTGAAGCCGGTGGACGAGCGTGACCTGGTGCCAGCCATCCGCCTGGCGGTTTCGCAGTTTGAGCAACTGCAATCGCTGCGCCGCGAGGTGGATGACCTGCGCGAGGCGCTGGAGACACGCAAGCTGGTGGAACGGGCCAAGGGTGTGCTCATGCGGCGGCTCAACCTGACGGAGGAGGAAGCCTTCAACCGCATTCAGCGCCAGGCGCGCAACCGCCAGGCCAAGATGCGCGATATTGCCAGGGCGATCATTGAGGCCGATGAGATCATGTGAGGTGAAACCGGTTTTGCCAGGGGAATAGCGAAGATTTTCCCAAATTTCGCTTGACAGGGGGTATAATCTATTGTATACTGTGCATAGTGTTTTATAGCCACGCAGGAGCCAGCAGCACGTAGCGATACAAGTGGGCCACCCAGGGGGGTGCCCATCTCAGGCCGGGACGCCTCGCTCTGCAAGGGCGCAGAGTAGAGGCGTTTTCTTTTCCCTGACGTTAGCAGCAGTTGAAGCCTGTGTCACTTGTTAGCGCGAATCTTGTTGCTTGAGATTCTAACCATTTTCTAATGCTGTTTTAATGATAATATGATATAGTAAGAGAAGCCTTCGTAGAGGCAGATTCCCTCCAGCTACTGTCAAGGCTTCTTCTGGACCCGGCAGAAGTGTGGGTGCGCCGGGATGAGCTTCGGCCCATCCGGCATTTGCCATCGGCGCGGTGGCGGGAGAGAGAAGACACAATGAACGCGGTGCGTGTGGATGAGCACCCGGTGACCGCTGTCCGTCACATTGTCCTGATGGACCTGGATGGCGCTGTGCTGGATTCCAGTGTTCAACATGCGCTGGCCTGGCAGGAGGCGTTTTCGCCCTGCGGCTTCAGGCCCTCGCAGCACCAGGTCCTGGCCCATATTGCTCAGCATGGGCCGGAGAGTATGCCGCCGGGCCTGTCACGCGAGCATCTGCGCGTCTACGGTGAGGCTGTCCGGGCTATGTATCGGGCGATTTACACACGCTATTACCTGCCTGTGGTCCGACCCGTGCCCGAGGCTGTGGACTTGATCCAGGACCTGAAACAGCAGGGGTTGCAGGTCGCCGTGACCAGCACCGGCCCGGCTACGGTTATGGCCACTGCTTTGGAACGGCTAGGGCTGAGCGCATGGGTGGACGCCACCGTCACCCAGGACGATCTCAACAGCGGGCAGCCAGACCGCTACCGGGCGGCTCTGGATAAGCTCAGGGCTTCTGTAGAAGAAGCCGTAGTGATCGGCGCGACCCTGTACAGCCTGCGGGCGGCGCGCCGGGCTGACCTGCCTTTTATTGCCGCAGGCCCCCCCGTGCCCCCGTATCAGACGTGGGCCGAGGCCGGGGTGATGGCCTCCTTTGCCGACTACGCCGCATTGCGCGCCGGCCTGCACCATCTCTTGCCAGCCAGCGCCCCGGACGCCTGGCTGACCCAACCCGCTAGGCAGCGGCAGCGGGTGCTTCACCCGCAGCCGCGCGTGGTGGCGTAGCCACTGGAGATGAAAGACATGACCAACGCCAGCCCGTTTTCCATTGACCAACCCTTGCTCAAGCAGGCGGTGACCCTGCTCTCCAGGGAGCTGGGCGTCTCGGCAGAGCAGGCATACGACCTGCTGGGCCAGGAAGCTATGGCGTATCGGGTATTTCTGCAAGATGTGGCAGCAGCAGTGGTGGACGCCGGTCAGGTGCAGCGCCCGCTGGGTGCGTTGCTGGAGTGGGCGCAGTTGGACCGGCGTGCCTGGTGTGAACGGCAATGAGCACGCGCTGGGTGTTCCGTAATCGCGATGACGCCGGCCTGCGGCTGGCCTCCGAGTTGAGCGCACGGGGCTATCCCAAAGGCCCCACGATTGTCCTGGGCATCCCCAACGGCGGCATGGTCGTTGCGGCCCAGGTGGCCCGCGCCCTGGGCGCTGAGCTTGACCTGATCAGTGTACGCCGTATCCTGCACCCCCACTGGCCGAAGGCCTCGCTCGGCGCAGTGGCGGCGGATGGGACAGTGCTGTTGAATGACTTGTTGATTGCCGAATGGGGGCTGGATAACGAGACCCTGGGCAAAGCTGTGCGCCAGGCCTACCGCGAGGCGCGACAGCGGGCGGCCTATTTTCGCGGCAGCCGGCCCACGCCAGTGTTGAGCGGCAAAAGCGTGGTGCTGGTGGACGATACCATGATCAGCGGCTACACCATGATGGTGGCGGCGCAATCGGCGCAGGCCCAGGGCGCGCAGGAGGTCGTTATCGCCGTGCCCACGCTCTCGGTCCAGGCAGGCTGGCGTGCCCAGGCGCTGGCCGATAGTTACATCTGTCTCACCCGTCCCTACCCGACCGTCCGTGAGGCCTACCGCGATTATGAGCCTGTGCCGGACGAGGTGGTTCTGCGCCTGCTGCTGGAGCCGCAGGCAGTTTCAAAGACCGTCTTGGCGTAGCGCCTGACACAGGGGATGTGATATAATGGTTTTGTTATCACACACCCTGCCTCTCAACCCAGGCACTACATCAAGGAGGTCCTTTGGAACTCAAAATCGTTCCTATTGAAAAACCCGACGACGTTAACGTCATCTTAGGGCAGTCCCACTTTATCAAGACGGTGGAGGACCTGCATGAGGTGTTGGTGGGCGCGGTGCCGGGCATCCGTTTTGGCCTGGCCTTCTGCGAATCTTCCGGCCCATGTCTGGTACGCTTTAGCGGCAGCGACGACGAGTTGATCCGCCTGGCCCAAAAGAATGCCCTGGCGCTCAGCGCCGGCCATGCCTTTATCATCCTGCTCCGTAACGCCTTCCCCATCAATGTCCTGAACGCCGTCAAGATGGTGCCGGAGGTCTGCCGCATCTTCTGCGCCAGCGCCAACCCCATCCAGGTGGTCGTGGCGGAGACCGAGCAAGGGCGCGGCATCCTCGGCGTGATTGATGGCTTCGCCTCAAAGGGCGTGGAGACGGAGGAGGACATCGCTGCGCGCAAGGCCCTGGTGCGTCGCTTCGGCTATAAACTCGGCTGATCCCCCTGGTCAGCGTGACGCCCGGCGCCTCTCGTGGTATAATCGGGCGACGCTGGGTGCTCCCCGCAAGGCGCGCGGCGGCTCCCATAATCCCTGATCGCTTCTAGAGGCCAGCATACAGGGTGCCAACGGATTGGCCCTGGGGTTAAGGCTGGCCTGCCGAGGTAGGATGACGCTCTTTTCGCTGATCCGGCCAGCGCGGGCTGTGCCGGCGGAATATCGTTCAACCTTTCTCCATCTTTACTTTGACATCCTGTGGTTCGGTGTATTAAACGGCAGCGCGCTGTCCTTCCTGGCGGTGTATGCCGCCCGGCAGGGGGCGAACTCGCTGCAGTTGGGCCTGCTGGCGGCCAGCGGGGCGCTGGTGAATCTCTTCCTGACGCTGCCAGTGGGGCGTTGGCTGGCGGGGCGGCATGTGGGCAGGGCGGTGTTCTGGGCCGCCGTGCTCCACCGCCTGTTTTATCTGCTGTGGGTGCCTTTGCCGGTGCTCCTGCCGCCTTCGGCACAGGTGTGGGCCTTCATTGGGATCACCTTCCTGATGAGCGTCCCCGGCGTGGTTCTGGCGGTGGGCTTCAACGCCCTCTTTGCCGATGCCGTTCCACCGGAGTGGCGCGGCCATGTGGTGGGGGTGCGCAACGCCCTCTTCGCGCTGGCGCTGATCACCAGCACCCTGATCTCCGGCCAACTCCTGGATAGCTTGCCCTTCCCCCTGGGCTATCAGATCGTCTTTGCCATCGGCTTTGTGGGGGCGGCGTTGAGCACCGTGCATCTGTGGTTTGTGCGCGCTGTGCCCGACGTAGAACCGCCGCCGCGTGTGGGGCGCCCATTAGGGGAGCTGGCTTCGCCGGGGATGCTGCGCATCATCGGCGATGCGCTGCGCGGCGGGGTGGGCTTGCGCTTCCTCACGCGGGCGCGGGGGTTGCGCCTCCTCAGGCGGGACATCCTGCGCGGGCCGTTCGGGGCCGTGCTGGCGACGCTGTTCGCCTTTCATCTGGCCCAATACTCTACAGTGCCGCTCTTTTCACTCTATTGGGTGCGGCAGCTCCACCTGTCGGACGAGCAGATCGGCCTGGGGACGGCCTTGTTTTGGGCGATGGTGCTGCTCGGCTCAACGCAGTTCGCCGCGCTGACGCAACGGTTGGGCCACCGGCGCATGGTGGTCTTCGGCGGTATGCTCATCAGTCTGTATCCAGCGCTCATGGCCTTAAGCCGCGCCTTCGGCTTGTTTATGGTGGCCTCCGCCGTCGGCGGCCTGGGCTGGTCGCTGTTCGGCGGGGCGTTGACCAACTACCTGCTGGAGCGAACCCCTGCGGATGACCGCCCGGCGCACCTGGCCTGGTACAACCTGGTGCTCAACGCCGCCATCCTGCTCGGCTCACTCATCGGCCCGTTCATTGCCGATCGGACGGGGCTGGTGGCCGCGCTGGCCCTGCTGGCGCTGGCCCGTGCGCTGGGGGCGCTCGCCATTCAGCGCTGGGGCTGAGGGCAAAACGGGCCCCTGATTTGTGAGGAATCTCCAGCCGTATTACAATGAGGGCGCGATGCCGACGAAACTCAGCCTGGAACAGGTGGAACATATCGCCGAACTGGCCAAGCTGCGCCTGACGGACGAGGAGAAGGAGCGCTTCCGCGAGCAACTCTCCGACATCCTGGCCTACGCGGAACGGCTTCAGGCGCTGGATACCGAGGCCATCCCGCCGACGGCCACCGTGCTGCCGCTGCGGACGGTGTTGCGCCCCGATGAGCCTCAACCTTCCATGCCCCGTGAGGACATCCTGGCGAACGCCCCGGCAGCGCAGGATGGCTGCTTCGTGGTGCCGGCGGTGCTGGACTGAGGTTCTGCGGTAGGGAAGCGCGGAATGGAACTCACCGATCTCACCATCCTGGAGGCACACGAGCGCCTGTGCCGCCGCGAGATCTCCAGTGTGGAGCTGACCCAGGCGTGCCTGGACCGCATCGTGGCGGTGGACAATGACGTGAAAGCCTTCCTGACGCTGACGCCGGAACTGGCGCTGGAAGGGGCGCGCGCCGCCGATGCGCGCCGCGCCAGAGGGGAAGATGACCCCCTGTTGGGCATCCCCCTGGCGATCAAGGATGTTATCTGCGTGGAGGGCGTGCCCACCACCTGCGGTTCGCGCATTCTGGAGAACTTCATCCCCCCTTACAGTGCGACGGTGGTTGAGCGGCTGCTGGCGCGGGGCGCGGTCATCCTGGGCAAGACCAACACCGACGAATTTGCGATGGGGTCGTCCACAGAGAACTCGGCCTTCTTCACCACGCGCAACCCCTGGGACCTGGGGCGCGTGCCGGGCGGTTCCAGCGGCGGCAGCGCGGCGGCGGTGGCGGCGCGCATGGCCCCAGGCGCGCTTGGCTCGGACACCGGCGGGAGTGTGCGCCAGCCAGCAGCCCTGTGTGGCATCGTGGGCCTCAAGCCGAGCTATGGCCGCGTCTCGCGCTATGGGCTGGTGGCCTTTGCCTCGTCGCTTGACCAGATCGGCCCGTTGGGCCGCACGGTTGCTGACGTGGCAGTTTTGCTCACCGCCATCGCCGGCTATGATCCCCGCGACTCCACGTCCATGAACTTGCCTGTGCCGGATTATCTCAGCCTGGTGAGAGGGGGAAACGGACTGGTGAGAGGGGGAAACGGACAGGCGACGGTGTTGTCCCTGCGCGGCGTGCGCCTGGGCGTGCCCAGGGAGTATTTCATTGAAGGGATGCAGCCGGAGGTGGAGGCGGCGGTGCGCCAGGCGATTGCAGTGATGCGCGACCTGGGGGCGGAGGTCGCCGAGGTCTCCCTGCCTCACACCGATTATGCCCTGCCCGTGTACTATCTGATCGCCCCGGCGGAGGCGTCGGCCAATCTGGCCCGCTACGATGGCGTCCGCTATGGGCTGCGCGTCCAGGGCGAGGATATGTGGGATAACTACCGGGCGACGCGGGGGGCGGGCTTTGGCGCGGAGGTCAAGCGGCGTATCATGTTGGGGGCGTATGCGCTATCGGCGGGCTATTACGACGCCTATTACCTCAAGGCGCAGAAGGTGCGCACGCTCATCCGTGCCGACTTTGACGAAGCCTTCAAGCGCGTGGATGTGATCGTCTGTCCCACCAGCCCGACGACGGCTTTCCGCATCGGCGAGAAGACGGACGACCCGCTGCAGATGTACCTGTCGGATGTATTCACGCTATCGTGCAACCTGGCCGGCCTGCCGGGGATCAGCCTGCCCTGCGGCTTTGACTCCAATGGCCTGCCCATCGGGCTGCAACTCCTGGGGCCGGCGTTCCAGGAGGAGGCTATCCTGCGCGTGGCCTACGCTTACGAGCAGGCGACCGACTGGCATAAAGCCAGACCGCCATTATGAGGATGGGGACTCCAGGAACTCGTAGGACCTTGAGGCCCCTGGAGTTCCTATGAGTTCCTACCTTGGAGAGAGGTGTGTGCATGAAGGTGATCATTCCCTTGGCGGGGTTCGGCACGCGGCTGCGACCCCATACCTACACCAAGCCGAAGCCCTTGATCAACGTGGCGGGCAAGGCCGTGTTGGGGCATATTCTGGATGAGTTTGCCGGGCTGGAGGTTGAGGAGTTCATCATCGTCCATGGCTATCTGGGCGAGCAGATCAAGACGTACATGGCCGAGAAGTACCCGCACTATCGGGCGCGCTATGTGGAGCAGAAGGAGTTGCTCGGCCAGGCGCACGCCATCTGGCTGTGCCGCGACTATGTGGATGGGCCGGTGCTGATCGTCTTTGTGGACACGATCTTTAAGACCGACCTGCGCGTCCTGGAGCAGGAGACAGCAGATGGCGTGGCCTATGTCAAGGAGGTGGAAGACCCGCGCCGCTTTGGTGTGGCCATCGTCGGCCCGGAGGGCTTCGTGACCCGCTTCATTGAGAAGCCGACGAGCATAGAGCATAATCTGGCCGTCATTGGCCTGTATTACATCAAGGACTCGCGGCTGCTGATGCAGTCGTGTGAGGAGTTGATGCGGCACAACATCCAGACGAAGGGCGAGTACTACCTGGCCGATGCGCTGAATCTGATGATTGCGGCGGGGCAGAGGTTCCGCGTGCGCATGGTGGAGGTGTGGGAGGACTGCGGCAAGCCGGAGACGGTGTTGCACACCAATCGCTATCTGCTGATGAACGGGCACGACAACAGCGCCGAGATACGCAGCGACCGATTCATTATCGTGCCGCCGGTGCATATTGACCCCTCGGCGACGATCATAGATTCGGTGATCGGGCCATACGTGACGATTGCGGAGAATTGCCGCATTGAGCGTTCCATCATCCGTGACTCCATTATTGACGCCGGGGCGGTCATTCTGGATACGACGCTGGACCAGTCGCTGATCGGGAAGGAGGCCTACGTGGCCGGGCGCTACCGCAGGCTGAACGTGGGCGATTCGGCCAGCGTGGACTTTAGCTAAAGAGCAAACTATGGTAGCACAGTTATGAGGAAAGCATTGGATGAGGCCACCCTTCAGGAGATTATCCGGCGGATTGTGCAAGTCGCCCAGCCGGAGAAGATTATCCTCTTTGGCTCCGCCGCCCGAGGGGAGATGGGCCCCCATAGCGATGTGGACTTGCTGGTGATTAAGTCGGGGGTGCATCGCCGAAGACTGGCGATGCAGATTTACAGGAACATGATGGGAGTGGGATACGCGGTGGATGTGATTGTCGTCACCCCCCAGGACATTGAACGTTATGGCAACTGCCCGGCGCTCGTCATTGAACCGGCTCTGAGAGAAGGGAGGATCGTTTATGCTGCCTGAACGCTTCCCGCCTGATGATCCGCGAGAATGGTTGAACCGTGCCCGAAGCAATCTGGCTCAGGCAAGGTTAGAGCACCCCCAGGTTTATTTGGAAGACCTCTGCTTTAACGCCCAGCAAGCAGCAGAGAAGGCCGTCAAGGCCCTCCTGTTATCTCGTGGCATTCGCTTCCCCTATGTCCACGACCTTGCAGAACTCCTCAGCCTCCTAGAACAAGCCGGCGAAGACATACCACCTCGCGTGCGGGAGGCCCAGGTGTTGAGCGACTATGCGGTGGAGGCGCGCTATCCTGGCCTGGGTGAACCCGTCACGCGGGAGGAATATCAGGAGGCGATTGCTCTTGCGGAAGAGGTCGTTCGTTGGGTCGCAGAGCGCTTGCAAGGTCGTGAGGGGTAAGCCTGTAGGACCAGGTCTGAGACCTGCTCCTACATGAGGGTTAAACCATGCGTTCCGGTAGGGAGGGGTGACAGTTTCTCGGAGTATGAGAGGAAGTGAAATATGGCCACAGACGAAGCGAAATCCGTGCTGGAGCGCGAGCGCGAGATGATGAACGCGCTGATTGAGCACATCAACGGCTTTATTGAGATGTATCATGGTGGCAGCGTGGAGATGGTGGACTACGATGGCGAGACGCTGAAGGTGCGCTTCGGCGGCGCCTGCATCGGCTGTCACATGGCCGCGTGGACGCTGCGCATCACCGTGGAGAAGACGGTGCGGCAGTTCTTCCCTGGATTGAAAGAAGTCATCGCGGTATGACGGCGGACGTCCTGGTAGAGTGCTACGCGGGCGCGACCTATCCGGAGCGGCCCCGCGCCTTTGAAGTGGGCGGGCAACGGTATGAGATCGCCGCCGTAGAGCGGCAATGGCGCACGCCGGAGGGGGTCGCCTTTCGCGTGCGAACCGGGGCGGGCCAGGTCTTCACACTATTCTACCATCCGGCCAACGACTACTGGTCGCTGGCGTCCGATTGAGGGAGGGAACAAGCAACCATGCGCACATTCGTCGCGGAGCGGGTGGCCCGCGTGCCACCCAGCGGCATCCGTCGCTTCTTTGACATTGCCGCCACGATGAAAGACGTGATCAGCCTGGGCATCGGCGAGCCGGACTTTATCACGCCGGAGCCGATCTTGCAGGCCGGGATAGAGGCCCTGGCGCGGGGCGAGACGCACTATACCTCTAACTCCGGCATCCTGGAACTGCGCCAGGCGCTGAGCGCGCATTTGCAGCGCCTTTACCAGGTGCATTATGACCCGGAGACCGAATTGCTCATCACGGTGGGCGTCTCCGAGGCGCTGTACCTGGCCCTGACCGCTATCGTGGACCCCGGCGACGAGGTCATTGTCCCCCAGCCCTGCTTTGTGGCCTACGCACCGGAGGTCGTCTTCGCCGGGGGCCAGCCGGTGATTGTGCCCACACGGGTGGAGGATGGCTTTCAGGTGACCGGCGATGTGGTGGAGGCCGCCGTCACGCCGCGCACCAAGGCCATCCTGATCGGCTATCCCAATAACCCCACCGGCGCGGTGATGACCCGCGAGCGCCTGCTGGAGATCGCCGATGTCGCCCAGCGCCACGACCTGCTGGTCATCTCCGATGAGATCTATGACCGGCTGGTGTATGGTATCACGCACACCTGTTTCTCCTCCCTGCCGGGGATGCGCGAGCGCACTATCCTGTTGGGCGGCTTTTCCAAGAGCTACGCCATGACCGGCTGGCGCATCGGCTACGCGGCGGCGCCCGCGGAGGTCCTGGCCGCGATGCGCAAGGTGCACCAGTACACCATCATGTCGGCGCCGACCGTCGCGCAGATGGCCGCCCTGGTTGCACTTAAAGAGGGCGAGGAATATGTCCAGGCCATGCGCGCCGAGTATGACGTGCGGCGGCGCACGATTGTGGCCGGGCTGAATGCGCTGGGGCTGGATTGCTTTGAGCCACGCGGCGCCTTCTACGCCTTCCCCTCTATTGCCCGCTCCGGCATGGACGATGAGACCTTCGCCCAAAAGCTACTGGAAGAGGAGCGGGTGGCAGTGGTGCCGGGGAGCGCCTTCGGTGAGAGCGGCGCGGGCTTCGTGCGCTGCTCCTATGCCACTGCCTTGCCTCAAATTGAAGAGGCGCTCAATCGCATAGAGCGCTTCATGCGCCGCCATGGATGACCCCACCGGCTGTGTTCCTCAAGCCGGGCCGCGATAAACCGGTCCGTCAACGGCATCCCTGGGTCTTCTCCGGCGCGATTGCCCGCATTCAGGGCGACCCCGCAGATGGGGATATTGTGGAGGTGCGCGACGCCCAGGGCGCGTTCCTCGCCAGGGGCACGTTGAATCGCCACTCGCAGATCGTCGTCCGCCTGCTCACCTGGGAGGTGGATGAGGCCATTGACGAGGGCTTCTGGCGGCGGCGATTGGAACGGGCCATCGCGGGCCGCGCCCCCCTGGCGGCGGACCCCCATACCAACGCCTATCGCCTGGTAAATGCCGAGAGCGATGGGCTGCCGGGGCTGGTCGTGGACCGCTACGACCGCTTCCTGGGGGTGCAGTTCCTCACGCTGGGGATAGATCGCCACAAGGCGCTTCTGGTGGCCCTCCTGGCCGACCTGCTGGCGCCGGAGGGCATCTTTGAGCGCAGCGATGTGGACGTGCGCGAGAAAGAGGGGCTGACACCGGTCACGGGCCGGCTGTGGGGCGCCGAGCCACCGCCGTTGGTGGGCATCCGCGAGCATGGCCTGCGCTTCCTGGTGGATATGCGGGGTGGGCAGAAGACGGGCTTTTACCTGGACCAGCGGGAGAACCGGCGGATGTTCCAGCAAATGTTGCGTGCGCTGCCGGGGGCGGAGGTGCTCAATGCCTTTGCCTATACCGGCGCCTTTGGTGTGTATGCGGCAGCGGCGGGCGCCGGTCGCATCGTCCACATAGATTCCAGCGCCGAGGCGCTGGCGCTGGCGCGAGAGCATATGGCCCTCAATGGCTTTGCCGGGCGCGATGACGAGTTCATTGTGGGCGATGTGTTTGCCGAACTGCGCCGTTTCCGCGCCGCAGGCCGTCGCTTTGACGCCATCGTGCTGGACCCGCCCAAGTTTGTGCATAGCGCCGGGCAGTTGCCACGAGCCACGCGGGGGTATAAGGACATCAACTGGCTGGCGTTCCAGCTTCTGCGCCCCGGCGGGCTGCTGTTCACCTTCTCCTGCTCCGGGCTGGTCACGCCCGACCTGTTCCAGAAGATCGTCTTCGGCGCGGCAGTGGACGCCGGTCGCGAGGCCCAGATCATCGCCCGGCTGTCGCATGGGCCGGACCACCCTATCCTGTTGAGCTTTCCCGAAGGGGAGTACCTGAAGGGGCTGGTCTGCCGTGTATTGCCGTAGGGGATATATCACCCCCTCCCTCACCCAGGGGGAGGGAATTGCCTCCTCCCCTAGTCGGAGGGGAAGGGGGGAGAGTCACTCCCTCCCCCCTTTGTGGGGGAGGGCTGGGGTGGGGCAGAATCGGGCTGAAGCCCGGTTCCGGTTGCCCCAAATTTGAAATGCACCCTCGCTCAGGCGCTCTTTGCCTTAGAAGAGGACAGGGGTATAATACATCAGGCGAGGGCGGCCGGTGTTGCGGGGGGCACAGGATCACGAGGGCGGACTTCTATCTCGCGCCAACGCAGGGGATGTTCAGGCGCTTGGCGAGATATACGATCTGTATGCCCCGCGCATCTATCGCTTCCTCTACCGTCGCCTGGGCGATGCCCATCTCGCCGAGGACCTCACCAGCGACGTCTTCCTGCGGGCGCTGATGGCGCTGCACAGCGGCACGTTCGCCGACCAGGGGCTGGGGGCCTGGTTGTTCCAGATCGCTCGCCACCGGCTGATCGATCACTTCCGGCGTTCGCCGCCGGGGTGGGTGGAGGTGTGGGATGAGCGATTGGGGGACGAGGACGAGGCGGTGAGCCTGGCGTTGGAGCGCACCGAGTTCGCCGACTGGCTGCGCCAGGTGCTGAGCCGCCTCAGCCCAGAGCAGAAGCAGGTCATCCTACTGCGCTTTGGCGCGGGCCTGAGCGCGGCGGAGGTCGCCGAGAGGCTGGGGAGCAGCGCCGAGGCCGTGCGGGCCTTGCAGTACCGTGCCCTCAGTGCGTTGCGGCGGCTGTTCTGGGAAGAGACTTTAAGCACATCAGGCGAGTCAGCCTAGCATCTTCTCCAGCCACTCCAGGATCAGCCAGCGTAACGCTGGCTGCGCGCTCAGCAGGTCGGTGCCGTGCGCGTTCCCCGTGAACATCTCCAGGTGGTGTGCGCCCTGAGCCAGGTCATTCAGCTTGCGCGACGAATCGGCGGCATAGCTGTCGCCTTCCGCAGCGGCGATCAAAACCGGTCGCTGGCCGTATGCCTGCATAGGGTCGGCGGTCTTGATGCCGCGATACTCCAGCCCCGGCGAGAGCAAGACGACGCCCCGGATGCGCGGCTCGCTGGCTGCCTGAACCAGCGCCAGGTTGGCGCCGATGCTGGCACCCACGATGGCCGTCCGCTCCGGGTCAATCTCAGGGCGCCGGGTCAGGGCCGCCCAGGCGGCAGCGACATCCTGGGGCATCTTGTCCCACTCCTGCGAGCCGCCGCTGGCACCATGCCCGCGCAGGTCCAGGGCCAAGAGCGCATAGTGGCTGCACTCCTGGACAAAGCGGGCGAAGTCCCCCCAGCTTTCCTTGTTGCGCCCCACCATATGCAGGAGCAGGATGGCGGGGGCGCGCTGGCCTTCCCCGGCGCTGGACGGATAGAAGGTCGCCGCCAGTTGCACCCCATCCGCTGCTGTGATCGTCACCGGCTGCGGCGCAGGATGGCCCCCGAGGCATTCCCGTGCGACGGCAAGCGGTCGCGTGGGCTCCAGCGTCGGGCCGGGTGTGGCTGGCGCACAGCCGATGAGAAGCGTTGCCACAAGTAGCCCTATACGTATCAACCGGCTCATGGGTGATCTCTCACTTGCCCTCTCACCCCCTCCCTGCCCCTCCCCCACAAAGGGGGGAGGGAACTCGCCCCCTCCCCCCTTTGTGGGGGAGGGCTGGGGTGGGGGGTGCTCACCGCGATCAGGCGCGGCGCCTCCTCATCAAACGGGCGCAGATCGTAGTCGCCGTACACCGCTTCCAGGCGCAACCCGGCCAGGTGCAACAAAAGCTCCAGCTCATAGCGGAAGACGTAGCGCAGGCGCAGGGGGACGATGATGCGGCGCGTGACACCGTCTGCACCGGTCTCATCGTAGATGGTGGTGATTTCCTCCATCTGCTGCGCCCGGTCGTAGTGGCTGTCGGTCAGCTTGAGAACGGTGCTACCCTCAGCGGTCTGGAACTGGCTGCTGAGGATCAGCCCCGGCTGGATCAGGAAAGGCTCAGATGGGCCGGGCAGGTCCAGGATGAGCAGGCCGCCGGGGCGCAGGTGACGGCGAACGCAGGTGAGCGCCGCGATCTGATCGGCCTGATCGGTCAGGTGCATAAACGTGTTGAGCGCGAACAGCGCCAGGCCGAAGCGCTGATCCAGATGGAAGTCGGTCACATCGGCCTGGATGAGCGTGACGCGATTGGATAACCCTGCCGCTGCCAGCCGGGCCTCGGCCCGCGCCAGCATCGCCGCCGAGCGGTCCACCCCCACGACCTCATAACCGGCCTGGGCGAGCGGGACGAGCAGACGCCCCGTACCGCAGCCGAGTTCCAGGATCGGCCCCCCACTGCGCCGGGCGAAATCCAGATAGAGCGGTACATCCACGCTGATGTCGCCGTGCTCCAGGTCGTAATAGCGGGCCAGGAGGTCATAGGGATCGTCCTCAGACATGCTGCTATGATACATCGGGCCGTGTGAATTGGTCAATCGCTCAGCCAACAATGAACCAGGCTGAAGCCCGGTACTGGGCAGTAGGGACACGGCGCCCCTGTGCCCCTACGCCGCACCGTTTACGGTACCGTTTACGGGCGGTGTTTCCCCCACAAATCCGGAGCACCCCACCGTTAACGGTGTGGCTTGAGCGCGGCCCATGTAGGAGCGAAGCGCCGCCTCGTCCCTACGCCGTCTACGGCGTCGTCGGCAGTTGACCTTTGCCTCATTCGGGATATACTCATTACCCGACAAACTGCACGGAACGCAGGGTAGGGTTTTGAAGGTCGCCATCGTCGTCTCCTGGCTGAACCAATACGGCGGCGCCGAGCGAGTGCTGGAAGCCGTCCATGAGTTGCTGCCCCAGGCGCCGATTTACACCAGCATGTTCTGGCCGGAGGCCATGCCGCCGGATTATCGGACGTGGGACATCCGCGTCTCCTGGCTGGACCGGTTGCCCTTCATCCACCGGCATCACCAGCCCTTCCTGCCCCTGTATCCGCTGGCCTTTGAGGGCTTTGATTTGAGCGCTTACGATGTGGTGCTGTCCATCAGCAGCGGCTTCGCGCATGGTGTGATCACCCCACCCGGCACAACCCATCTGTGCTATTGCCTGACGCCGAGTCGTTTCCTGTGGACCTACCCGGCCTATGCCGAACGCGAGGCCATCGGCCCGCTGGCAAATGCGCTGCTCAAGCCCATTTTGTTGTGGTTGCGCCAGTGGGACCGGCTGGCGGCGGACCGCGTGGACCAGTTCATCGCTATCTCCACCGAGGTGCAGCGTCGCATCGCCAAGGTCTATCGCCGTGACTCGGCCCTGATCTTCCCGCCGGTGGATACCGGGCGGTTCACCCAGACGGCCACAGCAGAAGACGGTGACTACTTCCTGGTCGTCTCGCGCCTGATCCCCTACAAGCGCGTGGACCTGGCGGTGAAGGCGTTCACGGCGTTGAAGCTGCCCCTGCTGATCGCCGGGGAGGGGCGCGACCGGGCGCGGCTGGAGGCGCTGGCTGGGCCGAACGTCCGCTTCCTGGGGCGCGTACCCGACGCCGAACTGCCGGGCCTGTTCGCTCGTTGCCGCGCCTTCCTCTTCCCTGGCTATGAGGATTTCGGCATTGCGCCGGTAGAGGCCCAGGCGGCGGGCCGACCGGTGATCGCCTATGCCGCCGGTGGTGCGCTGGACACGGTGATTGAGGGGGTGACCGGCCTGTTCTTCCGCGAACCGACGCCGGAGGCGCTGGCCGAGGCGGTGTGCCGTTTCAACCCGCGCGATTTCAACCCCGACGTGATCCGCCAGCACGCCCGCCAGTTTGATAAGCGCGTATTCCAGCGCAAGCTGATGACACTCTTAGAAGAGCAAGGACAATCCCAAGGCTTATGGAACTCCGTGCCCTCTGGACCGTCATTGTACGCCGCTGGCCGCTGGTCGTAGCGCCGTTCGCGGTCGCTGCCGTGCTGGCGTTGGCGGCCTATACCCTGGCAGGGGCGCTGCCGGGCAGCATTCGGGGACTGCTATTTGCAGCTTTTCCGCAACCCACGCCGTCCGGCTACAGCACGGCGATGCGCTACGCGGTTGGTCAGCCGCCAGAGGAAGTGGGAAGTGCGTTCTTTGAGGACCCACGCTACAAAGCCTGGCTGACCTCGGAGTACATCGCCAATGGTCTGGCCGATTGGGTGCGCACCGGGAGCTTCGCCATGGCGGTGGGTGAGGAACTGCGGGCGGCTGGCGTGGCGATAGATGCCGGGCAGCTTCAGGGGCATATCGCCGCCGACAACCAGCGCAGCCTGCTGGTGGTGTACATCCAGAACTGGCCGGACGCGGGGCAGTTGAAAGCCATCGCGGAGGCGGCCACGCGCGTCTTGCAAACACGCAACCGTGACGTCTTCCCCCAGGTCGGGTCCGGGGCGGTGGTCACGCCCCTGGACCCGGTTATAGTGAGCGTGGCCCCACCGGGCCTGAGCAGCCGCCTTAACCTGCCCTTGCGCCTGGGGCTGGCGCTGATCGCCGGGGTGGCGCTGGCGTTTCTGGTGGATTACCTGGACCCGACCGTGCGCAGCCGGGCGGAGTTGGAGGCGCTGGGGCTGGGGGTGCTGGGCGAGATCCCTAAAAGCAAGCGAGCGGCCTCAGGGAGGGGCTGAGGCCGCTCGCGTTCAACGAGCTGCGCCGGAGAGAGCGCATGGGGCCTTAGAAGGGGAACTCATCCTGCTCTGGGTCGGCAGCGGCGAGATCCCCGGCAGCGTCGGGCGTGGCGCTGCCATTGCTGCCCTTCGCGTCCATGAAACGCACGGTGCGGGCAGTCAACTCCAGCGACGCAGCCGGCTGGCCGTCGCGCTTGAGGTAGGGGCTGACCCGTAACCGCTCACCTTCTACCAATACACGCCGTCCCTTGCTCAGATAGGCATGGCAACTTTCTGCCTGCTTGCCCCACACCACCACGCGGAACCAGGTGGTCTCCTTCTGCTCCTCGCCCGCGTCGGTGGTCCACTCGCGGTTGGCGGCCAGCGAGAACTGCACGTAGGCCTGCCCGCTGGGGGTATAGCGCAGCTCGGGGTCTGCGCCCAGGTTGCCGATAATCACGTATTTCTGATACATCGCCGAATCTCCTTTCTGAAACCCATGCTCACCGTATTCCGTTCGACGATGGCTCCGTCTGCATCTTGTCGTATGCCCCAGAACCGGTACATCCCCGAACGTCTGTTCAAGTGTACTATATCATAACGTTGTGTCATGTAATGACACAAAAGGTGAATTGATCCCGCGAAAGGCCGATATAGGACGAATGTCATCTTAAAAGGGTGATATTTGTCCCTTGTGCCCAAGCACATCTGGCATAAAGTGAGAAAGATACGCTATCCTGCCAAATAAGACCGACATGCGCAAGTTCTATATTGGCTTGGGTGTGCTCGTCTTAGCGACGTTGGGCTTTGCCTTAGGCAGGCCGGTCCAGGTCTTGCCGCGTGTCGCGCCTGCTCCCACCTTCGCGCTCACCGACCAGAATGGCCAGCCCTTCAGTGATGCCGACCTGAATGGCCGGATTGCCGTGATTAACTTCATCTACACGCGCTGCACCACCGCCTGCCCGACAATGACCGCGCAGATGTGCCTGCTCCAGGAACGCCTGCGGGCAGAGGGGTTATTAGGAAACCCGGTCGTCCTGGTCTCCATGAGTTTTGACCCGGAGCACGACACGCCGGAGGTCCTGCGCGACTACGCTGCGCACTTCCAGGCCGACCCCGGGGCCTGGCGTTTCCTGACGGGCGACCCGGCAACGATCAAGGCGGCGATCGGTGGCGGGTTCGGCGTCTATTATGAGAAGACCGCCCAGCCTTCCGAGGGACAGGGCGGTCACAGCCATGGCGACTATGCCTTCGTTCACGAGAATCGCTTTGTTATCGTGGATGAGCGCGGCCTGATCCGCGCCGAATACCATGATCTGACCCTGGATGTAGATCGGGTGATCCGCGACATCCGGCTGGTCTTGCGTGAGGCGGCCAGCCAGGGGGCAACGCGCCTGGTCTATGAGGCCGCGCATCTGTTTCTATGCTATCCCAGGTAGGCTCAGAAGTTCCCTCCCCCTGGATGGAGGAGGGGGGGAGGGGAGAGAGGGGCGTTGCGCTCAAGATGACAGGTCTATGATCTGCTCAGATTCATATAGAAAGGAGATGCCAGGATGCCGGAACATGAACCGACCAGGGAACAGGAGGTCCACGAGCCGCCTAAGGGGGCGTTGCTCATCACGGTGATCTACCTGTTCATCATCGCCATTCTGTGGGCGAACGTCTATCTGCAACTGCTGCAGAGGGGGTTGCCGCAGCCATGAACGACCGCTTTCGCTTCTACGTGTTTGAATCGCTGTGGATCCTGCCCAGCATTGCTATCCCCATTGCCATGATGGTGGCGATTGCGTTGAGCGCCTTCGCTATCGGCATTCAATTACCGGGCGTGGCCGGGCGAGTGGACCCGCAGACGCTGGCCTCCTCGCCGCCGTTTGACCAGCCGGGGCTGCGCCAGCTTGCGCCGGGCCGCTACGAGGTCGTGATCGTGGCCCAGACCTGGCAGTTCACGCCGAATGAGATCCGCGTCCCCGCCGGGTCCACTGTCACTTTCATCGCCACCAGCAAGGATGTGACTCACGGCCTCAAGATTGAGAACACGGACGTGAACATGATGCTCCTGCCGGGCCAGGTTTCGCGCCTGACCACGCGCTTCAACACGCCCGGCGAGTACCTGTTCATCTGCCAGGAGTACTGCGGCGTCGGGCATCACCTGATGTTCGGCAAAGTCATTGTAGAGTAAGGAGGCTCACGCATGTCTATCACCGCATCTGTGCAACCGTTCCGCAGCGAGCACCGCCTGAGCACCGCGTATTTTATCGTCGCCCTGATCGCGTTGAGCATCGGCCTGCTCATGGGCCTGTTCCAGGGATTGGAGCACGCCGGCATTAATCTGTATCCGCTGCTCTCGCCGATCATCAAGAGCTACTATCAGGGCCTGACGCTGCACGGCGTGCTCAACGTGCTCGTATGGACGACCTTCTTCATCTGCGGTTTCCTGACGTTCGTGACCGTGCATCGCCTGAACCGGCCCCTGGCAAGCCTGCGGCTGGGCTGGTTCACCTTTTGGCTGATGACCACCGGGTTGCTCCTGGCGGCCTGGCCGCTGCTGAGCAACGATGCCACTGTCCTATTCACCTTCTACCCGCCCCTCCAGGCGCATCCCGCCTTCTACATCGGCCTGACGCTGGTCGTCGCAGGCACGTGGCTGGTGCTGGTGAACCTGGTGCTGACCTATCGCCGCTGGCGCCGGGACAACCCCGGCGTGCGCACGCCGCTGGCGGCCTTCATGTCGCTGGTCACCATGACGATGTGGACGATTGCCACCTTCGGCGTGGCCGCCGAGATGGTCTTCCTGCTCATCCCCTGGTCATTGGGCATGGTGGGCGGCACAGACCCGCTCCTGGCGCGGACGCTGTTCTGGTTCACCGGCCATCCCATTGTGTACTTCTGGCTGCTGCCCGCCTATGTGTCGTGGTACACGATGGTGCCCAAGCAGGCCGGGGGCAAGCTGTTCAGTGACCCGATGGCGCGTGCCTCGTTTATCCTCTTCCTGATCCTCTCTATCCCGGTGGGGCTGCATCATCAATACACCGATCCCGGCGTGGGGCAGGGCTGGAAGTTCGTCCACGCCGTGTTCACCTTCGGCGTGTTCTTCCCCAGCCTGCTGACGTTCTTTAACGTCGTCGCCTCGCTGGAGTTGGGCGGGCGGGCGCGTGGCGGCACGGGCTGGCTGATGTGGATCCGCCACCTGCCCTGGGGCGAGCCTTCGTTCACGGCGCAGGTGCTGGCGATGATCCTGTTCGCCTTCGGCGGCATCAGCGGCCTGGTGAACGCCTCGTACAACGTCAACCTGGCGGTGCACAACACCGCCTGGGTGCCGGGCCACTTCCACCTGACGGTGGGTACGGCGGTCACGCTGACCTTCATGGGCATCCTGTACTGGCTGTGGCCCTATCTGACGGGCAAGGTGCTGTGGAGCAAGAACGTCGCCCTGGCGCAGGCCTGGACCTGGTTCATTGGTATGGCCATTTTCGCCAACGCGCTGCACCGGCTGGGGCTATTGGGTATGCCGCGCCGCACGGCGATCGGCGCGGCCACGTATCTGCCCCTTCAGCCGGAGTGGCAGGCGCTCCTGCCCCTGGTGGGTATCGGCGGCTCCATCCTGTTCCTGAGCGGTGTCCTGTTCTTCCTCAACATCGTGTTGACGCCGCTGTTATCCAGGGAGAAAGCGCGGGTGGAAATCCCGGTGGCGGAGGCGCTGTCCGGGCCGGAGGAGGCGCCGGCGATCCTGGACCAATGGCGGCCCTGGCTGGCGATTGCCGCCGTCCTGATCGTGATCGCCTATGGGCCAGTGCTGGTGAACCTGATCACCACGACGCCGTTAAACGTGCTGGGGCGGCGGGTGTGGTAACCGGAGAAGGCGGGGGATCATAACGTTAAGCCCCAAGGAGTGGCGCAACTCAGCGGGGATGCCGAGCCTCTGGGTTGGGCCGGGCGTTGCCCTGAAGCCGCTTGCCGCCGGATAGAGCCACTTCTGTGGCACGCTCTTGATGTAAGGTCACCCGCCGGTGATCTGAGCCGACCGGAGCGGACCGGCCTCAGAACGTCCAGCTTCCAGAGGGAACCACGTGTCCCTTGGAGCTTAACTTTGCCGATTCTAGTATATGACGCTTTTTGTGGCCTGTCAATACCCTTTGGTTTAGAAACGGTTAAGAAATCCTGACAGGTGGCCTCGCGTGAAGATGCCGGGATGATCAAAAAGCACCCGCCCAGGCCGCGAGGCCGCCTGGGCCAGGAAGTCGCCGGTCCTAGCCTCATCAATACTCGCTGCCTGTATACCATAAGCGAAACCAATCATGCTCCAGACCGCCGCTGTAATATGCCTCATGCCAGTCATGTTCAGGGTTCCCAGTATTGTCGGTCAGCAGCCAGGAGTTGGCAGAGGGACGAACCCCATAGTGATAACCTCCGCCAAAGTACCACTCGCTCCAGAAAAAGAAGCGCATTGAGTCGGCTGCTAGCTCAGGATTATTACCTGAGGTCTTGTCGGGCAAGGGGTTACCCATCCCTTGCCATGGTGAGGCTAGGTCTGCCTCGCTAATCGTCGTGGGCTTCTGGTTAGCACGGATGGCATCTTTCATCCATTGTGGAAAATAGATGGAGACATGCTGTCCATACGGGCAGAGAGCATAATCTTCCCGATACAGAATCCAATAGTTGTGCCAGTCCACACCATCGTTCTTGATGCCATAAGTATTTACCATTGTGTCATACCCGGTTCCGCCCTCTATTAATTGCCTGAACTCACAAAGTGGTGGGGTAAACACATCTGCAATGTCGACCCCTTCAGCGTACAGACTTTGAGCCATAGGTGGGGTTAGCACACGTATATTTGGTGAGTAATATGTATGAACCCAGTCATAAATCGCTGAGAAGTAGATGTCCATTTCTTCCCATGCTATTCGGTTAAAGACAGCGGGGATGCTGTTGAATGTATACCACTCCGCGTTAGGTTCATTGGCAGCCTCAAAGCCAAATTCACTGAAACCGTTAGCGATATTCGTATTGTGAATGGCTCCCATCTCATCACCTAAGTCTCCCTTACTTCTATAGAGGTCGGGCCGACAATATCCATCCGGCCCCACTGGTGGACCCGAGGAGAGATGATGGTTCTGATGGGCTGGGTCATCCCAATCTATGAAGTTCCCAGGCGAAGGGTAAATGCGGATGATAACCTTAACGCCTGCTTGTGCCGCCCGCCTGATATAGTCAAAGATTACGGGTCTATCCGATCGTGGTATGGCGTATTGCACTTGGCATGGGTAGTAAGGATCGCTACGTGGGTAGCGATGAATCTCATAGACCTGATCGCTGAGGAAGACGACCGCATAGGGCCATTGTCCACCCTGGTTAGGGTCAATTCGCTGAAGCATGACGCTGAGCCAATCGTTCGTCCTGTTGCCCAGATGCACACCGGACCAGCACTTGGTAACACAATAATCTCGTGTAACTATAGGCAGCCAAGTACGACGCGTAGTCAGAGGCGGAACCAGAACCTGTCGGTGTGGTTGGGAAAGAGGCTGAGACCTGGCCGGGAAGCTGTCTGGGGCCAGCAGGAATAGCCCAACCAGGACGATGGCGACCAGCAAGCGGTTCATGTTCTACCTCTTTCATGGCTGACGGATGATAAACGCCGTATATAGATGCTGCGAGCCACCATAAGGTTGGGCTGTCCAAGCCAACCTGTTATTTGATAATACCAACTGGCCGCCAGTGATTTGATCGGGTGGGAGGCCCCAGAGCACATTAAACGGTATATCCCGCTGAAGATCATAGCCGACCACGCTGATCAAGAAATCGCCCTCAATCAGAACGTGGTAAGCCGCGCCGGGGTTAGGTAGATTCAATATCCGGTCTGTGCGTGTCGCCAGGTCATAAAGATGTTGCTCGAAGGTCAACGTTGCACCTGTCGCTCGGGCACCGAGCCAGGCAACTCGCTGTCCATCACACGCATGTTGCTGCCCGACAGAGGCACTGCGCGGAAAAAGTACCTGGCCAATTAAAATATCCTCGCCTGTTAGCAAGTTGTAGGCATGTAGGTCAACGATACTCGGCCAATGCTCCTGAAGCCCCTGTTTCAGGTAAATGACCCACTGCCTGGAGCAGACGCGCGGGAATGAATAGATAGCCGGACCCACGGCAATAGCGATCGCCTGATTTGTCGCCAAATCGTAGCCGTAGATCCCTATCCCACTAGCGTGGCTCTCTTGCCAGACTAGTAGGCTATCTTTCAAGTCTGGCCAATGGATAAGGCCCTGCTCCACCGTGAATTCACGTGTCTGCATGAGGTCAAACACATGCAACTGACCCACATCATTCATTTGTACTGGATACTCCGCCCAGGCAACGTGGCGTCCTGAGATACGCGGCCCTTCAATACCTCGCTCAGCAACCTGACTCAGACGTTGTACCTGCCCAGTTCTGAGATCAACGGTTACGATTGTGATCCCGCCCCCTCGCACGCTGGCCCTGCTGACCAGCGTATCATCGTCCAGGTCAAGGTTAGATAATGCCTCAATGGTTATATCTTCCCCGGTTAAAGTCACCTCGCTGGCAGGACCAACCCATACACCTTGATTCGGCAGAGGCGTTGGAGTGGAATACCGGCGTGTCTGGACCGGTGGCATCGTGGGAAGAGGGGATTCTATAGTGGGTGATGGACCGGGGAGGGATGACTGAAAGGTCGGGGGCGCTGGCTCTGCCCGTTCTCGTAACCTTCCAAAGATGATGGCCAGAACGACTGCGAGCGTAATAAGTGTGAGTGGTCCTAACCAACTTCGCACACTGCTCAGAACGCGGTTCATTTGTCCCCCCTGGCCCTTTTAGGCTATTCGCTGGTAACGGACGAAACGCGAAAACAGATCGCCAGGCAAGTCAAAGCGAAACGGTCCCAGGACGTTCAGTTCTCGCAGGAAATCATGTGCACCATAGGGATTAACTCTGCCAATTCTAGTATATGACGCTTTTGTGGCCTGTCAATACCCTTTGGGGCCTCGCGTGAAGATGCCGGGGTGGTCAAAAAGCACCCGCCCAGGCCGCGAGGCCGCCTGGGCCAGGAAGTCATTACGCCGGGAAGCGGGGAAGGCACGCAGGCGCGGGCCGGGCAGCCCCGCTGCGCTCAGGAGGCGAAACGTATCCGGCCCGACGTCCGGGATCACCGCGAGATGCGCGCCAGCGACCGCCGCTATTGTCTCACCTAATTTCTCCATCTCCTCATCGGGCACAAGCAGGAGCAGGTCCACCTCGTCCTCTCCGGCCTGCGGCTGAACCAGATAGGCCGCCAGCGCATGGCCGCTCTTCTGCAAGAGCAGCGTCAGGTGCTCCAGCGTGCGCCGGGTCTGTCTGTCGTTCGTCGTCATGGTACAGCGATTATAGCCGGGAGCGCGTCCCCCGGCCATTTGACAGGCGAGGGGCCTCCGCTTAAAATCCCACTATTGAAAATAATTTTCATTTAGAGGAGCAGAGGATGACCAGGCGCAGACTCGGAATGGCGGTTGTAGCTCTTCTGGCCCTGGGCGCGTTGCTGGCCGCCAACGGGTGCGGCGCGCCACCGGCAGATTCCCTCAGCCGTCCCGGCGCGGGCAGGCTTCAGGTGGTGGCCACGACGACGATCATTGGTGACCTGGTGCGCAACGTCGCCGGCGACCGCGCCGAGGTCACGGTGCTGCTCCCGCCCGATGCCGACCCGCATGCGTTTGAGCCGCGCCCTGGCGACCTGGCCGCAGTCGGTCGGGCGCAGGTGCTCTTCAAGAATGGGGCCGGGCTGGAGGCGTTTCTGGAGCCTGTGCTGCGCAGCGCCGGGGGCGCGCCTCTCATCGTGGAATGCGCCCAGGGTCTGAAACTGCGCACAATGGAGGAGGGAGGCCAGCAGGTCGCCGACCCGCACCTGTGGTTTGATGTGCGCAACGTCATCCACTATGTAGAGCGGATTCGGGATGGCCTGATCCAGGCCGATCCTGCTGGGCATGACGTGTATACTGCCAATGCCGCTGGTTATATAGCCCAGTTAAACGATTTGGATGCCTGGATCGTGGAGCAGGTGAGCCAGGTTCCGCCGGAGCAGCGCAAGCTGGTGACCAGCCACGACACCTTCGGCTATTTCGCCGAACGCTACGGCTTTGAGGTTATCGGCGCGCTCTTCCCGGCCAGCGGCGCGGAGGCCCAACCCTCGGCCCAGGGGATCGCGGGCCTGATTGAGGCGATTAAGGCGGCAGGCGTGAAGGCGATCTTCACCGAGAACACGGTGGACCCGAAGTTCGCCGAACAGATCGCCCGTGATGCCGGGGTCAAGGTCGTTACCAGGCTCTACACCGATTCGCTAGGGGGGCCTGGCAGCGGCGCCGAGACCTATATAGACATGATGAAGTTCAACGTGCGGGCGATTGTGGAGGCGTTGAAGTGACCTCAACCCCGGGGGGCCATCAGGCGGATGATCAGCCCCAGAATGGCGGCTCCACCCAGCAGCCAGGTGCTATCCACGCGGGTGCGCAGCAATAGCCCCAGCCCCACCAGCGCAATCAACCCGGTCCATACGTCCACCACTGCGGCGCGGGCCAGCGCGATCAGCGCCAGAAGCATGACGGCCACTACGGCGGCGTTCACACCGCGCAGGAAGGCCGCCGCTGTTCGGGAGGCCCGCAGCCGGGGCATCCAGTGGCCGAGCGCCAGGACGATCAGGAAAGAGGGCAGGAAAATGGCGATGGTGGAGATAACAGCGCCCGGCACGCCCGCGATCAGATAGCCGATGAACGTGGCCGTCGTCAGGACAGGCCCCGGCGTCATCTGGCCGACGGCGATGGCGTCCACGAGTTGCTGTCGCGTCAGCCAGCCCAGTTGGCCGACAATCTCCTTCTCAATGAAGGCGATCAGGACGTAGCCACTGCCGAAAAGCAAGGCCCCCACTTTCAGGAAGAAGAGCGCCAGTCCCACCAGGCGGTTATCTGACGTTGGGGGGGCCGACCCCAGGAGCATTCCCCAAGTGGCCAGAGCAGACATCCCCAGGCGCAGCCAGGGGGGTGGGGCGTACAGGAAGACGCCGACCACGCCCGCCGCCAGCATCACCAACACGGTATCGGCGCCTGCCGCTGCCCCGATGAACGCGGCCACGCCGAGCACCACCAGTTTCCAGTCCGTCAGGGCAGAACGCCCCAGCCGGTAGGTTGCCTGGGCGATGATGGCGATGATCGCGGGCTTCAGCCCATAGAGCAGCATATCCACCTGAGGGAGTGTACCGAACCGCGTATAGGCCCAGGCGAGGGCGAGGACAATGCCCATCGCCGGGAGGATGAAGGCGACGCCCCCGGCGATCAGGCCGGGCAGCCCGGCGCGCAGGTAGCCCAGGTGGATGGCCATCTCGGTGGAGTTCGGGCCGGGGACCAGGTTGGTCGCGGCGAGCAAGTCCAGAAAGTGGTCGCGTGTGATCCAGCCGCGCTTGCGCACGACCTCATCGTCCATCAGGGCGATATGCGCTGCCGGGCCGCCGAAGCCGATGAGGCCCAGCTTGCCGAAGACGGCGATCACCTCGCCCAGGCGCGAAAGGCGCGCGGCCCCTCCTGCGGATATCTGTGTTCGCTGCATGTCGCTGTTATTTTATTCAGGGCAAGGGAGCAGGCAACAGAACGTCCAACCCTCGCTATTAGCCCATTCACTTGTTCCCAGCTATACTTCCCTAAGATATCTGGCATACTTTGGGGAGGTTTGAGGAAAACATGACCACACGAAAAAGCTATGAACGTGGAGTCTCCGAGGTCTTCGGTTATCCAGCTCATTCAAGATCACCAGAAGCTCTAAGGGTGCGGAGAGAATACGAATGCCCTTTTCTCGGCATAGATGCGTCAAACCAAGCCAGCATCGTGACTATGATCCGAATATTCCCTTTGGTGCTTGTAGTGTTTGGCATCGCGGGGTGGGCTTATTAGAACCCTATCCCCACCTGATCTGTCCTATCCGATTTGTCCAGGACCGTCGTGTTTTCTTAGATGCGAGCCGCCTTTTGGGTTCACGAGAAGGGGCCGAGATTATTGTTATTCCGGAGATCAGTTTACCGATGGGACGTATTGATTACATCCTCTCGCTTTATAATATCGGCAGGCAAGAGGTTATGGACTTTGTCGTTCTTGAAGTTATGGCTTGTAGCACGACAACCACCGGAGATATATTGCGATCTTTCCATGATGTGCTCCAAGGACGGGCTACAGAAAAGAGGCTGAGGTATGGTATCAACTTCAGGCAGATCATTAGCAGGATGATGGTACAGGTGCTTGCGAAAGCCTATGCGTGTGAAAAATGGAATAAGCGAATGGTCTGGGCGATACAGGACGTCCTCTATCGCTATATGAGGGCTACTACCCAGGTTGAATTGAAAAGTTTACCCTTGGATGCTTTGGATAATCCCCCTCCTGATATGCCGATCTTATTTCTCATATACAGTATGGAGATGAACGCGGAGCAGGGCAAGTTCGAACTTAGACTGAACGAGGCCTATGGGGGAACAAAAGAAAATTTTGCTAGAATCCTGGAACCTACCCAACTTCCCGAGACACATAGGATGCTGGAGCTAATTCAACAGAGGATTCAAACCAAAGAGTCCACTTTTACTCTCTCAGCACCCCTTTCGGAGGGTCTAGCAAAGGCGGCTTCAAAAATGGTGCGTGAATCTTTAACTGACCCCACTTCTCATGGGCGGCTGTCATCTCTTCTGTAAGATCACCTCCGATTCACAGAGATCATAGCTATGAGAAGAACTGCGGCGTCGGCGCAAGATATTGATCTCTTCATACTTATATCCGGCTCTCTCTCCCAGTTCAGCCAAGATTTCGGGTAAAGGGATTCTGATACCACTATGAGCCGACTCCCCAACAATCAGGATAAAGCGCCCATGGCGCTCTATGAGAGGTTTCACTGCTTTGAGTACTTTGAACATACCCCCAAAATACTGAGTGGTCATAAAAGCATAATCCCACCCCCAGTTCTTATCACGATGGACTTCTCTAAGGCGTGCCGCAATTTCCTGGATACTCGGAACGTCCTCAACCTCCTTAGAGTCTGTCACATCCTTGTACATGGCTTTTGCATCAGAGATGACCATAGCCTTTCGGAGATCTCGTAATTCCTTCATGTTGTTTACAAACCTTAGAAAGAACAGTTCCATTCGGGTTTGCATTGTATAGTCAAGATTGTTGAGATAGGGCGGTGATGTGACCACCAAACGTGCGGGCAGCAGGCTATCGCTGATGCTATCTGCTAATCTAGCATCGCGGTGGTGAATATGTCCAGTCCCAGTTCTATAGCTCAGCGATTGAAGGTATCTAAGATCCTCATATATCTTGGTGATCTTTTGAGCAAATAAGTCATAAACAGGAGCATCATCTCTCTCTGTGTTTGACCCAAATGCATGAGGCGTTAACTTCATATTGGAGGCAGGGCGAAGGATAGAAGCCAGGGCCAATAGGAAATGTGGGCGGATATGCTCTGGAACGTGCGTCTCTATCAGATACCTGAGAATAAGTATCTTCTGTACGACAATTTGAGTTATCCATTTATATAGCCTGGGCATCTGGGGCTCATCCACTTTGGACAAAATGGCTTGAGCTCTCTTCAGCGCATCAGGAGGCAGAGATAGGGTAAAGAGATTCTGTTTTACTGATAGGCTCTCCAATAATGGCTGTGCTTCATCAAGGATCCGAGAGATTGTTGTCTTAAATGCATTGAGATCAACGGTCCAATTCAGTTTTACACGCGAGGCAAAGCAGAGAAATGGATTGACTTCAAGCCCGATTCCATTCAGGCCTTTTAATACTGCCGTCACCACAGTGGTTCCAGTTCCAGAGAATGGGTCGAGGATAGTATCCCCGACACCAATTCCGAAACGCTCAATAGCCTCAACGATTAGAGGCTCAGAGTAGGATTCTGGCATGAGGTACCAATCATGGACATGGAGCCCACGATTTAAAACTGCCGTAGAACTGAGCGATGGTGCAGGTTGTCTATTATAATCTACTTGCATATAATCTACTTGCAGCGATGTTACATCAGGATAAGGATATATGTAATTAGGATCAGAATGCCTTGCTAAGTAAGCTTGAATATCAGCTTTGGAAAAACGACGTTCTTTTCTTCCACCTACCCGGTAACAATGGAGTTCTCCGCGATCGGTCAGAGCTCTGACTGTGTTCTGCGAAACCTTGAGGAAGTCTGCAACCTCTGCAACAGTCATAAGTTCCTCGTCCGCTAAGTAGCGATTAGGCTTATCCGACATCAGGTAACTCTCCTCCAAACGTTCTGGGACAGATACTACCATTTACTGCCAAATATTATCGTTTATTATCCGAAGTAGTCAAGTACCAGATTTGCATTCTATCTTAAACAATCAGTTCCAGCAAATATAAATATTAGGGAACAGACTATCTATTCGCCTATTCCTTCATTCCTGGCTATACTATCTCGACGATGGCAAAGATAGACGATATAACGAATAACTGGATGGAAGCTAGGCTGTTTGACGTCAGGCGGTTTACGCTGGATAACGGGCTGCGGGTGTGGTGCAAGCCGCGCCCCGGCACGGGGACCGTTGCGCTCTTGCTCCAGGTGCGCGTGGGCACACGCTATGAGACGAAGGCCAACAATGGCATCTCCCACTTCCTGGAGCATATGGTGTTTACGGGGAGCGAGCGCTGGACCGAGGAGGAGATCAAGGAATCCATTCGGCGGCGCGGGGGCTCCTGGAACGGCACAGCGGATTATGAGGATACGACCTACGAGGTCCATCTGCGCGCTGCCGACCTGGCCTTCGGCCTGGACTGGCTGGCTGAGGTGGTCTTCCGCCCCACCCTGCCGCCGGAGATAGTGGACCGTGAGCGGAGCGTGATTATTGAAGAGAAGGGGGGGCGGCTCTCGCGCTGGCTGGTCTGGCTGGATGACCTGGGCTTCGGCTATGACCTGGGCCGGGCGGTGCGGCGCGGTATGTTCCCCGGCTCGGCGTTGGGCCTCTACGTTATCGGCGAGGATAGTTCACTCGCCCATATTGGCCGCAAGGAGCTTCTGGCGCACCATCGCCGCTACTATTTGCCTAACAATATGACCCTGATCGTCGTGGGCGATGTAACTCCGCAGGCGGTCCAGCGCGAAGTGCAGACGTCCTTTGGCGGCTTCGCGCCGGGGCCACTGCCGCCGCGTCCCGCCACGCCGCCCCAGGTGGGCCGCCCCTTGCGCATTCGCCTGCGCGGGCCGGAGATCACGGACCGGGCCGGGCTGCTTATGGGCGGGCGCACCGGGGGCCTGAGCGACCCCGACCGGTTCGCTCAAGAGGTCCTGGCCGAGGTCCTGGAACACGCGCTGATTGAGGACCTGCGTTACCGACAGGCGCTGGTCTATGACATCACCGCTGAGATCGTGGCCTATACCGACGTTGGCCTGTTCACCATCGCCACAACCTGTGACGGCGGCTCCCTGAACCGCGTGCGCCTGAGCATCAACCGCCATATCCGACGCATCTGTGAGGGGGAACTGAGCGAGGCGGCGTTGGCCGAGGCCAGGGCTGCGCTGCGGGGGCGCGCCCTGCTGGGCCTGGAAAGCAACCTGGAGCTGGCCTGGTGGCTGGCGAGCGAGGCATTGCACGAGCGCCCTGATGCGCCTGTGCCGAATTACTTCGCCGAACTTGACCGCGTGACCCGTGACGATGTGATCCGAGCGGCGCGGACGGTCTTCCGCCCGGAGACGCGCTTTGAGGCGGTCCACCGGCCATTTATCACTGTGGCGCGCGGTGTGCGCTTGCTGGCCGCCAGCCTGGGGCTGGCTGCAGCCACGCTGGCCCTGCGCCGTCATGTTGGACTACGTTCCTATTGACCGTGTAGTTTATTCTCCTGTAATGTGATGGACAGAGTGACCCTTCGCGCCAGGCCGCGCCAACCGGGCAGGGGTGTGGCCCGCGATCGGGTTCCTCTCGGCTTACGAGGAGCCCCGCTCTGGCGGGGCTCTCTCTGTTCTGGTGAGGGCCGTTTTATCCCGCCAAAAGCACTTTGTGATAATATTAACGAAGGGTATTATCTGTGATATAATGGGGCCAATGCCGGGCTTGCTCGGACCCAGGTCGCATTTGACCCCTCCAGCAGAGGCCAGGGCATTGACCGGGTGATACTCTGCTACGACAGAGTATCAATAAAAGTTCATAAGGAGGAAAAGAGATGAGACCCACCTATAAGCCCCTGGCTCTCTTCCTGCTACTGGCATTGGCCCTGGCGGCCTGCACCGGCGGCGGAGCCAGCCCCACGGCCACGCCTGCTACAGCCCCCTCTCAGCCGGAAACGCAGGCGACGGCTGCCGGTGCACCGGCGGCGGAGGCCACACAGCCGCCCCCGCCAGAGGTTGAGCCGACCCCCGCAGAAGAGACCTTCCAGGCCGAGAAGGTGACGGAGGGGCTGGCCACGCTCAAAAGCTACCGCGCCACGTTCACCATGGCCTTTGAGGGCACCCAGGAAGGGAAGCCTGTTCAGTGGACCTTTGAGATGAAGATGGAGGCCACGAAAGACCCCGTCGCCAGCCGCCTTACCTACATGGGCAGCGGCACCGAGGACGCCAGCAAGCTGAGCGGCTTTGAGATCGTGCAGGTCGGGGATATGCAGTACATGAAGTTCGGCGAAGGCGCCGGAAACTGCATCGCCTCTAGCGCCGGTGAGCAGACCTCGGAGGTGGGGGAGATATTCAAGCCCGATGACATCCTGGGCGGTCTGTCCAACGCCCGTCGCGCCGGCCCTGACCAGACGATCAACGGTGTTCGCGCCCGCCACTATACTTTTGACGAGAAAGCCCTGCTGGGCTTGAGCGGCCTGACGCGGGCCCAGGGGGAAGCCTGGGTGGCGGTGGATGGCAACTACGTCGTCAAGTACACGCTCACCGCGGAGGGCAGGGATGTGCTCTTCGGCAAGCCCAATACCGAGGGCAAGCTGACCTGGACCTATGAGGTGACCGACATCAACCAGGCCTTTGAGATCACACCGCCCGCCGATTGTCAGGGGCCCGCCGAGGACATCCCCCTGATGGCCGATGCGACCGAGAAGAGCACGTTCGGCTCCATGATCACCTATAAGACGGCGAGCGCATTTAAGGATGTTGTGGCCTTCTATCAAGAAGAGATGCCCAAGCATGGCTGGCAGGCCGGGAGCGAGGAGCCGCTCATGACCGAGCAAATGGCTATGCTCGCGTATGAGAAAGAGGGGCGCAAGGCCAGCATCACGATCACCGTAGATAACGGTCAGGTCAGCGTGCTGATCTCCGTTGAGGAGAAGTGACATCTGACCGCTCACGGCGGCTACGCCGCCATAAGCAGGATAGTGCAGTGACTCCCCTTCCCCTTGTGGGGAGGGATAGGGAGGGGGTGACTTTGCCCCCCACCCCAACCCTCCCCCGCAAGGGGAAGGGGTAACATTTGTTCCCTCCCCCACCCAGTACCGGGCCTCCCAGTACCGGGCTTTAGCCCGGTTGGGAGAAGGTATGCCAGTCCGCCGGGATTTCCCCTTTTCCCCTCTATTGGCATATAATCATCCGTGCCTATTTCACCAGACGAGAGAGGAGGTGATGCCCTGCCGCGTCTTCAAATGGCACTTGGTTGACCGATCAAGGGGATTGAAAAAGGAGAAGGAGGGAAGCCGATATGTCTCACAAACATCAACGGCTCACGCTGGCCGTGAGCCTGCTCACCATGGTTACTTTCCTGGTCGCCGCCTGTGGGCCTCAGCCGGGGGCGCAACCGACGGCGGCACCCGCACAGCCCACAACGCCACCCACAGCCGAGAAAAAACTGGAGATCTTTAGCTGGTGGACGACGGGCGGCGAGGCCGCCGGCCTGGAGAAGCTGTATGAGATTTACCGGCGGCAGAACCCCGGTGTAGAGATCATCAACGCTACCGTTGCGGGTGGCGCCGGCTTCCAGGCTAAGGCCGTGCTCAAGACACGTATGCTCGGCAATGACCCGCCGGATTCGTTCCAGGTGCACATGGGCCATGAGCTGATTGACACCTGGGTGACGACCGGCTATATGGAGCCGCTGGATGACCTGTACAAGTCCGAAGGCTGGGACAAGGTCTTCCCCCAGGGCGTGCTGGACATCGTGTCCTATGACGGCCACTACTGGTCTGTGCCGGTCAATATCCACCGCGCCAATGTCCTGTGGTACAACAAGAAGGTGTTTGAGGCCAACAACCTCCAGCCGCCGACAACCTTTGATGAGTTCTTCCAGGTGGCGGAGGCACTCAAGGCCAAGGGCATTACCCCGCTGGCCCTGGGCGACACCGGCATCTGGGCCTCCACCCACCTGTTTGAGACCGTGTTGATCGGGACGATGGGTGCGGAGAAGTACAAGGGCCTGTGGACCGGCCAGACGGACTGGAATGGCCCGGAGGTCAAGCAGGCGCTTGAGACCATGAAGAGAATGCTGACCTACGTCAACTCTGACCACTCATCCCTCTCCTGGGACCAGGCCAACCAGTTGGTGATTGACGGCAAGGCCGGCATGACCATCATGGGCGACTGGGTGGATGCCGACAACCTGGCGAAGGGCTTCAAGGACTCCGGCTGGGTGCCCGCGCCGGGTAATAAAGGCATCTACGATGCGCTGTCCGACACCTTCGGCCTGCCGAAGGGCGCCAAGCACCGCGAGCAGGCCTTGGCCTGGCTCAAGCTGGTAGGCTCTAAGGAGGGCCAGGAGGCCTTCAACCCGGTCAAAGGCTCCATCTGTGCCCGCACCGACTGCAACCCCGCGCTGTTCGGGCCTTATCTGCAGTCGGCCATGCAGGACTGGCAGAAGGACACCATCGTGCCGAGCCTGGCGCACGGTGCGGCGGCCTCTGAGGGTTGGGTCACGGCGATCAACGACGTGATGACCGCCTTCGTGACCGATGGCGACGTGGCCAAGGCGCAGGCCGGGCTGGCGGAGGCCTGCAAGGCAGCCAAGGTGTGCAAGTAAACTCAAAGGGTCGGGGGCAAGGGGGGCAGCACCAAGCCCCCCCTTGCCCCCCGCCTCTGGGGGGTTGCGATGCGACGTTATCTCCTCGGAGACCGACTGATCGCTATCCTCATGATTCTGCCGTCGGCGCTGGCGATTGGGCTGTTTGTGTACGGGTTTATTGGCTGGACGGCCTGGGTTTCGCTCTCTAACTGGGATGGGCTGCGCCCGGACCTGAGCTTTGCGGGCCTGCGCAACTTCCAGCGGCTGTTCACCCTCCCCCGTTTCCAGAAGGACCTGGAGAACACGCTGGTCTTCACGGTCCTCTTTCTGGCCGCCTGCCTGGTCATTGGCTTTCTTTTAGCGGTCCTGCTGGACCAGCGCGTTCGCGGCGAGAACCTTTTCCGCAGCATCTTCCTGTTCCCCATGGCGGTCTCATTCATCGTCACCGGCGTGGTGTGGCGCTGGCTGATGGCGCCGACGACGGGCCTGAACCTGCTGTTTGACCAACTGGGGCTGGGCTTTCTGAAATCCGGCTGGTACACCGATCCCAACGTGGGCATCAAGGCCGTGGTGATTGCCGCCACCTGGCAGATGTCGGGCTTTGTCATGGCGCTGTATCTGGCCGGGCTGCGCGGTATCCCGGAAGAACTGCGCGAGGCCGCGCGGGTGGACGGGGCCAGTGAGTTCCAGATCTATCGCCATATTGTCCTGCCACTGCTCCAGCCGATCACCTTGAGTGCAGTCATCATCCTGGGCCATATCTCGCTCAAGATCTTTGATCTCACCGCTGCGATGACCAAACAGGGACCGGCGTTCTCCACCGATGTGCCGGCCTACTTCATGTTTGAGACCACCTTCCAGGGCGATCATTATGCCCAGGGCGCCAGCATCGCCATTGTGATGCTGATCATGGTCAGCGTTCTCGTCGTGCCCTATCTGCGGTACAGCATCCGTACGGAGGCGCAGGTATGAGCCGGGTGCGTCCATCGCGTGTTGCCATCTACCTGCTCCTTATCCTGTTTGCTGCTTTCTATTTGATGCCTATCTATGTCCTCCTGATCACCGGGCTGAAGAGCTTCGCCGAGGTTAACCTGGCGACGATGTGGCAGCTTCCCAAGAACATCCATCTGGACGGCTTTGTCAAAGCATATGAGGCGCTCTCGCCCAATCTGCAGAATAGCATCAAACTGGCGCTCCCGGCCACGCTGCTCTCGGCCCTGCTCGGCTCACTGAACGGCTATGTGCTCTCCAAATGGCGCTTTCGCGGCTCGGATGCGCTGTTTACCCTGCTCTTGTTCGGCATGTTTATCCCTTATCAAAGTATCTTGATCCCGCTGGTGCAGACGCTGCAAGAGATCAACCGGCTGGCGAACGAGTTGCACGTGCCGGCCTTTCTCAGCGGGCTTGTGCCAGGCTATGGTTCCATTGCCGGCCTGGTGCTGGTCCACGTGGTGTATGGCATTCCGATCACGACGCTGATCTTTCGCAATTACTACGCCACCGTGCCGGGCGAGTTGGTGGAGGCGGCGCGGATTGATGGCGCGGGGTTCTTTGGGATTTACCGGCACATCCTGTTCCCGATCTCCATGCCCGGCTTCGTCGTGGTGATCATCTGGCAGTTCACCTCCATCTGGAATGAGTTTCTGTTCGCGGTGACGGTGACGAGCAAGCCGGTGACGCAGCCGATCACGGTGGCGTTGAACAACCTGGCGGGGAGCTATATTGTGGAGTGGAACGTGCAAATGGCGGGGGCACTGATCGCCGCACTGCCCACGTTGCTCATTTACATCCTGCTGGGGCGCTTCTTCATTCGCGGCTTGCTGGCGGGGGCGCTCAAGGGGTAAAGCGACTTCAATCGCAGAGGGTCAAGCAGGGGCACGGCATACCGTGCCCGTACTCAGGGCTTAGGCTTGGTGGCGAACTCGGCGAGATTCTTCCAGGTGTTGCGCATCTCGCCTGCTGTTGCCGTACTGAGAAAGACCGCGACTCGTCTGAACAGTTCACCAAACTCCAGTTGCTCAGAGACAATAACGCCGCTATGGTCTCGGCCTGTAAACCAGTAATCCTCAAAGAGCGGCGTAAAATCCCTGGCATTACAGGTCAACAAGGTGCGCCCTTGGGCTGCTGCCAATGCCATGTGCTCTGCATCGGTGGCCTGGCTGTTACCGATCTCATGGGCTGAGATGGCGTCATACCCTTGTGCACGCAAGGCGCGGGCCAAGCGGGGGCTGATGTCAGCGTCTATGTAGAGCCTTATGGAACGTTCGCTGTCTGGGGCCCCTTCCACAACGCCTCACGATTCTCAGAGATATACTGTTCAATTTCCTTCTCGTGCTCGTAGTAATAACTCAAGGCGTCGTAAACCTGGGCCAGGGTCAATACACCCTCAAAATCCTCAACTATCTGTTGGGGTGAGTGACCCAACTGTGCCTGCTCGACGATAGTTTGGACACTGACGCCTGTACCACGCACGATAGGACGACCGCCGTGCACGCCCTCAATGCGCACGATGTGCGGATGTTCAGTGTGAATACCGCGGCGGGTCTGCTCCAGGCGATCAAGCTTATTACTTAGGTCCTGGATTTGCTCGCGCAGTTTACTGAGTTCGCTATAGACTTTCTGAGCATCCAATGGTATAGACATTTTGCTCCCCTTACTGATCCCATTATACATGGCATATTGATGGGGTCAAGGTCGTCGTGATCAGGAGTATATTTCTGTTTTGAGGAAAGTCGGGGTTGGGAGGAATGCACCCCACGAGTGCCTGCCCTGCTTAACGCCGCAGGAAGCGCCGCTCCAATTCCTCCAGGGTCAGCGTGATGAAGGCGGGGCGGCCATGCGGGCAGGTCGCCGGCGACCAGGCTTCGCTCAGGTCCCGCAACAGGGCTGCCATCTGGGCCGGCGTCAGCGGATCGCCCGCTTTGACCGCTGCGGTGCAGGCGGCTTTCATGGCCAGCTTCTCGCGCAGTTCGTCTGGCCCAGCGTTCCGGTAGCGATCCAGTTCGCCCAGGAGCGCGGTGATCAGCGCCTGGGGGTCGCGCCCGGCCAACGCGTCTGGCAGGCTGCGCAGGAGGAAGGTGTTGCCGCCGAACGGCTCCACTTCCATTCCCAGCCCCAGGAAGGCATCCAGGTTCTCCATGAGCGCGTCGGCTTCACGTGGCGTGAGCGTCAGACGGGCCGGGGGCGTCAGAGGCTGGGGCTGAGCCTGGCGCAGCAGGCGCTCAAACAGCACCTGTTCGTGCGCGGCGTGCTGGTCCACCACGACCAGGCCCTCGGCGCTCTGGGCCAGGATGTAGCTAGAGTGAATCTGACCGATAGGGCGCAGGGCGCCTGCCTGGTAAGGCGTGGCTGGCTCGTGAAGCGCGGCAGGTGCAGCGGCCTCGGCGAAGGGCCAGGCGAAATCCGCCAGGGGCTGTGCCTGGCGGGGGTAGGGCGAGAGCGCGGCTTCCACCGCCTGGGAGAGCGCCCAATACACCGACCGCTCTTGCAGGAAGCGCACCTCGGCTTTGCGGGGATGCACGTTGACATCAATCAGGTGCGGGGCGATCTCAATGTGGACGGAGGCCAGCGGATAGCGACCAGGGGGCAGGCGGCCTGCGTAAGGGCGTTCCAGGGCGACGACGAGCAGCCCGCCGCGAATGGGCCGGCCGTTGACGGCGTAGAACTGCTCGGCGCGGCTGGCCCGACCCAATGTGGGGCGGCTGATGAAGCCGCTCACGCGCAGGTCTAGGGCCTCCCACTGGATGGGGAGCATCTCCCCGGCGACATCGCGCCCCAGTAGAGTCCCCAGG
Organism: Anaerolineae bacterium; assembly: GCA_034432795.1. Classification (GTDB taxonomy): domain Bacteria; phylum Chloroflexota; class Anaerolineae; order DSLN01; family DSLN01; genus DAOUBF01. The sequence goes on from DAOUBF010000061.1 coordinate 56,559, forward strand.
CGTTCCAGCGGCGAGGCGGGCGGCGCGGCCAGGAGTTCGCGGCCGTCGGCCACGAAGCGGAAGGCGACGTTGGGGTAGATCAGCGCGTAGCGGATGAGCGTCTCGTGAATGCGTTCGCGCTCGCGCAGAGGCGACTTCATGAACTTGCGCCGCGCCGGAGCGTTGTAAAACAGGTCGCGCACGGTGACCGAGCAGCCGACCGGGCTGGCGGCGGGTTCAACAGAGATGCGATCCCCTTCTGCACGCAGGCGGGTGCCCTCTACTTCATCCTGGGCGCGTGTGAGGACCTCCACATGGCTGACGGCGGCGATGCTGGGCAGTGCCTCGCCGCGGAAGCCCAACGTGCGGATCGCCGTCAGGTCTTCAATGGAATGTATCTTGCTCGTGGCGAAGCGGGCCAGGGCCAGCGGGGCATCGGCGCGGCTCATGCCCATGCCATTGTCGCTGACGCGGATGAGGGACAGCCCACCGTCGCGCACCTCCACCGAGATGGCGGTGGCGCCAGCGTCCAGCGCGTTTTCCACCAGTTCCTTGACGACCGAGGCCGGGTTCTCCACCACTTCACCGGCGGCGATGCGCCCGGCAACGGCCTCAGCGAGGATATGAATGCGGGGTGCTGGGGTGGTCACGATCTGGCATGGGGGCGGCTGATCTCGTCCAGCAAGCGTTGCAGTTCTTCCGGCCCCAGTGTGTGCAGCATCATCTGGAGGAGGGCACGGGCATGGGACACCCCCCCGATCTCCATGGCGACCGCCTCCGCCATGGGGAGCGGTTCCTGCCAGAGCCAGTCCACGCGCAGCCAGAAATCGGGGATCACCTCTGAGTGGTAGATGCCTGTGGTATCGGGCAGAGCCAGGTGGTAATGCCTGTCGGCACCCAGGCGATAAAACTCCGCCTGCTGCCGGTCTGGATCGATCAGCCAATATTCCGTCACGCCCCCGGCTTCGTATTCCACGTATTTACTGCCCCGGTCAATGTGGATCGTGGAAGCTGAGGTCACTTCAACCACCAGGTCTGCCGGGCCGTCCAGGAAGTTCTCCTTCAGGCGGGCCACATGCTCCTGGCGCACGAACAGGAGGTCAGGCTCGCGCACGCGTTGAACGTTGGGCAGGTGCATGGCAAACGGCGCCGAGCGGATAGCGCCCAGAGCACGGCTCTCCACAAATAGCCGCAGGACAGTGTTGAGAAACCCGACCAGGTTTTGATGTCGGTCCGATGCCGGTGAAACCATGACCACCTTCCCCTCCACCCATTCTGCCCAGGTGTCCTCATCGGCCCAATTGAGGAACTCTTCAAAGGTCATTTTGCCTGCCGGTGGGGCAGTTGTCTCGCGTTCTTTGACGACCATAGTTCATCCTCGCCTTGCTTCAATCTCGGGCAATTATAGCTTCGATCCCCCCTGCCGCAACCGCTGCTGGAGTTCATTGAGGGCCACCAGGGCCTGCACGGGCGTCAGGTTGGCGATGTCCAGTGCGAACAGTTCGCGCAACACCTCGGTCCAGGCATCGGGCATGTGGGGCCTGTAGTCGGCGGTCAAATCACGGATGGAGGACGGCGGACGGAGGACGGGAGAGGGGCCTGGGTGCTCCGTCTGCTGTCCCTCAAGCTCCTGAAGGACGGCCCAGGCCCGCTGCACCACCGGCTCCGGCAGGCCGGCCAGCCGGGCGACGTGGATGCCGTAGCTCTTGTCGGCGCCGCCGGGGATGACCTGGCGCAGGAAGATGATCTCCTGGCCGCGTTCAGCGATGGCCATCGTCAGGTTGCGCACGCCTTCCAGGTGCTCGGCCAGCCGGGTGAGTTCGTGGTAATGGGTGGCGAAGAGGGTGCGCGCGGCCAGGGCGTCGTGGATGAATTCGGCCACTGCCCAGGCGATGCTCACGCCGTCGTAGGTGCTGGTCCCCCGCCCCACTTCGTCCAGGACGATCAGGCTGCGCGCTGTGGCGTGGCGCAAGATATAGCCGGTCTCGCTCATCTCCACCAGGAAGGTGGAACGGCCCTGGGTGATGTCATCACTGGCGCCGGCGCGAACGAAGATGCGATCGGCCAGGCCGATGCGCGCCGAGGCCGCCGGGACGAAACTGCCCATTTGGGCCATCAGCGCGATCAGCGCCACCTGGCGGATGTAAACGCTCTTACCGGACATGTTCGGGCCGGTGACCACCAGCATACGCGCTTCCCCATCCAGATGGGCGTCGTTGGGGACGAAGCGCTCGCCCTCCGGCAGAGTGCGCTCCACCACCGGATGGCGGCCCTGCACGATGTCAATCCTCAGGCCGTCATCTACCTCAGGGCGAACGTAGCCATGCCGGGCGGCGGCTTCGGCCAGGGACGCCAACGTGTCCACCTCGGCCAGGATGTGCCCGGCAGTGAGCAGGCGCAGCGCGTGCTCGGCGACTTGCTGACGCACTTGGACGAACAACTCATATTCCAGCGCCTGGCTGCGCTCCTCGGCGTCCAGGATATGGGCCTCCTGCGCCTTGAGTTCGGGCGTGACATAGCGCTCAGCGTGGGTGATCGTCGCCCGGCGCTCGTAGTCCGGGGGGACCAGGCGGGCGGCGCTGCGCGGGACCTCAATAAAGAAGCCGAAGACCTCGTTGTAGCGGACGCGCAGGTTCTTGATGCCGGTGCGCGCCCGCTCGCGGGCCTCCAGTTCGGCCAGCCCGTCTTTGCCCGCTGCCACGCGATGACGCAGCGCGTCCAGTTCAGGGTGGTAGCCGGGGCGGATCAGGCCGCCCTCACGGAGCAGGAACGGCGGGTCGTCTACGATGGCTTTGGCGATCAGGTCGGCGACGTCCTGGAGTTCGTCCAATGTGGCCTGGAGATGGCGCAGACGGGCGGAGCGGGCCTGAGCCAGGAGCACCTTGAGGCGCGGCAGGCGTACCAGGGATTTTTTGAGCGCGACCAGGTCACGGGCGTTGGCGTTGCCGAAGCCGATGCGCCCGACCAGCCGCTCCATATCGTACAGGCCGTCCAGGAGGGCGCGGAGGTCGGCGCGCAGGAAGGCATTGGTGACGAGTTCCTCCACGGCGTCCAGGCGTTCGCCGATACGGGCCAGGTCCAGGAGCGGCTGGGTGATCCAGCGGCGCAGCAGCCGCCTGCCCATAGCGGTCTTCGCATAGTCAAGAACCCCCAACAGGCTACCCTGGACACTGCGATCACGCAACGTCTCAGTGAGTTCCAGGTTACGGCGGCTGACCGGGTCCAGGCGCATATAGTCGGCGGGGCTGTACGTGGTCAGGCTGCGCAGGTGGGCGAGGGTAGAGACCTGGTTGGCCTTGAGGTAGCTCAACGCTGCGCCCGCCGCCATCACCGCACCGGGCAGCCCTTCGCAGCCATAGGCCTCCAGCGAGGCTACGCCGAAGTGGGCCAGGAGCACAGCGCAGGCCGCCTCATAGCGGAAGTGCGCTTCTTCCAGCGGCGAGAGCCGCGCCGGGCGGATGGCGCGGAGTTGGGTCATCATCGTCGCGTCGCCCATCAGCCGGGGCGGCAGGACGTACTCGCTGGGCCTGGCCCATTCCAATTCTTCCAGGAGCGCGTTCCAGGCGCCGGGGCCATCGGCCTGGGTGGCGATGAACTCGCCGGTGGATAGGTCCACCAGCGCCAGGCCGTAGGAGACGGAGGGCGGAGGACGGAGGGCAGAGGGCGTCCGGTCCTCCGCCCTCCGCCCCTCATCTGTAATAGCAATGGCGGCCAGGAAGTTCTGGGGGACATCGCGCAAGAGCGCGTCCTCCACCACCGTGCCGGGCGTGATCACGCGCACGACATCCCGTTTGACCAGCCGCCTGGCCTTTTTGGGGTCTTCCAGTTGCTCAACGAGGGCGACCTTGTAGCCGCGCTCCAGCAGCCGGGCGATGTAGTTGGTGACGTGCTGGTGGGGCACGCCGCACATAGGCAGGCGCACGCCTTTGCCAAACGAGCGCGTGGTCAGGTACAGCCCCAGTTCGCGTGCGCCGGTGCGGGCGTCCTCCTCAAACATCTCGTAGAAGTCGCCCAGGCGGAACAGGAGCAGCGCGTCTGGGTAGCGCGCCTTCAGGCTGCGGTATTGCCCCAGCATGGGGGTGATGCGTTCGCTCACCACTGTTCCCAATGCACCAGCTCGGCCAGCGGGCGGCGCCCGATGGCAGCCAGGACGCGCTCACGCGGCTGGCCCTCAATCGTCGTCTGCGGCTGTCCGCTGGGGTAGCCGAAGCTGATCACGTGCGGCAGGCGCTTCTCTGCGGGGACGCCCAGGATGGCTTTGGCGGCGTCTTCCTTGTGCATGGAGGCGATGCACGACCCCACGCCATGCGCCCAGGCCGCCAGCATCAGGTTCTGAGCGCAGCGCCCGGCGTCAAACTCGGCGCGACCGCCCGGCTCTATCACCAGCCCGATGGCGAACGCCGCGCCCTTGAGATGGCTGGCGTAATAGCCGCATTGCGCCAGCCGCTCCAACGTGTCTCGCTTGCGGATGACGATGAAGTGCCAGGGCTGCGTGTTTTTGGAACTGCCCGTCCAGCGTCCGGCCTCTAGAATGCGCAGGATGACCTCATCCGGCACGGGCCGGTCGGCGAAGTGCCGCACGGCGCGCAGCGATTTGATCACCATGTATGCGTCCATCATCCGGTGATTCTATTCCAGATGGCCGTGAGGGGCAAGGACGACGGCTTTTACCGTAGAGACTCTCTGCGTCCGCTTTGCGCGCTCTGGGCCTCTGCGGTGGATATGGGGCCGGAGGGCAGGCTACAACTCCCCCATAAGCACGATGCGCGTGGGTTGGGGGCTGCCGTTAGCAGGCTCGCGGCTGACGGCGATCGCCTGGTAGCGGTCAACAGGCGCGGGCAGGGTGATGGGGAGTTCGGCGCGACCGTCGGGCTGGACCCGGAAAAGGCTCACGCTTTGCGGGCCATCCGGGCCGATCAGCCAGAGTTGGTAGGTCTCGTCGGGCGCCAGGCCGCTCAGGCCGTACACGAGCAGCAGGCCGGTGGTTTCGCCGTGGCGGAAGTAGAGGCGTCCGCTGGCCTGGGGCGCCAGATCGGTGCCCTGCAGGTTGCGGCTGACGATGCCCGGCCCGGCGATCAGCGCCAGGTATTGCTCCTGTTGCTGCAGGCGTTCGGTCAGGCTACGGTTTTCGTCCACGACCTGCGCCAGGCGTTGCTCCTCTCCCTGGAGGCGCCGGGCAAGCTGGTCGTTCTCCTGGCGCAGTTGGGCGATCTGGCGCAGCAGGGACAGGTCCAGGACGACGAGGACGATGATGAGGATCAGGCCGAGGATGGTGATGGCGGGTGCCAGCGCGCGCCAGGCCAGGGCCAGGCGGCCCAAGAAGCCCGGCGGGCGCGGCGCGACGGTGATGGGGAGGGGTTCGCCGCGGGCGCGGGCCATCAGGCGGACCTTCGTCTCTGGCGGGGGCGCGGCTGGCGGCGCGGCATAGGGCAGCAGGGCCATGGTTGCCAGGGCCTCGTTGGCCAGGCGGCGGCAGGCGGCGCAGTTCACCAGGTGCGCTGTCACCTGCCCGGCCTCCTCCTTTTCCAACCCGCCCAGGACGTAGAGCGCGATCAGTTCCTCAACGTGCTCCGAATCAGGCATGGTCGCTCGTCTTCATTGTCCCTTCATTCCTTCGCTGCCCCCCACCCCCACTCTCCCCGCAAGGGGGGGTAGGGGGTCAGGTCCCTCCCTGGTCGCCAGACAACAGCGCTTCGCGTAGCTTCTCCAGCCCCAGCCGGGCGTAGTAAGCCACTTCGCTCTGGGCGCAGCCCAGCCGTGTGGCCACCTCCTGGCGGGGCAGTCCCTGGAAATACAGCCATTCAACGGCCTGACGCGCCGCATCGGGCAGGCTATCCAGGGCCTGGCGCACGCGCACGGCGCGCTCTTCATCGCCGCCCAGGCCGGCGGGGATTAGGGCCGAAAGGTGCGCTTCGGGGAATTGCGGCTCGGGTCGCCGCCCCAGCCGCGCCAGGCAATGGCGGCGGGTGGCGTGGAGCAGCCAGGCTGCGCTATTGCGGCCCTGGAGGTCGCCCGCGTGCTCAAATGCCTCCAGGAAGACCGCCTCCACCACCTCCGCGGCGGCCTGCCGGTCGTCCAACATGCGCAGGGCCAGGCCAAATACGAAGGCGGCGGCGCGGTCATACAGTGCGGCCAACGCGGCCACCTTCGTTTCCTGATCGCTTGCGCCGGGCGCGCCTGCCTGCATGTCTCAGTCCGTGTAGAAGATGACGCCGACCGTCCCTGGGCCGGTGTGCGCGCCGATGGTGGGCGGGCCGATGAGGAAGTAGTCCTCCACGCAGTGGAGGCGCTGCTTCAGGCGCTCGCGCAGTTCGGCGGCCTCCTCTGCCGGGCCGGTGTGCAGGACGGCCAGATGGACCGGGCGGTCGCCGGCGCGCTGGACGGTCAGTTCGGCCAGCCGGTCCAGCGCCTTGCGCCGGGTGCGCACGCGTTCCACCGGCTCTACACGGCCATTGATCAGGGCCAGGATGGGCTTGATGTCCAACGCGGTGCCGATGAGGTGTTGGGCGCCGCCGATGCGCCCGCCGCGATAGAGGAACTCCAGCGTCGCCGGGGTGAGCAGGACCTGGATGCGGGGCACGAGCCGCCGCGCGGCCTCGGCCACCTCCTGGGCCGAGGCGCCAGCCTCCGCTGCACGCACCGCCTCCATGACGCAGAAGCCCAGCCCCATAGAGGCCGAGCGCGAGTCCACGATGTGGATATTCAGGTCAGGCAGCATCTCGGCGGCGGCTTTGGCCGAGGCAATCGTGCCGCTCAGCGAGTCGCTGATGTGCACAGCAACGATGTCGCGGAATGCTTTCCCCGCCTCCTGGAAAGCCTCTACGAAGGCCCCGGCCGAGGGCTGCGAGGTCGTCGGCAGTGTGGGGCTGGTGGCCAGCCGCTCGTAGAAGGCGGCGGGGTGCATGTCCACGCCGTCGCGGTAGGTGACCCCCTCCCAGATCACCAGGAGCGGGACGACCCGAACGCCGTGTTCGCGGATGTAATCGTCGGGCAGGTTGCTGGTGCTGTCGGTGACGATGGCGACGCGCCGCGTTTGACCGCTGGTCATACCCCTCCCCCGTGGGATAATTCTGATGTGCCAATAGATTGAACACCGTTGCGGCCAGGACGATGCGGTGGGTAGCCCTCATCCCCCGCACCCCCTTCTCCTGCAGCCGCGGGAGAAGGGGGTGCGGGGGCAGGTCTCAGATCCACCCCTCCCCTCTCCCACCGCGTGGGAGAGGGGAGGGGGTGAGGGCCTGCCTGGTCTTAAAATTGCACGCATATTTAAGAACGTTAAATTGGCGGGCATTGGCGGGATGTGGTATACTTGCCACCTGCGATCCGGGGGATGTGGGGAGACGCGCATGGGCCGCGCGGCGGTGTGCTGCCCAGACACAGGAGCAAGCCGATGAAACGCACGCGCTTTATTCCATGGGGGGGACCGGTGCTCTTCTGCGCGGCCCTGATTGTGCTTGTCCTGCTGCTGGCGCATTCTCCGACCGATGCTTCAGTGGCGCTACCCCCAATGGCACCCCCTCATGGGCCGCTGGCCTATGGGCCGCTGGCCCAGGCTATCCCGCAGCAGCAGGGCAGAATAGAGCAGCGTTGTGGTACCCTTCCACCCGACCCCTATGGCTATCGCTGTGAGGATACCATAGCTGGAACATGGGTCGCGGCGACGAATAACACCGGCCTGTCCTTTGACAACCAGGTTCTGTCCATCCCTATTGGCTTCTCCTTCAACTTCTATGGCAACAGCTATACATCGGTCAATGTCAGTTCCAACGGTAACCTTCAGTTCACGACCGCTAATATCGCCTGGGTGAATAACCCCTTACCTGACTGGAGTATGGGCGTTATGATTGCGCCCTTCTGGGATGATCTATACCTGCCAGCCTGCTATCCGACATGTCAGGTCCTCTACAGTACGATCGGCTCGGCTGGGAGTCGTATCTTCATTGTGGAATGGCGGGGCGTACCACACATTTCAGCGACCAGCGCGGGTCTGACATTTGAAGTGCAGATTGAAGAGGCCACAGGCGATGTCTGGGTCCTCTATCAAAATATGCCAGGGGGATATGGAAACGGGAGTTCGGCGACGTTGGGTATCCAAAGTGCCGCTTACCCAAGTGCCCTACAGTACAGCTACAATGAGGCGAACGTCACGAGTGGCCTGGCGATCCGCTACTACAATAGCGGCACACCCGGCCCGACCTATACACCGACATCTACACCGACTCCCACGCCC
>DAOUBF010000062.1:0-4136 GCA_034432795.1 Anaerolineae bacterium
GATGGGGCCTCGGCGTCGGTGGGGATCCAGAATGCGACGGGGGGCTATGCCCTGCAGTATAGCTGCAACCAGGCGGTGTTGGCAGCAGGGCGTGTGGTGCATATCTTCCGCCAGGTGGCTACGCCCACCCCTGGCCCCTCGCCCACACCGACGAACACGCCTCTGCCCACGCCCACTCAGGCGGGCATCCTGTACGACCAGTACAACAACGCCAGCACCACCGGCGCCAGTTCTCAGAACTTTGAGCCTGCACTGGACCAGTATGACGATGAACTGGCCGATGACTTCGTGGTGCCAGGTCCGGACCTGTGGTTCATCAGCGGGGTGGACGTGGATGGGGTGTACTTCAACGGCACCGGCCCGGCCGACTCGGTCAATGTGCGCTTCTACGCCAACAGTGGCTCCAACCTGCCGGGGGCGCTATTGGCGGAGCGGCTGAACCAGCCCTACACCGGCACGGCTGGGGACTTTTCCATCACCTTCACCCAGACGGTGGTGCTGGGGCCGGGGACGTACTGGGTGAGTGTGCAGGCCAACCAGAACTTCACGCCCAACGGGCAGTGGGGCTGGATTGACCGCACGGTGCAGTCCAACAGCGCTGCTGCCTGGCGCAATCCTGGCGGGGGCTTTGGCGTCTGCCCGGACTGGGGCTATCGTGGTCTGACCTGTGGGATTGACCCGGCGAACCCGGATCAGGTGTTCCGGATTCGTGGGACGAGCGGGCCGCCCACGAGTGTGGGGTTGGCGGAGTTTGGCGGCCAGGCGGCGGGTGGCTCGGTGCTGGTGTGGGCCATTTCGCTGGCCGCGCTGGGGCTGCTGCTGAGTTGGGCGCTGCTGCGTGGGCGGCGGCGCGTCAGCGGCTGAGGCCCTGCGCTTCCTGGCTGTGAGGAGGCCCGGTTCTGGGGACAGAGCCGGGCCTCTGTTTTTCACCCCCTCCCTGCCCCTCCCCCGTCCAGGGGGAGGGAACTTTCGGGTCCAGAACCCCGGTTTCTGCCGTGCCCGCCCAGTCGCCAGCTTGCTTATCCGGCCCATTCTGACTACAATGCAGACCCATGAGCACCGACCTGCGCGACCGCCTGCAGCGCCTGCGCCTGGGCCGTGATGTCGGGCCGGCCCGACCGGTATCGCCTGCCGCGCCGGGTAGGGAACCTCGGGGGCAGCGCGGGCCGGGGATTGAGGAGGTCATTCCGGGCCACTTCCGCCCCACTGAGCACGGTGACATCTTCGTCGCAGAAACGCGCTATCCCCTCGGACACGTGCACGGCGGCCTGCCCCTGGCCGATTTCCTGGCCCATCCCCCACACGTAGCTGCCCGGCTGGCGCGCGATGGCGCCCTGGCCGAGGTGGACCTGGCTCGCACAGCCTTTCTGGATACAGAGACCTCCGGCCTGGGCACGGCCGGATATTTCGCCTTCCTGGTGGGTATCGGCTCGTTTGAAGGCGACGCATTCTGCCTGCGCCAGTACTTTATGCGTCATCCCGGCGAGGAGCCGGCGCTCCTGGCTGCCGTCGCCGAGGACCTGGCCCGATCTCAGGCCCTGGTCACCTTCAACGGGCGCGTGTTTGATGTGCCTCTGCTGGAATCGCGCTACATCCTGGCGCGCCGTCGCCCCCCGGATCTGAGCACACGCCCGCACCTGGACCTGCTGCCCCCAGCGCGGCGGCTGTGGCGCGACCGGCTGGAATCGTGCGCGCTCACTGCGTTGGAGGCCCACGTGTTGCGCGTGCAACGCGATGCCGCCGACGTGCCCGGCTGGCAAATCCCCTACCTTTACTTTGATTATCTGCGCAGCGGCGACGCCCGCCCTATGCAGCGCGTCATCTACCACAATAATCAGGACATCCTCTCTATGGTGGCGCTGGCGGCGCGCCTGTGCCGCCACCTGGGCAACCCCTGGGGCGAGAAGATAGACCGCCGCGACCTGCTCAGCCTGGCGCGCTGGTACGAGGACCTGGGGCTGGTGGCCGAGGCCGAGCGGGCCTACCGCACCCTGCTGGCCGCCGATGGGCGCAGCGGCATCCCCTTGCCGCTGCCGTTGCGGGCAGCCGCCTTGAAAGGGCTGGCGCTTTTGCTCAAGCGCCAGGAGCGTCGCCTGGAGGCGTTGCCCCTGTGGGAGGAACTGGCCGCGCTGGCCCGGCACGATGCCCTGGCTTACATTGAACTGGCGAAGACCTATGAATGGCATGTGCGCGACCTGGCGTGCGCGGCAGCGTGGGCGCGGCGAGGATTGGCGCTGGTGCAGGGCTGGCCGCCTGGCCAGGAGCGCCAGGCCGCGCTGGCCGACCTGGAGCATCGCCTGGCACGCCTGGAACGGAAACTGGCCGGCCTGGCTGAGGGGGACGAGGCTCAGGAAACCGAACTGGGGTAGGGACGCAATAAATTGCACCCCTACCCCCACCCCGGCCCTCCCCCACAGAGGGGGGAGGGAGTTACACCTGTTCCTACCCCACCTGCCCTGCGGCGGCTATGGAAAGCCGCCCTACAGCTTCTACAACTGCTGCCCTGAATCCGAAATGCCCCCATACTGGCTGTTAGCCGCTTGACTTGCGCTATAAACTGGTGCTAAAATACCTGTGCGCCAAAGGTGCGCTTTCCCCAGTATAATCGGCGTCACATTGTGAAAGGAGGAGTCAGACTGCATCTTTAATTATCTGTATCCACACCCAATTTGAGACCGCGTTGTCCCCCACCCAAGGCGGACTCAGAAGCAGTTCATCTTGTCGCGAGGGAGGTTCTCCATGCTGAGAAAACGTATCTGGATTCCTGTGCTGGCGGGTCTGGCCCTGCTGGCCTTGATCGCCATCCTGCCGGCCGCAGCGGACCAACCCCCGCCCACGACCAACAGTGACAGCGTTGCGGCCTGGGTGGGAGCGCGGCCACCGGAGGGGCTGGCACCCTTTGCACCGTTCCAAGGCCCGCTTGCCCGCCCTCTGGTCCCCCCCTGGGAGGACCGCGCGCCCTTGCCCACGACCCTGATGGATGTGGGCGCGGCCACCTGGAATGGGCTGGTTTATCTGGTGGGTGGCTATAACGGGTCGGCGGTGGTGAACACGCTGTACCGCTATGACCCCACCAGCAACACCTGGACGACGCTGGCCTCCTTGCCCGTCGGTGTGCAGGCGCCGCGCGTGGTGGCCTATAACGGGATGCTTTATGTGGCCGGCGGCTGGGACGCCGGCGGCACACCGCAGGCCCGGCTGGACATTTACAACATCGCTACCAACACCTGGACCACCGGCGCGCCTCCGCCCAGTGGCCGCAGTGCCTATGGCCTGGCTGTAGCAGGCAATAAGATCGTCCGCGTGGGCGGTTGTACGGATAGTTTCTGTAGTGTCGGAAACAACACCGATATCTACGACCCTGCCACCAACACCTGGACCACCGGGGCGAATTATCCCTCGGGCATCGCCTGGCACATGTGCGGTGGCGTGGGCAACGTGGTGTACTGCACCGGCGGCTATAATGGCAGTGTGGCCGTCAACACGACCAATGCCTATGATGTGACCACCAACACCTGGTCATCGCGTGCCCCGATCACCGGACAGGGGTCCTGGTGGGCCGCTGGCACGGGGGTGAGTGGCACGGACATGTACATTTTCGGCGGCGTGCTCAACCAGTTCTCCACCGTCACCGATATGGCCATGAAGTACGACACGGTGGCCAACACCTGGACGCAGATTGAGAACATGAACCACGCGCGCTATCGCCTGGCGGGGGCTTCGGGCAGCCTGTTCGCTATGGGCGGCTCCAGCAGCGGCTTCACGCCGGTCAACTTCAACGAGTATTATCCGCTGGTCGTGGGGCCGACGCCGACACCGTCGCCCACGGTGACAGGCACGCCACCGACGGCCACGCCCACCCCCACACCGACGAACACCCCGATGGGGCGCTGCGAGACCATCCCGCCCGACCCCTTCGGCTACCAGTGCACCGATTGGGAGACGCGCAGCTACATTGACGCCACCAACCCCACCGGCGTCACCGGCGATGACCAGGTGCTGCCCATCCCCATCGGCTTCACCTTCAACTTCTACGGTCAGAGCTTCACCACCGTCAACGTCAGCTCCAACGGCAACCTGCAGTTCACCACCTCCAGCACGGCCTTTTCTAACGTGTGTCCCCTGCCCAGTGGGAC
>DAOUBF010000063.1:0-12238 GCA_034432795.1 Anaerolineae bacterium
CAGGGGGCGGTTGAGCAGGCGGAGGGCTACTTCCGCCAGGCGGCGGCATTGGACCAATCCCAGGCCGCGCCCTGGCTCAACCTGGGCGCCCTCGCCGTACAACGCAACATCCTGGAGGACGCCAAAGCCTTCTACGAGCAGGCCAGCCGTGCTGAGCCGACGAACCCGGCGGGGGCCATCGGGCTGGGCCAAGTCTGGCTGAGCCAGGGGGCCTTCAGCGAAGCGGAAACCCACTTGCAACAGGCGGTGGCTGTGGCGCCGGCGGATGGGGCGGCACACCAGGCGTTAGGGCGCCTCTACCAGGCGCAAGGCGACAGCGCCAGGGCGCTGGTGGCCTACCGGCAGGCCAGCCAGGTGGACCCCAATTACGTTTCGGCCTACATCTCCCTGGGTCAACTGTATCTGGCGCAGGGACGCTTCAGCGACGCCGAGGCCGCCTTCCGCGACGCCGAGGCCGCCGACGCCTCCGACCCCTCCGGCGCGATCAACCTGGCGGCGGCGTTCCAACTGCAGGGCCAATTCGGGCAGGCTGAGGAGACGCTTAAGCGGGCCACCGAGACCGCGCCGGCTTCTGGCGCGGCCCTCACCGCGCTGGGCGACTTCTACCGGGCACGCAATCGGCCCGATGAGGCCATCGCCACCTATCAGAAAGCGACGCAGGCCGCCCCTGGCTACCTGCCCGCCTGGATCGGGCTGGGCCAGGTCTACCGGCTGCGAGCTGAAAACGCCCCCGCTGAAGAGGCGCTCAAGCAGGCGAGGGCTACGGCGCCAACGCAACCCGATGGGTATGTGGCGCTGGCGCAACTCTACGCGACGACACTCCGCCTACAGGAGGCTGAGTCGGTCCTGGCCGACGCCCAGGCCGTCGCGCCGGGGGCGACCTCGGTCTTGCTGGCGCAGGGCGATCTCGCGCTTCAGCAAGGGCAGTTCACCGAGGCGACCGATATGTACCGACACGCCGCCGAGCAGGGTCCCTGGACGGAGGATGTCAGCGCCTCGCGTGCGGCGGCTTATCTGGCCCTGGGCGACGCTTATCTGGCGCAGGGACGCTGGGACCAGGCCGCCGAGGCGTATCAGCAGGCCGCCGACGTGGCGCCGCTGGACCCCACGCCGCTGGTGCGCCTGGGTGAGTTGCGCCTGCGCTTTAACCGCACCACCGAAGCCGAGAGCCTGTTCCAGGCGGCGCTTAGCCGCAACCCGGCCTCCGGCGCGGCCCTCACCGGCCTCGGCCAGGTCTACCAACATCGCGGTGCGCTGGACAAGGCCCAAGCACAGTTCCAGCAGGCCATCCAGCTTGACCCGACCTACGTCGGAGCTTACATCGCCAGCGGCGATGCCTATCGCGCTCAGGGGCGCTTCAGCGACGCCGAAACCGCCTACCGCCAGGGCCTCGCCGCCGCACCAACTGATCCGTCCGGCTACATCTGGCTCAGCGGCCTGTTGCAGGACCGCGGTCGTATGGCCGAGATGCGGGACATCTTGACTCAGGCGACGCAGGCTGCACCCGCTTCTGGCTGGGCCTGGACCCGCCTGGGCGACGCTGAGGCGCTGGCCAACCGGCCCGACCGGGCCATCGCCGATTACCACCAGGCGATGGCTGTGGACCCGACCTATGATGGCAGCTATGTATCTCTGGGGCGGTTATACATGCAGCAGGGCAAAGACAGCGAGGCACAGAGTGCCTTCCTGGCCGGGCTGAACGCCAGCCCGGTGAGCGCGGCGCTGGAGATCGCGCTGGGCGATCTAAAGCAGCGCCAGGGGGACGTAGCGTCGGCCCGCCAGCACTATGCCCGCGCCGTCAGCCTGGCGCCGGGCGACGCGGATGGCTACGTGGCCTACGCTGGCTTCCTCATGACCCAGGGCGAGTTTGGCGCCGCGCTCAGCCAGTTGCGCGCCGGGCAGGCGGCGGCGCCGCGCTCCGGACAGATCGCCAGCGCGCTGGGCGACTACTATCGCAATCGCGGGGCCTTCGCCGACGCCAGGGCAGCCTACCTCCAGGCGATTGACCTAGAGCCGGACCTGTTCTTCTCAGCTTACGACAACCTGGCTGGGGTGGCGCAACTGCTGGGGCAGTCGCAGCAATTGGTGACCGACCTCAGTGCTCTCGCCAGCGCGCACCCCGGCGCCGGCTTCGTGCGCCTGGGCCTGGGCAACGCCTATCGCGCCTTGGGCGACCTGGAAAACGCCGCCGCCAGCTACAGTCGCGGCCTGGACCTGACGCCGGGCAATGTCCTGTTGCGCATCGCCCTGGGCGAGGTCCTGCATCTCCAGGGGCACTGGGACGAAGCGCTGGCCCAGTTCCAGAAGGCGGTGGATCTCCAGCCCGGCAACGCCGACCCCTACATCGCGCTGGGCAGCGGCTGGATCGTGGAGGACCGCTACGATAACGCAGAGGCGCAATTCAACCAGGCGGCGGCGCTGGACCACACCGATGCGGACCCCTGGCTGGGGCTGGGCGTCATGGAGGAGTCGCTGAACTCTCTCAGCGCTGCCGAGGCCAATTACCGCCAGGCGGTGGCCGCCGATCCGCTCAACACCGAGGCCCGCGTCTGGCTGGCCGCCGTGCTTGTGCGCCAGGGCCGCAACGACGAGGCCAAAGCGGTTTACCAGGCAGCCGCAGACGCTCTGCGTCACCAGGCGTTGCCGCTCATTGGCTGGGGCAGCCTGTATCTGCAAGAGAACCCGAACGACGCGGCGGCCCAGTCCACCGCTGAACTGCTCTTCCAGCGGGCCATCAGCGCCGAACCCGGTAACCTGGACGGTTATCTGCGCTTGAGCGGCCTGTACGCCACACAAATGCGCCTGGACGAGGCCAAGGCCCAGATCGATCAGGCCAAGGCACTGGCGCCGGGGTCGGGCGAGCCTTACGTCTATGAGATGGTGTACTGGGCGCAGCAGGACAAGCTGGACGAGGCCAACGCCGCCGCCGAGCGCGCCGTCCAGCTTGATCCCACGCTGACCTCTGCGCCCGACTATGAGGCCAGTGTCTATAGCAGTTGGCGGCAACTGCCCGTCAAGACGGACTACTACCTGAGCCTGTTGAACACCGACCCAGAGGCGCTGTGGCTGCACAGCATCCTGGCGGCGTTCTACCAGCGCCCCAACCAGGACAAGCCGGAATACGCCGTGACGTACCTGGAGAAGCTGGTCAGCCACTTCCCCGAATTCGCCGAGTATCACCGGCAACTGGCGAACGTGTATGAGCGCTTGGGGCGCGGTGAGAGCGCCCAGCGCGAGTGGAATCTGTACCTGGCGCAGGCGCTGCGCGACCCAGCGCGAGGTGTCGGCCTTGAACAGCGCCGCAAGCTGCGCCTGATCCAGATTGAGTCGCCGGCCCAGGGTACCGTCCTAAGTTCCAACGTGGAGGTGCGTGGCTCGGCCTATAGTGACGACTTTGATTACTACAAGCTGGAGTTCGGCAGCGGCGCCAGCCCGACTGAATGGAATGTGATCGGCCCGCTGGTGTATGAGCCGGTGATGGACGGGGTGCTGGGCACCTGGGACACGAGCGTGCTCCCCGACGGCGAGTACAGCCTGCGCGTGGTGGTGGTGAACAAGAGCGGCAACACCCTGCCCGCTTATCAAGTGACGGTAACGATCAAACACTGAGCGCTAGAGGGGGGAAGAGTATGCCAGAGATGGACCCGATTGAGGAGATGATCCTGCGGAGGCGGCTGGAGTTTGAGCGGCGGATGCAGCAAGGCGATCCGGCCATTGACGAACTGCCGCTGGCGCCAGGGCGCAATCCGGAACGGCTGTTCATGTCGCGCGGCGAACGGATGAGCCTTCAGTGGCAGGCGCGGCAGGAACTCTGGCAATGGTACATGGCCCTGTTCAACTGGATCCCGGGCCGCATCGGCTGGTTCGTGCGTGGGCTGGCCCTCAAGCCGTTTTTTAAGCGCAGTGGCTGGCCTCTGATCATCGGGCCGAACGTGGATATCGTCGCACCCTGGAACCTTGAAGTGGACGACTGGGTGGGCATCGGCGGCATCGTCAACGCCACCGGGGGCATCCAGATGGGCAAGTATTCTGTGGCCACGTGGGGCACGATGCTCAATACGGTGAACCATATCTATGAGGACCCCAACATCCCACTGCGGCTACAGGGCATTGAGGTCGCGCCGATCATCATAGAGGAGGACGTTTGGATCGGCACCCACAGTTACATCGCGCCGGGCGTCACCATCGGCAAGGGGGCGGTCGTCGCCGCCAACTCTATGGTGACCAAGGACGTGCCGCCCTATACGATTGTAGGCGGCGTCCCGGCCAAACCCATCCGCCGCCGCCGCAGGCCGGGCGAGGTCATTGCGTCGCAGAATGGCCGCTGAGCGTTCTATGAAGATCGGGATTGTGGGTGCGGGGCGCATGGGCGTAAGCCTGGCGCATCTCAACAGCAGCATCGGGCTGGAGACCGTCGTCAAGGTCCGGCCGGATGCCGCTGCGCTGGCCCGCGCCCGCGAGGCCATCACCGGTTCCTATCTGCGTGAGGTCAAGCGTGGCCGCCATACCGAAGCCGAAGCGGCAACGGCCCTGGCACGCCTCCGTATCACGGGCGACTACGCTGATCTCGCCGATTGTGATGTGGTGATTGAGTCCGTCTATGAAGACGTGGGCGCCAAGCGCGAGGTCGTGGCTGCCGTGCAGGAGGTGCTCGGCCCGAAAGGCATCCTCGCCAGCGCCACCTCGTCCATTCCGGCTTCGGCCCTGGCCGAGGGGATGCGCCGCCCTGGGCGCGTGATCGTCACGCATTATATCTGGCCCGCGCACCGCACGCGGCTGGTGGAGATGGCCGTGCCGCCCTTTGCCGAGCCGGATGCGGTCCAGGGCATCCATGCCCTGCTGGAGCGGCAGGGCAAGATCGCCGTCACCGTCCAGGACAGGCCGGGCTTCCTGGTCACGCGCATCCTGGCGGCGTATTGGAGTGAGGTCGTGTATCTGGTGCAGGAGGGGGTATCGCCTGACCAGATTGACCGTGCGCTGGAGGCGTTCGGCTGGCCCATGGGGCCGTGCCGCATGATGGATACGGTCGGATTTGCGAACATGCCATCGGGCTATGGCTTCCTGCGCCCCTATCTGGGCGAGCGCATTGGGGGCCTGGCCCTGCTCGGCCCGGCGGTGGAGGCGGGCTATGTCGGCCATCGCGCCGGGCGGGGCTTTTACATCCATGACGCCAACGGCTGGAAGCCAAACACGGCCATGCTTGACATCATCCGCAGCCCCGGCCACCTCCCGCCGACTGACGCTGAAATTGTTGAGCGCACCATGGGGATGATCGTGTGTGAGGCCATGCACGCGATTGCCGAAGGCGTCGCTCCAGACTGGGAGACCGTCGCTTTTGTGATTGACACGGCCTTTGCCTTTCCCCAGCAGCAAGGGGGGCTTTTGGGCTACGTGAAGCGCATTGGGCTGGAGAATTGGCTGGCCCGCTTTGAGCAGTGGCAGCGCCTGTATGGGCCGCGCTTCCGCGCTCCAATAAGAGAACCCATAGGAACTTCAGGTTCCTGATGACTTCCTGCCGAGAGAACGGGAGACGCTTATGCCAGAGGCTTTGATCACCCCACCGCGCGGCATGACCTTTGAGGAGTTTGAGGTCGGCATGGAGTGGCACACCGCCGCCCGCACGGTAACCGAGACGGATATTGTCCTGTTCGCAGGCATGAGCGGCGACTGGAACCCGCTGCACAGCGATGCGGAGTTCGCCGCCAGGAGCATGTTCGGCCAGCGCCTGGCGCACGGCACGCTCGGCCTGGTGATTGCCACCGGCCTGGTGGCGCGGCTCGGTTTGATTGATGGGACGGCCATCGCTGCGCGGGGCATCCGGGAATGGAAGTTCAAGAGGCCCATCTTCATCGGCGATACGGTTCATGCCCATGTCCGCGTCACTGAACTGGAGCCTGTGCCGCGCCTGGGGGGTGGCATGGTCACCTTCCATGTCACGCTGATGAACCAGCGGGATGAGGAGGTTCAGGCAGGGTCGGTGATCGTGGGGCTGAAATCAATGACGGAGGATGGAGGGTAGAGGCACGGCATGCCGTGCCCCTACGGGGCGAGGTCCATCGTCCCTTCTTACGATAGCTATGACGACACTGTCCCGTACCTTCTATGCGCTGCGCTTCCGCGACTTCCGGCTGTACTGGCTGGCGCTGGCCGTGTCGCTGTTAGGCAGCTCGTTTCAGACGGCGGCGCAGGACTGGCTGGTGTACCGCCTGACGAACTCGCCGTTGATCCTGGGCATTGCCGTATTTGTCCCGGCGGTCCTGGCCGCGCCGTTCTCGCTCGTGGGCGGGGCATTGGCCGACCGCCTGTCGCGCCGTCACCTGATCGTGTTCACCCAGGCGAGCATGATGCTGCCGCCGCTGGTGCTCGCCTGGCTGATCGCCAGCGGGCAGATTCAGGTCTGGCATGTGGTCGTCTCCAGCATCGTGCTGGGTGTGCTGCTCTCCATAGATGCCCCGGCGCGGACCGCGCTATTGAACGACCTGGTCAACGATGACGACCTGGGGAATGCGATGGGGCTGAGCACAGCGACCTATCAGGCGGCCCGTGTGGTTGGCCCGGCCCTGGCCGGCCTCCTGATCAGCCTGCAGAATGAGGCCCTGCCTTTCCTGATCAACGGCCTGAGCTACGGCGCCATGGTTCTGGCGCTACTGCTGATGCAGACGCAGGGCACGCAACCCGCCCCTTCCCTTCCCTGGGAAGGGACATGGCAAGAGGGGAGCCTCCCTCAGGAGGAGGTCAAGGCCCCTCCATCGTTGGGGGCGAGCGTGGTTGAAGGCTATCGCTTCGTCTGGAGGGATGCCACCTTACTGGGGCTGATGATCCTGTTGTTCCTGCGGGGGCTGTTGCTCATGCCTTACCTCCGGCTGATGCCGGTAGTGGCCCGGGAGGGGCTTCAGACCGGGCCGGAGACGTATGGCCTTTTGCTGTCATCGGCGGGCCTGGGAGCACTGCTGGGTGGGCTGTTCGTGGCCAGCACGCGGGGGGGACGGCGCGGGCGCGTCCTGACGCTGGGCACACTGATCGCGCCGCTGGTGCTGATCATCTTTGCCTGGTCGCGCAGCCTGCCGCTGGCGGTCCTTACGCTGGTGGGCATGGGTATCAGCACGGCATCGCTCAATACGTTAAATGCCACGCTGTTGCAGCTCAATGCGCCGAACGAGATGCGCGGGCGCGTGATGGGCATCGCCAGCATCGGATTCTTGGGGACGACTTCGCTGGGCGCGCTGGTGCTCAGCGTCATTGCCGAGCGCAGCAATGCCTCGGTCGCGCTCACCTCAGGCGCAGCATTGTGCCTGGTGTTGGCGCTAGCGGTCGTGGTGCGGTTCAGGATCATTCGGCACCTGGCATGAAACCCCACTGTGCACAGTGGGGTCGGCAAAACCAATGTCATTAGAGGGGAAGGAGGAGATCATATGGGAAACGTTATTGCTGGAACGGGGAGTTATTTGCCGGCGGTGGTCATCACCAATGATGATGTCGCGCAGATGCAGACGGATTTTGATCCGGCGCGGGCGGGCTGCACGTTGGACGAATGGTGCCGCAAACGCACCGGCGCCATCACCCGCCGTCATGTCTCCCCAGGGGAAGGGACATCGGATATGGCCACCGTGGCCGCCCAGCGCGCGCTGGACGACGCCGGCCTGCAGGCCAGCGACATTGACCTGCTCGTCCTGTCCACATTCAGCGGTGACTACCGTATCCCGCAGACCGCCGGTCTGGTCCAGGCCAATTTAGGTATGCGGGGGAAGTTCATCCAGGTAGATGCGGCCTGCTCCGGCTTTATTGACGGCCTCATGGTGGCGGACGGGCTGATGGAGCGGATGGGCTACGAGCACGCACTGGTGGTGGGCTGCGAAACCATGTCGGCACTGATTGACCCCAGCGACTTCAGGACGGTCGTGACCTTCGCCGACGGGGCAGGGGCGGTGGTGCTGAGCCGCCACCCCGATCCATCCTATGGCCTCAAGTCGTTTAGCTGTGGCTCGGATGGCGAGAAGGGCTTAATGGTGTGGATACCGGCTGGCGGGATCAAGCAGCCGCTTACGCCGGAGGCCCTGGCCCAGCGCCTGCACTACATGCGCTTCAACTTCCCAGGGATTTATCCCTACGCGGTGGAGAAGATGGTGTACTGCACGGTGCAGGCGGTGGAGCGGGCCGGGATCACCCTTGACGATGTGAAGTGGGTCGTGCCCCACCAGGCTGCGACCAACATCATCCTGGACGTGGCCTATCGCCTGGAACTGCCGCCGGAGAAGTTCATTATCGTGTTTGACCACACCGGCAACACCTCCAGCGCCTCCATTCCTATTGCGCTGGACGAAGCCAACCGGGCGGGCAAGTTCGCCGACGGCGATTGGATCGTTATGCCCTCCGTCGGCGGGGGCATGGCCTGGGGGGCGGCCTGCCTGGTGTGGTACGACTATAAGGCGGCAGGCAATGGGAAGAATGGGGAGACGCTACTTAGCCTGTAGGGCGGCTTTCCATAGCCGCCGCAGAGCTTCCCTCTCATTCTGAGCGAGGAAGAAGCTCGCCAGGCGGAGAGGCTTCTTCTGCGCCTCGCGTCTCAGAATGACACGTGCTGAGCATTTCAAAACACAAGGCATCAAGTGGAGGAGATACATGAGTAAAGTGATTATCGGCACCGGCAGCGACCTGCCGGAATGGGCCATCACTAACGACGACCTGGAGCGTATGGTGGAGGATTACGACCGGGAACGGGCCGGGGGGATCAGCCTGAATGAATGGATCATGAAGCGCACCGGTGTGCGCGTGCGCCATCGTGTGCGCCCCGGCGAGGGCACGTCCGATATGGCCATCCGCGCCTCACAGCGGGCGTTGGAAGACGCCGGGCTGACGGCGAATGACCTGGACCTGATCGTCCTGTCCACCGTCACCTCCGATCACCGCCTGCCGCAATCGGCGGCCCTGTTGCAGAAGCATCTGGGCTGCCGCTGCAAGTTCTTCCAACTGGAGCACGCCTGCGCCGGCTTCGTGGACGCCATGATCGTCGCCAGCGCGCTCATGGATGCGCACGGCTACCGCACCGCGTTGGTGGTCAGCAGCGAAGCCGGATCGGTGTTCTTGGACCCCAAGCGGTTTATGAACCAGAGTGTCTTCGGCGATGGTGCCGGCGCGGTGATCTTGCAGGAGCGCGATGCACCGGGATACGGCCTGCAGGCCACCTACACCGCCTCGGATGGGAGCATCGCCGAGTGGACATATGTGCCCGCAGGTGGGACGAAAATCCCCATCACGCCGGAGGTGATAGAGAAGGGTCTGCACTACATCGTCGTAGATTACAAGCACGTCTATCCTTTCGCTGTGGAAAAGCTGGTGGAGTCCACCCGCGAAGTGCTCAAGCGGGCCGGGGTGCGGTTGCAGGAGATTGACGTGTTCATCCCGCACCAGACCGGGCGCAACATCATCATGGACGCAGTCCGGCAGATGGAGATCCCGGAGGAGAAGGTGTTTATCAACCTGGATCACACCGGCAACACCTCCGGCGCTACGATTCCCATCGCCATTGATGAGGCCAATCGCAGCGGCTGGCTGAAGGACGGCGCGAAGGTGGTGCTCTCGGCGATTGGCGCCGGCATGGCCTGGGGCGCGCTGTATCTGGTGTGGTATGATCGGCGAGCACATTAGAAGCTGAGGGCGGATGACGGATTTATCTCCGTCTTTCGTCCTTCGTCCTTCGTCCTATGATGACATCCCTTGAAGGCAAAATCGCGCTCATCACCGGCGGCTCGCGGGGGATTGGCCGCGCCATTGCGCTGGAGCTGGCCCGCCAGGGCGCCGATGTGGTGGTGAATTACCGCAATCGCGCTCAGGATGCCGAGGCGGTGGTCAACGAGATCGCCGGGATAGGCCGCCGCGCCATCGCGGTGCAGGCGAATATGGCCGACCCTGCCGACATTGAGCGCCTGTTCCAGATGGTGGTAGAGGCGTTCGGCGGGCTGGACATCCTGGTGTGCAACGCGGCTACCGGCTACATCGGCGACATCATGCAGCAGACGGTCAAGACATGGGACCTGACCATGAATGTCAACGTTCGTGCCGTGTTCCTATGTGCGCAGGCAGCCTTTCCCCTCATGTCCAGACGCGGAGGCGGGCGTATCGTCGTCCTGACCAGCCCTGGCAGCGGTCGTGCCGTCCCCCAATATGCGGCTGTCGGGGTCTCCAAGGCGGCGGTCAACGCACTGGTGATCTACCTGGCCGTTGAGTTCGCCCCCTATGGCATTACGGTCAACGCTGTCTCGCCCGGCTATTGCGATACGGACGCGCTGCGCTACTACCCGTTTCTTGTGGACACAATGGAACTCGTTGAGGACATCACGCCCGCCCGCCGCCTGGTCACCCCGGAGGACATCGCCCACGTCGTCACCTTTCTAAGCAGCGACAAGGCGGCCATGATCTGCGGCGAGGTGATCACAGTAGATGGCGGCCTCTTCCGCCTGTTCCCGGTGGTTCAAAAAAAGGAGGACGATGGTCGCTGAGTTACCCACTGTCCAGTGTGTGGGTGTAGTCGGCGCCGGCGTGATGGGCGCCAGTATCGCCCATCTGACCAGCAGCGTAGGCATTGAAACCGTGATCAAGGTGCGCGCCCGCCCCGGCGCGATTGAGCAGGCCTGGCAGACCATGCGCGCCTCCTATGCCCGCGAGGTGGAGGCCGGGCGGGCCTCGCCAGCCGAGGCCGAAGTGGGGCTGGCGCGCCTCCGCATCACGGACGATTATGCCGATCTGGGCCGGGCGGGGTGCGAGATCGTGATTGAGAGCGTGCCAGAGCACCTGGCGATCAAGCATGAGGTACTTCAGGCGGTGGAGGCGGCGGTGCATGACGATTGTGTTTTTGCCAGCAACACCTCGTCGTTGCCGATCGCCTGGCTGGCGCGCCGCAGCGTTCGTCCCCACCGTATCGTCGGTATGCACTACTTCTGGCCGGCCCACCGCCAGCCGCTGCTGGAGATCAGCAGCCTGCCGGATACGGCGCCAGAGGCCCTCGCCCGCGCTCGCATATTGGGACGACAACAGGGCCGGGTGGAGTTGCTGGTGCGGGACATGCCCGGCTTCCTCACCACGCGCGTCCTTATGCCCTACCTGAGCGAAGCCGTGCTCCTGGTGGGGCAGGGCGTCTCCGTGGACCGGGTGGATGCGGCATTGGAGGCCTTCGGCTGGCGCATGGGCCCGTTCCGGCTGATGGATGCGGTCGGGGTAGAGACCATTGCCTATGCCCACGATTGCCTGCGCCCCTTTCTGGGCGACCGTATTATGGGGCTGGAACGGCTCTGGCCGCTGGTCCGGGCGGGCTATGTGGGCCGCCGCGCCAATGCGGGCTTCTACACCTATGGCCCGGAGGGACGTTGCCCTAACCCGGTGGCCTACGAGATGCTTCAGGAGAAAGATGGAATCTGCCCGCCTGAGCCAACTGAACTGGTCCACCGGCCCGTGTGGATGATGGTCCACGAGGCGGCCCTGTGCGTGGCCGAAGGCGTGGTGGCGAGCTGGGAGGAGGCCGACCTGGGCGCGAATCTGGGGCTGGGCTTCCCCATGAGCCAGGGCGGCTTGCTGGCCTACCGCCGGCGCATCGGCGATGACGCCATGCGGCGTCAGTTTGTGGCCTGGGAACACCGCTACGGGCCGCGCTTCCACTTGTGACCCTGCCCAGCCCTGCGGTTAAAACCGCGTCCCTCAGACACAACCGGGCTGATTGTAGGGGCACAGCGCGCCGTGCTCCTACTGGGTAGCCCCCTCCCCCTTGCGGGGGAGGGTTGGGGTGGGGGGTAGGAGCGCACAGCCGTGCGCCCCTACTCACCCTGGCCTGTTCAATACAGGACGGAGTTGTTATAATAGGTCACGATGAACACACTTAAACCTGTAATCGCCGTGTTACTCGTCCTCAGCCTGCTCTCCTTCGCCTGCGCCAATAGCCAGCCGGGCCGCATACCGGAAGAGCCGACAACTACGCCGTTGCGACCCGCTGCTACACCAACCGCGCCCCGGCCTGGCGCCAGCGCCACTGCGCCCCGACCCACAGGTCGGAACCCCTTTGGGCTGATGCTGCCGTCGCAGCTTGTGCGCTCGTCCCAGGGGATGCAGATAGCTAAAGCGTTGGGGGCCGTCTATTTCCGGCCCGCTTCCATCTTCCTGGATCAATGGAACGGAACCTGCCCGGAGTGCGATATCGCCCTGAATGCCGGTTTGCAACTCGTCCTGACCGTGCGGAACAGCGGCCCCTTGC
>DAOUBF010000064.1:0-94343 GCA_034432795.1 Anaerolineae bacterium
GGCCCTGGCCAGGCGCGCCCTGACGGCTGCGGTGGGGCGCGCGGGCTAACCGCGACAGGTATGAAAGTGAAGGATCTCACCCCCCTCCCTGACCCTCCCCCTCGCAGGGGAGGGAATTCACCCCCCCCTCTGTGGGGGAGGGTTGGGGTGGGGGGTGAACCGGGCACTAGGGGCACTGCGCTCGTTGTGATATAATTTGAGAGAAACGGGACACCATTTGTAAGGAAAGAAAGGAGACACCTATGGCTGATGTCACCGCTGAAGCGCCTGGCGTCACAGTCGGCACCCGCCCGGCCCTCTCCGGCGAGGTGTACTACCCCAGCCCAGAGGTCATCGCCCAGGCCAACATCCAGGACTATGAGGCTCAGGTCCGCCGCGCCCAGGAGGACCTGGAAGGCTTCTGGGCGGAACGCGCCGAAGAGTTGGAATGGTACCGCAAATGGGATAAGGTCCTGGATGAGAGCCAGAAGCCCTTCTACAAGTGGTTTGTGGGCGCCAAGACCAACATCGTGCATAATGCCCTGGACCGCCATGTGAAGACCTGGCGCAGAAACAAGCTGGCCCTCATCTGGGAAGGGGAGAACGGCGACCTGCGTTCCTTCAGCTATCACGCCCTGCACCGCGAGGTGTGCCGCTGCGCCAATGTGCTGCGTAGTATGGGCATCGGCAAAGGCGACCGCGTGACGATTTATATGGGGCGCATCCCTGAGATCTGGATTGCCATGCTGGCCTGCGCCAAGATCGGCGCCATCCACTCCGTCGTGTATGGCGGCTTCTCCGTGGACGCGCTCCAGGGCCGGATTGAGGACTCGCAGTCCCGGCTGGTCATCACCGCCGACGGCGGCTGGATGAACGGCAAGATCGTGGAACTGAAGAAGACGGTGGACGAGGCCCTGCGCCATTGCCCCTCGGTGGAGCACGTCATCGTCGTCCAACGCACCGGCCACGGGGTGAACATGGAGCCGGAGCGCGACCACTGGTACCACCATCTGATGAGCCTGCCCATCGCCAACGGCGCCTCGCCGACCGAGGTCATGGACGCGGAGGACCCGCTGTACATCCTGTACACCAGCGGCACGACCGGCAAGCCCAAGGCGGTGCTGCACACGCACGGCGGCTACATGGTGGGCATTTACACCACGCTCAAGTGGGTGTTTGACCTGAAGGAGGAGGACCGCTGGTGGTGTGCGGCCGACCCCGGCTGGGTGACGGGGCACTCGTACATCGTGTATGGCCCCCTGCTGGCGGGCGCGACCAGCTTCATGTACGAGGGGGCGCCCACCTACCCCTATCCCAACCGCTGGTGGCAGATGATTGAGAAGTATGGCATCACCATCCTGTACACTGCGCCGACGGCCATCCGCGGGCTGATGCGCTTTGGCGAAGCCTGGCCCAGCCGCCACGACCTCTCCTCACTGCGGCTGCTGGGCACGGTGGGCGAGCCGATCAACCCGGAGGCCTGGCGCTGGTATTACCGGGTGATCGGGAAAGAGCGCTGCCCGATCATGGACACATGGTGGCAAACCGAGACCGGCACGTTCATGATCACGCCTCTGCCGGTGGTGCCGCTCAAGCCCGGCTCGGCTACGCTGCCCTTCCCCGGCGTGGAAGCCGACATCCTGGATGAGCAGGGCAACCCGGTCGGGCCGAACGAGGAGGGCTATCTCGTGCTCAAGCGCCCCTGGCCGGCCATGCTGCGGACGATCTACGGCGACCCGGACCGCTATGTGAAGCAGTATTGGAGCAAATATCCGGGCCTGTATCTCACCGGCGACTCGGCCAAGCGCGACGAGGATGGGTATTACTGGATCATCGGGCGGGTGGACGATGTGATCAAGGTCTCCGGCTATCGTCTGGGCACAGCCGAGATTGAGAGCGCGCTGGTCAGCCACCCGGCGGTAGCCGAGGCGGCGGCGATTGGGCTGCCGCATGAGATCAAGGGCACGGCCATCCACACCTATGTGATCCTGCGGTCGGGATACAGCGCTTCCCAGGCGCTGGCCGATGAGTTGCGCGAGCATGTAGGCAAGCATATGGGGCCGATTGCCAGGCCGGAGTCGGTCAACTTTGTGGATAAGCTGCCCAAGACGCGCTCCGGGAAGATCATGCGGCGGGTGCTTAAGGCGCGGGCGCTGGGCCTGCCGGAGGGTGACATCAGTACACTGGAAGAGTAGGGAAAGCGTAGTGGCGTGACAAGTCTCAATTCTATAGATGAATTACAGGCGGCGCTGCGCGAGCGCCTGTATATCGCTGACCGCGGGCTGGCGACCTCCATCTATCTGGCGCTCAAGCTCCAGCGGCCTTTGTTCCTGGAGGGCGAGGCCGGGGTGGGCAAAACCGAGGTGGCTAAGGTCGTCGCCGACGTGCTGGGCACGGACCTCATCCGCCTGCAGTGCTATGAGGGGCTGGACGTGCACCACGCGGTGTACGAATGGAACTACAGCCGGCAGATGCTGCACATCCGGCTGGCCGAGGCGCGGGGCGAAGCCTTCAGCAAGGACGCCGAGGCCGAGTTGTTCGGCCCGGAGTTCCTGCTGCGCCGACCGCTGTTGCAGGCCATTGAAAACTCCCGCCAGAAGCCGCCCGTCCTGCTCATAGACGAAATTGACCGCAGCGATGAGGAATTTGAGGCCTTCCTGTTGGAAGTCCTCTCCGACTTCCAGATCACCATCCCCGAGATCGGCACGATCAAGGCCGAACGGCCCCCGACGGTGGTGATCACCTCCAACCGCACCCGCGAGGTGCACGACGCGCTCAAGCGGCGCTGCCTGTACTTCTGGATTGACTACCCTTCCTTTGAGAAGGAATACGCCATTGTGCTGGCGAAGGTGCCGCAGGCGCCCCAACGGCTGGCGCGACAGGTGACCGCCTTCATCCAGGAACTGCGCCAGGTGGACCTGTACAAGGTGCCCGGCGTGGCCGAGACGCTGGACTGGACGGCGGCACTTGTCGCGCTGGACCAGACCGCGCTGGACCCCGCCGTTGTGGACGACACCCTCGGCGTCATCCTGAAATACCAGGACGATGTGGAGAAGGTGCGCGGGGAGCGGGTGCGCGCCATCTTGGACCGCGTATCCTTATAAGAAGTTCCTAGAGTTCCTATGAGTTCCTATGAACATGGCCACCTCCTCCACAACCTGATCCTCTTCGGACGCGTGCTGCGCGGGCTGGGGCTGGACGTGAACCCCGGCCGGATGCTTGACCTGGTGCAGGCGTTGGACACCATTCAGATCGGGCGCAAGGAGGACTTCTACTACACGCTGCGCAGCCTGCTCGTCCACCGACATGAAGACTTCCCCCTGTTTGACGAAGCTTTTGAGCTGTTCTGGCGCAAGCCCGCCGAGGGCTGGACGACGCTCAACCTGAACACGCTGGCCGCCCGGCGGCGCTCCACGCGCCCCCGCTTCACCCCGCCGCCACTGCGCCCGCCCAACGCAGCCCCAGCGGAGGGCGCCGACCCGCCACCGGCGGCCGATCAACCGCCCCTGGTCCAGGTCACGCTGACCTACAGCGCCCGCGAGGTGCTGCGCCATAAGGATTTCGGCGAACTGAGCGGCGAGGAACTGGAGGCCATCAAGCAGCTCATGCGCGACCTGGTGTGGGAACTCGGCCAACGGCGCACACGGCGGCAGCAGCCGGGGCACGGGCGGCTGTTGGACCTGCGGCGCATCCTGCGGCGCAACCTGCGGCATGGCGGCGAGGTGTTTGAGTGGGCCACGCTGGAACCCAAGTTCAAACCGCGCCCGCTGGTGATCATCGCCGACATCAGCGGCTCTATGGAGCGCTACACCCGCCTGCTGCTTCACTTCGTTTACGCGCTGGCTGAAGGGCTGGATCAGCACGTGGAAGCCTTCGTGTTCAGCACGCGCCTCACCCGCATCACCCGCCAACTGCGCGGGCGCGACCCCGACCGCGCCCTGCGTGCCGTGGCCCACACTGTCCCCGACTGGTCGGGCGGGACGCGCATCGGCGAGGCGCTCAAGACGTTCAACTTTGACTGGGGGCGGCGGGTGCTGGGGCGCGGCGCGGTCGTCCTGCTGATCAGCGATGGCTGGGATCGTGGCGATATTGAGCTACTACGGACAGAGATGGCCCGCCTGCAACGGAGCTGCTATCGCCTGATCTGGCTAAATCCCTTGCTCGGATCGCCGCAGTACGAGCCGCTCACACGGGGGATGCAGGCCGCGCTCCCCTACATTGACGATTTCCTCCCGGTGCATAACCTGGCCAGCCTGGAGGACCTGGCGGACCATCTGGCGAGATTGGATGAGCGACGCTATGCGCGACGTACTTTCCGACATTGACCGTTGGCGTGCGCAGGGTCAGGCGATTGCCCTGGCGACCGTGATCCAAACCTGGGGATCGGCCCCGCGCGGCGTGGGCGCGAAAATGGCGCTCACCCCAGGCGGCGAGATCGCCGGCTCGGTCAGCGGTGGCTGCGTGGAGGGCGCGGTGTTTGAGGCCGGTGTCCAAACGCTGAAGAGTGGCCGACCGCAACTGTTGCACTTCGGCGTGGCCGACGAGACCGCCTGGGAGGTGGGGCTGGCCTGCGGCGGCACGATTGAGGTCTTCGTTGAGCCGCTGGACCTGGCCCTGTACGACCGGCTGCGGGCGGCGCTGGTGGACGAACGCCCGGCGGCGGTGGTCACGGTGGTGCGCGGCCCGGCGGCGTTGCTCGGCCATAAACTTATGGTGTACGACGACGGCAGCACCTTTGGGACGCTGAGCGCGGAACTGGACACGGCGGTGCTGGAGATGGCCCGCGCCGCGCTCACCAGCGGGCAAGCGCAGCGCCTCACCCTCCCCCAGGCCACCGAGCCGGTGGAGGTCTTCATTGAGGTCAACCTGCCCTCACCGACCCTCATCATTGTCGGCGGGGTGCACATCGCCATCGCCCTCACGGCCATCGCCAAGGCGCTGGGCTACCGCACGGTGGTGGTGGACCCACGCCGCGCCTTCGGCAGCGAGGTGCGCTTCCCCCATGCCGACCGCCTCATCCGGGCCTGGCCGGACGAGGCCCTGGCCCAGGTCGGCCTGACGTCCTCTACCGCCGTTGTCATGCTCACCCACGACCCCAAGCTGGACGACCCCGCGTTGAAGATCGCCCTGTCCAGCCCGGCCTTTTACATCGGCGCCTTGGGCAGCCGCACCACCCAGGCCAAACGCCGCCGCCGCCTGCTGGAGGCCGGCCTGAGCGAGGCGCAACTCGCCCGCCTGCACGGCCCCATCGGCCTGGACCTGGGCGCACGCACGCCGGAGGAGATCGCCCTGGCGGTCATGGCCCAGATCGTCGCCGTCCGCAACGGGCGCGAGACGACGGACGGCAGATAACGGGCGAGGTATTCCGGGGCGACGCTGTTCACGTGGCATGTCCTCCGCAAATTCGGAGCCTCCCACTGTGAACGGTGGAGCATTCCCTCGTGCATCCCTTGTAGGGCAACCCCTGGACAGACCTCGTAGGTCTTGAAGACCTGCGAGGTCTCCGCCCCCAGCCCTCCCCTGTCCATTGGGAGGGGGCAACTTCCCTCCCCCTGGACAGGGGAGGGCTAGGGAGGGGATGACATTGCCCCACCCCAACCCTCTCCCGCAAAGGGGGGAGGAGCAACACCCGTTCCCTCCCCCCGGATGGGGGAGGGGGTGATATGGCCCTCACCACGCCCCTACTATTTTCTCACCCCTCACCCCTGCTCCCATGAATGAGAGGGCCGGTTTATCGGATTCTCCGCCTCTGCCCTCCACAATAAGGGACGTTTAAGGTATTTAATACCGCAAATATCTCTTATTATTGAGTGACATTTGTCATATTACGTTTATGACATTTGACACTACCCCCCTGGGCACTGGGTAGCCTATAGTGGGTGTATCGGGGCTTGTGCAGACTATTTGCGATTTGAGCGAGGCAGACGATGCCTTGTAAATGCGTGCCCTCTGTAGATGTGATCATCTACGGGATCGCGACTTCCCCTGAGACACAGCAGATGCGGGATTTCTTTAACCGCAAAGGCGTCCGCTACGAGGAACTGGACGTTTTGGCCTATCCTCAATTCCTTCAGGACTTAAAAGAGTTATCCGGACAAACCGAACGGCCCGTGGTTGTGGTTAACGATCGGGTCTTTGTGGGATTTGATCGCGCTCAACTGGAAAGCGCGGTGCCCTCGCTATTTTGAAGCGCGAGTGGCCCGCTCGCGGGTGGCCTGAAGCCGGGAGGACTTTGACCGCAGGCTGCCCATATTGCCCATAACCCTATACCCTGTGAAAGGAGGTGAGAGCAACATCCAGGCATGTAAGCAGCGGTCTTTCACATTGTCCGTGGTCGGCCTGGCCGCGGATGAACATCAGCTTCCCAGTTCCTCAATCCAGAACACAGATTCAGTGAAAAAGGAGAGTGACAGCCATGGCAGATAAAGCCATTTACGCCAAGATGATTAAGGAGGCCTCGGCAGCCGCCGATGCCGACCTGGAGGTCATTCGGCAGAAGCGCGGTGGCCCCTTCAAGTTCACCGATGCCAAGCCCTATGTGGATGCCGTCAACACGATGAAGCCGGGCGATGGGCAGTCCAAGGAGGTCTTTGACCTGCACGTGCAGTCGGTGAACGCCCACTATAACATCCTCACCGAGATCGCCGTCAACGGCACCATCCGGCCCGAGGATGACCCCTTCGTGGAGCACTACCAGACCGGGCCTATCCTGGAGATCCTCTACGATCTGGATCCGGCCTTCAAGGCGTCCATGTGGAAGTTCATTGACGCCCTGGCCGAGCCGGAGAACCGCGCGCTCATCGGGCGCGAGGTGGTGGCCCGCTATGGCGGCATGTACGGCCTGACCTGCGTGGTGGACTTCGCCTTCTCGGTCGGCTCGGTGCCGAACCTGGTCAACCGCATCCTGCGCAAGCTGGACATCCCCAAGGACCACAAGCGCGCCATCCTGGCGGCCAAGTCCTGGGGCATGACCACCTCCTACGGCCTGGGTGCGGCCTTCCGCGCAGCCTTGCAGGCGGGCAAGACGCTGGCGGAGGCGGAGAAGGCCGAGGTGGAGATGCTCCAGTTCATCTACCGCGAGCCGATTGCGGCCCAGAACCACCTGATGGCCACCCACAACCTGGGTGGGCATGGCCCGCACACCTCCTTTGATACGGACAAGTATCAGAAGGAGTACAAGGCGCGAATCAAGCCCTACGTGGAGGCGGCGGTCCAGGCGGGTGTGCATTACGGCAACATCGTGGTCGTCCCGGCCTACTGCGTGGGCGACATCGGCCACCACCTGGGCCCGGCGACGTTCAACATGTTCAAAGACGACATGGTGTTCGCCATCTACGAGGCCGTGACCAAGGTGTACGAGAACACCTTGAACAAGGGCCTGGAGCTGGACGCCTACAAGAGCGAGTGGGACGTGTTGAGCGTGGCGACCGGTGCGGGCGCGTGCGCCGTGGCCTACATCCTGTGGCTGGACGCCTTCACTGCGCCGATGGTGATTGACCTGCTCAACAAGCGCTTCCACAACTACGCGGCCATGAACCCCGGGCGCGGCGAGGCGGATGAGCTGCACAACGCCGACTTCATTGACATCCTCAAGCGCGGCGAGGAGATCCTGGAGATTGAGCCGAAGGGTGGCGGCGGCAAGATCAAGGGCATCCCGGTGGACCTCAGCCCGGTGAACAATAATGAGGTCATCATGAACCCGCAGCGCTACACCTACCCCGGCTGCGCCATCACGCAGCGCTTCGCGGCGCTGATGACCCTGGCGGACTATCCGTGCTTCCTGACCACGGAGTGCGTCACCGCCACGCTGATGACCAACATCATCGCGCTGGCGCCCACCCGGGTGGTCGCCCCGGCCCGCACCTGCAAGGGCTGCGCCACAACCGACCTGATCAAGCGCAACGTGCCTTACATGAAGGCACTGGGCGCCGAGGCCAAGGGCCTGTGCCAGTGGGACGTGGCCGTCTAGCCCTGCGTGCGAGCGTTTGATTCAGGGAGCAATTGGGCGCATCCCACGGGCCAGGTGGGGTGCGCCCATTGCTCTACCCCAAAGGGCAGAATGGCGCAACCGCCGATATGGAGGCCCCATGATCAGCGTGAATTGGCAGGCAATGACAATCGTTGAACAGATGGTAGCCCAGGCGCAACGCCTGGGCGTTACGGTGACTACTCTGTCCTGTGGCGCACGGGTGATAGACCTGGGCCTGAAGGCCGCCGGTGGCCTGCTCGCCGGCAAGTGCACCGCTGAGGCCAGCCTGGGCGGCATGGGTCAGGTGACCTTCGTGCCGCTGGAGTTCGGCGACAATTTCTGGTTGCCCGGCGTCAGTATCGCTGTGGACCAGCCTGAGATCGGCTGT
Organism: Anaerolineae bacterium; assembly: GCA_034432795.1. GTDB lineage: Bacteria > Chloroflexota > Anaerolineae > DSLN01 > DSLN01 > DAOUBF01. The sequence goes on from DAOUBF010000064.1 coordinate 8,337, forward strand.
ATGGCCTCGCAGTATGCCGGTTGGGGCATCCGGCGGGGGGATTTCTTCGCCATTGGTTCTGGCCCGGCGCGTGCGCTGGCGGCGACGGAGCCTGTGTTCCAGCAGTTGGACTACCGGGATAGCGCCGACGTGGCCGTGATCATCCTGGAAGGGCGCACCTGGCCCAGCGATAAGATAGCCGAATACATCGCCCGCAAGTGCCGCGTGTCACCGGCCCGGCTCACCATGCTGATGGCGCCCGCCGCCTGCCTGGCGGGTTCAGTCCAGCTTTCGGCGCGGGTGGTGGCGACCGGGATGCACAAGATGGTCAAGCTGGGTTTTGACGTGCGCAAGGTGCTGCACGGCTATGGCACCTGTCCCATCGCGCCGGTGGTCCCGGATGAGGCCCTGGCCAGCGCGCTGGCGAATGATTGTGTGCTCTACGGCGGGCGGGTGCACTACACCGTGCGCGCCGACGACGCTGAGCTTGAAGCGTTGATTGAGCGCCTCCCCTCCACGGCCTCACCGGACTACGGCACGCCCTGCTATGAGTTGTTCAGGCGCTACGGCGACTTTTACAGCATTGATCCCTTGCTCTTCTGCCCCTCGCAGGTGAGCATCAACAATGTGACGAGTGGCCGGACCTTCCGCGCAGGCCGTCCTAACCCCGACGTCCTCAGGGCTTCCCTGGGGCGCGGAGGCCCAGGATAACAGGCAGAGAAAGGCGATCTGGGATGCCCACAGACTGGATACAAATGGACTGGCGTATATTCCTCTCCACCTTTGCGCTGGTGTTTCTGGCCGAACTGGGCGACAAGACGCAACTGGCCACGCTGGCGATGGCGTGCCAGACCCAGGCGCGGTGGACTGTGTTCGCCGGTGCGACGCTGGCGCTGGTTGTGGTGACACTCGCCAGCGTGCTACTCAGCGAGGTGTTGCACCGGCTGGTGCCCGCCGACACGATGCGGTGGATTGCCGGAGGCATATTTATTCTGGCGGGCGTAGCCATTCTCTTGGGTCGGTCGTGAGGCCATGATGGGATTGCAGGCCTTATTTGTCTGGAAATATAAAACGTGCTATGATCCTCTAAGGGCAGCGGACGCGATCATAGGCCCGAGGAGGATTGTCGCATGGACACGGAACGGCCCAGTGACGCGCTGGAACAGTTTGAACAGGTGGTGGAGGAGCGCTTCTCGCTGCGGGAGCGGCAGGCCGCTATGGACCTCCTTCGCGATGCCTTCCACCTGTTGCCCTGGGAGTTGCAGGACCTCTACCTGGGCGTGGTGGAGCTTTACCGCGAACGGAAGTGGGCGCAGGCCTCGGCGCTGTTTGAGGAGTGGCTGGACCAGGCCAGGGAACTCGGCCTGGTGTGAGACCGCAGATGTAGCGCGCATCCCAGGCGCGTCCGTCTTTCTTTCTCCTATACTCAACCATCTGGACAGCGAAGCATCTTAGCCCGCCAGGGTTAAGGTGCTTCGCTGTTTTATCCGACAGACTCAATAAGATCATCGCCTTGTCACTCTGAGCGAAGCGTAGGACCCCTGGAGAGAGCCTTCGCTACGCTCAGGATGACAACGATTGGGGGAATGAGACCATGAAGAAACTGCTCTTACAATTGGACAGCGATAAACATGCCAGTTCGTTTGACGCGATCACAGCCTATGACGCCGGAGTGGACCACGTGCTCAGCTACGGCGGGGTGAGCGTGGAGGATGTGCGCAACCTGGTGTATGGCGCGATGTTCACACGCGGCGGCGAGGCCCTGAAGAACACGGCCATCTTTATCGGCGGTTCGTCCGTGCCAGCGGGGGAAGCTATGCTGAAAGCCGCGCTGGAGGCGTTCTTTGGGCCGGTGCGCGTCTCGGTCATGGCCGATCCCAACGGCTCTAACACGACCGCGGCGGCGGCCGTGCTCAAGATCATCCGCGCCGTGCCCCCGGCGGGCAAGCGGGCAGTGATCTTCGCCGGCACCGGGCCGGTGGGCTGGCGCGCTGCCACGCTCCTGGCGAAGGAGGGCTGCCAGGTGACGATCACTTCGCGCAGCCTTGACCGCGCCCAAAATGTAAGCCGGGCCATCCGCGACCGCTTTAACCTGGAGGTGACCCCTATGGAGGTCCGGGATGATGCGGGGGTGGCGAAGGCGCTGGAGGGCGCGAACATCGTCCTGGCCACCGGCGCCGCCGGTGTGGAACTGGTGAAGCAGGAACTATGGACCGCCAGCCCCAGCGTTGAAGTCGTCGCCGACGTGAACGCTGTGCCGCCTACCGGCATCGGCGGTATCAAGCCGACAGATGACGGCAAGGTGCGCGAGGGGCGCATCGCCTTCGGCGCCATCGGCATCGGTGGGCTGAAGATGAAGATCCACCGGGCAGCGGTGGCCAAGCTGTTTGAGCGCAACGACCTGGTGCTGGACGTTGAGGAGATCTACGAGATCGGTAAGGCGCTGTGAAGCGCCTGCGGCTGTGAAGAAGGGAGGGAAAGATGCCTCACGAACTTCCACCCTTGCCTTACGCCTACGATGCGCTGGAGCCGTACTACGACGAGCAGACTGTGCGCCTGCATCACGATAAGCACCACGCGGCGTATGTGGCCGGGCTGAACAAGGCCGAGGAGCAACTCGCCGCCGCCCGTGCCTCCGGGGACTATGCCCTGATCAAGCACTGGGAGCGGGAACTGGCCTTCCATGGCTCCGGCCACCTGTTGCATACGCTGTTTTGGGAGAACATGACGCCGGGGGGCGGCGGCGAACCCGACGGGGAACTGGCCGCGCAGATCGCCCAAGATTTCGGCAGTTTTGAGGCGTTCAAGGCCCAGTTTAGCGCCGCCGCCAACGCGGTGGAGGGGAGCGGCTGGGGTCTGTTGGGCTGGCTGCCGGCCTTCGGCAAGCTGGCCATTTTGCAGGTGGAGAAGCACCAGGACCTCACCGTGTGGGGCGTGCTGCCCCTGTTGATCGTGGATGTCTGGGAGCACGCCTACTATTTGAAGTACCAGAATCGCCGGGCGGAATGGGTCAGCAACTGGTGGAATCTGGTCAACTGGCCCGATGTGGCCCGGCGCTTCGCCGCAGCCCGCCGCTAGGCACAACTTTATACCCAGGGAAGGAGAGTCTCATGACGGTGGAATGCCCGGTATGCTTGAGGGATGTCCCCTTGGGTGAAGATGTCCGCGAGGGAGACATCATCCAGTGCCCCTACTGCAAAGCCTGGTTCAAGCTGGTGCGGGTGAACGGCGAGTGGATGGGGGAGCGCGTCCGCAGATAGGACGGCGAGTAGGAGCACGGCATGCCGTACCCTTACTCGCCGTGTGTATAGCCGCCCGGCATCCGGCGCAGACGGACAATTCTATAAAGCTATAGAAAGGAGCAAACCAAATGGGTACCAAAGGTGCTCAGATCGTGGAATTGAATGTGGCCGAACTGATCGCCGATCTCAACCGCGCCTATGCGGATGAGTGGCTGGCGGCCTATGCCTACAATTACATGGGGCAGGTGGTGACCGGCCGGCCTGCGGCGAAGTTCCTGGCCGATTTGTTGAAGGACACGGCCAAGGACGAACTGGAGCATCAGGATGAGCTGGCCGGGCGCATCGCCCAGCTTGGCGGCAAGCCGGTGGCCGACATCACCCGGCTGGTGGAAGCCAGCAACGCGGGCTATCCCACCCCGCCGGAGAATGAGAAGGACTTTGAGGCCATCGTCAAGACGGTGATCGCCGCCGAGCGCGACGCCATTGAGGTGTACAACCGGCTGGCCCAAAAGACGCACGGTAAAGACCCGATCACCTATAACCTGATCGTGCACATCCTGGGGGAGGAGGTAGAGCACGAGACCGAGTTTGAGATGTTGTTGAGCTAAAGAAGGGGCAGGGGGAATCCCTGCCCCTTCCGGCCCTTTCACATGGAGGTGGGAATAACCGATGACCCGAGCGATAGGCATTGACCCCGGAACGGTGAGTTTTGATGTGTGTGGGCTGGAGAACGGGCAGGTGTTCCTGGACACGACCCTGCCCTCGCCGGAGTTCGCAGCGAACCCCCAGGCGCTGATCGATCTGCTCCAGGCGGCCCAACCTGTGGACCTGATCGCGGCGCCCTCTGGCTATGGCCTGCCCCTGGTGCCCATTGAGCAGTTTGGCGACCGGGAGCGCTTCCTGTTTACGTTAGTGGATGAGCGCGAGCGGGGGCGCATCCCCGTGCTGGGCGGCATGGGCAAGATGATCCCCTTGATGAAAGCCAGCGGGCTGCCCCTGCTGTTCCTCCCCGGCGTGATCCACCTGCCCACCGTGCCGGAGCACCGCAAGGCCAACAAAATTGATATGGGCACAACGGATAAGCTGTGCTGCGTGGCGTTGGGCATCTATGACCAGGCCCGCTATTACAACATCCCCTACCGGGAGACGTCGTTCATCTTTGCCGAGGTAGGCGGCGCCTACACAGCGGTCATGGCGGTGGATAAGGGCAAGGTGGTGGACGGCCTGGGCGGGACAGGGGGCGGGCCAGGCTACTATTCGCTGGGGAGCATGGACGGGGAGCTGGCCTACTTGCTGGGCAGTTTCCACAAAGAGCTTCTCTTCACCGGCGGGGCGGCCTACATCGCGGGCCGACCGGAGCTTTCGCCGGAGCAATTCGCCGACCTGGCCGAGCAGGACGCCCAGGCCCGTATCGGCTGGGAGGCCCTGCTAGAGGGCGTGGTCAAGAGCGTGGCGGCGGAGTTGGTGGTGGTGCCCGCACCCCGCGAGATCCTGATCTCAGGCCGACTATGCCGTACCGAGAAGATCCGCCAGGAGTTAGTGCGGCGGTTGTCACGCTTCGGCTTCCCTGTGCGCCGGGTGCGGGGGCTGGCCAACGTGGCCAAGGAGGCGGCCCAGGGCGCGGCGCTCCTCGCCGACGGGTTGGCGGGTGGGCCACTCGCTGAACTGGTGGAGGTGATGGAGATTCGTGGCGCCTCCGGCACGGTCCTGGACCACCTTTACATCCGGGACAGTGTGGCGCTCAAGCAGAAGTATCTGGGCGAATGACGGCGAGTCGGTGACATCTGTCATGAGAGGATTGTGACATTTAGCACTACTCACCAGGGGAGGGTTGGCCTATATTAGGCTGTAACCGCATCGGATGCGTATCCTGATCACCGGAGTCAGCACCAGAGCCATCGCCGAATCGGCCTGCGCCGCAGGGTACGATGTGATTACGCTGGACTACTTCGGCGATTCGGATCAGAAGCGCTTGTGTCAAAATTACTCCCTCAAGCGCGACTTTGGCCTGCCCTTTGGCCCGGCCCAGCTTTATCGGGCCAGCCGCAACCTGGAATTTGATGCGCTGGTCTACATCTCTAATTTGGAGAACTACCCGGACATTGTGGAGCGGCTGACTGCTGGCGTGAGAGGGAGAGGGCGTAAGCAACTCTTGGGCAACAGCCCCGCCGTGCTGGCCCGTGTGCGGCACTGGCCCACCGTCGCAGACGCCCTCCGACGGCAGGGTGTCCAGACCCCGGAGACGATCTATCCGGGGCAGCCCTCACCCCCCACCCTCCTCTCCCCAACCAGGGGAGAGGAGGTAGAGGGTGAGGGCCACGCCCCGCGCCGCTGGCTGCGCAAGCCTATCCGCAGCGGGGGCGGCCACCGCATCACCTTCTGGCCGCCTGACCGAAGGCCCGGAAAGGGCTATCTGCTTCAGGAGTATATCCCTGGGCTGGCCGGATCGGCTGCGTTTGTGGCGAACGGTCGGGAGTGTGTGGTGCTAGGGATCACCGAGCAACTCATCGGCACGCCGGAGTTCGGGGCACAGGGCTTCCATTACTGCGGAAATATCCTGCCCCTGGCCCCTCCTTTACTATCCTCCCCCATCAAGGGGGAGAGGAGGGGGGATGTTCCCCCCACCCCAACCCTCCCCCACACAGGGGGGAGGGCGTTGTCCCTTCATCCCAACCCTTCCCTACATGGAGGGGAGGGAGGAGAGGAGGTACTGGCCCAGGTGCGGCACATCAGCGCGGCCCTGACCCGTGAGTTTGGTCTGGTGGGGGTGAACGGTTTTGACTTTGTGCTCTATGAGGAGCAGGTGATCCCTGTGGAGGTCAACCCGCGCTATTCGGCCTCTATGGAGCTGATGGAATGGGCCTGTGGCCTGTCCATCTTTGACCTGCACGTGCGGGCGATCACACGTGGGGAGTTGCCCGACGTTGAGCCGGGCGCGCCCCAGGGGTTCTATGGAAAAGCCATCGTGTATGCCGGGAAAGCGGGCCGCGCCCCAGATACAACGGACTGGCTGGAACGCGGCATCCGGGATGTGCCTTTTCCGGGCGAGGCGCTGAGGCAGGGCGGGCCGGTCTGCACGGTGTTGGCCAGCGCGCCCACCCGCGACACCTGCTTCGCCAGCCTGGTCACCCAGGCAAAGACCCTGATAGGAGAGATCTATGCCTGATACAACGCTCACTCTGATCACAGGCCGGTCCACAGAGCAGGGGACTGGCATCTCGGTCGGCAAGGACCAGGCGGAATACCAACAGGCGACGACAGTCCTGGAACTCAGCCTGGCCGATATGACACGCTTGGGATTGCAGGAAGGTGACCGCGTGAGGCTGAGGACGCGCTACGGCGAGGTCACCGTGGTATGCCGGCAGGCAAAGTTGCCGCCGGGGGTGGGATTTATGGCGTTCGGCCCGGCGAGCAGCGCGCTGATCGGCGGCGAGACGCACGCCTCCGGTATGCCGGATACGAAGGGGTTTGAAGTGGAGTTGGAACGTGTTCCGGCCTGACGTACGCCTCAGCCCGGTTAGTGTAATCAGGCCCTCTCAGGATCAGGCGACCCCACGATAATCCTGAGGATCAAGGTGCAGCGGTGCCAGCTTGCGGAAAGGAGAGACTGCCATGGCTGGCTACGTCATATTGATGAAGTTCACCCAGCAGGGGATCACCACCGTCAAGGAATCGCCGAAGCGCATTGAAGCGGCTAAGGCCCTGGCCGAGAAATTGGGCATTCGGGTGGTCGGCGTGTGGGTCACGCTGGGGGAGTACGATCTCGTCGCCATCGGCGACGCACCGGATGACCATACGGCGGGCTTGTTTGCTCTGGCCCTCGGATCGGCAGGGAATGTGACCACGCAGACGATGCGGGCCTTCAGCGAGGACGAGTTCAAGGCGATTGTCAGCAAGCTGCCCTGAACGCAGGCAAGCGGGTTAGAGGTTAGAAAAGCAAGCCCTGACACTGTTACCTAGTCTCTTGAATTACGTGGGGTCGCCGCTATCCCAGGCTACCAGGGAGGATAGTCTCAGATGCAAATTGATCATGTTGTCTGTGCCTTCTGCGGCTGTGTGTGTGATGATCTCAGCGTCACCGTTGAAGACGGTCGGATCACGCAGGTCAAAAACGCCTGCGTCTTAGGCAAGGCCTGGCTACAAGGCCACGCCAACCACACAGACCGACCGGTGGCGCGGATAGACGGCCAGCCGGCCACGCTGGAGCAGGCGGTGGACACCGCAGCCCGCCTGCTGGCCCAGGCCCGCTATCCGATGATCTACGGGCTGAGCAGCACGACCTGCGAGGCGCAACGCCAGGCGGTGGCACTGGCCGAGGTCCTGGGCGGCTGCATTGACTGCTGTACCTCCGTCTGCCATGGCCCGTCGGGCATGGCCCTGCAGGGCCTGGGCGAGCCGACCTGCACGTTGGGTGAGGTCAAGAACCGGGCCGACCTGGTGGTCTATTGGGGGTCTAACCCGGCGGACTCGCACCCGCGCCACATGGCTCGCTATGCTGTTACCCCCAAGGGCATGTTCACCCCGCGTGGCCGCAAAGACCGCACGGTCGTGCTGGTGGACGTGCGCCCGACGCCCAGCGCCCGCGCCGCCGATGTCTTTCTCCAGATCAGGCCGGGCAAAGATTTTGAGGTGCTCTGGGCTTTGCGGGCGCTGGTCAAGGGCCAGCCGGTGGAGGAGGCCAGCCTGGCGGATACCGGCCTGACGCTGGCGCAACTGACCGACCTGGCCGAGCGCATGAAGCGCGCCCGGTTCGGCGTGCTGTTCATCGGCCAGGGGCTGACCCAGAGCCGGGGCAAGCACATGAACACCTCGGCGGCGTTTCTGCTGGTGCGCGACCTGAATGACTTCACCAAGTTCGCGCTCATCCCCATGCGCGGCCATGGGAACGTCACCGGCATTGACGCGGTGATGGCCTGGCAGACGGGCTTCCCCTTTGGGGTGAACTTCAGCCTGGGTTATCCCCGCTTTAATCCGGGCGAGTTCACCATGGTGGATGTGCTCAGCCGGGGCGAGGCGGATGCGGCCCTGATCGTGGCCTCAGACCCGGTGGCCAATCTGCCGCGAGCGGTGGGGAAGCGCCTGGCAGAGATACCCACTATCGCCCTGGATGCCCATGAGAGTGAAACCACCCGCGTGGCGCGGGTGGCCTTCACCACCGCCACCGCCGGTATCCATGTGGAGGGCACGGTCTACCGCATGGACAATGTCCCTATCCGTCTGCGCCAGGTGCTGCCATCGCCCTATCCATCTGACGAAGAGGTGCTCAAGCGGTTGCTGGCCCGCGTGAAGGAGTTGAAGGCATGTTGAGGATCATTAACGGCGAGGTCTATGACCCGATCAACGGGATCAACGGCGAGGTGCGCGACATCTGCGTGCAGGATGGCAAGATCGTCGCGGATGTTCAGGGGGGGCGGACGATTGATGCCAGGGGCATGGTGGTCATGCCCGGCGGCGTGGACATGCACGCCCATATCGCCGGGCCAAAGGTGAATCTGGCGCGCAAGATGCGCCCGGAGGACCACCGCGGCGATGTGATGCCCCGTACCCCGCTGACGCGCTCCGGTGTCGGCGGCAGTGTGCCCTCCACCTTTACCACCGGTTACCGCTATGCCATCATGGGCTACACCACCGCCTTTGATGCGGCGGTGGCCCCGCTGGGGGCGCGCCATGCCCATGAGGAGTTCTGCGACACGCCCATCGTGGACAAGGGCTTCTTCGTGCTCATGGGCAACAACGAGTTCATCCTGCAACGCCTGGGCGCGGGCGAGCGCGAGAAGGTGCGCGACTTCGCCGCCTGGTTGCTGGAGGCGACCAAAGCCTACGCTATTAAGCTGGTGAACCCAGGCGGCGTGGAACTGTGGAAGTTTCGCGGCAACGTCCACACCATAGATGATGAAGTGGCTGGCTTCGGCACCACCCCGCGCCAGATCATGCAGACGATGGCCGATGTGGCCATGGAGTTGAGGCTGCCCCACCGGGTGCACATCCACTGCAATAACCTGGGTATCGCCGGTAACTGGGAGACAACCCTGGAGACCATGAAGGCGCTGGATGGACGGCAGGCGCACCTGACCCACATCCAATTCCATAGCTACGGCGGCGAGCCTGGCGGGCTGTTCACCTCTAAAGTGGCGGAGTTGGCGGAGTACGTCAACACGCACCCCAACCTGAGCGTGGATGTGGGCCAGGTCATGTTCGGCGACACAACCTCCATGACCGGCGATGGGCCGCTGGGCTACCTGCTGTACCAGGTGACGGGCCGCAAGTGGGCCAATGTGGATATAGAGACCGAGGAGGGCTGCGGCATCGTCCCCATTGAGTACAAGGACAAGAACTACATCCACACCACCCAGTGGGCCATCGGGCTGGAATGGTTCCTGTTGGTCCAGGACCCCTGGCGCATTGCCCTGACCACCGACCACCCTAACGGGGCCTCATTCGTGGCCTATCCGCGCATCATCCGCCTGCTCATGGACCGCGAGTTCCGCCGCGAGATGATGCAGAAGGTCCATCAGAAGGCCCTGGCCAAGACCCTGCTGCCGGAACTGGACCGCGAGTATTCGCTGTATGAGATCGCCATCATCACCCGTGCCGGGCCGGCGCGGCTGTTGGGGCTGAAGCACAAAGGCCATCTCGGCGTAGGCGCCGATGCCGACATCACCATCTACGCCAAGGACGAGGACAGGGAGAAGATGTTCGCCACGCCGCGCTACGTGATCAAAGATGGGCGGGTGATCGTGGAGGACGGCCACATTCGTGAGGAGACCTACGGGCGCACCTTCTACGTAGCTCCAGCCTACGACCGGGCGATTGAGGCAGAGATCCGGGATCACTTTGACAGGTACTACACCCTCTGCTTTGAGAACTACCCGGTGCAGTTGGAGCATTACCTGCCCCAGCATGAGACGGTGGCATGTGGATAAGACGTTAAACGTGAAACGTCATGACGTTTGACGTTTGACGCTTTGAGGAGGTGATAGCGATGAGGCTCAAAGACAAAGTGGCGATTATCACAGGCGTCAGTGGCGACGGCCAGATCGGGCAGGCGGTGGCCCAGGCCTTCGCCAAGGAAGGCGCCAGGCTTGTCCTGGTGGCACGCCGGGCCGATAAGGTGAACGCGCGCGCCGAGGAGGTCAAGGCGCTGGGTGCAGAGGTGCTGGCGATCCCGGCCGACCTGACCCAGGAAGCCGAGGCCAACCGTGTGGTGCAGCAGGCCCTGGAGCGCTTTGGCCGGGTGGACATCCTGGTCAACCTGGCGGGTGGGCTGACCCGGTATAAGGCGGCCACCGAGCACACGCTGGAGGACTGGAACGCCGAGGTGGGCAACAACCTGCTGACCGCCTTTCTGTGCTCCAGGGCAGTGTTTGAGCACATGAAGGCAGCAGGCGGCGGGCGCATCATCAACTTTGCGCGGGCGGGTGGCCCCCAGGCCAAGATGGTGGCCTATAACTGCGCCAAGGCCGGGGTGGTGGCGCTGACCCAGACGCTGGCCCTGGAGGGGCGCAAGCACAACATCATGGTCAACGCAGTCGCGCCGGGGCTGGTGGACACGAAATCCAACGTCAGCGCCATGCAACCCAAACCGGAGGACCTGGCCCGCTGGCCGAAACGCGAGGAGGTCGCCAACGCGGTCGTGTTCCTGGCCTCGGACGAGGCCAGCGGCATCACCGGGCAGGTGGTGGAGGTGCCAGGACGGCTGTAATTTAGGACGGAGGACGGACGACAGGGGTGCATTTCAATTTTGGGGCAACTGTCAGCAGTCACCCCCTCCCTGCCCCTCCCCCATCCAGGGGGAGGGAACTCACCCCCTCCCCCCTGGCGGGGGAGGGTGAGGGTGGGGGGAATAGCCATCCGTGCAATCCGTTCCCCGAATCCGTTGACAGCCCCCCGTCCTCCGTCACAACCCCGATAGGACGTGAGCTATGACACTCTACATCAACGGCGTTGAAATAGAAGACACCTTCGCAGAAGCCTTTAAGATGTGGGGGGCGCGGGTGATCATCACCGCCAAGAACCGTAAGTGGGCGCTGGAGGCAGCCACCAAGATGACCGGCTTCGCCACCTCGGTCATCGGCTGCAAGTGCGAGGCGGGGATTGAGGGCGAGGTGGAGGAGACCCCCGACGGGCGGCCTGGGGTCAGCGTGCTCCTGTTCACGCCCTCCAAAGACGACCTGCCCAAACGGCTGATGGAGCGCATCGGGCAGACGGTGATGACCTGCCCGACGACGGCCTGTTTCAATGGCCTGTCCGCCCCAGATAAGGTGTCCATTGGCGGGCAATTGCGCTATTTCGGCGATGGCTATCAGATGAGCAAAGTGATTGATGGCCGCCGCTTCTGGCGCATCCCGGTCATGGAGGGCGAGTTTCTGATTGAGGAGAAGTTCGGCATCCAACGCTCGGTGGGCGGGGGCAACTTCCTGATCCTGGGCGAAACCCCGGACGCGACGTTGGAGGCGGCTGAACGGGCGGTGGAGGCCATGCAGCGCGTGCGCGGCGTGGTGCTGCCCTTCCCCGGCGGCATTGTGCGCAGCGGCAGCAAGACCCGTTCACGCTACAAGTTCCTGATCGCCTCCACCAACGATGCCTTCTGCCCCACGCTGCGCGGTGTGGTGGAATCGGCCTTGCCGGAAGGGGTTAACTCGGTGCTGGAGATCGTTATTGACGGGCTGGATATAGAAGCCGTTGAAGAGGCCACGCGGGTGGGCATCCGGGCCGCCTGCATCCCCGGCATCCGGCGCATCTCCGCCGGAAACTACGGCGGCACCCTGGGGCAGTTCCAGATCCACCTGCATAAGGTCTTGGAAGCCGTATGAAGGGGTTTTCTCTATGACTACGTTGACGCTCAAACTACAACCCTCCGTTCCTGTGGAAGCCGGTGCGATCACGCCCGATCATTTTCTGGGGAAGACCCCGGCGGAGGTCGCCGACCTGCCCATCACTGTGGGCAATGAGCAGGCCCGTCTGGGCGACCTGTTCAGCGTGACAGGCAACGGCACGGCGGAGATCGTCCTTGAAGGGGACCTGGCGCGGATCAAGCATATTGGGGCGGGCATGACCCAGGGGCGCATCACCGTGCACGGGAATGTGGGCATGCACCTGGGGGCGGAGATGCGCGGGGGCGAGATCGTGGTGCACGGCAACGCCGATGACTGGGCCGGCGCCGAGATGACCGGCGGCTTCATCCGCATCACGGGCAACGCTGGGCATGGCCTGGGCGGCGCCTATCGGGGCAGCCGACGGGGCATGAACCGGGGGCTGATCGTGGTGGAGGGGAACGCCGGCAATGAGGTGGGCGCGATCATGCGCCGGGGGCTGATCGCCGTGCTGGGCGATGTGGGCGACTTCGCCGGGGCGTTTATGACGGCGGGGACGATCATCGTCTTTGGCCAGTTGGGGGCGCGCGCAGGGGCCGGGCTGAAGCGCGGCACGCTCGTGGCCTTCCATCCGCCGCAGCTTTTGCCCACCTTCCGCTACGACTGCGTGTATCAGCCGAGCTTTCTGCGGCTGATATTGCAAAGCCTGCGCGCCCGCGGCGTGCCGGTGAAGGAGGAATATCTGACAGGCTATTACCGGCGCTACAGCGGCGACTTCAATGCCCTGGGGAAAGGAGAGATCCTGGTCTATGATCAGCGTTAACCAGCGCGCTGCTGCGCTTGTGCAGCGCATGATAGGGGATAGCGAGGCCCTGGGCCTGAGCATAACCAGGCTGGCGAACGGCGCCACTGTGATTGACGCCGGTGTCAAAGTCCCCGGCAGCCTGGCCGCCGGTCAGCTTTTCGCCGAAGCCTGCCTGGGCGGGCTGGGCACAGTCAGCTTCACCCGCCTGGCCTTTGAGGACGCACGCGGCAGCTTCTGGCTGCCAGCGGTCAGCGTGAGCGTGGACCACCCACACATCGCCTGCATGGCCTCGCAATACGCGGGCTGGGCGATCAAGCGTGAGAAGTTCTTTGCGATGGGTTCCGGGCCGGCCCGCGCCCTGTATGCCGGCGAGGAGCTTTTCGCCAAGCTGGACTACAAGGATCGGGCCGATGTGGCTATCCTGCTCCTGGAGGGGCGCAAGTTGCCTGATGAGGGGGTGGCCGAGTATGTGGCGGGCAAGTGCGGGGTGGCGCCAAGCCAGGTGATCATGGCGATTGCGCCGACGGCTTCCCTTGTCGGCTCAGTGCAGGTGGCCGCGCGGGTGGTGGAAACGGGCCTGCACAAGCTGGTGGAACTGGGCTGGGACATCAAGCAGATCGTGGCGGGCTACGGCACCTGTCCCATTGCGCCGGTCGCCAGCGATGACCTGCGCGCCATCGGGCGCACGAACGACGGCGTGCTCTATGGCGGCCAGACCTACTACACCGTGCGGGCCGATGATGCCGAACTGGCCGCGCTGGTGGAGAAAGTGCCCTCGTCGTCATCACGGGACTACGGCACGCCCTTCTATGACCTGTTCCAGCGCTACGGCGGCGATTTTTACAAGATCGATCCCCTGCTGTTCAGCCCGGCCCAGGTGACGTTCAACAACCTGACAAGCGGGCGCACCTTCAGCGCCGGGCAGGTGAACGCCGCCGTGCTGCGCACGTCGCTGCTGGAGGGCGTGTAAACAGGTTCATCTGTGGCGCCAACCATCGGCATCCTCTCCTCGCAACGGGGCTGGCACGTGCTGGCCCTGGAAGAGGCGTTGCAGCGGCAGGGGGCCATCCCCTGCTTTTTCCCCATCACCCATCTGGCGGCCTGGATCGGTGGCCGGGCGCACGTGGAGGTGGATGGCGTGCGCCTGGAGGACTGCCAGGCGCTGCTGGTGCGCACCATCCCCATCGGCTCGCTGGAGCAGATCATCTTCCGCATGGATGCCCTGCACCGGCTGGAGCACATCGGGGTGCGGGTGATCAACTCGCCTACAGCGATTGAGCGCACGGTGGACAAATATTACACCTCGTTTCTACTGGCGGATGCAGGCATCCCCACCCCGCGCACGCTGGTGACCGAGGATTTTGACGCAGCCCTGGCCGCGTTCCGGGAACTGGGGGGCGACGTGATCGTCAAGCCACTGTTCGGCTCGGAGGGCAAGGGCATGGTGCGCGTCTCGGATGAGGACGTGGCCTATCGCCTCTTCCGCACGCTGGAGTTGGGCCGCTACATTTACTATCTCCAGGAATACATCCCGCACGGGCACGAGGACATCCGCGCCTTCGTCGTGGGGGAGCGCGTGGTCGCGGCTATGCGGCGGCGGGGCAACGGCTGGAAGACCAACTTCTCCCAAGGGGCGCAGGTAGAGCCGGTGGTGCTTAACGACGTCCAGGAGGAGTTGAGCCTGCGTGCGGCGCGGCTGGTGGGGACGGAGTACGCCGGCGTGGACCTGCTGCCGGCGGAGGATGGCCGCACCTATGTGCTGGAGGTCAACAGCATCCCCGGCTGGCGCGGCCTGCGCAAGACAACCCCGCTGAACATCGCGGATGCCATCGTTGCGCACGTGCTGCGCCTGGTGCAGAGCGGCCGTTGAATGGTTCTCAATAGATCAGTCCACAACGTCGCCTTCGGCGACAGGTGTGCTGAAGCCACGCTTCAGCAGTCCAAGAAGATGAGAAGATGAGGGGGCGAGGGCAGCGGATCGCCCAGGCCGCGCAGATGGCCTGCCTGCTAGAGGTCAGTGCGCCCAAGCCGGGCAACGTTAACCGCACCCACGACTTCGCCGAGACACGCTTTGAGGATTTCCTGCTCAGCGCTATCGCTATTGGCCCGGCAATGGCGGCGGCAGGCCGGGCCAGTGTGGGGCGAACCATCTGGCGGGCGGTCCGCGACACGCACCGGCTGGTGCGCACCAACACCAACCTGGGGATCGTGCTGCTCCTGGCCCCGCTGGCGAAGGCCTGTTTTCACGCCAGGGAGATTCAGGGGTTGCGTGCGCATCTCGCCCAGGTCCTGGCCGGCCTGAGCGTAGAGGACGCCCGCCTGGCGTATGCCGCCATCCGCCTGGCCCGCCCCGGCGGCCTGGGCCGGGTGGAGCGGGCCGACGTGGCGGAAGCGCCCACCGTGACGCTCTATGAGGCCATGGCCCTGGCGCAAGAGCGCGATGCCATCGCCCGCGAGTACGTCACCGATTTCGCCATCACCTTTGACATCGGCTACCCGGCCTTAAAAGCGGCCTGGGCAGCCTGTGGCGATCTTTCCACCGCCATTGTGCAGGCTTATCTGACCATCCTGGCGCAGGTGCCCGACACCCTGATCGCCAGGAAGCGCGGCGCAGCGATGGCGGCCCAGGTGTCCTGCTGGGCGCGGCAGGCCCTGGAGCAGGGCGGGGCCCTGACCGCGCCGGGGCAGCAGGCGTTGGCCGAACTGGACCGCGCTTTGCGGGGTGAGAGCCATGCGCTGAACCCCGGCACAACCGCCGATCTCACCACCGCCGCCCTGTTCGTGTGGCTCATGGTTGAGGGGCCGCACGGACGGGCACGGTAGGACAAAGGACGGAAAACGGTTGTGTGACCCCACACCACGATGCCAGGCCGATAGTGTATATCTTGGCGTGAAGGTCTCTGTGGAGATAATCAGATTCAGGCCAGAGATGGGGTGGCCCTGGTATAAACCAGGGCCACCCCAATTACAGACCAGTGCTCAGTTCCGATCAGGCACGGACTGAACTGAGACGCAGCATTCCCCCAACCACAATCACCGCCAGACTGATAGCCAATACAAGCCCCAAACTATTGGTTCCAGTAGCCGCTTCACCGGTCTGCGGCAGAACTTGCGGCGCAGCATCTACACTGGCCACTGCTTCCAGGGCAGGCTGACCGCCCGCCAGCCCCATCGCAAAGATAGTGTACACCGTGCCCTGGCTCAACTTCACACCGGGCACACTCAGCGCAACGTTGTCCGTTCCCGCCACACGAACATCCAGGTCATAGGTGCCAGCGTCAACAGGCAAATAGTCGCCCACACCTTTGAAGGGAATATTCCTGAACAGAACCGGGCCACCTTTCACGGCGATGTCCACTGCGGGCGCATCCGGCGAGGCATGCACGAAGCGGACATGGGCCTTGCCCGCTGCCGGAGCGCTGTTGTTATCCGTCAACACCAAGGGTTCAATAGCGGCCAGTTGGCCAACAGCAACAACAGTGTAATCTGTACCCCCCTTCAGGTCCAAGGTGGCCTGAATCACGACCGGCTCAGTAGCGCCTGCAGGCACTACCTGGACATTGTAAGAGCCAGAATCCAGGGACGCATAGGACGTAATGCCTTTAAAGGGGATATTGCTGAAGGCTTTCCCATTGTTTACCCACACATCTACAGCAGGTGCATCTGGCGAGGCATGCACAACGCGCACCCTGGCCTTACTTGATTGGGCTAGAGCCGTGGTAGCCAAGGCCAGAACCAGGGCCAGAACACCGGCTATCAAGATTAACCGCTTCATGGTTGTCTCTTCTCCTTTCAATCAATGGTGTTGTTAGATTATCTAGCTCATTATACCATAATGTCTAATATTTGTCAAGTAATTGAACAGTATTTGTATAGAATTTTAAGGCCAGATAGGGCACCCACTGTCAACCTTTTCCTGAGTGTGTCCTATGGGAGGGGCGAAATAAGGCGGTGTAGATAGCGTTGCAGGGTGTCCAAGCCTTGCGGCAGCGTATCTCCCAAGAAGACCCCCGGCACGTGCTGGCACCACATTGGTTGCTCAACGAAAATACGCCCGCCATAACCGATCAGCGGCTGCCCCGAGCGAGCGGCATCAGGCAACCACCGCGGCCATTCGGCCAACGCCTGGGCCGTTGTTTCAAGCATAGCCACCAAGACGACAGCTATGGGCTGAGTCTCTTGAACGAAGACCGCCAAGTCAGGCAAAGGGACAGACTGCCCCAGATAGGCCACCGGCCAACGTTGACGGCGCAGCAATACCCCCAACATCAGCAAACTGCCCTCGTGCAACTCCCCCGGTGCACAAGCCAGCACAATCGGATGAACCCTATAAGGAGGTGCCCCTGCCTCCATCCACATCAATAAGCGATGACGCAAGTAATTCGTAGCCAGGTGCTCTATAGCTACACTGATGCGCCCATCCAGCCAAGCCTGGCCGATCTGGGCCATCGTCGGCCCGATGAGACCCAACACCAGGTCCTCCAGTGGATAGAGAGCCAGCACTTCCCTTAACACTTGATCAGCCTTCTGGATATCAGAGGCCAACAGGGCAGATGTGAGGCGCTCTTGAAACACAGTCAAAGAGGGAACACCTTCCCCGATCCGCGCTACAGCCGAAGGGGACAGAGACTGGTCTAGAGAACGGCCCTGCTCTTCCAGATAGCGCAGGGCCTGGATGGCCTGCCCAGCACGCAGCCCCGCATCTAGCTGGGCCTTCACCCAACGCAGGCGCATGATCTCCCTTGAGGAATAAAGACGGTGCTTGCCTGGTGTCCGAGCAGAGTGAGGGAAGCCATAGCGTCGTTCCCACGCTCGCAAGGTGGCAACGCGGACTCCTGTCATTCGCGCAGCCACGCTAATGCTGTAGAGAGGTTGATCATTAGCCATATGCTCGTCATCAGATGGATTTTTATGCGCCATGTTAAGTCTTTCTTACTGCAGGAGAATAAATGTACTCAAATTACCAGCCCCATTCGGGAACTGAACACGAGTATACTGCAATTTATCACTCAGTGTCCACTGCCTGACTGATCTTATATCGCAACCCGGCCTTTAGCCAGAACGGTTGTTGTTCCTCCTCTTAGCCTCGCTTCCCCCAGTCGGGGAGATAACCTCAATTATACTTAGAAAGCGCTTTGCGTCAATATTATATAGACTTAATATATACAATACCTTGACATTCCGAGAGCTTCGTGCTATAATTTCCTATCATCTTGGCAAAATAAGGAGCACTTTAGGATGAGCCTAGCCCTCGTTATTGGCGCTGGAATTGGCGGCCTGGCAACCGCCGCCCGCCTAGCTCGCGCCGGGTACCGCGTCACTGTACTAGAAAAAGGCGCGCGTCCCGGAGGCCGAGCCAGTGTATTGGACCGGCAGGGATTCCGCTTTGATACCGGCCCAACGCTTTTTCTGATGCCGGAAGTCTTCGCCGAGACCTATACTGCACTCGGCCAGCGTATGGAGGACCACCTTGATCTGGTGCGCTTGGACCCCACATATCGGGTCCATTTTCACGACGGAACGACCCTGGACCTCACTTCCGACCTGCATTATATGCGCCTCCAGTTGGAGGCCATAGAACCAGGCGCATTCCAGGCCTTTCTACGTTTCATGGCTGAGGGCTACTGGCATTATCACCTCTCCCTGAAGCATTTTGTAGGGCGCAACTTCTCTTCTCTGCTAGACTACTTCAGCCCGGCTAACCTGCCCCTCATTCTGCGCCTGAAGGCGCTGGTAAAACACCATACGAACCTAACGCGCTATTTCCATGACCCGCGCCTGCAGGCTGCCTTTTCCTTCCAGAACATGTATCTGGGCCTAAGCCCCTACGATGCGCCCGCCACTTACTCGCTATTGCAATACACTGAACTGGCCCATGGTGTCTGGTTTCCTCGCGGCGGCTTGATCCGGGTGATTGAGAGTCTCGCCGCCATTGCCGAAGGCCTGGGGGTCTGCTTTCACTACAATACCCCGGTCGCCCAGATCAACCTGGAGGGGTCTCAAGCCACCGGAGTCACCCTGACCGATGGTGAACAGCTCCAGGCGGACGTTATTATCGCCAATGCCGATTTGCCCTACGTCTACGCTAACCTTCTCCCGGATGATGGCACAGCCACACGCCTGCTCAAAAAGAAGTACACTTCTTCAACACTGATGTTTTACTGGGGAGTGACAGGCGAACGTCCCAAGGCCCTCCTCCATCACAACGTCTTCCTGGCCGATCATCGCTATCGCGAATCCTTTGACCGCATCTTCCGCGACCTGACCCTGCCTGATGAGCCTTCCTTCTATGTATGTGCCCCCACGCGCACCGATCCCAGCTTCGCACCATCTGAGGGCGATAGTTTGATGGTGCTGGTGCCGGTGGGCCACCTTAACGAACAACAACCCCAAAACTGGCCAATGCTGCAACAACGGGCAAGGGAAGCTGTATTAGCGCGGTTGAGCGCCCTGGGCCTGACTAACCTGGATAAGCATATCGTGTTTGAGGCCACGATGGGGCCACAAGACTACCAGCACAGATTAAATCTGATGAAAGGCGCGGCCTTTGGCTTGAGCCATAATTTCACCCAGGTCGGCTACCTGCGCCCCCATAATCGCCACCCCCGCTATCACAACCTATACTTCGTCGGTGCGAGTACGCATCCCGGCACCGGCCTGCCGATAGTCCTGATCTCTGCCCGCCTGGTGACAGAGCGCATCCTAAAAGAGCAGGCGATCCCAGAACGGCGGTCAGTGCTTATCCCCGGCCCGGCTATGGAGCGTGCCTCATGAGTCTACAGACGCTGTCATGGGAAAATCAGTTGCTGGCCTGGGCACATGAGGCCCTGGAAAGCCAGATTCATCCGGTAGATGGAGCTATATTAACAACAGTCAACTCACAGGCTTTGGAGCAGGCTTACCGATACTGTGAGGCACTCACCCAAATCCACAGCCATACCTTTTATTTAGCCTCAGGGCTATTGCCTGCTGATAAGCGCCCCGCGACGCGCGCACTATACGCGTTTTGCCGCGTCACCGACGATCTGGTGGACCGGGCTGGCAGGGATGCACACGAGCAACTGGAAGCCTGGCGCCGTCGTACAATGGCCGCCTATCCCAGCTATGATGACCCAGTGGCCCTGGCCTGGGCCGAGACGCGAGCGCGCTATCATATCCCGTGGCGTTATGCCGAGCAATTGATTGAGGGTGTAGCTCGCGACCTGACCTCAACCCGTTACACCACGTTTGATGAGTTGGCAGCTTATTGTTACGCGGTGGCCTCAACGGTGGGGCTGATGGCCATGCATATCATTGGCTTTGCTGGACCGGAGGCTATTCCCTATGCCATCAGACTGGGCGTGGCCCTACAACTCACTAATATCTTACGAGATGTAGGTGAGGATTGGCGTGCAGGTCGGTTCTACCTGCCCCAAGATGAACTAGCTGCTTTTGCTCTGACCGAAGCCGACATCAATGCAGTCTCCGCCGGGAAGATAGATAACCGCTGGTATAGCTTCATGCACTTTCAGATTGAGCGCACCCGTCGTCTGTACAACGAGGCAATGCCAGGGATTGCCTGGCTTGACCGAGATGGGCGTTTCGCTATCGTTGCGGCGGCCGAACTATATCAGCAGATCTTGGATGAGATTGAGACCCACAACTACGATGTGTTTAGTCAACGAGTTGGCGTCAGCACCTGGGGTAAGCTGCGTCGCCTGCCGGGTATATGCTGGCGCTCCATGACCTTATCGCGTAGAGATACATTGAGATGAAATACACACATCGCTTTCGTATATGCGCGCCACTTGCATCTGTAGCCGAGTTCCACCGCCAGCCGGCCAGCCTGAGCGCGATCACACTACCCCCTATCGCCATACAAATCTGTCGCGCCCCAACGTATCTGGCTGAGGGCAGCGAGATGGACTTCATTCTACGGCTAGGTCCGCTGCCTATCCACTGGCAAGCACGTATTGAGGGAGTTTCGCCTACAGGCTTTAGCGACCGGCAACTGGCTGGGCCGTTTGCCCACTGGGTTCATAGCCACAGATTTGTGCCCCTGACAACGAGTGAAACTGAGGTGGTGGATGAGATTGATCTGGCCCTGAAGCGGCATCCGCTGTGGGGGCCGGTCGGGCTACTTATTGCCCTGGGTCTGCCTCTACTCTTCGCCTATCGGGGCTGGAAAACTCGCAGGCTGGTGAACAACTCCCCCTTTACTGCGGCAGGAGGTCCTCAGACGTGGCACGGAGAGCTATACTGATCGCTCCAGTAGCGGCTGATGGCACGTCTAGACCCACCCTGGCCGGGCGGCCTGGGCCACCCAGCATCCTATGAGATAACCACTCAAATAGGAGGAACAAATGAGTCGCTTCAATCCTGAGAAATTGCATGTCCAATTCATGGCAGGTGTACAGCCAGTTGGGCCTATCACCCCCCGCTGTTACACCCTGACCCACTCCGATGTTACCGGCAACCTGTACCTCACAATTGGGCCAGACTATAATCGCCATCAGATCTCCGGCTGGTACACACGCCTGATGCGAGATGAGGTATTGGCTGAGTGGTATCAAGATGAACATAAGCCTGCACTTCACGTGCACTGCCATATCAGCGGGGGGTTGATCATTGGCTCTGCCGGTTGGCGCGACGCTATCTTCCGACGTGAATTGCCTCTCGTATTGGAGGTGTTTCGTTTTGGTGATCACATGTTGTTTGACTCCCACCCTGAGCTGGATAGCGCTCCCATCTGGGTTCACTTCCATGCAGTTCAGCCAAACTATAATCGCACCGAGGCATGGGGACGGTTGGCCGATTACCACCCAAAAGCTGCACATCCAAAGAAACACCTGTCACACTGAGGCTGAGGTGACCATTGACTTTCGTCCGCGTGGTCTGAACGATCATCCCAAGGCAGGTCAGCCACTATCCAACAGGTGGCTCACAGCGAGGGCATTGGAGGTGGGCATTGTGCCTGAAGCTACCTTCAATTCCCGGTTTGTAATCCTGTCCGCTGCTCGTGGCTGCCTGCGGGCCAATTGGCCTTCAGTACCCCAGGAGAGTGCCCAATGACAACTGCTGTATGGTGGGGGCGTCGTGACCTCCGCCTGGATGATAACCAGGCGCTGGCCTCTGCACTGGCCTATGCTGACCCTGTGATCCCGATCTTTATCCTCGATCCTGCGCTGCTGGCCTCACCCTATAATAGCACCAGTCGGCTGGCCTTTCTCCTCGCCGGCCTGCGCCAACTAGATGCCGATTTGCGTGCCCTTGGCAGCTACCTGATCCTTCGTCGGGGCGACCCAGTCAATGAACTTAAAGCTCTTCTGGCAGAGGTGGGTGCCGATGTTATCTTCGCCGAGGAGGATGTTTCGCCTTATGCACGTCGTCGCGATACTCGTGTGGCCAAATACCTGCCACGACGGCTCGTAGGGGGCTTGACTGTGCACCCACCGCAGCTTATCTTAAATGCAGATGGCAAACCCTGAAAGGAGCACTTGCCCTTCTTAGAGCAAACAGCTATCCTTGACTCAACCGCTTGGCGAGACGAGATAATTTCCCTATGGAGTCTATTGCCTTTTGGATCATATTGGCCTTCTTTCTAGGGTCCATTCCCTTTTCAGTCTGGTTAGGTCGCCTGTGGTTACGCACCGACATCCGTACTTACGGAGATGGCAACCCAGGAGCGGCCAATGCCTGGCGGGCGGGGACATGGCGTGTAGGCATACCGGCTATGCTTTTGGACTATCTGAAGGGTGCAATACCGGTCAGCCTCGCCCACTACGGCTTTGGCGTTTTCGGCTGGGGATTGGCGGCCGTAGCCTTAGGGCCGGTGCTCGGCCATGCCTTCTCACCATTTCTGCGCTTCCGTGGCGGTAAAGCCCTAACGGTGACATTCGGCATCTGGACCGGCCTCAGCCTGGCAGAAGGGCCTATTGTGTTGGGGCTTCTGTTCGGCTTCTTCCTGCTGGTTCAGAACGAAGATGCCTGGGCCGTGATACTGGGCCTGCTAACCTTCCTCGCCTATTGGTGGCTGCGTCAGGCCGATCTGCCTATCCTGGCTGCCTGCGTTGGCAACACGGTGATCCTGGCCTGGAAACACCGCCATGGACTACAGCAGCCGATACGACCGGGGCCGCTGATTCGTACTCTACTGAGGCCAACCCAGTGAGCGCTTTTTGGTTGTCCCAACTCACCGGCATATTGATCTTCCTGGCAGGGCTTCTGCTAACTGCGCTGAGCAACCTATGGGCTTTACGACGGTTAGGGGATTACCCTGCGCCCTCATCCTGGCCCCGCGTTTCTGTCCTGATACCGGCTCGAGATGAGGAGGCGAATATCGGCCCCTGTGTGCGCTCACTACTCACTCAGGAATACCCTGATTTAGAGGTCCTGGTCTTAGATGACCACTCTAATGACACGACAGGGCGGATACTGGCGGACCTGGCTGCCAAAGAGAAACGGTTGTCAGTTTTAAAGGGCAAGCCCTTGCCTACTGATTGGCTGGGGAAGCATTGGGCCTGTCATCAACTCGCTCAGGCTGCCAATGGTGAATTGCTCCTCTTCACGGACGCGGACACACGCCACCATCCGCACACATTACGTCACGCGATAGCCGCATTGCTGGCCCAAGACGCTGATCTGCTGACGGCCCTACCTCAACAGGTGGTCATATCCTGGCCTGAACGGTTGCTAATCCCGATCATTCCCTGGAGTATCTTCCTGTTCCTCCCCTTGGGCCTCGCGCACCGGCTGCGTTTACCTGCTCTCTCGGTTACCGTCGGACAATTTATGCTCTTCCGCCGTCGGGCCTACGAGCAAATCGGGGGACATGCAGCAGTGAAGGACGATGTTGTGGATGACATCGCCTTGGGGCGCAGAATCAAAGCTCATGGTCTGCAATGGCGACTGGCGGATGGTAGCCCATACATTCAGTGCCGCATGTATCACAACTTCCACGAAGTGTACAGTGGATTAAGCAAAAATCTCTTTGCCGTCTTCAACTCCAATATATTTCTGTTTGCCCCGATCTGGCTCTGGTTAGAGTTGGTCTTTCTAGAACCGTGGCTTGTGCTGAGTTGGTGGGTCATAAGCGGGCGACCGTCTATAGCGCCACTCCCTCAACTCGCGTCCATCTCAGTAGCTGGTTCGCTCCTGCTATGGATAGTCACTTACCGGCGGTTCGGTTTCCCTCTATATCTTGCCCTGTTCTACCCGATTACGATCCTTCTTGCTGGACTGGTGGCCATGCGCTCAATGGTTCTCACACTCAGGGGCCAGGCCACCTGGAAAGGGCGCACACTGATCAAACAAGGAGGTCATTGATGGCCACACAGAGCCTGGAGTACAGTTCCGATCCGCCTGTACCGAGGGGCAGAGCGGGCTGGCGTGCCTTGCGTGCCCTCATTGAGCAAAGAAACCTCCTGGCTGCATTAGAGGTCTTGCACGCGGAACTAGGCGACGTGTTTCGTATCCGAATGCCCGGCTTCAATCCGATTGTCCTGGTAGGGCCTGAGGCTCTCCGCTTCGTCTTGGTCACCGCACGGGACAATCTGTACTGGCGCTCAGAAGGTGACCCGGTGACGAATCTGCTGCGACATGGTATCCTGGTTGAAGATGGAGCGCCCCATGATGTGCTGCGGCGCCAGATGGCCCCGGCATTTCACCGTCAGATCTTAGCGCGTTATATAGCCGCCATGGTGCGCGCTACCGATCGGGTTATGAGCTCATGGACACACTCTACGCATTACGACATGCTGGTGGAGGCACGTCGTATCGCCCTACTCATCCTGATGGAGGCCCTGTTCAAAGTTGATTTTAATACGAAGATGGAACAGTTGTGGCCAGCAATTCTGCGCACGCTGGCCTATATCTCGCCAGGATGGTGGCTGATCTGGCGTGGCGCTCCCCGGTTCGGCTACATTCGCGCCCGACAGCAACTGGATGCGTATCTTTACCAGATTATCCAGGCACGTCGTGCTACACCAGGGGCATCGGACGACCTCCTCGGCCTGCTGGTTACAACGCCGGGCCTGAGCGATGATCTCATCCGCGACCAACTCCTGACTATGCTCATCGCCGGACATGACACCAGCACAGCGTTATTGGCCTGGGCGCTGTACCTGTTAGGCAGTCACCTGGCGATGATGGAGCGCGCCCGCGCTGAGGTGGACCGCGTGTTGGGTGAAGACGAACCTACCGATGCCCACATTAACCAATTGCGCTACCTTGACCAGGTCATCCAGGAAACGCTACGCCTGTACCCACCTATCCATGTGGGCACACGTATAGCAGCAACCGATCTGGAGTTTCAAGGCTATCGTATCCCCGCAGGGACACGCGTTCTGTATTCAATCTACCTCACCCATCGGCATGCACAGTATTGGCCCGCCCCCCAGCGCTTTGACCCAGAGCGCTTCAATCCAGAGCAGAGCCGGATGCGCCCTGCCTATGTCTTCCTACCCTTCGGCGGCGGGCCACGCAATTGCATCGGCGCGGCTTTCGCTCAACTGGAAGCGAAGACCGTTCTGGCCCGCATCTTGCAAAATTTTGATCTAAGACTCGCTCATGCCAAAGTCCACTTGCACATGGGTGCTACACTGGAACCTCGTCCTGGCGTGATCATGTCCGTGCGACGGCGGAGAGGGTGGTGACTTACAGTCAATTTCTGCTCGTTTTCCTGGTGATACCTGGCCTATTGTTGACCTGGGTGATGCGCCACCATATCCGCCACCACCAGATACAGGTGTTGGCTTTACTCTCATTGGTAGCCCTGGTCTACACCACTCCCTGGGATAATTACCTGGTTGCCACACGCGTCTGGTACTATGACCTCAGACTAGTCCTAGGAATTACACTGGGCTGGGTGCCGTTGGAAGAATACCTCTTCTTCCTGCTACAGCCCCTCCTGGGGGGATTATGGGCACTGTTTGTTTACCATTGGCTCTCGCTGCCGGATAGGCCCGCTTTGGCTCGGCCTGGGCTGCGCTGGGGAGCCGTGTTATCAGCGGGATTCATTTGGTTAGGCGCCCTAGCGCTGTGGCTCTGGGGCTGGCAGCCTGGCACATATTTGGCTTTGGAATTGGCCTGGGCGCTTCCACCGATTGCGTTACAACTGGCTTTTGGTGCAGACATCCTCTGGCATCAACGTCGGCATCTCGTTTTCACCCTACTGCCCCTGATCCTATATTTCTCCACTGCCGATGCACTTGCTATCGCCACAGGCATCTGGACAATCAACCCGGCATTCTCACTGCAGATATATCTGGGCAGCCTCCTGCCTGTTGAAGAAGTACTCTTCTTCACACTGACTAACACCCTCATTGTCTTCAGCCTGGGTCTGCTCCAGGCTCCTGAAAGCCGGAGCCGCCTACGCCACCTGCTCAACGCCGTCTTTATGCCACGTCATCCCGACAGGACCCCCTGACCTGGTATGACTTTAGGAGGCAGGCCTACTAGGCGAACTCAGCCAGTATGGGCTAAGCCAGACGTATGTAGTCACTAAAGGCCATCCGGATTCGTGTCGCGGTGCGTGCAGGCGCAGAAAATGATCCCGCCTGCATCCGCCAGCGACTGCTCCACCAGCACCGGCATCTGATAGAAGCATCGTCCCCACTTCGCAATCGGGAAACGCCTCAGCGAACTCGCTCTCGCTGGTCAGCCGCACATCCTGCGCCTCCAGTATCTGCTTGACCCGGCTGATGTCCATCCGCAACTGTTAGGGCACACAGCCGTGTGCCCCTACCCCACCTCATGTGGGGGGCGCGGGTGATCATCACCACCAAGAACCGACGACAGCCTGTTTCAATGGCCTGTCCGCCCCAGACAAGGCGTCCATTCAGTGGGCAACCGCGCTATTTCGGTGATGGCTATCAGATGAGCAAAGTGATGGATGGCTGCCGCTTCTGGCGCATTCCGGTCAACGCACGGATTTGCACAGTCAATTGACTCGGACTGATTTAAGATTGCGAACCTTAAAAATGATTGACTTACAGATCAACCTGTGTTAGGATGAGGGTGGTAAGGGGCTCCGAGGAACTGACAGGGCCCCGATGGGGAACGTAGCTGAAACATCCTGAAGTTGGCAAGCGGTTCCGGTTTCTCCTAAGCCGAGCGCCGGGACCGTGAGCGGGCCTAAAGGACGAGATGCCTCCGGCCTCTCCCTTCCCAGAAGCCCGCAAGCGGGTAGCCGCGACCAGGCCGGCCGCAGCCCCCCGCGAGCCCACGTAGGGTCTTCCGGCGGAAGCCGTTGAAGTAGTAAGCTACCGGAAACTCGGACCGCGCCTGAAGGTTACTTAGGGCCCCTTCCACTTTTTCCGCCCGGCCACGACGCTTGGGCGGTTTGTGTTTTTAAGACGGAGGACAGGGGACGGAAGACGGAGACGTCACGGATGATAGCGGTACACGCGGGCCGTGATCAGCAGTTCATGATAGGCCTGGGCCAGCGCCATCTCCAATTTCGGTCCAGGCTGGAACCGTCCCAGGCGCAACTGGTTGATGAGGTTGCGATCCTAGGTGTGCAACACCAGGCTGGTTTCAGCCACCAGGGCCAGTTGGGGCTGGAGCAACTCGTAATAGCCCGGCCAGCAGACCCCACACCCCTCCGGACTGCCTTCAAAGACAACAACGTAGCGTACCCCCTGCGCATCCCACTCCGCCTTTGTCGCCTGCACAGTCTCTATGGATGACGATTGCGGCCAGAGTACCCCAACCTGCTGGTCGTGAAAGTGGGCCAGGGGATTCGGTTGGAGGGCTAGGAAGGCCCATTCCAGCGCAGGCCCGCTGAATTGGTCCCAGGGGTTAACCAACACCACGCGACGCTCATCCTGGGGAATGACCGCTGCCAGCCAGGCCGCAAGCCGCGCCGATTCGGGATCGGTCTCGTATTCCACCCGCATTAGCGCAGGGTAGAGGCGCAAGCGGTTAAATACTGCGTTCATTCCAAAGAGGACCGCTGCCAGGGTGATGAGGGTAAGCACAGGGACCAATATAGGCTGATAGCTGGGCTTTTCCTGGTCCAATGGACCAGGTCGCCATCCCAGGTAGCGCCCGCATTCACGTCCGGCAACCAGATACAACGCCGGCACAAAGGGGATGGCAAAACGGATGCTATGATGCTGGCCTTCCAGTAGCAGCAGACCGATCCCTACTACAAAGTAGATAATAAGCAGCCGCAGCCGTTCCTCCCGGGCGTGTGTCAGTGCGCTCACCAGGCCGGCCAAGAGCAACCCGGCGACCCAGGGCGTCGGGCTGTAACTGAGAGCAATTGCCTGAGGATAGAAGAGCAGGTCCGCCAGGGACAGTGTCCAATCCTGGGGGATTTGCTGGCGCGTGTAGGCGATAAACCCGGCGATTTTGCCCGGCCCCGCGAGCCAGAGCACGATGAGGGCGAAAAGCGGCCCGAACAGGCTGGCCCATCGCATGAGGGGGAGTGGACGGCGGAGAGCAAGCGGGGACCTCCGAACAACCCGGAGGGCTTCAGCGATGACCAGGGTCAGGGCCAGGGCCAGGCCATAAGGATACTTGACCAGGAAGGTGAATCCGAGCAGCACGCTCGCCAGCAGGCAGAACTGGTTGGTTCGTGGTCCATCGTCCAATGCTTTTATATAGATGAGCAGGGCCAGGGAACTGGTCAGCAGTGCCGGCGTTTCCAGCATGACCAATGCTGCATTGGTGAGCAATGGCAGGCTAAACAGGGTCAGCAATGCTGCAATCAGCCCGGCCACCCAACCACGCCGTTTATCCAGGGTTAACCCAACTAGATAGATGGCGGCGACCGCCAGGAGTAGACAGATCAGGCTGGTGGCACGGGCGGCAACGCGAGATGGGCCAAAGATGAGAAACATAGGCGCCAGTAACCAGGAGAAGGCTGGTGGATAGTAAGCCTGGGCGTAAGAATCGCGGAAAAAAGCAGGCAGGTCGCCAGCCCGCAGGTCCAGCGCCAATATCAACCCACCATTGGCATGCACGGCCTCATCCCAGTCAAAGGGCAGGTCGTGATAACGTAGGATCGTTTGGAAGATAAGAGCGCCGGTCAGCAGGGCCGCCAAAACAGTAATGAGCAGCCCCATCCAGGCGGGACGGTGAGATGGCGAAAAGCGCAAAGCGAAGGACGAGTAAGTCTCGTCCTTCGCCATGTGTTCTCTATCAGGTGTCATACCTCAAATGATGTTCGGCTCGCGATAGACGCCGAACACGCTGCGCAATACGCCCGTGATCTCGCCGAGCGTGGCGTAGGCCCGCACCGCGTCCAGGATGAAGGGCATGAGGTTAGCGCTGCCCTGGGCCGCCGTGCGCAGCGCTTCCAGCGTCTGCGTGACCCGCTCGTTGTCGCGTTCCAGGCGCAGTTTTTGCAATCGGGCGATCTGCCGCCGCTCACCCTCCGGATCCATTTGTAAGATAGGGATGGTGATCGGCTCGTCCACGATGTAATCGTTGACGCCGACGATGATACGCTCGTGCTCGTCAATCTCCCGCTGGTAGCGGTAAGCGGACTCGGCGATCTCGCGCTGGAAGAAGCCGGCCTCAATCGCCGGGAGCACCCCGCCAAGCGCCTCAATTTTCTTGAAGTACTCGTAGGCGGCGGCCTCCATGCGGTTGGTCATGGCCTCCACGAAGAAACTGCCGCCCAGCGGGTCCACCGTGTTCGCCACGCCGCTCTCGTGCGCCAGGATCTGCTGCGTGCGCAGGGCAATGGTGACGGCCTTTTCGCTGGGGAGGGCCAGGGCCTCATCCATAGAGTTGGTGTGCAACGACTGGGTGCCGCCCAGGATGGCGGCAAGCGCCTGGATGGCGACGCGCACGATGTTGTTCTCCGGCTGCTGAGCCGTCAGTGAGACCCCCGCCGTCTGGGTATGGAAACGCAGCCACCAGGAGCGCGGGTTGCGTGCGCCGAACGTATAGCGCATCTCCCGCGCCCAGATACGCCGCGCCGCGCGGAACTTGGCGATCTCCTCAAAGAAATCGTTGTGGGCGTTGAAGAAGAACGAGAGGCGCGGGGCGAAGTCGTCTATGTCCAGGCCGCGCTTGAGCGCCCAACGCACATACTCCATGCCATCGGCCAGCGTGAAGGCCAGTTCCTGGGCGGCGGTGGCCCCGGCCTCGCGGATATGGTAGCCGCTGATGCTGATCGGGTTCCACTTGGGAAGATACTTGGCGCCGAACTCAATGGTGTCAATCACCAGGCGCATGGACGGCTCCGGCGGGAAGATGTACTCCTTTTGGGCGATGTACTCCTTGAGGATGTCGTTCTGGATGGTCCCGCCCAACTGGTCCCAGGGGACGCCCTGCTTTTCAGCCGTGGCGATGTACATGGCCCAGATGATCGCCGCCGGGCTATTGATCGTCATGGAGGTAGTCACCCGGTCCAGGGGGATGCCATCAAACAGGATTTCCATATCCTGGAGGCTGGAGACGGCCACGCCGCACTTGCCGAACTCGCCCAGGCTCTCCGGCGCGTCGGTGTCATAGCCCATCAGCGTGGGCAGGTCAAAGGCGACCGAGAGGCCGGTCTCGCCCTGTTCCAGCAGGTACTTGAGGCGGGCGTTGGTCTCCTCCGCCGTGCCGAAGCCGGCGAACATGCGCATGGTCCAGAGCCGGCCCCGGTGCATGGTAGGGTGAATGCCGCGTGTGAATGGGTACTCGCCGGGAAACCCCAGGTCGCTCAGGTAATCCAGGTCGGCAACCTCCAGCGGGGTGTACAGGCGCTCCACCGGCTCACCGGAGGTGGTGATGAAGGTCTGGCGCCGTTCCGGGGTGCGTGCCAGGCTGCGCTGGAGCGTGGTCTCTTCCCAGCGTTCGCGGGCTTCTGCCAGTTCGGCCAGTTTCGCTTTATCGTACATAGCCTCACCTAATCTCCTTGATGTCTGTCGCCGAAGGCGACACTATGGAATAATCCGTTACGTACCTGTAGCATTGTTCCATGAAGAGTGGTGGGGAACGATGGGCACAATTCTGCGCCTTATCATCGCGCCTTGCGGCTCTGAGGTTAGTTTAGCACAAGTTGAGGTGAAATGGAAAGTCGGGTTGCCTCTTGGGCGCATTTCACCACCGCCCGACCAAAGCCCAGGAGAATCGGTTTTAGCTTGTGTTTGTCACCCCCTCCCCCCTTGCGGGGGAGGGTTGGGGTGGGGGAGAAACACACCTGAGGTTAAAACCAATACTCCTGGACCAAAGCCGCCGCCCCTTGACAAATCCGACAAGGGGTGCTATACTATAAACAAATAAACATCTATCTATGGATACGACCACCCCACTTGATCCGGTTGAATTCGCCAAGGCCCTGGCCGACGAGACGCGCCAGCAGATCATGATCTTGCTGTGCTGCCGCGAACTCCCCGTCAACGAAATTGTCGCCGAGCTACGCGCTGCCGGACGTAAGGTGACGCAGCCCACTGTATCGCATCACCTGGCGGTCCTGCGTTCAGCCCATCTGGTTCACACGCGGCGCGAGGGTCAACAGGTTTACTATACACTCAACCGCGACCAGGTGGCCGTATGCTGTGGCCAGCTCCTGCTGCGGCTGGCGCCGCTGACCCCGGCCGCCACCCAATTTCAGTCCCTGCTGGCAGAGAAGGGCTAACGGTTTCTTTAGTTTAACTGAATCTATAGACGGACATCTATAAATAAACATTAAGGAGGAGTCTTATGACAGGCAAAGATTACTTTGACCAAGTGGCTTCCCGGTGGGATACGATGCGCCAGTCGTTTTACTCAGAGCAGGTGCGCGAGAAGGCGCTGGCCGTCGCTGGCGTGAAGCGCGGCGCCGTCGCCGCCGATGTGGGCGCGGGCACAGGCTTCATCACAGAGGCACTGGTGCGCGCCGGGCTGCGGGTGATCGCAGTGGACCAGTCGGAAGCCATGCTGGCTGAGATGCGGCGGAAATTCGCCGATGTGCAGGGCATAGAGTACCACCTCGGTAATGGGGAATCGTTGCCCATCCCCGATGAGACCTGCGACTACGCCTTCGCCAACATGTTCCTGCACCATACCGAATACCCTGAGCAGGCGATTCGGGAAATGGCCCGTATCCTCAAGCCGGGTGGTGTGCTGGTGATCACCGATCTGGACGAGCACGGCTTTACCTTCCTGCGCGAGGAGCACCATGACCGCTGGCTGGGCTTCAAGCGCGAGGACGTGCGGCGCTGGTTCATCCAGGCCGGGCTGAAGCGCGTGCATGTGGACAGTATTGAAGAGGACTGTTGCGCCTCGTCCAGTTGTGGCAGCGAGTCGGCCACTATCGGTATCTTTGTCGCTTCGGGTGAAAAAATGGATGAGGAGGAGGCTCTCAGCAACCGGCCTGTCCATTCAGATGAAGACATCAAGCAGGCAGTGCGCGAGCGCTACGGCCAGATCGCCCGCGATTCCCGCCCGGAGGCAGGCGCCGCCTGTTGCGGCCCGACATCTTGCTGTGACGATGGGGGCGCGGCAGTGCGCCTGTATGCTGATGAGACCCTAACCGAGTTGCCCCCTGAGGTGACCGGGCTGGCGTTGGGCTGCGGCGACCCGCTGGGGGCACACAGGCTCCAGCCAGGACAAACGGTGCTGGACCTGGGTTCGGGCGGCGGGATAGATTGCTTTCGGGCCGCGCAGCAGGTTGGCCCGGCGGGGTATATCATCGGCGTGGACATGACGCCGGAGATGATTGACCGCGCCCGCCGCAACGCCCAACAGTTGGGCCTCACCAACGTGGAGTTCCGCCTGGGCGAGATTGAACATCTGCCGGTGGCCGACGCCTCAGTGGACGTGATCATCTCCAACTGCGTCATCAACCTGGTGCCAGACAAACGCCAGGTGTTCCGCGAGGCCTACCGCGTCCTGCGACCCGGCGGCTGGCTCTCGGTGAGCGACATCGTGACGCGAGGGGAACTGCCGGAGGCCCTGCGGCGCAGCCTGGCGGCCTGGACAGGCTGCCTGGCCGGGGCGGTGGATGTGGAGGAATACATCGCTGGCTTAAGGGAAGCGGGCTTTGAGGAGGTGCAGGTGACACCGGAGAACCCCGATCTCCCCACCCCATCCCCTGTCTTCAGCGCCCGGATTACAGCGCGGAAGCCATACCGGCCTGGGTGAGCGCGGGCCAGGGGAGGGCATCCTAAAACGGCGGCGAGAACAGCGCCAGCACCCGCGCTTCCACATCGGCCAGTTGCTCAACGCTCACCGGCGTGGCACGGAAGTCCTCCACCGTGCCCGCCGGAGCGTTCTCCAGCGGGAACAGCGCCAGTTCATAGTTGGGCGGGCCAACAAGTAACCGCGTGGCCTCCACGCTCAGCGCGTAGTCCACAAACGCCTGGGCCGCCTCCAGATGCCGGCTGCCGCTCACAATGGAGACTGCGCTGATCGTCACCGGCGTCCCTATCCCCCCCTCGCGCTGGTCAGGATAAACAAAAGCGACTGGCGCGCCTTCCTGCCGCTGCATCCAGTAGGCCGGGGAGTTGGTCAGGCCGAGGGCATATTCCCCCGCGGCCACCTTCTGGCGCACGTCGGTGCTTGTGGGCAGGACAGCCATGCCATTGGCGATCAGATCGTCCACCAGCCTGCGCGTAAAGGCCTCGCCCCGCATCACCACCAGCGTCGCCACCCAACTTACCGTCGTGCGGTCGTCAAACCCGGAAATGGCCACCTTCCCCTTCCACCGGGGATCGGTCAACTCAAACACCGAACTGGGGATGTCGGCAGCCGCCACAAGCTGCGTGTTATATAGGATCACCCGCGCCCGTCCGGCAAGGCCAACCCACATTCCTTCGTTGTCCTTGTACGCCGGCGGCAGCCTGGCGGCGGCTGGCGAGACATAAGGATAGAAGAGGCCCTGACGCGCCAGAAGTTCAGCCTCGCTGCCCGTCCCGGCGATGAAGATGTCGGCCACCGGCTGCGCTTTTTCGGCCAAAAGCCGCTGGCCCAATTCGGCCGTGCGCTCCACAACCAGGTCCACCCGCACGCCGGTAGCGGCCTGGAATGCCTCTACCATCGGGCGGATGGCCGATTCGCGCCGTCCCGAATAGATGACAAGCGTCTGCCCGCGCAGGTCCCTGGGCAGTGCGGTGGGGGTGGGTGGGGGGCCGAAGAGGAAGGGGAAGCAGCCGGTGAGAAACATCGCCACCACAAGCCAGCCGACAGCGACCCGCAGTCGGGGCTTCCATGTATGGCTTGTTTGCTCAACCCTGTCCACTAAAGAACAGGATCATAACACATTTGGGGGAATTGTACCAAATGCGAAAAGGGTCTCAAATCATTATCATGAACAACTATAATTTGCACTGGTCTGGGGATGGATTATAATTATCAACACTTGGACCTTACAATCTGCAAGATAAGCAGCGGAGTATTTATTAGGATAGGGGGACTTAACGGATTATCTATAGAGATCAAGGGAACTGAGGCCGGTTATGCCGATCAACCACCCATCCAGCGCCATTGAGGATTATCTGGACGCCATTTACAATATGAAGGATGAGGGTAAGGTAGTCATCGCCGCCCGTCTGGCCGAACGCCTGGGCGTGAAGCCGCCCACCGTCAGCCAGACATTGCGGCGGATGGTACGCGATGGCCTGATCACCATCGCCCCAGATAACGAGATCCACTTCACACCTGAGGGCAAAGCTATTGCCGAAGCCACCATCCGCCGCCACCGGATGCTGGAACGCTTCCTGACCGACATCCTGGGGTTGGAGTGGGCTGCAGCGCACGAAGAGGCCCATCGCCTGCAACATTCCATCTCCGACCTGGTTGAGGAGCGCCTGTTCAAGGTGTTGGGCCAGCCCACGACCTGCCCGCATGGCAACCCCATTCCCGGCAGCGGTGCGCCGCGCCTGCCCAAAAACGCCTTCACGCTGAACCAGGCCCAGGCCGGGCAAACGGTCGTCGTGGACCGTATCACCGAGGAGGGGGAACGCGACGCACGCCTGTTGCAGTACTTCCAGCGCAACCGGCTCATGCCCGGCGTGCGCTTCACGGTGGCCGAGGTCGCCCCCTGGAACGAGACCATCGCGCTGAGCCGCGATAACGAGACGGTCATCCTGGGCCTGAAAGCTGCCCGCACCATCTGGGTTCATCCGGAATCCTGACCACCAGGCGCTGGCTGCTGCCGTGAGAAAGTGGAGCTTATTGGCCCTTGCCGGGCTGCTGCTCGGCCTGGCGCTGGGTGCAGCCTGGCGTTGGCCACGCGCCTCCCTGCGCTGGCCCCCGCCAGAGGCCACAGGCGTTTCCACCCGCGCTACCCTGGAAGTCGCCTTCAACGCGCCGGTGGACCGCGTCAGCGTTGAGGCCCGGCTGCGCCTGTCGCCTCCCGCCGAGGGTGCGTTCTCCTGGCTGGGCGATATCCTTCGCTTTCACCCAAGGCGCCCCTTTGCCCCGGACACAACCTACACGCTCAGCCTGGAGCCGGGCGCACACAGCGCCAACGGCCTGCCGCTTCCGGGCGCGCACTGGCGTTTCACCACCGGCCACCCGCGCCTGCTCTATCTGCTGGAACAGGAGGGCCACACCGAGCTATGGCAGATAGACCCGGCCGGTGGCCAGCCGCGCCGCCTGACCTATGAGGCACAGGGGGTGCGCGAGTTTGCCGCCAGCCCCGATGGCCGGGCTATCGCCTACGCCGCCCCTCGCCCGGACGGCGGCGCCGACCTCTGGATCATAGACGCTGAGGGACACAACCGCCGTCGCCTGGCCGACTGCGGCCAGGATGACTGCGGCGGCCTGGCCTGGTCGCCCGACGCCACCTGGCTGGCCTTTGAGCGCCGCCCGCTCTCCCGCCCGGCTGTGGGGGGAGTCGGGCCGGTGTTTGCTGCCCCGCGCCTGTACCTGGTGGACCTGGCCGCCGGGGCAGTCCGCCCGCTGTTTGACGATGAGGCCCAACTGGGCGCCAGCCCGCGCTGGTCGCCTGACGGGCAGCGGCTGGCCTTCATTGACCCCAACCTGGGGGCAGTGGCCGTGTATGACAGGGGATCGGGCCAGTTGACTTACATCCCCAGCCAGCGCGCCCAACTGGGGGATTGGTCCCCTGATGGGCGCACACTGGTCTTCACGCAACTCCTCGTCCCGCCCCATCCGGAGGGCGAAGCGGAAGACGAGGAGAGTGGCGCGGTCGCCTTCAGCCACCTATTCCGCAGCGCCCTGGATGGCGCCCCGCCGACCGACCTGAGTGGCGAGACAGACACCGAAGACGCTTCGCCTCTGTGGTCGCCCGACGGCGCCTGGATCGCCTTTGGGCGACGGCAGGCGCAACGCGGCCAACAACTCTGGCTGGTGCGGCCCGACGGCAGCCAGGCCCATGCCCTCACTAACGACCTTAACGTCAATCACGGCGGGTTCGCCTGGAGTCCGGACGGGCAGACGCTGGCGCTCGTCCGCTATACATTGATCCCACCTGGCGCCCGCCCGGCCATCTGGTTGATCCGGGCAGACGGTAGTGGCTTGCGCCCTCTCGTAGAAGGTGGTACGCTTCCAGCGTGGATACCTTGAATCCTATGGTCCTCTCCCCTTCGCCCCCTGTAAGGGCAGGGATGCCTTGCCCCTGCGGGAGAGGGGGTGAGGGGACACCACGCGCTGTGCCCTACTGGGCCTGGTATGATGGACATCGGAGAGTTGGTTAAGGACTTTGAACTCCCAGGGCTGGATGGCCGGGCATATCGCCTGGCCGACTACCGGGGCCGGATCGTGGTCATCACCTTCTGGTCCGCTTCCTGTCCCTGGTCAAAGCTATACGACGCCTATTTTCAAGGGCGCTGGCAGGACTGGCAGCATCAGGGGATCATGCTCCTGGCGATCGCTTCCAATGCCGATGAGAGCGAGGCCGATCTACGCCGGGCGGCTGCCGAGGCCGGCCTGAGCTTCCCCATCCTCCTGGATCGGGGCAACGCCATTGCCGACCGCTTCCAGGCAGTCACCACGCCGCATGTGTTTGTGATTGATGCA
This sequence comes from Anaerolineae bacterium, assembly GCA_034432795.1. Classification (GTDB taxonomy): domain Bacteria; phylum Chloroflexota; class Anaerolineae; order DSLN01; family DSLN01; genus DAOUBF01. The sequence continues at coordinate 45,062 of DAOUBF010000064.1, forward strand.
GCAGGGCGGCTGGCCTATCGCGGGGCGGTGGATGACCGCCAGTTTCGCCGCCAGGCGACGGTGAACTACCTGGACGAGGCGCTGGCGAGCCTGCGCGCAGGCCGGAGGCCGGAGGTTCAGGAGACGCCACCGCGAGGCTGCACTATTGTGCGGGCGCTGGAAGCGTGACACGGATGGCGGTATGGCCAAAGATGACCGGCTGCGTTGGGATCGCCGCTGGCGCGAGGAGTGTGCTGCTCGCCCCTTTGAACCGCACCCCTTGCTGGTGCGCTACGCGGACAGGCTGAGCGGCGGCGATGCGCTTGATCTGGCCTGCGGGCGGGGGCAGAACGCCATCTGGCTGGCCGAGCACGGCTATCGCGTGGATGCGATTGACATCAGCCCGGTGGCGCTGGCCGTAGCACGCACCGAGGCCGCACGGCGCGGCCTCTCAGTCAACTTCATTGAGGCCGACCTGGACACGTATCTCCTGCCCGTTGCCGCCTATGACCTGATCGCGGTCTTCTATTTCCTGAACCGGCGGTTGCTCCCGGCGATCCGGGCCGCGCTTCGTCCGGGAGGGTGGCTCTTTTACGAGACCTTCAACACGGGCCGCCTGGCCTGCGACCCCCATATCCCGCCCGCCTACCTGCTGGAGCCGGGTGAACTCCTCCGCCACTTCGCCGACTGGCACATCGTGGAGGCCGGGGACGATGGCAGCCGACCGCATTCGTCCTACATCGTATGCCGCAAGCCCTGATCCATAGGGCCTTCGCCCGGCGAGAAGGGAGCGACCATCCCATCAAGACGCGTTTTCAGGCCCTCAGCCGGGGCGCATTTCAATTTTGGGGCAATTGTCAGCGGTCACCCCCTCCCTGCCCCTCCCCCATCCAGGGGGAGGGAACTCACCCCCTCCTCCCTTGTGGGGGAGGGTGGGGGGCAACCAACCGGGTCATCTGCCCGAAATCTGATATATACCCCCTCAGCCGGGCCAGCCGCGCACCAGGATCACCGCGAAGACCAGCACCAGCAGCGCCAGGAGCAGGTTGATCCGCCCGATCCAGGTGGCCTGGCGGCGCAGGCGCAGCGCCTCTGGGGAGCCAGGGTTCGCCTGCCAGATAGCCGTGGCGCGCGGGCCGATGGCGAAATCGTGCAGGGCGCTGAGGATCAGGAGCACGGCCACCAAGATCAGCTTGATGCCCAGAGCGCGGCCAAACGAGGTCTGCCAGAGTTGCCCGCTCCACGCATCCGCCCAGGTCACACCACGAGCAGCCAGGTTCAACAGGCCGCTCAGCACCAGCAACGCCAGACAACTCCAGCCCACCCAACGGAAGCGTACCCCCGTCCAGTGGATCAACGACCCGGCCAGCCCCCGATACTCCGGCCGGCGCGTGACCGGGACAAGCACCAGGACGAGAAAGATCATCCCACCGAGCCAGATCATCGCGGCCAGGATGTGCAGCCAGACCGACAAGAGGTACAGCGTCCGCATCTCACCTTAATCCCGTAGTAAACCGTGTCGTCGGGCCAGATGGATCGCCTCCGTGCGGCTATCTGCGCCCAACTTGCCCAGGACGTTGCCCACATGGAATGTGGCCGTGCGCTCGGACACCCCCAGGCGCAGGGCGATCTCCTTATTGCGCAGGCCCCTGGCCAGAAGCTGAAGAACCTCCAGTTCACGCGGGGTGAGTGGCTCAATCAGAGGCCCGGCGTAAGCGTCGCCGTTCCGAACATAGGGCGCGTCCGGGTCCGAAAGCGCCAGAGTCAGGGGGTGTTCCTCCTCTGAGGAGAAGGCCGGGAAGGGGGCAGCCCAGGCGGCCTGTGCCGCGCTCAGCAGGCGTTCCGCCACTGCGATTTCGCGCTCGGCGGCCTCCACGTCCTGGCGCAGGAGCGCTCGCGCCTGCGCCAGCCGTCGTTGCGCTGCCCCCACCAATTCTTCCCAGGCTTCCTGCGTGGTTTCGTCCATACCTTAGCTTTAGAACCCCGGTCTCTTGGAGAAACGGGGGTTCTAAAATCTGTCAGGCGCTGATTACCTGTGTGCTTTCGGCACTTGTCGGCGCGGGCTGGCTCTGCTCCAGCGGGGCAGGTGGCTCCGGCTCCTGGCCGGGCGCAAGCGGGCGCTTGAAGATATAGAAGGCGGCGCCGCTACGCTGATGATGCAGGCCCACCAGCTCCCAACCCTGCACACCCAGGGCGTTCAAGAAGCGCCGACCGAAGGCCGTCATGCGCTCCCCTTCCTGGATCAGGGTCTCGTGCCCCTCCACCGAGACCCGCCCACGAATGTCCGCGTACACCACTTTATACTCCCAACGTTGTACGTCCATAGCTATCCTCTCCTGTCCAAAAGTTACCCTGATCGTAACGCAGAACCGATCTGCACACACCGTCTATTTCTACAGGGCCACCCTGATCAAAATGACAGGAGAGCAATCCTGGGCCGCCCCGATCCGCTCGTGTATTTAAGAGGCAGGTAGCCTGAACTCCTGCGCTTCAAAATACCCCCCCGTGACATCCCGCGAGTTGTCCGAGGCCAGCCAGACAAAGACCGGGGTGATGTCTTCAGGCCGGGGCAGGCCGCTCACATCCTCGTCCGGGTAGGCTTCGCGCAGCATCTGGGTCTGCGTGCGCCCTGGGTTCACAATGTTAACCCGCACCCCCGTGCCCCGGAGTTCCTCGGCCCAGGTGCGGCTCAGGGCGTTGAGCGCGGCCTTGCTCACCCCATAGGCTCCCCAATACGCCCGCCCCGAAGCGACGCCCGACGTCACATTGATGATAGAGCCTGAGCCGCGCTGCAACATATGGGGCAACACCGCACGGGTCATCAGGAACGGCCCGATGACGTTGATGCGCAGCACCTCGCTGAAGGTGTGCTCGTCATAGTGGAGCAGCGGTGGGCGCGGGCTGGGGCCCAGCACAGCAGCGTTATTCACCAGCACGTCAATCTGCCCGAATTGGGCCAGGGTGGCATTGACCAGTTCTATAATCTGGTCGTTCTGGCTGACATCGGCGGCCCAGGCCAGCACCCGCCCGTTCTTCTCCAATAGCTCCGCGCACACCCGGTTGAGGGCCTCTTCCGTCCGGGCGGTGATCACCACTGCAGCGCCCGCATCCACGTAAGCGTGGGCGACAGCCCGCCCGATGCCGCGTGAGGCGCCGGTGATGATCGCCACTTTCCCCTTCAAGTCCACAGTCTGTCCTCCTCACACTAGCTTTTCCCGGCCTATTATAGCAAACCCGGCCTTGACCAGCACCCACGCAGGGACAGGGGGAGAGGGCAGTTTCCCTCCCCCTGGATGGGGAAGGGTGAGGGAGGGGGTGATTCTGCCCCCCACCCCAGCCCTCCCCTACGAGGGGGGAGGGAGTGAGTTCCCTCCCCTGGATAGGGGAGGGGGCAATTCTGTGACGGGTTAAGCTAGAAGGTTAGCCTGCCTGGGGAGGCGGGTGAATCGGCAGGCGGAAGGTGAACGTGCTCCCCTGGCCGGGGGCGCTCTCGCACCAGATGCGGCCCCCGTGCATCTCCACCATGCGCCGCGCAATGGACAGCCCCAGGCCGATCCCCTTGTACCGGCGTGTCATCGGCTCCTCGGCTTGGTAGAACGGATCCCAGATATGGTCCAGCTTATCCGGCGGGATGCCCACCCCTGTATCCTGCACTGCGACCTCCACCATACTGCCCTCTCGCCGGGCGCGGACGCGGATATGCCCGCCTGCTGGTGTGAATTTGATCGCGTTGGCGACCAGGTGGCGCAAGGCCAGATGGATGCGGTCCCAATCCGCCTCCAGCATCAAAGGCTCGTCCGGCAGGTCCACTGTGATGGTCAAGGCTTTGTCCAGCGATTGCCTGGCGCCCGTCACCACGTCAGTGATCAGCTCATTCATATCCAACGACTGCAACAGCGGACGCACGTCCGCCGATTCCAGTTGGGCCAGATTGCTCAGATCTTCCAGGATGCGCATCATACGCTGGGCATTGCGGATCACCACGTCCAGATGGTTGGCGATGTCACCCTGCACGCGCTCGCGCAGAAAGCTGACATAGCCCAGGATCAGGGTCAAGGGTGTGCCCAACTCATGGGAAGCCACACGGATAAAATCGGTTTTCAGCCGCTCCAACTGCGAGAGGTCCTCATAGGCGCGCTGAACCTGTTCCAGAAGGCGGGCGTTTTCAATGGCAATAGCGGCCTGCGCCGCCAGCGTGGCCAGGCTCTCTACGTCTTCGGGGGTGAACCGGTCGCCGCTGCGTTTGTTGACCGCCTCCAGCACGCCGATCACCTTATCCTTAAATATCAGGGGCGTCGCCAGGAGCGAGCGGGTGTGGAAATCAATGGTCTTATCCACCTGGATGTAGAAGCGGGGGTCGGTGCTCACATCATCGGCGATCACCGGCTGGCGGTGGCGCACCACCCAACCGGCGATGCTGCGGTCCACCGGGACGCTTACCTGTTGCAGCTTATCGCCCTGCCAGCCCGGCACGGCAGCAAAGCGCAAGTCACCGCTGCCGGGGTCAAGCAGCAGGATGGAGGCCGCTTCGCTGTCCGTGATCTCCGCGGCAGCTTCGGTGATCGCGCGCAGCAAAGGCTGAAGCTCCAGCGTGGACGTCAGGGTGCGGCTGATCTCAATCAGCCGCTCCAGGCGGGCCAGCCGCTCTTGCGCAGCGCCATAGTCTTCGGACATGCCTTGATTATACCATCACCTGGCCGGAAAGACCCGCCAACTCGGAGAATTTACAGGAGTATCGGTTTTAACCTCCGGTGTGTTTCCCCCACCCCGTACCGGGCTTCCCATTGGGCGGGGGACAGACCACTCCCTCCCCCTGGATGGGGGAGGGTAGGGGAGGGGGTGACACATCGCTTCCAAATTGACATCCCTACCCGATGCGCCTATAATACTGATCCTCATTTGGTCACACACCAACACCTGTAACTCGTCAGAAGGAGGAGAAGATGCCTAACTCGGCTTACCGCACTGCACTGATCCTGGTGGCGCTTGCCGCCATCGTCCTGGCCGCCTGTGGCCCCACCGCCGCGCCTGCGCCCACCAGCGCACCGGCGACCCAGGCGCCGGTATCCACGCCGCTATCCATGCCCACGCCGACGTCTGCGCCGACCCAGCCCCCCACCGGCCCGGCCAATACCCTCGTGTACGCTGCGGACATCAGCGACCTGATCTCGCTGGACCCCGCCGTCCTCTACGAGTTCAGCGGCGTCCTGATCGCCCACAATGTCTACGAGACACTGGTACGCTTTGAAGGCGCCGACCTGAGCACGCTCAAGCCCGGCCTGGCCGAGCATTGGGACATCAAAGAGGTGGGCGACACCTGGGAGATCACCTTCCATCTGCGCCAGGGCGTCAAGTTCGCCAGCGGCAACCCCCTTACCGCTGACGACGTGGTCTATTCCTTCCAGCGTGTCATCGCCCTGAACAAGTCGCCCGCCTTCCTGTTCACCGACATCGCCCAGCTCAAGCCGGAGAACATCAAGGCCACTGACCCCAGCACAGTCGTCGTCACCCTGCCCAAGACCGCCAGCCCGCAGGGCTTCCTCTCTATCCTGACCTTCACCGTCGGTGGCATCGTGGACTCCAAAGAGGTCAAGGCCCATGAGAGTGGCGGCGATTACGGCTCGGGTTGGCTGTTGGACCACTCGGCGGGCAGCGGCCCATACATGATTGACCACTGGACCAAGGAGACCGAGGTGCTGCTCACGGCCAACCCGAACTACGGCGGCCCCAAGCCCGCGCTGGCCCAGGTGCTCATCAAGCACATCCCGGAGGCCACCAACCAGCAGTTCGCGCTGGAGAAGGGCGACGTGGACATCGCCCGCAACCTGGGGCCGGAGCAGATTGAGGCACTCAAGGGCAAGAGCGGCGTCACCACCACCACCGGCGACAGCCTGCTGCTCATCTATGTAGGCATGAACGTCACCGTCAAGCCACTGGATGACGTCAAGGTGCGCGAGGCGTTGCGCACAGCGGTGGATTACGACGGCATCATCCAGCAACTCCTCAAGGGCAATGCCAGGAAGGTCCAGACGATCATCCCGGCCGGGCTGGCCGGGCACAACCCCGACGCCCCCTTCCAGCAGGACATTGAGAAGGCCAAGGCGCTGCTGAAGGAGGCCGGACAGGAGGGCGGCTTCACCCTGGAGCTGCTTGTCCCCACCGGCTCCGCGCCTGGCGGCGTCACCTGGGCCGACCTGGCCGCCAAGCTCCAGTCCGACTGGGCCAAGATCGGCGTCACGGTGAACATTGTGCAGACGGCCCAGGCCGAGTTGCTCAACGTCTACCGCGCCCAGAAGGGGCAACTTGTGCTCATCCTGTGGGGGCCGGACTTCCCCGACCCGGATGCGAACGTCGGCCCGTTCACCGACTACGAGGCCAAGAGCATCGCCTGGCGCAACGCCTGGCAGGATGAGATCTCCAAGAAGGCGCGCGAAGCCGCATTGATGGCCGACCCCGCCCAGCGCAACGCCGCCTACAAGGAGATCACCGACTACGTCCTGCACAATGGCCCGTACATCGTCCTGTATCAACCGACCGAGCTTTTCGGCCTGCGCGATAACGTCAAAGGCTTCGCCTGGAACCCGATGGGGTGGACCGACTTCGCAGCGATAAGTAAGTAAGTTAAGTAAAGGGAGCGCCTTATAGGGGGTGGCCCCGGCGGCCATCCCCTATAAGGCGCATGTGGTACTCAACGGATTATCTGTCGGGATCAAGGAAATTGGGGTTGTGCGTTGGGGCACTTTGTTAGCTTCCTGCTGCGGCGGCTGATCGGCCTGGTGGCGGTGCTGGCCGGCGTCTCGGTCATCACCTTCTTCATCTCACACGTCATCCCCGCCGATCCCGCCGCCGCTGCGCTCGGCGATCATGCTCGCGAGGAGCAAATCGCCGCCTTCCGCCGGGAATATGGCCTGGACAGGCCGCTGGTGGAGCAATACCTGATCTACATCAACGGCCTGCTGCACGGCGACCTAGGCAAGAGCATCCGCACGCGCCGCCCGGTCCTGGACGACCTGCGTGACTTCTTCCCGGCGACGTTTGAGCTATCACTGGCCGCACTCCTGGTCTCCCTGTGCATCGGTATCCCGGCGGGCGTGTGGAGCGCGTTGGGGCGCAACCGCTGGCCCGACCACCTGGTGCGTGTATTCTCGCTCATCGGCGGCTCGCTGCCCATCTTCTGGCTGGGCCTGCTGCTCATCGGCCTGCTCTACTATCGCCTGGGCTGGCTGCCGGGCGGCGGGCGCATTGACCAGTTTATCCCGCCGCCGCGCCCCATCACCGGCCTGTATGTTGTGGACAGCCTGCTCACTGGGAACACCGCCGCCCTGAAGAGCAGCCTGCACCACCTGCTCCTGCCCGCCTTCACGCTGGGCTACTTCTCCACCGCGATCATCGCCCGCATCACGCGTTCCAGCATGTTGGAGGTGCTGCACCAGGACTATATCCGCACTGCTTACGCCAAGGGCCTGCGCGCCCGCATCGTCCTGATCCGTCATGCCCTGCGCAATGCCCTCATCCCCACCCTGACGATTGTGGGCATCACTTTCGGCAGCCTGCTCTCTGGCGCCGTGCTCACCGAGACCATCTTTTCCTGGCCGGGGTTGGGACGCTACGCCACCTTCTCGGCCATCAGCCTGGACTTCCCCGCCGTGATGGGCGTGACGCTCCTGGCTGCGCTGATCTACACGCTGGCCAACACCGTTGTGGACCTGCTCTACCACCTGCTGGACCCACGCATCCGCTATGGCTGAGCACGTCGTTGTGGCCCCACCCATCGCCCTGGCCCCACGCCGGCCACTCCGTCGCCGCGCCTGGCGCCCCCTGGTGCGCAACCCGCTGGCCACCATCGGCCTGGCGCTCCTGCTCCTGTTCGCGCTGAGCGCAGTCTTCGCCCCCGTGCTCGCGCCTGCCGATCCGCTGGAACAGCGGTTGGAACGGCGCCTGCAACCGCCCTCCTGGGAGCACCCCCTGGGGACCGACCAACTGGGCCGCGACATGCTCAGCCGCCTGCTCTACGGCGCACAGATCTCGCTGCGCGTCGGCCTCACCGTTGTCCTCTCCGCAGGCGTCCTGGGCACGTCTGTGGGGCTGATCGCCGGCTACATGCGCGGGCAGGTGGACGAGGTGTTGATGCGCGTGACGGATGTGTTCTTCGCCTTCCCGCCCCTGATCCTGGCAATGGCCATCGCCGGGGCACTGGGGCGCAGCCTGAACAACGCCATGATCGCCATCGCGGTGGTCACCTGGCCGGTGTATGCCCGGCTGGTGCGCGGGCAGGTGCTCAGCCTGCGCGAACGCGAGTTCGTCGTGGCCGCCCAGAGCGTGGGCGCCTCCACGTCGCGTATCCTGTTGCGCCACATCCTGCCCAACACGCTCTCGCCCATCTTTGTGCAGGCCAGCTTTGACATGGGCGGGGCCATCCTGGCGGCGGCGGGGCTGAGCTTCATCGGCTTCGGCGCCCAGCCGCCCACGCCGGAGTGGGGCGTGATGATCAGCGAGGGGCGGCAGTTCATCAGCACCCAATTCTGGCTCTCGCTTTACCCCGGCCTGGCCATCCTGCTCACTGTGACGGCTTTCAACCTGCTCGGCGATGGGCTGCGCGACATGCTGGACCCGCAGTTGCGCGGTCGCGAGTGAGGGTACGCCTCTCTTGACCAGGACAATAGAGCCTCCACCTTCCGTCTCAGCGCCTTCAGGGCGTGGCATCCTGGCGTTCTTCGCGCTGCTCAGCGGCCTGGCGGCGGCGTTCATCGGCGCGGCTGTGGCCCTGTTCTGGCTGACGCGGGCGCTTCCTGGCGCCTCAAAGGATGAACTGCCGGAGGTCGTGGCCTTCTTTGCTGTCGCTGCGCTGGGCCTGGGGCTGGGTCTGCCGCTGGCCTTCGCGGCCATCAACGCCTGGCGCGAGCGGCCTGCCCGATTGCCGGGCGGCCTGCCGGGCTGGGTGTGGCTGCCGGCGACGCTTCTGACTGTGGGCGTAGGCGCCGCCGTGATCGCTTCGGGGCGCGCTTTGACCATCCTGTTGCCGCCGTTGCATGTGCTGGCCATCGCCCTGCCCGCTGTGGGGGTCGTCAGCCTGGCCAGCCGGCGCCTGGCCCACGCCGGCATCAGCGGGCGGTTGGTGTTGGGCCATTTCGCCAGCGGCGCCTATCTGGTGCCGCTATTGGTGCTGGTGTTGGAGTTGGTGGTAGGGCTGCTGGCGGGTGGGCTAGCCCTCGTTCTCATCGTCCTCTTCATCCCCGGCGGCGCAGAGCAGGTGAGACGGGCAATGGAGGCCCTCCGACCCCTGATGGAGGGTCAGCCCCTGAATACGGACGAGTTGTTGAAGTATATCCTCTGGCCGCCGTTCGCCGTTGTCGCCCTGGTGTTTGTCAGCGGCCTGTTCCCGCTGCTGGAGGAGGCGATCAAGCCGATCAGCGCCTTTGTGCTCGCCGGCCGGTTGCCCACCGCGGGCGCAGCGTTTCTGGCCGGCGTGGCTGCGGGCGCAGGCTTTGGCCTGTCGGAGGGGCTGCTCAATGGGGCCTGGAGCCTGGAAGAGTGGTCGGCTACGGTGCTTTTGCGCGCAGGCGGCACGGCTATGCACGCCTTCGCCAGCGGGCTGGTTGCCTGGGGCTGGTATCGCACCTGGCGGGCGCGGCGTCCCTGGCCTGTGCTGCTGGCCTACGGCGTGGCCGTGTCGCTCCATGGCCTGTGGAACGCGCTGGCGCTGCTGGGCGGAGTGGGCTGGGCCTTTACCACCACAAACGTTGCGCCGCAGGCCAGCCCTTTCGCGGGCGGCCTGATCGGGTTTCTGGTCTTCAGCCCGCTGGTCGGCATGACATTGGCCGCCACCATCGGGATTGTGGTGATCAGCAGGCGGCTGGCGCACGATTCAGCAGCTAATCGTGCCTAGCCGGTCGTCCGATTAGAGCCGGGGCGACCTCTGCCCCGGCTCCTCCTCATCGGAGGAGGCAACAACCCCTTAGTCTGCCACGATGGTCTCTTGCTTGCGGTTGAGGACCTTGCGGACGAGCGCGAAGATCTCTTTGCGGTTCTCTTTCCAGATATGAATCAACGTCGGCGAGGCCGAAACCAGGATGACGACGACCACGATCAGCGTGAAGTAGCGGTCAAGCACGTCGGGGGGGAAGCGGCTGCCTAGGAAGTAGCCCAGGGTGGTGACGCCGATGCCCCAGAGCACGCCGCCGATCAGGTTGAAGAAGAAAAAGCGACGCCATTCCATTTCCACGGCGCCGGCGACGATGGGGGCAAAGGTGCGGATGAAGGGCATGAACCGCGCCAGGATAATGGTTTTGCCGCCGTGCTTGTCATAGAAGGCTTTGGCCGCCAGCAGGTTTTTGCGTCGGAAGATCAGCGAGTTTTCACGGTTGAAGATGCGCGGGCCGGTCTTACTGCCGAACCAGTAGCCCACATTATCGCCCAACACCGCTGCCGTAAAGATGAGGGGAATCAGAAGGCGCAGGTCCAGATAGCCCTTAAAGGCCAGCAGGCCTGCTGTAAGCAGCAGGCTATCCCCCGGCAGGAAGAAGCCAAAGAACAGGCCCGATTCGGCGAAGACAATGGCGAAAAGGCCCGCGTAGCTCACTTGGATGATCAACTGCTCAAGGTCCAAACTGTTCCTCCCTGGCGCCCTATGGCGCGGTTCAGGGACGCTCACCGCGCCCTGAAAGAATAGAATCGGCGGCCTGCGTGCCGCCGTTGGCCTGGGCATTATACCATTGCTCCGCGATGGCAGCAAGATGACCTTGGGTTTAGGCCAGGGCCTCCCTCTGCGTCCGCTCAACAGTCAAAGAAATAGCCCTCTGTTCCTACTGCCTCTGGCCGATTTGTAGCGTATAATGGCAAATTGAAGCCTCTGAATAGGAGAACGCACCTCATCCAGAGGACACATGGAGGGTAAAACCAATGGCGGGGGAACGTGTCTTGGTGTTTGACACACGGCAGGCAAACCGTGACTTTTTTCTCTACCAGGTGCTGCGACCGGGCGGCTATGTGCCTATTGTTGTGGATTCCTGGGAGGCCGTGTTGCAGCACGGCCTGGCCTCGCCTCCTCCTGATGTGATGATCTTGCCCCTGACGAGTGAGGGCCAGTTGCCTGTGGATGTGGTGCACCAGGTGCTCAGCCACAACCCGGAAGTGGCTATCCTGTTCCTGACGCCTCAGTGGACGGAGCAACACGCTGCCCAGGCCCGCGAGTTGGGCGGCCAGACCACCGGCCATCTGCTGTTCCCGCTTAACGTGGTGGCCTGCGTTGCCGCCATTGAACGCAGCCTGTCCAAGGTGCGCGTCCAGCGCGAGGTCAGGCGGCTGACCGCGCCGCTAGAGGCGGCCAACCGCGAGACGCAGAACCGCGTGCGCGAACTCCAGGTGCTCATCGCCGTGATCCGCTCGGTGACCTCGCTGATGGACCTGCAACAGGTGCTGGTACGCGTGGTGGAGGCAGCGGTCTATCTGACAGGCGCGGAGGAAGGCTCGCTGCTGCTGGTGGACGAAGAAACCGGCGAGTTGTATATGCGGGCGGCCAAGAATTTTGACCAGGAGTTTGCCAAGACCTTCCGCCTGCGCGCCCAGGACAGCCTGGCGGGCCGGTGTGTGCGCAGCGGTGAGCCTGTGCTGGTCACGCAGCGCGGCAAGCAGAAGATCAAGACCACCTACCTGGTTCAGTCCATCCTCTACGTGCCCATCACCGTGCGCAATACCACCATCGGCGCGCTGGGGGTGGACAACCGCATCTCCACCCGGCCCTTCACCCCCTGGCACACGCGCGTGTTGCAGGCCCTGGCGGATGCTGCCGCCGTGTCCATTGAGAATGCCAAGCTCTACGAGGCGCTTCAGGCCAAGGTGCGCACGCTGGAGGTGGCCTATGCCCGTGCGGTGGAGGCCGACCGGACGAAGACGATGGCGCTGGAGGGCACGGTGGGAGCGCTTTACGCCCGGCTGGACGCGCTGCGCACGTTACTCTCCTCAAGCGGCGCGGACGGCTCACGCGGCCAGACGCTGCGCGAGATCCGCTCCGAGATTGATGGCCTGGCGGATGCACTCAAGGGCCTGGTCCCCGTGCCCACGCACACCGGCAGAACCGACCCGCTGAAGTCTGTTCCCAGATAGCCTGGGGCTGCGCCTCATCGCAAAGAGCAGCGAAGCTGAAAGCTAAATGCTCCTGTAAAACAGGGGCAACGGCGCAACCGGTGTGTCACTCCATCGGACAGCCTGGAGCAGCCGGGCCTCGGCTGCCGCCAGGCGCACGGGGTCATTGGCGTGGATAGTGAAGAGTGGCTCGCCCGCCTCCACCCTATCGCCAACCTTGTGGTGGACGAGGATACCGACGGCGTGGTCAATCGGCTCCCCCTTCTTGGCCCGGCCCGCGCCCAGGTCCAGCGCCGCCAGGCCCACCTCGGCGGCGTTCACCACCGCCAGATAGCCTGAACGCGGCGCGACAACCTCGCGGATCAGCGCGGCGCGGGGCAGAGTGTCAGGGGAGTCCACCTGGGAGACATCCCCCCCCTGGGCTTCCACCAATTCGCGGAACTTGGCGAAGCCGCGCCCATCGGCCAGGGCCGCTTCTAGTTGAGCGCGGGCGGCGTCCAGATCGGCGGCCTTTCGGGCCAGGACAAGCAGGTGGCTGGCAACGGTGAGGCAATGCTCGCGGAAGTCCGGCGGGCCGCCACCGCGCAATGTTTCAATGGCCTCGCGCACTTCCAGCGCATTGCCCACAGCCCGGCCCAGGGGCTGGTTCATGTCGCTGATCAGCGCCACAACCTGGCGGCCAGCATCGCGCCCGATGCGCACCATCGTCTCCGCCAGCCGCACGGCCTGGTCTATCGTGGACATGAACGCGCCCAGCCCGACTTTGACGTCCAGGACGATGGCCTGGGCACCGGCGGCGATCTTCTTGCTCATGATGGAACTGGCGATCAGGGGAATGGAGGGCACGGTGCCGGTCACGTCGCGCAGGGCGTAGAGCTTGCCGTCGGCGGGCGCCAGGTCGGCGGTCTGCCCCGCCAGGACGATGCCGTGTCTGCGCAGGTTGTCCAGGAACTCCTGAACGGACAGGTTCACCCGAAAGCCGCGAATGGATTCCAGCTTGTCCAACGTGCCGCCGCTGAAGCCCAGGCCGCGCCCGGACATTTTGGCCATCGGCTGGCCACAGGCCACAACCAGCGGCTCCACCACGAGCGTGGTCTTATCGCCGACACCGCCGGTGGAGTGCTTGTCCACCGCAAAGGGCACGATGGAGCGGAGGTCCAGCACCTGGCCAGAGTGGGCCATGGCCATGGTCAGGTCGTAGGTTTCGCGGGGAGTCATGCCCTGGAAATAGATAGCCATCAGCCAGGCCGCAGCCTGGTAGTCGGGGATCTCATCCCGCAGGTAGCCCTGGATGAACCAGGTGATCTCCTCGGTGGACAGTTCGCCACCGTCGCGCTTTTTGATGATGATGTCCACTGCGCGCATGGCCTCTCCTCCGGCAGAGGGGCAACCATAAGGGTTACCCCTACAGGATTATAGCACATTCCTCGCTATGCTCAGAACAGGGTGCATTTCACCCGCAATCGCGCCCGCAATCGGGGCGATGCGTCCCCCAAATCTCAAACGCTTCCCTCAGAGCGCCATGACTTTCCTGCGCTTCAGAGTGCGTTTATAATTCAGGTAGAGAAGGCGTGCGTGGCACAGATATTGACGACGGATGATAAGCGGATGACAGACTTTAAAGCCAGAGCCGAAGCCTTGCGCGAGGAATTGATCGCTACACGACGCGACCTGCACCGCCACCCGGAACTGGGCTTTCAGGAGGTGCGCACCGCCGGGATCGTGGCCCGGCGGCTGGCCGAACTGGGGCTGGAGGTGCAGACGGGCATTGCCCGCACCGGCGTCGTGGGCTTGCTGGAAGGCGGGCGCGCAGGGCCAACGCTGATGCTGCGCTTTGATATGGACGCACTGCCTATCCAGGAGCGCAACCAGACCGAGTACGCCTCGCAGGTTCCCGGCGTGATGCACGCCTGCGGGCACGATGGGCACGTGGCCATTGGGCTGGCAGTAGCGCGGCTGCTGGCCCAGGAGCGCGAGCGGCTGGCCGGGCGGGTCAAGTTCGTCTTCCAGCCGGGCGAGGAGGGCTGTGGCGGCGCCGAGGCCATGATCCGCGAGGGCGTCCTGGAGAACCCCAGGCCGGCCCTGGCGCTGGGGCTGCACCTGTGGAACGATGCGCCGGTCGGGCGCATCGCCGTGACTGCCGGGCCGACGATGGCGGCGGCGGAGATCTGGCGCTGTACCCTGCGCGGTCGCGGCAGCCATGGCGCCCAGCCGCACCTGGGTGCCGATCCGATTGTGGCTGCCGCCCACATCGTAACCGCGCTCCAGACCATTGTGGCGCGCAACGTCAGCCCAGAGGCGGTCGCCGTTGTCACGGTGGGGACGCTGCACGCGGGCGATGCCTTCAACGTCATCCCGGCTGAGGCGACGCTCAGCGGGACGATCCGGACCTACGAGCCGGAGGTGCGCGAGCGTGTCCTGGCGCGCTTCCGGGCCATTGTGGAGGGGGTCGCCGCGACTTTTGAGACCCCTGCTGAACTGGAGCTGACCAGCCTGACGCCGCCGCTGATCAACGACCGCCGGGCTTGCGCGCTGGTGAGTGAGGCAGCGGCGGCGGTGGTGGGCCAGGAGAACGTGGAGAGCGGGCGGCGCTGGATGGCTTCGGAGGATATGGCCCTGTTCTTGCGCGAGGTGCCGGGGTGCTTCTTCTTCGTCGGCTCGGCCAACGCCGGGCGCGGCCTGAACGCCCCGCACCACAACCCTCACTTTGACTTTGACGAGGTGGCGCTGCCGCTGGCTGCGGCAGTCATGGCCGAGGCGGCGTGGCGCTACCTGGGCGGGTCCGACGGCGAGTAGGGGGATATGCCAATTGCAGGCGGGTTGATTGAATGGCCAACGGGCGCGGGCTGGCTGGTGCTGGCCGGGAGCGGCGATTGGGGGCAGGGCGCAGCCCGCTGGATTGACCTGGCGGCGCTGAGCGTAGCCGATCTGGGGCGCCAGGTGGTGTTTGTCCCCACCGCCGGCTGTATGGACGGGGCGGAGTTCCTGGCGTACTATGAGGACCTGGGGGCACTGCCAGGTGTGGTGGCGCCGATCTTCACGGCGGAGGATGCCGCCCGACCAGAAGTGCGGCGGCTGCTGGCCCGCTCCGGGTTGATCTATCTGGGCGATGGGGATAGCCGCAGGCTGATTGAGGCATTGGCGGGATCACAGGCCCTGGAGGGGATGGCCGAGGCTTACAGGCGCGGGGCGGTGATCGTGGGCGCCGGGGCCGGGGCGGTGGCCCTGGCCGCCTGGGGGCGGGCGGCGGATGGCGCGCCACTCGCCGGTTGGGGCTGGTTGCGCCAGGCGGTGATTGAGCCGCACTTTGAGGGGGAGGTTTCGGCGGCCCGGCTGCGCGAAACGGTGCGGCGCACCCAGGCCCGCTATGGCCTGGGCATCCCCAGGCGCACCGCGCTGGCGTTGGCGCCAGACGGCGTGGTGGAGACCTGGGGCGCCGGACAGGTGACGGTATCGCTGGTGCAGCGGCAGGGCAGCCGCTGACGCAGTCATTGACGACCGACAACAGATGATGGACGACGGCTGGGAGTAAAATGGAACACCCTATGATGGTTGAGGCCCTTGTGGAGATCCCCAAGGGGAGCCGCAATAAGTACGAGTACGATGAGGACACGGGCCGCATCCGCCTGGACCGCGTCCTGTATTCGCCGCTGCACTACCCCGCCGATTACGGCATCATTTTGGATACCCTCTCCGAGGACGGCGATCACCTGGACATCCTGATCGTGAATTACGAGACCACCTTCCCCGGCTGCGTTGTGCCGGTCAGGCCGATTGGCGTGCTGGACATGCGCGACGAGAAGGGACGCGACCAGAAAATCCTGGGCGTCCCCGTCGGCGACCCGCGCTTCCGCGAGATCACCGATCTGGCGCAACTCGCGCCGCACTTCCTGGCGGAGATCGTGCACTTCTTCCAGGTGTATAAAACGCTGGAGAAGAAGGAGACGGAGATCTTCGGCTGGGCCGGCGCCGAGGCGGCCCAGGAGATTATCCGCCAGGCGCAGCAGCGCTTTCAGCAGGCCCATCGGAGGCCGGGCCGATAACCTATGGAACTGATCCTCACCCACGAGAACGCGGACTTTGATGCGGTGGCCGCCCAGTTGGCCGCGCACAAGCTGAACCCGGCGGCCCGGCCCGTCTTGCCCCGTCGGATGAACCGCAACGTGCGCCATTTTCTGGCCCTGTATTGGGACGAGTTGCCCTTCGTCCGGGCGGAGGACCTGCCCCGCGAGCACGTGGCCCGCGCCCTGCTGGTGGATACCCAGAGCGCCATCACGGTCAAGGGGATGGACGCGCAGACGGTGGTCCAGATTGTGGACCACCACCCTCTGGGGCATGACCTGCCGCGTGGTTGGAGCTACAGCGGCGAAGAGGTCGGCGCCACCACCACGCTGTTCGTGGAATGCCTCCAGGCCGCCGGGCTGCATTTGACGCCGGTGGAGGCCACGCTGTTGCTCCTGGGCATCTATGAGGACACCGGCTCGCTCTCCTATCTGACCACGACGGCGCGAGACGTGCGCTGCGCCGCCTGGCTGTTGGAGCACGGGGCAAACCTGGCTGTGGTCAACGAATTTCTGCACCATCCGCTCTCCGAGGAGCAGCGCCGCCTGTACGACCGGCTGGTGGAGGGCGCGGAAACCCACCAGATCGCCGGGCAATCGGTGCTTATCGCCTGCGCCCAGGCCAACGGCTTTGTGGAGGAGGTCTCCACGCTGGCACACAAGCTGCGCGACCTGTTTGAACCGGCAGCGCTGTTCGTCCTGGTGCAGCTTGACGGCCACGTTCAGATGGTGGCGCGCAGCATCAGCGACCGCATTGACGTGGCCCGCATCACCGCCCAGTTCGGCGGGGGCGGCCACGCCCGCGCCGCTGCCGCGCTGGTCCGCGATACGCCCCTGGCCGAGGTGCGCCAGCGGCTGCTGGCCCTCCTGCCCGATTTCATCCAACCGGCGGTCACCGTCGGCCAGATCATGTCACGCAACGTGCAGACGCTGGCGCCCGTGACAACGGTGGGCGAAGCGGCGGAGCGTATGAGGCGCAGCGGCCACGAGGGCTATCCCGTCGTCCAGAATGGGCGGGTCGTGGGCCTGCTCACCCGCCGCGCTGTGGACCGCGCCATCCAGCACAAGCTGGAAGGGGCCACGGTGGACCGCTTCATGGAGCGGGGCGAGGTGGCCGTCAGGCCGGAGGACCCGGTGGAGCGCGTGGCGCAGGTGATGATGGAAACCGGCTGGGGCCAGGTGCCGGTCGTGGACGATGGGCAGGTGATCGGCGTAGTCACGCGCACGGATTTGCTCAAGCTGTGGGCCGGGCCGCCGTCCCACCCCCGCCGTGAGGAGATCGCCCGGCGGCTGGAGCAGGCCCTGTCCCCGCAGGTGCTGGCCCTGGTGCGCGAGGCGGGCCGCATCGGGGCAGAGATGGGCTACGCCGTGTATTTCGTGGGCGGGCTGGTGCGCGACCTGCTCTTGGGCCAGCCGATTGTGGATATTGACCTGGTGGTGGAGGGCGACGCCATTGCCTTGGCGCGGGCGCTGGCGCAGCGCTACGGGGGCCGCGTGCGCAGCCACGCCCGCTTCGGCACGGCCAAGTGGTTCCTGCACCCCCAACCGGCGGGGGCGCCGGAGGCGATTGACTTCGTGACCGCGCGGACCGAGTTCTACGAATCGCCTTCGGCACTGCCGGAGGTGGAGCGCAGTTCCATCAAGCTGGACCTGCACCGCCGCGATTTCACTATCAACACCCTGGCTATCGCCCTGTCACCCGACCGCTACGGCGAGTTGCTGGACTTCTGGGGCGGCGAGCGCGACCTACGGGAGGGGGTGATCCGCGTGCTCCACAGCCTGAGCTTTGTAGACGACCCCACCCGCATGTTGCGGGCGGCGCAGTTGGAGGCGCGCCTGGGCTTCCGCATGGACCCGCGCACCGAGGAGTTGATCGGCCATGCCCTGCCTATGCTGGACCGCGTGAGCGGGGATCGCATCCGCCATGAGTTGGAGGCAATCCTGAGCGAGGCCGAGCCGGAACGCGCCCTGGCCCGCCTGCACGCCCTGGGCGTCCTGCGCCAGATTCAGCCCGGCCTGGTCTGGGATGACTGGCTGGCGCGGAAGTTCGCCGAACTGCGCCAGGCCGTGCGCACCGGCCCCTGGCAGCCGGGGCCAGGCGAGCCGCCGCCCGACCTGGTTTTCCCCTACTTCGGATTGCTCACCTATCGCCTGTCACCAACTGATCTCGCCGCTGTACTGAAGCGGCTCAAGGTGCGCCGCCAGACCGCCGGGGATGTGTACGCCATCCAGGCGCTGAAGTCGGCCCTGGACGACCTGGCCGAGCCGCAGGCCAACAGCGCCATTTACCGGGCACTTAAGCCCTTCCGCGAGCGCGTCCTCCTGGTGGGCTGGGTGGCGACGGAGAGCGAGGTGGCCCGCGCCCAGATTGACCGCTACCGGCGGGAGTTGCGCTTCATCCAGCCCGTGCTGGACGGCCACGCGCTCAAGGCGATGGGACTGGAACCAGGGCCGCAGTTCAGCCGCATTTTGGAGCGGCTGCGCGCAGCCCGCCTGGACGGCGAGGTGACCAGCGAGGAGGAGGAGCGGGCACTGGTGCAGGCGCTGATCAGCGGTCAATAGTCAATCGTCAGATGGGGCCTCCTGCCCCCCTGGACGGGGGAGGGGGCTCCTGGTCAAAATTGCCCTGTTGCAAAGACAGCCATAAACAGTGGGCATTGGCCCACCGTATCGTAAACGGTGGAGTCCTCCCTATCCCCAATTTTGATGTAGGGTATTGACTTTGCAGACAAGTTGTGATAGAATTTGGAAAACGTTTTCCAGAAAACGTTTTCCTTAATGGGGGGTCCCCTGATGTGCCTGGCGGCATAAGGCAAGCGAGGCGGCCTGATGTGGGATGAGCATTCCACCAGCCCGGAGATCGCAGCGGCCCGTCCGGAAACCGCTGTGTTCGGCATCGGCGCGATAGAGCAGCATGGCCGCCACCTCCCCATCGGCACCGATTGGATCGCCGTCAGCGAGATCAGTCGGCGCGTAGCCCTGGAACTGAATGCCCTCCTGATCCCGGCCCTCCCCTTCAGCATGAGCGAATGCCATGGGCCGCTGGAAGGCACAGTCTGGCTTAAGCCTGCCACGCTCGCCGCCGTTATCCGTGACGTCGCCCGTTCGTTGCGCGAGCAGGGCATCCGCAAGCTGCTCATCCTGAACGGCCACGGCGGGAACTTTGTCCTGGAGCCGGTCATCCAGGAGCTAAATCGCGAGTATCCCTTTTTCACGGTGGTCATGCCCGCTGAGGTCTGGGCTGTGGCCGAAGGCGGCGAGGCTATCTACGAAACAGCCACGAGCGAAGTCCACGCTGGCGAAGCCGAGACCTCCATCCAACTTTATCTCCATCCCGATCACGTCAAGCCAGAACGTGTGGACTGTGTCCCCCCGCTAGGGCGGGAGTTCCTGGACTATATCCCCATGGACCGGATCAGCCCCGATGGGGTATGGGGCTTGCCCAGCTATGGCCAGGCCGAGAAGGGTGAGCGGGCCATAGCCGCACAGGTGCAAGCCATTGTCCGGTTCGCACGTCAGGCGTTTGAGGTGTTGGGTTGATGCTCACCTGGCTGAACACCGCCTGGGACTTTAAGGCCGCCCCCCCAGAGGTGGCCCTTTTCCCCCTGGCCTGCTTTGAACCCCATGGCCCGCATCTGCCTGTGGGCAGCGACGGCATCTTGATGAGCGCGATCGCCCGGCGTGTGGCCGAGCGGCTGCAGGCGCGCACGTTCCTCCTGCCAACCTGGCCGCTGGGGACCTCCGGCCATCACGCCCGGCAGCCAGGCGTGGTGTACCTCAATTTTAAGACTCTGTGGGCGGTGGTGCGCGACGTGGTCACGGCGCTGTATGAGCACGGTATCCCCCGCGTGGTCGTGCTCAACAACCACGGCGCCGCGCTGACCACGACCACGCGCCCCCTGGGCAACTTCATCGTCAAGACAGCAGTACGCCAACTCAACTACGAGGTGCCGGGGTTAACGGCCATCTGGGTGCAGCCGTTCGCGGCAGCGCGTGAGGCCCTGCGCGCCCTGTTCCCCTCGGCCTGCGAAGAGGTTCACGCCGGCGCGGTGGAGACCTCCCTCCTGATGCATCTGGCGCCTGAGCAGGTGAGGCCGCTGCCACCGGACTATGTGCCTGCATTCAGCCCGGCCTACCTGGACTTTACCTCTTTCAATAACCTGGCGCCGGGGGGAGTATGGGGGCGGCCCAGCCAGGCGTCGGCGGAGAAGGGCGCCCAGGCGTTGGAAGCCATCGTGGAGGCCACGGTAGCCTATATTGAGCGCACCTTTGCGCAGATCGCGCAACTCAAGGAGAGGACAGCCACACACGCTGCCCCTGAAGAGCAAGGCGAGGGAAGCGGCGCATGATGGAGACGGCAGCCAAAGAACCGGCGGTATGGACGCGGGGCCGCTCCCTGGGCGAGACCCTGGAGGCCTACGGGATCTATGTGGCCCTCGTCCTGGTGCTGCTCGCGGCTGCCCTGCTCTCCCCCGCCTTTTATCAGCCTGCCAACATCTTCAACATCCTGCGCCAGGCTTCGGCCCTGGGCATCCTCAGCGTCGGTCAGACCATCGTCATGATCGGCGGCGGCATTGATCTCTCGGTCGCGGCGGTGATGCAATTGGCCACAGTCGGCGTGGCCGAGATCGCCAAAGGCCGGGATGAGGGGGTTCTGGCGGCAGTGGTGATCATGCTGGCGTTGAGCATGATCGTGGGTCTGGTGAACGGGCTTTTGGTGACGCAGCGGCGGGTGCCCCCATTCGTTGCTACGCTGTTCGTGGGTGTGGTGGTCACGGGGGCACGCCAGGTGTACACCCAGGCGACGCCCAGCGGTAGCCTGCCGCCCCTGATCCGACTGATTGGGCGCGACAGCACCGGCCCGGTGCCCAACGCGGCGATCATCTTCCTGGGCCTGGCGCTGATCGCAGCGATTGTGCTGCGCAAGACCACCTTCGGGCGCAGGCTGTACGCCGTAGGCGGCAACGCCGAGGCGGCCCGGCTGGCGGGCATCCCGGTGAATCGCGTGCGCCTGATCACCTATGTTGTGTGCAGCCTGCTGGCTGGCGTGGCTGGCCTGGTCCTGGCCGGCTACGTAGGCTACGCCGATCAGTGGATCGGGCGGGGCTACGACTTGGATTCCATCGCGGCGGTGGTCATCGGCGGGACCAGCCTGGCGGGTGGGCGCGGCGGGATCGGCGGCACGCTGGCCGGGGTGCTCCTGGTGACGGTGCTCCTGAACCTGGTCCTCGTGCTCAACCTGAATGTCCAGTGGCAGCTCGTGGTCAAGGGGATGGTGATCATCCTGGCGGTGGCGCTGTATGCTATGCGGCGCCGGGGGTAGGGAAGATGGCCGAGGTCTTGCTGGAGATGCGCGACATCACCAAGACCTTCCCCGGTGTACGGGCGCTCCACCGGGTGTCCTTTACCTGCTTCAAGGGCGAGGTCCATGCGCTGGTGGGCGAAAACGGCGCGGGCAAATCCACCTTGATGAAAATCCTGGCGGGGGCCACTCAGCCCGACAGCGGCACGATCCTGTTGCGCGGCCAGCCGGTGCACCTGCGCGACCCGCATACAGCCCAGGCACTGGGCATCAGCACGATCTACCAGGAGTTCAACCTGCTGCCCTACATGAGCGTGGCCGAGAACATCCTGCTGGGCCGCGAGCCTTGTAAACGCATGGGCTGGCTGGACACCGCCGAAATAGATCGGCTGGCCCGGCAGGCGCTGGAGATGTTAGGTGCACAGATGGATGTGCGCCAGCCGGTTTATCGCCTGAGCGTGGCCCAGCAGCAGCTTGTGGAGATCGCCAAGGCGCTCTCGTGGAAGGCGGAACTGATCATCATGGATGAGCCTTCGGCGGCGTTGACCGGGGCAGAGTTGGAACGCCTGTTTGAGATCATCGCCACCCTCAAGGCGCGGGGCGTGACCATTATCTACATCTCCCACCGGCTGGAGGAGGTCTTCCGCATCGCCGACCGGGTGACCGTGCTGCGCGATGGGGTGAATGTGGGCACGCTGGCGGTGGCTGAGGCCAGCGAAGCCCAGATCATCCGCATGATGGTGGGGCGCGAGTTGGGCCAGATGTATCCGCCACGCGGCCAGCCCCCCGGCGAGGTGGTCCTGGAGGTGCGCGGGTTGACGACGGCGGATGGTCGGGTGCGCGATGTGAGCCTGCAATTGCGCGCAGGCGAAATCGTGGGCCTGGCGGGGCTGGTGGGGTCGGGGCGCACCGAACTGGCCCGGGCCATCTTTGGCGCCGACCCGATGGCCAGCGGCGAGGTGCTGGTGCGCGGACGGCGCTGCACCCCAGCGGACCCGGCCCGCGCCATCGCCTCTGGCCTGGGCTTTGTGAGCGAGGACCGTAAGGCCGAGGGGCTGGTCCTGGGCCTGTCGGTGCGCGAGAACATCGCCTTGCCCAGCCTGGACGAGCGCCAGCGGTGGGGCTTCGTGCGTGAGGGGCTGGAGCGCGCAGTGGTCACTCAGGCTATCTCTGAACTGCAAATCCGTACCCCGTCCATAGAGCAGCCGGTGCAATACCTGAGCGGGGGCAATCAACAGAAGACGGTTCTGGCGAAGTGGCTGGCGTTGGGGAGGACGGGCGACGGGCGCGGGACGACGGGCGCGGGAAGCGGGCCAGCGGTCATCCTGTTTGACGAGCCTACGCGGGGGATTGACGTGGGGGCGAAGGCGGAGATCTATGCCCTCATGCGGGCGCTGGCCGACCAGGGCAAGGCCATCCTGATGATCTCCTCCGAGTTGCCCGAAATCCTGGGAATGAGCGACCGCGTTCTGGTGATGCGCGATGGGCGGCTAGTGGGCGAACTGGCGGCGGGGGAGGCCAGCGAGGAGGCCATCTTGAGGCTGGCTGCGGGCATAGACGGCGGACGAGAGATGGCGGACGAGAGACGGCGAACTACGGACGATGGACGCCAGGCCCTCGTCCGTTCATTTGGTCAGCAAGGCGTCCTGGCGGTGTATGCGGTCCTGGCTACAGTGGTGTTGATCGGCCTGGTGGCCGCGCCCGCGTTCCGCAGCCCCAGCAACCTGTTCACGGTGTTACGCCAGGCGACGGCCCTGGGGATCGTCAGCATCGGGCAGACGATCATCGTTCTGGCCGGTGGGATTGACCTCTCGGTGAGTTCGGTGATCACGCTGGCGGCGCTCTTCAGCGCCGGCCTGATCCAGGACCAGGTGGCGCTGATCGCCCCGGTGGTGCTGCTGTGTCTGGGGATCGGCATGTTATTTGGCCTGGTGAACGGCTGGGCCTGGGTGCGACTGGGCGTGGAGCCGTTCATCGTGACGCTGGGGACGATGTCCATTGGGCGGGGGATCGCGCTGGTGTATGCGCGTGGCCCGGTGGGGTCGTTGCCTGCAGTATACCGCAGCTTCGCCTATGCGGACATTGGCCCGGTGCCGGTGGCGGTGATTTTCTTCGCCATCGTGTTCACCTTGAGTCTGGTGATGCTGCAGCGCACAGCGTTTGGCCGTCATCTTGTGGCAGTGGGCGGCAATCCGGAGGTGGCCCGGCTGGCGGGCATCGCGGTGCAACGGGTCAAGATAGCGGCCTGCGTGCTCTCCGGTCTGGCAGCGGCGATCACCGGCCTGTACATGTCCAGCCGGATGGGGTCGGGCGATCCCAATGTTGGGCCTGGGTTTGAGCTGGATGCGATCACGGCGGTGGTGGTGGGCGGCACGGTGCTGGGGGGCGGGCGCGGCGGCCTGATCGGCACGTTGGGTGGCGTGCTGCTCGTGGCCGTGCTGAGCAACCTGCTCAACCTGATGAATGTGGACAACTGGTATCAACAAATCATTAAGGGCGCGATCCTGCTGATGGCGGTGGCGCTGTACCGTCAGCGGGGGGAGCAACGTTGAGGCGCGGGGAGGGGAGACGGGCAACGCGCCCCTCTCTCCTCCCCCCAACCCATAGAAAGGGGGAGAATGCATATGGAGAAGCGACAACCTTCGGATCAACTCAGCCGGCGCGATTTCCTGCGCATCACGGCGGGGGCCCTGGCGGCGACAGGCATCAGCATCTTCCTGCCGGGGTGCGGTCCGGCGGGCGCGCCCGCCGTGGCCACACCGGCGGGCGTCGTCGCCGGCATGGTGGACACCTCCAGGTTCAAGAAAGATCCGCCCTGGAACGTGGGGCGGGCCGGGGCAGGCGATGTTAATGCCTGGATGGTCATGCTCAGCCAGCACTATGAGTATGGCATCAAGGAGAAATACAAGGACCTGTTTGCGAACTACTACGTCACCGCGGCCAACTTTGATCCCTCCAAGCAGATCAGCGACGTAGAAGACCTGCTGTCCAAGGACATTGACCTGCTGTTCATTGAGCCAGCGGCGGAGGCGCCCCTGACGGCCGTCGTGGAGAAGGCCGCCGACAAAGGTATCCCCGTCGTCCTGGTGTCCACCCGCGTGAACACGGATAAGTACACCACGTGGATCTCGCGGAACAACGTCCAGGTCGGCTTCATGTACGCCGACTACATGGGCCGGAAGCTGAACGGCAAGGGCGGCGTGGTCCTGTTGATGGGCTTCGCCGGCAGCAGCTACGCCGAGGATGTGCTGCGCGGGGTGCGCCAGGGCCTGTCCAAGTACCCGGAGATGAAGGAGTTGGCCATGGCCAATGCCAACTGGTCGCCGACCGACGCCAAAAAGGCCATGGAGGCCTTCATCCAGGCGCACCCACAGATTGATGGGGTCATCTCCGACGGCGGCCAGATGGCGTTGGGCGCGGTGGATGCTCTACTGGACGCCAAGCGCCCCATCCCGCCGATCACCGCCGATGGCTGGAACGGCTGGCTGCGCCGGGCGAAGGAGCTGAACCTGGAGTTCTTCGCCGTCTCCGGTGACCAGGCCATGAGCCTGACGGCAGTAGACCAGGCGGTCAAAATCCTCAGAGGTGAGCCAATTGCCAAGAACGTGGAGTACCCGGTGGTCACCTTTGAGCAGGACCAGATTGACAAGTATTACCGCCCCGATCTGAACGATCAGTATTGGGCGCCTCACCAGTTGCCGGAGGAGTGGGTGCAGCGGGTGTACAAGGCATGACGGAGGACAACGGACGGAAAACGGCCCAGTACCGGGCTTTAGCCTAGTTCGGTCCTCTGTCTTCCGTCCGTTGTCCAGGCACTCGCCGTTTGACGTTGGGCATTTTATGGAGGTCAGGTATGGGTGTGAAGATCGCTGTGGTGCAGTTAGACTGCGTGCTGGGGGACGTGGAGGCCAATCTGAATAAGATTGAGCGCTTCGTCGCCAGCGCGGCCCTAGATGGGGTGAACGTTGTGGTGGTGCCGGAGTTGGGCACGACCGGCTATTTCGTCGGCGACCGACTGAACGAACTGGCCGAGCCGGTCCCCGGCCCGACGACTGAGCGGCTGGGCGCTATCGCCCGCAAGTACAACACGTACCTCGTCTCTGGCATGATTGAGCGGGCTGACGACGGACGGCTATACAACGCCTCGGTGATGCTCTCGCCGAAGGGCGAACTGGCGGGCAGGTATCGCAAATGTCACCTGTTCGCTGCCGAGAAAGCGTTTTTCGCTATAGGCGACCGGGCGGCTGTGGTGGATACCGAGTTCGGGCGGGTGGCGCTGACCATCTGCTACGATCTGGTCTTTCCAGAGTATATCCGCAGCCTGGTGCTGCAAGGCGCGCAGCTCATCTTGAACAGCACCGACTGGATCACCGATGCCTGGCAGACGAGCAAGGGCTGGGGGGGCGAGGTGGTCAGCCACCTGGCGGCCACGCGGGCACTGGAGAATACGGTGCACGTGGCCATGGCCGACCGCGTGGGCGTGGAGGCAGGGTGGAAGAGCCTGGGCCACTCCTGCATCTGCGCTCCGTCGGGCAGCTTCCTGGCGCGGATTGAGGAGGGCGAGGGTGTCGCTATCGCTACGGCGGAACTGGATAGCCCGGAGTGGGAGAAGTGGCGCAGCATCGCCACCTACCTGCCCGACCGCCGTAGCGACTTTTACGCGGCGTTGCAGCGGGAGGCTGCGGAGAAGAAGGTACTAACGGATTAGCCTTGTGGTTAGAGGATGAATTCGTCATCCCGCTCCCATCGTCATGGGTATGGCTTCTATCATTGATGTCGCCAGAATCGCTAACGTCTCCATCGCTACCGTCTCGCGGGTGCTGACAGGCAGCGCCCATCCGGTGAGCGAGGAGACCCGCGCGCGGGTGCTGGAGGCGGCGCGACGGCTCAACTACTCTCCCAGCGCCCTGGCCAAGGCGATGGTCACCGGCGATACGTATATCGTCGGCGTGATCATCGGCGACGCCACCGACCCCTATTTCGCCGCCATTGTGCGGGGTGTTGAGGACGTGGCCCGCAAGCACGGCTATCTGGTGATTGTGTGCAACTCCGACCGTGTGCCTGCGATTGAACTCAAGTACCTGCGCACGCTGAACGATTACCGCGTGGATGGCGTGATCTTTGCCGGAGGTGGTCTGTTAGATGAGACCTATCTGCGCGAGATGCGCCAGGCGTTGGAGGTCTTCTATGAGCGTGAGGCGGTGTGCGTCTCGCTGGGCAAGCACCTGTTCCCTTCGCTTTCGGTCACCGTAGATAACACGCGGGCTGCCCAGGATGCGGTGGACTACCTGATCGGCCTGGGGCACAGGGAGATCGCTTATATCTCCGGCCCGAAGCTGCTCACCACCGCTGAACTGCGCTTGAGTGGATACAAACAAGCCCTGGAACGCCATGGGCTGACGGTCCGGGAGGAGTTCATTCTAAGCGGTGAATACAAATATGAATCCGGATTGCAGGCGGCCAGGGCCATTCATGCTCTGCCACACAAGCCGACGGCGATCATGGCCTCCAACGACATCATGGCGGTTGGCTGTATCGTGGGGTTGAAGGAACTGGGATACGCCATCCCTGAAGACATCAGCGTAATGGGGATAGACGATATTCCTATGGCGCGTATCGTGGACCCGCCACTGACCACCATCGCCTTGCCCATGTACGACCTGGGCGCCACGGGCATGGAGGCGCTGATCAAATTGCGTAGGGGCGAGATCACTCTGGACGATAACGTGGTCTTGCCCCACCGGCTGGTCGTCCGCAAGTCCACCGCGCCGCCACGAGACTCCCTCGCATAACCTTCTCTACAGAAAGGAGCGGCTGTCAAAATGGACCTTCCAGAAGTCATGCAGATGATTCGGCAAAATGGTATTGAGTTTATTCGCTTTGAAGTGGCCGATGTGAACGGCATCTCGCGTGGTAAGCTGGTTGGCCTGGACTATTTTGAGCGAGCAGTAGAAAAGGGGCTGGCGATGGTCAGCGATATTCTGACGTGGGATGCTCAGGCCGATGTCGCCTGGCTTGGCACCGGCTATGCCGAGGACATCACCTTTGCTGATCTGGTTTTCCGCCCCGACCTGTCTACCTTCCGTATCGTCCCCTGGTCCGATAAGACTGCCCGTGTCCTGGGCGATCTGTACTTCTACGATGGCCGCCCGGCCATGGGACAGGCACGCCATATCTTCCGCCACGTATTAGAGGTGGCCAGGGATATGGGCTACCTGGTCCGCAGTGGGCACGAATATGAGTTCTACATCCTGAACCCGGAAACCCACGAGCCTATCTTCGGCGGTCACCAGATTATGACGACGCTCAAGCATGAGAAGCACCCTGTGCTGCGCGACATCATGCGCTACATGACGCAGATGGGTATCCACATCACCACCTGTAACACCGAATGGGGCCCGGCCCAGTACGAGATCAACTTTAGCCCTGCTGATGGAATGGAGGGAGCCGATCAGGCGTTCACCTGGAAGAACGGCCTTAAGGAGATCGCTGAGAAACATGGCCTGCTCATCACGTTCATGACCAAGCCCTGGATTGACAAGAGCGCCAACGGCAGCCATTTTCACATTAGCTTGCTCCATGCCGCAACAGGCGAGAATGCTTTCTACGACCCCAACAGCCCCGATGGCCTCTCGGACGTATGTCGCTGGTTCATAGGCGGGCAACTGAAACATGCGACGGCACTCGCTGCCTTTCTCGCGCCGACGGTCAACTGCTACAAGCGCTACCAACCCAATAGTTATGCGCCTGATAGCATCTCTTGGGGCCATGAGAACCGGAGTGTCGGCATCCGCGTTAAGGCCTGGCGCGGCAAGGGAACGCACATTGAGAACCGTATGGCCTGTGGCAGCAGTAATCCGTATCTGGTCGCTGCTGCCAGCCTGGCCGCTGGCCTTGACGGTATCCGTAATCATCTTGAGCCACCCCCGCCTATCCAGACCAACGCTTATAAGTTGACCGATTTACCGCGCATTCCCAAGAGGCTTGAAGAGGCGTTGGAGGCCCTTCAGACGGATACAGCGTTGCTTGACATCCTGCCGCGTGATGGCGTGCGGACCTTCATTGTAGACAAGCAGTACGAGATTGAGAAAGCTCGGAATGCCGTGCCTGACTATGGCAGTGCTGCCTGGCACAGCCGTGTAGACCCCTGGGAGCGCAATGAATTCATGGATTTGATCTAGGTCATGTACCTATCAGGCCAAGCACAGCGTAGCTACTCCCTGCTACTGCTTCTCTCTACAAACGGCAGGGAGGATGGGGGCTCTCGCCGTATGCTAAGGAGTTGATCCTTTGGTTAGTGAACTGAAGGCGCATGAATGACTCGGAGTAGCCTCTAATGCAGATGGATGAACTACGTGAACCCGTAGATGTTGTGATCGTTGGCGTAGGCGCGTGTGGCGGGCTTATGCTTAAGGAACTGGCCGAGGCGGGTTTGAAGGTCGTCGGCCTGGACGCAGGCCCACGCTACGATCCGAAAAGCGACTTTGAGAATGACGAAGCTGAGATGCTCAAGCTGCTGTGGAGCGGTACCCGCGTCACCAGCGGCGATGATCCCATCAACCCCTGGTCGGGCACGGGCGTTGGCGGTGGTACCCTGGTATGGTGCGGCGTGACGCCACGCTTCCACCCCAACGACTTTCGCCTGAGGTCTCTCTTCGGTGTCGGTCATGATTGGCCGATCACTTACGATGACCTAGAGCCGTATTATACCCGCGTTGAACGCGACTTCGGCGTGGCCGGTTTGGCAGGCGAGAACCCCTGGGAAGGGCCACGCAGTGCGCCGTTTCCTCTACCGCCTATCCCCTTCAGCTACCAGGCCCAGGTATTAGCGCGTGGACTGGAAAAACTGGGGGGGCACCCGCTGCATGGCCCATTGGCGATCACCTCATTGCCCTATCAAGGGCGGTCGGCATGTATTTACTGTGGCTTCTGTATGCAGGGCTGCAAGAGCGGAGCCAAGTCCACAACGCTTATTACGCACGTACCGAAGGCGGAACAGCGGGGTGCACGTGTCATTGCCCATGCCTTTGTCCACCGCATTGACTATGACGCCAGGCGCAACCGCGTCAGCGGGGTGACGTACTTTGACTCCGAGGGGCGGGAACATCAGATCCGGGCGCGCGTTGTCGTGGTGGCGGCGCACGCCGTAGAGACGCCGCGCCTGCTGTTGCTTTCAGCCAATGCCACTTTCCCAGAAGGGCTGGCCAACTCCAGCGGGCTTGTCGGCAAGAACTTCATGGCCCATCCCATTTGCACGATCACAGGCCTATTCAATCAACCGCTGAACGGATTCAAAGGCCCAGTCATGGGTGACCTGATTACACAGGATTGGTATGAGACCGACTTAAATCGCGGTTTCGTCGGTGGCTACACGCTGGAGAAGTTCGTCCCTGGCCCGTTCTTCTACGCCTCAAACATGATGAACCTGTGGGGCGCGGATCTTAAGGAGATGATCCGCTACTATGCTTATGCTGGGGGGTGGTGGGCAGTGGGCGAAGGGCTACCCAATGACGAGAACACGGTCACGCTGGACCTCCAGGTCAAAGACGAACACGGCCTGCCGGTGGCGCATCTACATCACAGTTGGGGCGAGAATGATCGGCGTATGATCCAACATGCCATTCAAACGGCAAAGGATCTGTTGGAAGCGGCTGGAGCGTGGCGCGTGCAGGCTGGGCCAGTATCATCGGCCCACCCGATGGGAACGGTGCGGATGGGGAGTGACCCGCGCACATCGGTCGTCAACGCCTATGGCCAATCGCACGACATCCCCAACCTGTTTGTAACTGACACCAGCGTATTCCCAACCGGAGGCGGCACAAACATCACACTGACAGCTATGGCGATTGCACTGCGGGCGTCAGCGTACTTGTGCGAGCAGTTGCGGCTAGGGAATCTGAGATAGGCGCGCAACCATGTGGCAGATCCACGAAAACCAGTTTGACTTCGTCATAACGCATAGCATCGTTGCACCGAGGTCAATCGTTTATGATGTCTTGGCGAATCTGGAAGCCTACCCAGAGTTTATCAGCGACTTGGTCTCCGTCAGCCGCGAGGGCGACACTTACCGGGTGATCGCCAAAGCAGCTCTCCTGACTATTCCAGCGCGGGTCAAGATCAGCCAAGACCCTGGGCGGGAAGTTGTCTTTGAACTCATTGAAGGGCCAGTGGATGTGCTAACGGGCCACTGGCATATTGAGGATGGCGAGACGCCTGGCCAGACGAAAGTCACACTCTCGGTGCATATTGAGGCAGGTAAGCGTGGCGAGTGGCTATTACGCATGGCCGGGAAGTACGTAGAAAGCAAGACCGGCAAGTTGGTTGAAGCCTTCAGCCGCCGCGTCCAGGCCGTGCAGCGCGGTGAGGCCGCCCCCCTCCGTCCGGCAGAAGCGGGGCTGTGGGGCCGGATTATCACGACATTCAAGCGTTTCTGGGCAACTCTGACCGGTAAACCCGTTGAGGGGGCCAGGTCAGGGGCAGGGGCTACGCCCGCAGTCTTTCGGGACGCGCATCAGATTGAGACACTGGAGGCCCTGGCAACAACGTTGCTCCCGCCCGACGATTTTGATAACGGCGTACAGGGGCTAGGCTTCCCCGATGTCGCCGAGGTACGCGCCCGCTATCAGGCCGGGCGGCCAGAGATGTACTTGACGGCGCTGCGGGCAGTGGATCATATGGCACAGACAATGTTCGGCAAGCCCACCTTCGTAGACCTCCTCCCAGAGGAACGCATCCAGGTCCTTGAGGCTGTGCGGCAGGGCCAGGTTGACAGGGCCATATGGGGCGATGTCCAGCCCAAGACATTCTTCACAGCGCTTTGGGAGGATGTAGTCTTCCTGTACTGCACCCACCCAGAGACATGGAGGCGCATCGGTTGGCCTGGCCCTTCTTTTGATAGCGGAGGCTATCCCGACTTTGACCAGGTGCAGGCATTTATGGGAGAGACGCATGAAAATTAACTACGAACTCTACATCAACGGTGCATGGCTACCCGCTGAGACCGGCGAACGCTATGAACGTCGCAGCCCGGCCACCGGCGAGGTGGTGGCAACGTTCGCCAAGGCAAGTGCCGCCGACGCTGAACGCGCCATCCAGGCAGCTCGCACAGCCTTTGACTATGGCCCCTGGCCGCGCATGACCGGCGCAGAACGGGCCGCTGTATTACATAGAACAGCAGAGGCCCTCCGCCAACATGCCGACGAGATCGCCCGTCAGGAAGCCGCCCAGGTAGGTATCCCATATCGCACGATCACTTGGCTGGGCGACTATGTCTCGGACGTGTTTGATTATTACGCGGGCATGGCGCGGCACATCCATGGACGGACGGTGCTCACCTCGCAGGAGTCACTCAGCCTGACGTTACGTGAGCCGTTGGGCGTCGTTGGCGTGATCAGCCCGTGGAACTTTCCGCTTGTGCTCTCAGCGTGGAAGATCGCCGCAGCTCTGGCCGCCGGTTGCACTGTAGTTGTCAAGCCGGCCTCTTACACACCGATTACGGTGCTTGAACTGGCGACGATGCTTGAACAGGCGGGATTGCCCCCAGGCGTGTACAACGTCATTACCGGGCCCGGCGCCGTGATCGGCGATGTACTTGTCAAAAGCCCTCTGGTCAACGCTATTGCCTTCACCGGCGAGACACGCACTGGCAAGCAGCTCATGGCCGCAGCCGCCCACACCCTCAAGCGTGTCTCGCTTGAACTCGGCGGCAAGTCGCCCATGATCGTCCACCGTGATGCGCCTCTGGATAGGGCTGTAGTTGCAGCTATGGAGGTCTTCTACAACGCCGGGCAACAATGTAACGTCCCCTCACGGCTGATCCTGCACGAAGAGATTTACGATGAGTTCATGGAGCGCTTCATAGCCAGGACACGGGCGCTGCGCGTCGGCGCGACCTTTGACGAAACTGCTGATATGGGACCGGTAGTCTCCGAATCACAACTCGCGACAGTCATGAGCTACATTGAGTCCGGCAAGAAAGAGGGGGCGCGATTGGAGGTCGGCGGCGAACGCCTGCAGGGAGGCATTTATGATAAGGGCTATTACATCGCCCCGACCATCTTCAGTGAAGTGCGCCCCGGTATGCGCATTGTGGAGGAGGAGATCTTCGGGCCAGTGAGCGTCGTCTTGCGCTACCGCAATTTGGACGAGGCGATTGAACTCGCCAACAACTCGTCCTACGGCTTGACTGCAGGCATTTGGACAAGAGACCTGGATGCGGCCCATACCTGCGCCAGGCGCCTGAACGTCGGGACAGTCTGGATCAACGTGTGGAACAAGTCCTTCCCTGAGATACCCGTTGGCGGCAATAAGGACAGCGGCTTGGGCCGTGAACTGGGACCGGAGGGCCTGGAGGAGTTCACAGTCGTCAAAGCTGTGCATATTTTCCCTGGTAGATAGGAGGATGCCTATGGTGTGATGCAACCTGATAGCGATTAACTCAGCCCCCCACTGAGTTCCCTTAAGAGAATCCGTTGAGCATCTTTGCATCATCTTCGCAAGGAGGAGAAAGGACATGAACCGCTACACATCTCATCGTCAGATCAAAGAACTGACCGAGCGATTGCGGGATGGCGACGTGTCACGCCGTGATTTCCTCAGGATCGCCAGCGGGATGATCGGTGCAACTGCAGCAAGCGCGCTCTTGGCTGCCTGCGGCCAGCCGACCGTGGCGCCTTCCGCCGCCACCGCTGCGCCATCGGCAGACCGCGTGCGCCTGGGCATGATGACCACACTCTCCGGCATTGGCAGCATTCACGCCCCGCCGACCATCAATGCTGCCACCCTGGCAGTGGATGAGATCAATGCCGCTGGCGGTCTGCTGGGCAAGCAGGTGGACCTGATTATTGAGGATAACCATACAGACGTGGATATCGCTGTGCAGAAGGGCCTCAAACTCGTACAGGATAAGAAGGTAGCCGCCTTCGTGGACTTCGGCTTCTCTAACAGCCGTTTCGCTGTCGCTGAGAAGGTGGCCCTGGCCCATAAGACAATTATGCTCTCGCCTATTTTCTATGAGGGCGGCATCTGCAACCGTTACTTCTTCAATATCTCGGCCCTGCCTAACCAGGGCATTGACCCCTTTGTCCCCTGGTTGATGAAGGAGCGCGGCGCGAAGACCTTCTACGGCATTGGCTCGGCCTATGCCTGGGGCATTGGCTCCATTGACGCAGTGCAGAAGGCCGTGGCTGCCAATGGGGCTGAGTTCAAGGGCCGCGAGGAAGCGCCGTTAGGTACAACCGACTGGAGCGCGATCATCCAGCGGCTCAGCGCAGCAGCTCCAGATGTGTGCTTTGTCTTCGTCGCCGGGAACGACCTGGTCACCTTCCTCAAACAGTTCTTTGACTTCGGCCTGAACGGCAAGGTGCAACTCGCTTTCACTTATTTCCAGGAAGAGGTCACGCCGACCATCGCCGAGGAGTTCCGCGCTGGCCACCTGTCCACAAACACGTGGTTCCTGACGTACGACTCACCGGAGAGCAAGAAGTTCCTGGAGGGCTATTACCAGGTAGCTGGCCAGGGCACGCTCGTTACCATGTTCGGTGAGGCTACCTACGACGCTATCTGGATGTGGGCTAACGCGGTGAAGAAAGCCGGGACGTTTGAGACCGAGGCCGTAGTGGAAGCACTCAAAGGCCTGAGCTTTAAGGCCCCCCAAGGCGAGATCGTTATTGATCCTAAGACGCACCACGCCACCGTGCGCTGCCTGATCGCTGAATCCACCCAGGACCCGAACAACTTCAAAATCCTGGCGGACCTAGGCATGATCCCGCCGGTGCCGCCGAAGGAGTGTAACGCCGATTCAGTTCGCTAGGGCGGGGGACGACTGGCAGAGATGTTTGTCGTGGGGGCATGTCATCCTGGGCGAGGTAGAGGCCCTTATCCCCTGTGCTTCCTCTCCCAAAATTGGGAAAGGGGCTAAGGATAAAGAGGTACTCACTTCGCTCAGGATGACAAGACCAGGATGTGATTGACTATGATAGTGACAACGATCCTAAATGGCGTGAGCCTGGCAGCAGTCCTGATCCTGATCTCGCTGGGTCTGGCGATCATCTTTGGATTACGTGGCGTGATCAACCTAGCGCACGGCGAACTGTTCATGCTTGGCGCGTACACCGTCTGGTTCACCGAGAGCAAGGGGCTGCCGCCTTTCTGGGTAGGGTTTCTCCTGGCGCCGTTGGTGACTGCGCTCATCGGTTGGGTGATTGAGCGTAGCTTCATCCGCTTCCTGTACCACAGGCCGATTGAAACCCTGTTAGGCACGTGGGGGGTAAGCATTGTTCTGCGCGAACTGGTCCGCATCCTTATCGGCCCGGAGCACCGCTATGCAACCCAGCCAATTACCGGCCAGTTCCAACTGCTGGGCTTCTCCTACCCGCTCTATCGTATCGCCATTATCGTGTTCACCGCCGTCGTGGTAGGCGGGGTGGTTTACCTGTTCACGCGCACCGATTTCGGCCTGCGGGTGAGGGCTACTATCGCCGATCGCAGCATCGCCGAGGCGGTGGGGATCAACACCGCAAGTGTGGACCAGATGGTGTTCGTTCTGGGCGCAGCGCTGGCCGGGCTGGCAGGCGCAGTCATGAGCCCTGTGATCGCCATTAACCCAAACATGGGGCTGGATTACTTCGCCCGTACCTTCCTGGTGGTCATCTTGGGCGGCGTCGGCAATATTCTGGGGACAATTGGTGGAGGATCACTGATCGGCTTAAGCGAGGCCGGGTTCTCGGCCTTCGTAAAGCCGATTGTGGCTCAGATTATTGTGTTGGCGCTGGCTATCCTGGCCATTCGCCTGCGCCCGCAGGGCCTATTTGGAGGCTAGCCCGATGAGTGCCCCACATGAGGTTGAGCAATTCCAGATTGGGCAACCGCAAGAGCCTGCCCTAAACGCAGTGAAGGGATTATCTCTCCTGGCCCACCACGCGGTCGCCGGTGAACGCCTGAGGAACCTCCTCGTCTATGTCGCGCCGTTGGCCTTGCTGGCGCTCTTCCCGCTGATCGCCAGTGCCTACCAGGTGAGCTTGCTAGCCAAGTTCCTGGTCTACGCACTCCTGGCACTCAGCTTCGATCTGCTATGGGGCTATACAGGTATTCTGAGCTTTGCCCACGCGGTCTTCTTTGGCCTGGGGGCCTATGCCCTGGCCTTGGTCCTCAAGTATTTCGGCGACATACCTGGCGCAACCTATATTGGCATCTTCCTGGCGGTGGCGCTGCCCTCTCTCCTGGCGTTGTTCATTGGCTGGGCCATGTTCTTCGGGCGAGTCGGCGGTGTGTACTTCGCTATTGTCACCTTCGCTGTCGGTGCGATCTTCCAGTCAGTCACTATCGTTTGGATTGAGTTCACCGGCGGGCTGAACGGTCTGTACGGTTTCCCCAACCCGCGCCTGGGCCTGCCGGGAGTCTGGGAGATTGAACTGGCGAATGATCCTGTTTCATACTATCTGATCGTCGTGGTTTTGTTTCTGTCATTGTTCTTCGCCCGACGGCTTGTCGCTTCGCCGTTCGGTCGAGCGCTGCGGGCCATCAAGAGCAACGAGCAGCGCGTGGAATTCCTGGGCTACAACGTGCCTCAGGTCAAGCTGACAGTGTTCGTGATCTCGTGCGCCCTGGCCGGGCTGAGCGGGGCGCTATATGTGCCGGTCGGCTTTGTCTCGGCGGACATCATGGGCATCCTGTTCTCCACAGCCATCATTGTCTGGGTAGCGGTGGGCGGGCGCGGGACGTTATATGGCGCAGTGCTCGGCACACTCGTGGTCAACTATTTGCAGGCATTCATGAGCGATGTCCTGGTGTTTTATTGGTTTCTGATTATCGGCATTTTCTTCATTCTGGTCGTGGTCCTCATGCCCGATGGCATCGCAGGGATAGTGCAGCATGCCATCAGGTGGGCGGCCCATCGCCAGGCGAATCGGACAGCAACAAGCGATCGTTAAGAGATATGGCGATCTTGGAAATCCACAATCTTACCAAATCCTTTGGTGGCCTTATGGCCATTAATAACCTCTCGCTGAGCGTAGACGAGGGCGAATTGCGTTGCATCATTGGCCCCAACGGCGCGGGCAAGACCACGCTCTTCGGGTTAATCTCCGGTTATCTCCAACCAGATAAGGGGCACATTCTCTTTAGAGGCGAGGTGCTCAATGGCCTGTCAGTCGATCAAATCAGTCGGCGGGGGATCGGACGCAAGTTCCAATCACCGACGGTGTTCGGTGAACTCACGGTGCTGGAGAATCTGCAGGTTGCCATCCAGGGGAAATCCTCGCTCCGACATCTGATCTTCACACACAATAGCCAGGCCAGTGCAATGGTTGAAGAGATTCTGGGGCTAATTGAGCTTATTGAGAAGCGCCACCTGCCAGCGCAAGCTCTTTCGCATGGCGAGAAGCAGTGGCTGGAGATCGGTATGGTGCTCGCCACCCGGCCCCGGCTGTTGTTACTTGATGAGCCGACGGCAGGAATGACGCCCGCCGAAACGCATAAAACGGCGCAACTCATCCAGCGCATCTCGCAGCAGATGACGACGGTTGTCATTGAGCATGATCTGAAGTTCATTCGTGAGATCGGCCAAATCGTGACCGTTTTGCACTATGGTGCGATCCTAGCTCATGGGCCGATAGATGAAATTGCCCAGAACCAACAGGTGCGGCAGGCATATTTGGGGACAAAGGTGTTGTGATGCTGCGATTGGAGAACGTCGGGTTCGGCTACGGCCCAATCCATATCTGCCAAGACATTAATCTGGAGGTCCAACCAGGCGAGGTCGTTTGTCTGTTAGGCCGCAACGGCATGGGCAAAACGACCCTCCTGGAGGGGCTGATGGGGTTGAACCATCAGTATAGCGGGCGGGTGCTCTTCAAGGGTGAAGATATCTCGCATGTGCCCCCACACGCTCGCGCCAGGCGTGGCATGAGCCTGGTGCCCCAGGGGCGGCGCATCTTCCCCGACATCTCAGTGCGCGATAACTTGCGGCTAGGTACCCTTGCCCGGCATGCCCATTGCCAGCCGGTGCCAGAGATGATCTTTGACTACTTCCCGATCTTGCGGGAGCGGCTTCACCAAAGAGGGAACACGCTTAGCGGTGGTGAGCAGCAAATGCTGGCGATTGGTCGGGCGCTGGCAGGTGAACCAGAGCTTTTACTGTTGGATGAGCCATCAGAGGGGCTAGCCCCTCTGATCGTGGAAGCCATCGGTGAGTTGATCCTGCGCTTGAGAGCACAAGGGCTGGCGGTTCTGCTGGCTGAGCAGAACCTGCCCTTCGCGCTGGCTGTTGCCAACCGAGGCTATATACTTGAAAAAGGGCGTATCGTGGATTCGGGCGATGTTACTTCGCTCCAGAGCCATAAAATTATCCGCGACTATCTCATGGTATAAAGAATGATCCTTTAACGAAAGGGCTAATATAGCAATGAAATTTGGGTTTATCCCCACCGAGGGCGGGCACTACTACCGCGAGTTCTTTGAAGAAGCCTTGCTGGGTGAGGCGCTGGGCTTTGATTCGGTCTGGCTGGAGGAACATCATGGCGTCAGGGACCATTACTGGCCCTCGCCGCTGATCGGCCTGGCCGGGATCGCCACCCGCACCGAGCGTATCCTCATCGGCACAGACATCCTGGTGATGCCCTTCTACCATCCCGTGCGCGTAGCCGAGGATACGGCCATGCTGGATATCATCTCGCAGGGCCGCTTTATCCTGGGGGCGGCCATCGGCTATAAACCGGACGAGTTCGCCCTGTACCAGGTGCCGCTGGAGAAGCGCGGGGCACGCTTTGAAGAGGCCATCCGCCTGATCAAGCTGCTATGGACGCAGGAGGAGGTCCACTTTGAGGGCGAATACTATCAGGTCAAGGGGCTGAAGATTGAGCCGCGCCCGTGCAGCCAGCCACACCCCCCTCTGTGGCTGGGCGGCTGGGGGGACCTGGCCCTGGCGCGGGCGGCCCGCCTGGGGGATGCCTGGCTCCCCGGCCCCACCGCCGCCCTGGATAAGCTCCTCCAGGCCCAGCGCGTGTACCATGAGCATCTCAGGGCGTCGGGCATTGACCCTGCCACCCGGCCGAGGCCCCTGACACGCGAGGTCGTCATCGCGGACACAGATGAGAAGGCGCGGGAGATGGCCGAGCGCCACCTGCTCATCAATTACCGCGATGAATATGGGGGCGGCGAGTGGAAGCACCCCCTTATCGGCGCGGAAGATACCGCGCCGGTGGACCAGTTGGACGCCATCAGCCGCGACCGCTTCCTGGTGGGCAGCCCGGAGACCGTGATCCGGCAGTTGCAAAAGTTCAAGGACGCCTTTGGGGTGGACCACCTGATCTGCCGGTTATATTTCCCTGGCATCCCCCACGAGTTTATCATGCAGGAACTGCGGTTGCTGGCCCAGGAGGTCATGCCGGCATTCCGCTAGGACAGAGGACGGGCGCCCCTCTAGTAGGGGGAAAGAGTGAGAAGCCCTTCGCCGAAGGCCACATGAAGATCAGTGTAATCACCGACGAGATCAGCGCCGACCCGGAGACCGCCATTGAGTTGGGGGTGGAATGGGGCGTGCGCGAGTTTGAACTGCGCGGCTTCTACACCGACCGCGTGCCGCGTCTGTCAGCGTATCAGAAACAGCGCCTCCGTGACATCCTGGAGATGTACCAAGCCCGTGCCATCGCCATCGGGCCGGGGCTATTCAAAATCGCCTATCCGCCCAGGCGCCCGCCCTGGACGACGTTGGGCTGGATGGACCGCGCCGGATATGAGAGTTGGGCCGAGGCGCAGCGCCTGGTGCGCTATCACCTGGATGAGTTGTTGCCCGCCTCGCTGGACTATGCTGGCGAGATGGGCGTGCGCACCGTGGTCATCTTCAGCTTTGACCGGGCCGGCGCGCCGCCGGGTGAACCGCCTGAGGAGGTGCTTAACGCGCTGCGGCTGGCGGCGGAGCGGGCCGGCGCGGCGGGCATTCAGCTTGCGATTGAGACCGAGGACGGTTTTTGGGCCGATACCGGCGCACGCACGGCCCAGATCGTGCGGGCCATCAACCATCCCGCCCTGGGCGTCAACTGGGACCCGGGCAATGCCTTTTTCGCTGGCGATACGCCCTACCCGGCGGGCTATGAAGCCGTACGCGGCCTGGTGCGCCACGTCCATTTTAAGGACGCGCTGCACGATGCGGCGGGCAGGCCGCACTATGTCGCCGAGGGCCAGATTGACTGGGCGGGCCAGATCAAAGCGCTGGCCGCCGATGGGTACGACGGTTATATCTCCATTGAGACCCACATCCGCCCGAAGGTGGCGGCGGCGCGGGCGGCCCTGGAACGCCTGCGCCGCCTGATCGCCGCGACCCAGGCGGGGCACAACGGCTGAACAAGAGGAGGGAGAGAGGATGAACGCGAGCGACCTGGAAGGTATCATCCCGGCAGTGATCGTCCCCATGCGCCGGGACTACTCCATTGACTTTGAGGCCTTTCGCCGCTATCTGGACTGGGTGGTGGCGCAGGGGCCGGTGGGGCTGGCGGTGAACGTGGACACAGGCGAGGGGCCATACCTGACGCCCGATGAGCGTGTCCAGGTGATCCAGACCGCGCGCGAGGTCGCCGCCGGGCGCTGCGCCATCATCGCCGGCTGCGGCGGGCCGGGCACGTTGACGGCGGTGGCCAATGCGAAGGCGGCCCGCGACGCCGGGGCGGATGCGCTGCTCGTATTCCCCACGCCGGCCTTCCTGAACGATCCGTTGGATGCGCGTATCGTTTACGACTACCACAAGGCGATCGCTGAAGCGGCGGGGCTACCGCTGATCGTGTTTCAGCTTGGGCCGATCTTCGGGGGCGTGAATTATCCGCCGCACGCGCTGGCGAAGGTGCTGGAATTGCCAGAGGTCATCGGCCTGAAAGACGCCTCGTTTGATGCCCAGCGCTTCGTCATGACCCGCGACATCGTCCGCCAGGCGAACCATCCGGTGACCCTGCTCACGGGCAACGACAACTTCCTGCTGGAGAGCTTCCTGCTGGGCGCGCAGGGCGGCTTGCTGGGCTACGGCGCGGTGGGCGTGGGCCTGTTGGTGGAGATGCTGCGGGCGGTGAAAGAGCGGGCGTTTGATCGGGCCGTCGCCATGCAGCCGCGTGTACAGGGCTTCTGCGATTACATCTATGGCCGCCCCATCGGCGACTACCGGGCGCGCTGCAAGGTGGCCCTGGTGCACATGGGCCTGCTCACGCCGGAGCAAACCTACGTCCGCCCGCCGTTCCTCTCGCTGTGGGAGGCGGAACGCGAAGCGACACGGCGGGCAGTGGAGAAGGCCGGGCTATTGGGGGTGGCGGCTTAGCCCCGGTGCTTTTTGTGGTGGCGCTCACCCGCCAGGACCTCGCGCCAGCCTTCCTCGGCGGAGCGAAAATGCGCCCCCAGTTCGCGCTGCGCTTTGGCTGAAGAACCCCACATGGTCACAGTGGCGGAGGCGACGGCCTCACGCGAGAGCAGCGGGTCGCGCCCCAGCAGAGCGAAGAGAGCCTCGGCGGGCGGGGTTGCCAGCCGCACCAGGCTTAGAGGCAGATACACCCTGGGCGCGGGGATGCCGGTCAGCCGCTCCCACAACTGAAACATCTCACGGTTTCGCAGCGGTTCGCCCGCCAGGATATAGCTCTCGCCAACGCGCCCCCGTTCCATGGCCAAGATGATGGCCTCGGCGGTGTCGTCCACGTGGGTATGGGTGTAGCCGGCGTCCGGACCGAAGAACACAGGTAGCAGCCGCCGCAAGTACAGCCGCGCCATCACCCCGAACAGGCTGTGATCGCCAACGCCGTAGACCGCAGCAGGCATGACGATGATCACCGGCACGCCTGCCCGGATGAGCCGTTCGGCGGCCTGGTGCGCGGCGAGCTTGCTGCGTTCGTACTCGCTGACCGGCTCTGTACGACGTTGGAAGGTCTCATCCACCACCTGGCCACAGGTGTCGCCGAGGACCGCCAGGGTGCTGACGTGGACAATTCGCTTCACCCCCAGTTCGGCGGCCAGCCCCAGGGTGTTCTCCGTACCGCTGAGGTTAATGCGCCACATACGCGCCTTATCGCGGATACCGATCCGATACCAGCCAGCCAGATGGATGACGGCATCAGCGCCCTGCATGGGCCGGCGCATGGAGCCGACCTCGGTGATGTCGCCCACCGCCAGGGTGACGCCCAGCGCCCGGAACGCCTCCGCTCGGGCCGGGTCGCGCACCAGGCAGGTGACGCGATAGCCGCGCTCCACCAATCGGGGGACGACGCGGCTGCCGATGAAGCCGGTGCCACCGGTGACAAAGACGTTCATTCTATGGATACGCGATATGATGATGCAGGACAGAGATTATGCTGGGATTAGGCTGAAGGCGCAAGTTGTAGGGGCGAGGCGTGCCTCGCCCCTTCGGGTGCATTTCAATTTTGGGGCAACTGTCGGCCATCACCCCCTCCCTGCCCCTCCCCCATCCAGGGGGAGGGAACTCACCCCCCCTGGCGGGGGAGGGTTGGGGTGGGGGGTAACCAACCGGGTCATCTGCCCCAAATCTGATATACACCCGCCCCTACGCACCGGTTGACCCCAACGGGGCCTGCCATTATAATGCCGCTGCCAGACATAACACGATTGGCCTGTAGGGGCACGTTGCGACGTGCCTCAGTAGGGGCACGTTGCGACGTGCCCCTACTGAGAACTGAGAGCCAGCCTATGGAGAACGGGGATGACCAAGCGTATGTTGGGCGCCGTCCTGGTGCCGCTGGGGATCGCGCTGGCCCTGATGGCCCTGGGGATAGACCTCTTGGGCGCGGGCCGCTGGAGCGGATTCGGGCCGGTGCAGATCATCGGGCTGGTGGTCGGCCTGGCGCTGGCGGTCGCGGGCGGCATCCTGGTGCGCACGAATGGCAGGCCAGCGTAATGGGCTATCGGGTGCTCGCGCTGGTGCGCGGCGCCGGCCAGGCGCTCACCGCGCTGGCGCTGCTGGCCTTCCTCGGCTATTTCGCCGTGTATAGTTATTATGCCTATACGC
This sequence comes from Anaerolineae bacterium, assembly GCA_034432795.1. Taxonomy (GTDB): domain Bacteria; phylum Chloroflexota; class Anaerolineae; order DSLN01; family DSLN01; genus DAOUBF01. Next base: position 87,474 of record DAOUBF010000064.1, read on the forward strand.
TGTTCCGCTTCCCCTACGATTACGATCAGGGCGAGGGCTTTGAACTGTACGATAGCGTGCTCTTCAGCCAGGGCGAGTGGCCCTACCGCGACAACGCCGTCTATCCCTTCTACGCCTCCAATTACCCGCCGGTGTTCCACCTGATGGTGGTGCCCCTGGTCTGGGCCTTTGGACCTCAGTTGTGGACAGGGCGGGTGGTCTCCTTCGCGGCCACGCTGGTCACAGCCGCCCTGATCGCGTACGCGGTCCGGCGCGAGACGCGCCTGTGGGCCATCCCCGTGCTGTCCGGCCTGGCCTTTCTGGCGTCTAATTACGTGTATCAGATCGGGCCGCTGTTCCGCTCACATATGACGATGGTGCTGTTTGAGACGGCGGCGATCCTCGTCTTGAACGGGGTGGACGATCCGCGCTATGGGCGGCGCAATCTACTCGCCGGGCTGATGCTACTCCTGATAGCAGGCTATACCAAGCCCCAGGCGGTGGTGACGGTCATCGCCGCCTTTCTGTTCCTGTTCCTGCGAGGGCCGCGCCGGGCGTTGGTCGCCGGAGTCGCCTTTGCCGCCGCCACCGGCCTGATCTTCTGGGCCATTGACCGGGCCACCGCCGGCCAGTGGACAGTCAATGTCATCCAGGCCAACGTCAACGCCTATGATGCGCATCAGGCCGCCGAACTGTATTTCCAATGGTTCCGGCTGCACGCCGTCCTGATCCTCCTGGCGGCTGGCTATGTCGTTTATGAGCTATTCTGGTCGCGGCTATCCGCGTATAGCCTGTGGTTTGTGCTGGCCGCAGCGGGCGGGGTGCTCTCTGGCAAGTGGGGGGCCAGCGCAGCCTACTTCACCACCTCGGTGGCCGCGATGTGCCTGGTCTCCGGGCTGGCAGCGGGGAAGCTGGCCATCGTCTCTCGTGCCTCGCCCGCCGTCAAGCCTCCAGGCGCGGTTCCCATCGCCAGCTATGCAGCCCTGGCGCTCACCCTGCTTGTGCCCTTGCTGTACCTTCACCAGGCAGCGCGCGTGTTCCATATGCCCACACGACCGGAGCCGTTTACCACAATGGCCCGGCTGCTCGGCCAACCGACGGACGTGGCCTATCTGGATGCCCTGGGCTTCCCCGCGTTAGGGCGACCGCCCACCGAGGAGGATATGGCCGCCGGGCGGCGGATCGCCGCGTATGTCGCCGCCGCGGCCGGCCCGGCGCTCAGCGAGGAAGCCGGGTTCCCGCTCAGCGTGGGCAAGCCGGTGGTGACCAACCCGACGCAGTTGCTCAACCTGGATAAAAATGGGCTGCTGGACAAAACGCAGCTCCTGGCGGCGATCAACGCCCAGAGGTTCGGCGTGGTCGTGCTGCGCGCCCAGTTTTACCCCCAGGATGTCCTGGATGCCATCGGCCAGGCCTATGAACTGGTGGAGGAGATTCGCATGAATGGCTTCACCTACCGGATTCTGAAGCCGCGCAGCCGTCAATAGGCGCATATCTACTGATAGGGACTTCACTCACCGCGCCGCCTCTGCGCTCTCGGCGTCTCTGCGGTGAAGAGGACATATTTATGAAGACGTTGGATTACCGCGTTCAACTGCCTGTTTTTGAGGGGCCGCTGGACCTCCTGCTGTATCTCATTGAGCGCCAGGAACTGGATATTACCCAGGTCTCGCTGGCGCGCGTGACCGATCAGTATCTGGAATACCTGCAGCGCATGGAGGAGCGCCGGGCCGGGGAACTGGCCGAGTTCCTGGTGATCGCGGCTAAGCTGTTGCTGATCAAGTCGCGGGCGCTTCTGCCTCAGCCGCCCCCACCGCCGGAGCCGGGCGAAGAGGATGTAGGAGAGGAACTGGTGCGGCAACTGGCGGCATACAAGCGCTTCAAGGAAGTGGCGGCAGCGTTGCGGCAACGGGAGGAGGAGGGCTGGCGCAGCTTCGTGCGGCTGGCCCCGCCGCCGAAGATTGAGCCGCCGCTGGAATTGAACCTGTCATTGGATGAATTGGTGGCCCTGGTGCGCCAGGCGCTTGCAATTGAGTCGGAGGCACCGCCGGTGGGCCGGGTTGGGCCGCCGCCCCAACGCATCAGCCTGGAAGAGCGTCTCGCAGCAGTGGAGGCGGCGGTGACGCAGGCGGGGCGGCTCACCTTTCGCGCTTTGCTGTCCGAGGCCGCCTCGCGCCTGGAGATCATCGTTACGCTCCTGGCCGTCCTGGAGTTGCTCAAGCGCCAGCGCATCCGCGTGGAGCAGGCGAGCCTGTTCGGGGAGATCTGGATCAGCCCGCAATGAACCGTCTTCGCCCTCAATTGATAGAAACCGGGCTTCTCCTGGGCATTCTGGTTGTCTATCTCTTCATTGGCGCCTTGTTTGCGCTGTATACACCGCCCTGGCAGGTACCCGATGAACCGGCACACTACAACTACATCCGCATCCTGGCCGAGGAACGCCGCTTGCCCGTGCTGGAGATGGGCGATTTCCCCGCCGGGTATCTGGAGACGCTCAAAGCGCAGCGCTTCCCGCCGGAGATGCCCATTGACCCTATCCGCTATGAATCGCACCAGCCGCCGCTCTACTATCTTCTGGCGGCGCCCCTCTTTGTCCTGACAGGGGGAGCACTCGTGCCGCTGCGCCTGTTCTCCCTGGTTCTGGGCGCAGGGGTCATCCTGCTGGCGTATACGGCAGTCCGAGGCCTGTTCCCGCGCCAGCCCCTTCTGGCACTGGGAACCGCCGCTTTTGTCGCCTTTTTGCCCCAGCACGTGGCCATGATGGCCGGGGTCAACAATGACAGCCTGGCCGAACTGATCCTGGCCGCCGTCATCTGGCAGCTTATTCTCCTCGCGCAGGCAGAGAGCGCGAAGACGGTGGGGGCAGCGCGGGCCGCTTTCCTGGGGGGGCTGATCGGCCTGGGCCTGGTGACGAAAACGACCGATTACCTGGCGCTGCCGTTGGCAGCGCTGGCCTTGGGGCTGCGCTGGCGCCGGGGGTGCGCCGGCTGCGGACGGCTGGCGCTGCTGATCTTCGGCCCGGCCCTGCTGATCGGCCTGCCCTGGTGGGTGCGCAACGCCGTGACCTATGGCGGGCTGGACCTGTTGGGGCTAGGCCGGCACAACTGGGTGGTGGTGGGTCAGCCGCGCACCTCTGAATGGCTGGCCGCATATGGGGCGGCGGAGGTCGCCCGGCGCTTCGTCCAGACAACCTTCCAGAGCTTTTGGGGGCAGTTCGGCTGGATGGGGGTCGTCCTGGATCAGCGGATATACGCCGGGCTGGCGTTGGTGTCTGGGCTGGCTGGCCTGGGGTGGGTGCTCCAGGTGGTGGCAGGTCTGAGACCTGCCCCGACACGCCCCGCCCTCACACCGGGCCAGCGGGACGGGCTGATCCTGCTGGCCGGGCTGGTGCTATTGACGCTGGCCTCATACCTCTGGTACAACCTGACGTTTGTCCAGCACCAGGGCCGCTATCTGTTCCCGGCGCTGATCCCCATTGGGCTGGGGGTGACGGTGGGGTTGCGCCGCGTGTTCCAGCCGGATGGGGCGCGGCTGGCGGCTGCGCTCCTCCTGGCGCTGCTGGCCGGGCTGGTGGCGTTCGGCCTGTTCACGGCGGACCTGGCCGGGGGGCCGATTGTTTTTGTCGGGTTACTGGCGGCCGGCCTGGGGGTGGCGGGTTGGCGAGGGCACAGCCTGACCGGGCCGGCGCTGGCAGCCTTTTACGCAGCGCTGGCAGCCTTTGACGGCGTGGCCCTGTTTGGATTTATCCTGCCGATGCTGCGGCCCTAGATGCGGCGGGTATAGAAACCCGCCCTACTAGCTGCCCCCACCCCAGCCCTCCCCCACAAGGAGGAAGGGAGATTCCCTCTCCACCCTGTGGGGGGCCGTAGCCGGTCATTTGGCGTAGTCCACCGCCCGCGTCTCCCGTAGCACGGTCACCTTAATCTGGCCGGGGTACTCCATGCTCTCCTCAATCTTCTTGGCCACGTTCTTGGCGAGTTGGATCGCGGCCAGATCGTCCACCTGCTCCGGGACGACCACGATGCGCACCTCGCGCCCGGCCTGAAGGGCGTAGGCCTGGGAGACGCCGGGGAAGCTGTGGGCGATCTCCTCCAGGGCTTTGACCCGTTTCAGGTAGGTTTCAATAGATTCGCGCCGGGCGCCGGGGCGCGCACCAGAGATCGCGTCTGCTGCCTCCACGATGATCGCCTCCAACGACTCTTGCTCCACCTCGTGGTGGTGCGAGGCAATGCAATTGACCACTTTGGGATTGACCCCGTAGCGGCGGCAAATCTCCGCGCCGATCATGGCGTGGGTGCCCTCCACTTCGTGGTCCACGGCCTTGCCGATGTCGTGCAGCAGCGCGCCGGCCTTGGCCACCTGGACATCTGCGCCTAACTCGGCGGCAATGATCCCGGCGATATGCGCCACCTCAATGGCGTGTTGAAGCTGGTTCTGACCGTAGCTGGTGCGGAATTTGAGCCGCCCCAGGAGCTTGATGATCTCCGGGTGGAGGCCGGTGACGCCGGTCTCGTACACGGCGCGCTCGCCCTCCTCGCGGATGATCTGCTCCACCTCCTGCCGGGCGTCCTCCACCGATTTCTCAATGCGCGCCGGGTGGATGCGCCCGTCCATGACCAGTCGGGTCATGGCGCGGCGGGCGATCTCGCGGCGCACCGGGTCAAAGCTGGACAGCGTCACCGCCTCCGGCGTGTCGTCCACGATGATGTCCACGCCGGCGACCTGCTCAAAGGCACGGATATTGCGCCCGTTGCGGCCGATGATGCGCCCCTTCATTTCATCGTTAGGCAGGGGGACGACAGAGACAGCCACCTCGGCCACCTGGTCGCTGGCCACACGCTGGATAGCCATGGTGATGATCTTGCGGGCGATGGCATCGGCCTGGGCCTTGGTCTCCTCCTCCACCTGGCGGATGACGTTGGCCATGTCCTGGCGCGCCTCTTTTTCCACCGCCTCCAGCAGCATTTGCTTGGCCTCGTCGCGGCTGAGTTGGGCGATACGTTCCAGCTCAGCAATGCGAGCGGCCTCCAGCCTCTCCAACTCGTTGGCCTTGCGGTCCAGGGCGCTCTGGCGCTTGTTCAGCGCCTGCTCGCGCTGCTCCAGCCGCTCCACGCGCTGATCCAGGTCGTTGCGCCGCCGGATCAGCCGATCTTCTTCCTGTTGTAGTTCGGCGCGCATGCGCCGGATTTCTTTTTCAGCCTGCTCGCGTTCGCGCTGCGCCTCGTCCTTGGCTTTCAGCAGGATTTCCTTGGCCTGCGCACGGGCTTCCTCGCGCAGGCGTTCGGCCTCCTTCCGGGCCGCCTGCTCCACCGCCTCTACGCGCGGGCGTTGCAGGAAATAGCCAACAACTGCGCCAACGATCAACGCCAGCACAGCCACGATGATCAACTGTAATCCCTGTGGCATAATTCAATCTCCTTGCCGCGGAGATCATCCGTCGTCTGTCATATGTTGTTCGTCGTCTGCCAGGTCGTGTTCGCTCTCTTCCCAGGTGCGTTGGACGACCTCCGTGATCGTGTCGTAGTCAAAGCCGCGGCGGGCGAGAAACTGGCCCAGCCGCCGCTGGAAATCACGTTGAGCCAGGCCGCGCAGCCGCCTGGCCTGGCTGCGGGCCGCCTCCAGCGCCAGAGCCAGGTCATCGTACCCGGCCAGCGCGGCCTCAATGGTCTCGGGCGCCAGGCCCTTGTGGCGCAACTCGTAGCGCAGGGCGCGCGCGCTGCGCGGGCGGAATTGCTCGCGGTTCTCCACCCAGAAGCGGGCGAAGGCCGCGTCATCCACCAGGCCCACACGGGCCAGCCGCTCCATGACCTGCTGGATGTGCTCCGCTGAGACGCCCTTGCTCTCCAGGTAGCGCTGCACTTCGCTGGCACTGCGCGGGCGAAAGCTCAAGAAGTGCAGAGCGCGTTCGTGCGCTGCCTCCAATGCGTCGCGCTTCCGCAACTCAGCGATCTCCTCGTCAGAGAGGGTCTGCCCGACATGCAGCCGGGCCGCCTCAATCGCCGTCAGGCCGAAAGCAAACCGGCCATCCAGGAAGACGTTGACGCGGTGGCGATTGCGCTTTTGCGCCACTAAAGCTGTGATCTGCTTCATCCCGTACTGGCTATGGGTCACTCTAAACCAAAAAGCGCCGCAGGCATCCCCATGCCACGGCGCTTGGTAGGATTTGACCGAATGAACCGGAATTGTCCAGGATGGTGAAGCCTCAAATAAAAGGCCTCTCCAGCCATCCTCAACTATCCCGGCATCCGTGCCAGGCCTCTCGCGTTGTATAGGGAGCTTCTACCGCCGGTCAAGACGCATCGGCCAGACAGCCTGACGGAATGCCCATTCGGAGGAACCCTTGGGAACTCCACAGGTCAGCGGTCCTGTAGCTCGTGAAGTGCCTGTGGCTGCAGAGTTCCTGATAATTTCTTGGCCCTCTGGTTTCAGTCCTCCGTCCTGATCAGCTATCTCCGCAGTCGGGCCGGACCCCGCCCCCCTCTCCAGCGAGGCAGCGGGATCGGCCCGTGATGTATGCTTCTTGTAGGCGCTTCGCGCCAACGGAAGACGGACAACCCACACGGGTTCCTCTCCGCCCTCCGCCCTTATCCGAAAGACTCCCCAACAACTCGTTGCCTATGCCGTGGCAATGCATCTTTGAGTCAGGGCCTTTGCCCCGACAGTCCCACAAATACCTTGAATAAGTTCTACAACTCGCCTTCCTGATCCACCTCGGTAAAGCCAGCCGGCCTGCTGATCGCCAGAGGGAGGGGTGTCGTCGCCGCCTGGGCGCGAATCTGGGCCTCAATCTCATCGCGGAGGTCGGGGTTATCCTTGAGGAACTGCCGGGCGTTCTCCCGCCCCTGCCCAATCCGCTGCCCCCCATACAGGTAAAACGACCCCCGCTTCTCC
>DAOUBF010000065.1:0-49826 GCA_034432795.1 Anaerolineae bacterium
CCCTGATTCCTGCCGCCGAAGGCGACGTTGTTAGATAATCCGTTGAGTACCTCAACCACAAGGCTAATCCGTTAGTACCTCTACTTCAACACCAACGGCAGGAACACTCGGAACTCCGCTGGCGGCGTGGCTGTGGGCGTTGGTGTATGTGTCGGCGTGGTTGTAGGCAAGGGCGTGTGGGTCGCTGTGAGGGTGGGCGACGCCGTGCGTGTGGGGGTCGGCGACAATGTGGCAGGCACAGTGGCCGTGGGCGTGGCTGTTGGGCCAGTAGGACGATAGAAACGCACGACACGCCCGGCGCTAAGCACGGCCTGGTTGCAGCTATACTGCACTGCATAGCCCGCTGCTCCGTTCTGGATGCCCACAGAGGCCGAGGCCCCGTTGTTCAGAGTCGGGTCGCCAAAATCCACATCCTGGTACAGAAAGTAGATGTCCCCTGTGCCCTCCTCTAATTGCACTTCAAATGTTATCCCAGTTCCTGTGTAAGCGGCATCACGGTGGGGGATATTGCGCCATTCCACCGTGAATATCCGATTCGGCGCCGTCCCGGTCACGCTGGAAAAGATGCCTGTGCCGTTCGGCGGATACAGGTCATCCCAGAAGGGCGCGATCATCAGCCCCATGGCCGTATTAGGCAGCGGGCAGGTGTTGTTATAGGCGGGGTTGGAGGTGGTGAACTGGAGGTTGCCGTTGGAACTGACGTTGACGCTGGTGAAACTCTGGCCGTAGAAGTTGAAGCTAAAGCCGATCGGTATAGATATGACCCAGTCGTCACCGATGATGCCTGTATTGATTGTGGCATTGATCCAGGGACGGGTCACCGTGTCGTCGCAACGATAGCCGAAGGGGTCGGGGGGAATGCTGGCGCAGCGTCCCGCTGGCGTGGGTGTAGGCGTGGGGGTGCGCGTCGCCGTAGGCGAGGGGCCAAATGTCGGCGTGGGCGTGGGCGTGGGGGGAAGGCCGCCCCGATTGAGCAGCACAGTGATACCGCGTGGTGTCACAAAGGAGGCCCCCACGCAGGCCGGGCCTGCTATGTCCAGCAGGCCATCCCCGTTAAAATCCGCCAGACTGAGGTCTATCAGGCAGTTATGTGTCCCATAGCGGATCTGCTGGGTCTCAAAGGTGCCGTCCCCATGACCGAAATGCACGCCGACATTATTGCCGGAGCCGTTGGAGACCACCAGGTCCAGCGCGCCATCCCCGTCCAGGTCACCGATGTCAATTGCCATGCCGTTGTTGTACCCAGAGATGATCTCCCCTGGATAGGCTGTGATCTGGGTGAATTGGCCGCTGCCGTTATTCCGCAGGACGTAGGCTGTCGCCGTGCTGCCATCGCTGGTGGCCACATCCAGGTCACCATCTACATCCAGGTCGGAGGCCGCCAACTCTGTGCCTCTGGCATCGTAGATCACCGGAGGCGCGAACTGCCCTCCACCGGTACCCAGTGCCACCGAGACCTGGGCGGAGGAAGCCACGATGTCAGTCAGACCATCCCCATTCAGATCGGCGCCGATGGCCATCATCGGCAGAGGGAAGACCTGCACCCCATAGTCGGCTTGGAAGGTTCCATTGCCGTTATTCAGGGCAACGCGGACTGTGCGACTGACTGCCTCGCAAAAGGCAGAGGGGCCGCCGCGATTATTGGCCACCAAGACATCCTGGTCACCGTCGTTATCCACATCGGCGGTGGTCGCCTGGCCCGTACCGCACGTCTGGATATTCTGGATAGTGATAGGCCCGAAGGTGCCATCCCCATTGTTCAGGGCATAAACGAAAGGATAGGGAGGGGCATCCGGTGCCCAGACCAGGTCCGGCGCCCCGTCGCCGTTGAGATCGGAGGCGAACACAGAGCGCACATATCCACCCCCTGAGGGGAGGATGTCCCCCAGAACGAAGCTCCCATCGCCCTGGTTGAGCATCACCTTGACTGTGCCGGTGTCTGGGGGATAAACCTCGCCACCCCCTTCGGCTATATCTATATCCCCATCGCCATCAAAATCGGCTTTGGCCACACTTAAGGGTAGGGGGGAGTTGGTCAAATAGATCGGCGGGATGGCGAAAGAGCCATCGGCCCGTTGAGGATGGATACCTCCGGTGGTAGTCGTGCGATTCGCCACAGCCAGGTCGGGACGCCCATCCCGGTTATAGTCCGCCACATCCACATCGTGAGGGTTACTGCCCGCCTCAATCATCACGGGGGAGCCAAAGCTGCCGTTCCCCTGGTTAGGGAGCAGCATCAATGCGGCCCCGGCGGGGCCTGAGCCGACTGCGCTTAACAGGTCGGTGTCGCCGTCTGCATCAGTATCTGCCGCTCGCAGCTCAAAGGACGAAAACCCGTTGGTGTAAATTACCTGGGGCGAGAACATCAGGTTGCCGGTATTCCAGAGGATGTGGACCTGGTCTGTGCCGATGGCAGCCACAGCCAGGTCACGGTCGCCATCCGCGTCCCAATCTGCCGAGGCGACAACAGGATCGGAGGCAGCGACGCTTAGGGTCAGCGTGGCAGCCAAAGAGAAACCGGCGTTGCCGTCATTCAGCAGCAGATGGACCTTCAGCGTAGACCCGTCCTGCCGTGCTACAACCAGGTCGCGGTCATTGTCGCCGTCCAGGTCAGCAGCGGTGATCCCAGAGGGCCGAAAGCCGACCGTGTAGCGGGTCTCCGGCGTGAAGGTGGCGTTGCCGTTGTTTTTCAAGACGCTAATATCATTGGTGCTGGCCCAATAGTTGGTCATGGCCAGGTCCAGGTCGCCATCATTATCCAGGTCGGCCAGGGCCAGCTTGCGCGGGCCGGTCCCACCGATGGCTGTCTGGTGGATAAAGCTGCCCTGTCCATTGTTGAGATACAGGTCAACAGTGTGATTGGCCAGATCGTTCCCCTGGCTGATCACGACCAGGTCGGTATCGCCATCGCCATCCAGGTCGCCGGCAGCGATATCATTGGATTGTGGCTGGGCAGGGTAGGCCACGGCTGTCCCCAGGGTGCCCTCCCCAAGATTGAGTTGGACATTCATGGTATTGTTAAAGAAGTCGTTGCGTGCCCAGGCCACGTCTGGAGCACCGTCAGCGTTCAGGTCTGCCGAGACGACCCCCTCCAGGTAGCGGCCCGACTCGTAGCCGGTCCAGGTGTCAAATCGCCAGGAGTCACCTGGGACGGGAGTGGCCTCAGGTGCAGGGGAGGTTGTGTGTTGTGCGGCTTGGCCTGCTCCGCCTTCCAACCCCGCCCCGCGGGCCACGAGGTGCTCCGTCAAAAGCGCCAACCCTATGAGGATGAGCATCAGATACAACCAGTGTCTCAGTCTGGACATCCTGCTTCTCCTGAAATAGGCTGAGATGCCAGTTGCACTACCTATCGTTAAACGAAGTATCTTACGATTTCATTATACTCTGTTGCAAAGATAGCCGTAAACAGGTGGCATTGGGTCACCGCACCGTAAACGGTGGAGTCCTCCCTATCCCCAATGTGGAACGCCTTTCGCTTCTGTTTGCAGCAGAGCACTTCCATATAGCATTATAGCAGGCAGAGAGGGCGGAAATCCAGAGAAGGAAGTCGTAAATTCATACGACCATTGGCCCAAAATCGACTGCGACTTTGGTCGCAATTGGAGGGAGAGCGATATATCTCTTCTCTCTTAAGGCTGTAAAAGATGCCTGTGCCGTTCCCGGCAGCGCGGGAACAAGGGCTGTTCCCGTCTCTTCTCCTCCCTTCTCCCACGCCGCAGGGGAGGGGCCGAGGGTGAGGGCTACCCGGTACCGGGCTTCAGCCCTGGCTCTTCAGAGCACGGAGGGCTTTCTGCCCTCTGTCGTGAGCCGCTTCTCCAGCACAAGGAAGTGCGACAGCCCCAGGATGCGCAGGGGCGTGCGCTCGGCGGCGTAGGTGGCAGTGCGCAGCAGTTTCCCCAGCCTGGGGTGGCGGGCCACGATGTTGTCATAGCCCGCCATGATCTGCGTATGATAAACGACCCGCAGCGGCAGCCCGGCGAACAGGCGGCGCAGGTCGCCGCCAGTGTAGGTGCGCACATGCGGCGCCAGCCGGTCGCGCCAGCGGCGCGGTAAATAGTTGAGCAGGGGGATGTTGCCAAAGTAATAGCGACCGCGCCAGTAGAAGCCATGCGTCTCAAAGGGATACCAGCGGTTGGGGCAGAACAGCACGATGCGCCCGCCCGGCCGCAGCACGCGGGCCATCTCCACCACAGCGGCGCGGTCGTCGGGGACGTGCTCAATCACCTCGTGCGACAGGATGACATCAAACGTCTCATCGGCGAAAGGCAGCCGCTCCGCATCCGCGACCTGCAGCAGGCCCGGCAGCGTGCGCGCCCCTATCTCCACGCGCTCGGCATCAATATCCAGCCCGTAGACACGGGAGCTGAAGGCGCGCAGATGTGCCACGTAAGTGCCGATGCCGCAGCCGTCCACCAGGATACGCGCGTTTTCCAGGGAGGCATAAGCCGCGATCAGGCGCAAGCGCCGCTCCTGGCCGAAGCGCCAGACGAAGCTGGGCAGGCCACGCAGCGCGGCTTTATCCGCCTCTGCTCCCTGCGGCACGCCGATGCGCTGGCGGGTTTCTCCTCCCTCGTCACTCCTCCCTTGTCCTCCCTGTAATCTCATGGGTACTGCACCTTATCGGCTATCGGTTGGCCGTTCTCATCCACGACCGCCAGCCGTTCCAGCGTGTCTAATCGGTATAGCCCCACTTCTATGCTCCAATCGGGGCCCAGGCCATCGGGGAGTGTCAGCAGGCGCTCCTCCTCAATCTGGTCGCCGGGCCGCCACCACGAGGTGGGCAACAGCCCGGAGGCTGGAAAGCCGTCATCCTGGGCCACGATTTGGCCATGGGCCAGCAGGTGGACGAAGACGGTGTAATCTGTAGGGATAGGGCCACGCGCTGCCCATAGGAGCGTCACCCGTAGCCTCTGCGGGCCTTCAGGCCGGACGGATGCCCGCAGCAACTCAATCGGCTGAGCAAAGCGGGCCAACGGCGTAGGGGCAGGTTCCAAACCCGCCCCTATTTCAGCCGGTTGGGCCTGGTAAGCCACATACAATTGGAATGGCTCCACCCCCACCAGGCCGCCTACCATCGGCCCGTTTTCCGCCCGCAGTTGCACCCCCTGGGGCAAAAGCGCCATCGCCTTACGCGCCTCGGTGGGGACAAGCACAACCAGCCAGGCTCTCCCTCCCCCTTGTGGAGGAGGGGATGTGAGGTCAGTAATCGTAAGTGCGGAGCCCTCGCCCGGCGCCACGGCGCACAGGAATGGGACCGTTTCTGAGAAGGCCCATAGCCGCCGGTCCAGAATGACCTGCCGTCCCGGCTGCGGGAGGGTGTTCTCCACGCGCAAGCCGCCCTGCCAGCCTGCCCCCAGAAAACGGTTGATGCGCAGCACCAGATCGGCTGCGGGGCCGTCAAAGGCATCGTACAAGGCCGTACTTGCCGCGTAAGACGGGCCAAAATAGTCGCGTAGTGTCAGCCCGGTGCTCAGCAGGAGCAAAGCGGCCAGTAACGCCGAGGCCAAAGGGCGCCCCAGACGTGGTGTCACCAGCCTCCACATGGCCTCCAGCCCCAGCGCGGGCAAAATGAACACAGTGGGCATCACCCCCACTGCGCGCAGGAAATCCGGTGCACCTTCGCTTAAAATCGTTGGTGCCAGCATCCCCAGCGTCCAGATGAGGACGAAGGCTTCTCTGCCCCCTGTCCTCCGTCCTCCGTCGGGGGCGGCCCAGTACCGGGCTTTCACCCGGTTCCGTCCCCCCCGCCCTCCAATGGCGCGGCCCAACGCCAGCCAGACACCTACCAGAAACGCCAGCGACATCGCCGGGTCAAATACCGGTCGCCCAGGGACGTTGTGGCGCACTTCGTCGGCACCGTGCAGTGTGAACATGCCCAGCGCCCGCCCCACCTGGCGCATTAGAGCGCCGGGCAGGTCGCCGCCGTGGATCGCCGGGTTGAAGAGTGTGACCTGCATTGCGCGGGTAAAGAAAACATCGGGATGGTTCAGCGCATACAGCGCCAGCGGCAGGGCCACCAGCGCCGCCGCCAGCCCTGCCACCAGCGCGCCCGGCCACAGGCGACGCAGACGCCCGGCCCACGCCAGATACAGCCCGAAGAGCAGCAGGACGAACGGCGTTAACCGGGCGGCGAGATAGGTGTAGAAGCTCAGGCCATACAACCCACCGGCCAGCGCCCAGTCGCGCAGATGCTGCCCCCGCCAGGCACGGGCCGCCTGCCACAGGCACAGCGCCAGCAGGAGGGGCAGGAGCGCGGCGCGGAAGCCCTGGCGGCTCAAGGCCACCGGCCAGAGTGTTGTCGCCGTAATCATGGCAGTGAAGAAGGCCACGCGCCGGTTGTACAGCGCCCCGGCCAACCCGTAGGCAGCAGCGATAGTGAGTGTACCGGCGATGGCAGCAGGCAGCCGCACCGCGCCCGGCGTGCGCCCCAGCCAGGCGACCGCGCCCGCCACCAGGTAGATATACAGCGGCTCGCGGCCATTGTTGGCAGGGAAATAGATGGGCCGGTCACCCGCCAAAACGCGCAATGCATCCAGGCCATTGAAGGCCTCATCGTGGTACAGGCCGGGCGGCAGGCGGTCCAGCGCCACCAGCCGCAGCGCCGCGCCCAGGGCCACAGCCAGTAGGCCGGGTTTCCATACCCGGCGTAACCCCGCCCAATGCCTTTGCTCTCTGTCGCCGTCCCAGTTGGCCTTGTGGAATAATCTTTTGGCTACCTTATCCCCGGCCTTCAAGGCGCACCTAGCTCCACTTCCTCGCGCCAGCCAAACGTCACGCTGTTATCTATGTAGCGCAGCCAACGCGGGCGCAGTCGGTACAGCACGCTCCCCTCCACCTGGGGCGCTAATGCGGCAATGAACGGGTACTTGGCCCGGTAGAGCGCCAGCGCCATCTGGCGCTCCTCGCCCTCCAGCCGCTCCACCTGCCCCTCCAACTGCACGCCGCGGATCGCCTGCCATTCCCACACCTCGTCATAAATGGCGGCAGCCGCTGCCGGGTTGCGGCCCAGGTTGCGGCTGTGGCGGCTATCGGGGGAGGAGAGAAAAATCAGGTTCAGATGGGCATCGCTGGCGTAGAACAGCGGCGCGGCCTGGGGCAGGCCGTCCGGCCCCACCGTGGCCAGCGTCAGCGTGGTGTGTTGGGCCAGATAGTCAGCGATGCGGCGGCGCAGGTCACCCCTCATACGTTGCCCGACATGCCCTCCCAGCGTGTATACAGCGTGTTGTCCAGGCCCAGCCGTAAAAGCACCCGCCCCACCGTGCCGTTAATCACCTCGTCCAGCGTCTTAGGGCGGCCATACCAGGCGGGCACAGGCGGGAAAATCACCGCACCGGCCTCCGCCGCCCGCAGCATCAGGCGCAGGTGGCCCAGGTGCAAGGGTGTCTCGCGCACCACCAGGACGAGCGGGCGGCCCTCCTTGAGCGTGACATCGGCGGCGCGGCTGATCAGGTCGGCGCTATAACTATGGGCGACGGCGGAGAGCGTCTTGATGGAACAGGGGATGATGACCATGCCGACAGTGGCGAACGAGCCGGAGGCGATGGCAGCGCCGATGTCACGGGTGTCATACACAGCATCGGCCAGCGCCTCTACCGCGCTCACCTTCCAATCGGTCTCCTGCGCGATAGTCGCCTTCGCCGCCGGGCTGATGATCAGATGCGTCTCCACCTCGTCGCTGGCGCGCAGCACCTCCAGCAGGCGAATCCCATAGATCACCCCGCTCGCACCGGTGATGCCCACAACCAGGCGTTTACTCATTTCACCCCCACCAGGATGGTGATCGTCCCGAACATCCATCGCTCATAGCGCACCTGTCGCAGCCCCACCCCCTCCATGATCGCCCCAAGTGCCTCTGGTGTCAAGAAGGCCCGCGTAGACGCGGGCAGGTAGCGGTAGGCATCGGCCTGGCCCGTGACCAGGTGTCCCAGCACGGGGATCACCCGTTGCAGGTAGAAGTCAATGAACAGGCGCAGGGCGTTATCCGGCGGCGGGCTGGTCTCCAGGCAGACCACGCGCCCGCCCGGCTTCACCACGCGACGTTGCTCGGCGAACCCGGCCCCCACATCCACGACATTCCGCATCAGGAAGCCGCTCGTCACCGCATCAAACGTATTATCGGGGAAGGGCAGCCGCAGGGCATCTGCGCCCACCCAGGCGGGTACAGGCCTGCCCGGTCTGGTCTCCACGCTCTTCGCCTGCCCCAGGCGCATCATCTCCAGGGTGAAATCCGCCCCTACGACCAGTGCATCGGGCCTGTGCCGCAGCGCCTCAAAGGCGATCGCCCCCGTGCCGCTGCCCAGGTCAAGCAGGCAGCCTCCGGACGGGAGCGCGGCCAGGTCCACCACGCGCCGCCGCCAGGCCTGGTCGCGCCCGGCGGTCATCAGCCGGTTCATCAGGTCATAGCGCCCGGCGATGCGGGCAAACATGTCCTGGACCGCACGGGGATGTTTCTGCTCAGGGGTGAGGGCCATCCTGTTACGCCGCCACCCGCCAGGGGCACAGCCGCCGGTCAAGCGCGTCCACGACGAAGTACAACGCCAGCCCCAGCAGGCTCATCGCCACGACGCCGGCGTACATCTCGGTGTAGGCCAGCCGCCCCCAGCTTTCGGTCACGATGTAATAGCCCAGGCCGGAACTGGTGGCGTAGCCTTCAGAAATATACAGGACGGCGATGGCCGTACCCACCGAGATGCGCAATGCGCTCAGCACCGCCGGTAGCGAGGCCGGGAGATAGACGAAGCGAAACAGCGCCCGTCGCCCCGCCCCCAGCGAGCGCACCGACTGGATCAGCTCCGGGCGCAGCCCCGCCGCCTCATCGCGCACCAGCACCAGGACCTGGAAGAAGAGGAAGAAGGTGATCAGGATGATGCGCGAGAGTTCACCGGCGCGGAAGAGGATGAAGATGACCGGCAGGAAGACGATCTTGGGGATGGGATAGACGACGTAAATGAGCGGGGCGAAGATGCGGTTGAGCGCCTTGATCTGCCCCAGCCCCAGCCCGGCGGGCACAGCCAGCACCACCGCCAGCGCGATGCTGGCGATCACCCGGCCCGCGCTCACCAGGATATGTCGCCCCAACTCGCCGGGCAACTGCTGGAGGAAGAGCAGGAGCACCTGCCCCGGCGGCGGCAGGATGGGCTGCCGCACCGCCCAGGCCAGCAGTTGCCATAGGGCGATCAGAGCCAGCACTCCTAGAAAAGCATCACGACGTTGCATAGCCTCTCACAGCAAAAGCTCTCGGCGTTCAGCGGTAGGGGCACGGCGCGCCGTGCCCCTACCGCTCATCCGCTCCCTGTCTGCTGTCCTCTGCGCACGTCCGCGATCACATCGCGCAGGATGTCATCCAGCCTCAGTTCCGGCTGCCAGCCCACTGCGGCGCGAATGCGGCTGATGTCGGGCAGGCGGCGGCGCGTGTCCTCGTAGCCCGCGCCGTACGCCTGCTCATAGGGCACGAGCACGATCTGGGAACGGCTGCCGCTGAGCGCTTTAATGCGTTCGGCCAGCGCCAGGATGGTCACCTCCTCCTGGCTGCCGATATTATACACCCCTCCCACTGGTGAGGGGGCGCTGGCCAGCAGGATCAGCGCCCGCACCACGTCGCGCACGTGGCAGAAGCAGCGCGTCTGTTTCCCGTCGCCGTACACGGTCATGGGTTCGCCGCGCAATGCCTGGCCCACCAGGCGGGGCACAACCATGCCGTAGCGCCCAGACTGGCGCGGGCCGACCGTGTTAAACAGCCGACAGATCACCACCGGCAGACCCATTTCCTGGGCATAGCCCAGCGCCAGAAATTCGTCCAGCGCCTTCGTCTCGGCATAGACCCAACGTCCCCGTGTCGTCGGCCCCAGCACGCGGTCGTCGTCCTCTTGGAGTGGCACGCGGCTGGCCTTGCCATAGACCTCCGAGGAGGAGGCCAAGAGCACCTTGACGCCGTACCGCGCCGCTGCCTGGAGGACCCGGTGCGTGCCCAGCACATTCGTCTCAATCACGCGCAACGGCTGACGCAGCACCAACTCCACCCCCACCGCCGCCGCCAGATGGAAGACCACGTCGCTTTGGGCCACGAGCGGCTCCAGCGCCGCCCCGTCCAGGATGGAGGCCTGGACAAAGCGGAACCCCGCCTGTCCGGTCAGGGCCGCCAGGTTCTCCAGCCGCCCGCTAGAGAGGTCGTCTATCACGGTAACGCTGCCCCCGGCGGCGACCAGGGCCTCGGCCAGGTGGCTGCCGATGAAGCCCGCGCCGCCTGTGATCAACGCGCGCATATGGGTTCCTCGCGTTCCTATGAGTTCCCTACTTGATGAACCTCAGCGCAGGGTCTCCCAGGAGGTTAAACGTCCGGATAACTTCAAGGGGCGTGGTGCCATCAGGCAGGATAGTTTCCTGAGCGCGTTGCAGGGCCTCCCCCAACGTGGACACGTCGGGGGAGAAGAGCGCGGTGGTGAACGCCTGGGCCAGCGGCGCCTGCTGCGAGGTGAGCGAACGCCCGCTGGGTACGACCGCGCCCACGATGCCGCCGCCCTGCTGCCACAGGAGCGCCTCGGCCAACGATGTCGCCTGGGGGTGGTGGAAGAAGCCGTTCAGGCAGGTATAGGCCGTCAGGATGGGCAGGCGGTCGCCGTTCTTCAGGTCGGCGGCGTTCTCCACGGTCAGCGCCTGCTCCTCGCCCCATACGTCCAGGCTACCGTGGCCGATGTAATTCACCAGGACCAGGCCCCGATTAAATGCCTCCACCACCGCCTGGTGGAGTTGCCCGGCCTCGCCTGGCGGCGCCTGGCCGAAATACACGCGTTCGGCGGTGTAGCCGGATGGCAGGCTGTTGATCAGTTGCTCGTTCAGGCTCTCAAAGGCAGGGTCCTCGTTATCCGCGACGACCAGGGCGCGCCGCTGCCAATCGGCGGCGGGGGCCTGCTCGTAGGCGATGATCTTGCTCACCATCGTCTTGACCTGCTCCGGCGTCTGGGCGGGCAGGCGGCCAATGGCGAACAGCGGCCTGCCCTGATCATCCTCGGCATACCAGGTATCGCTGGCCGTATCACCGGCGAACGTGGTGTACACCAGGCGGGTGGGGACAATATCTTGCTGTGGGCCGCGCAGGATGTTCTTGTAATCGTAGGAGGCGTCGCCCACGAGCAGGACAAAGCGCGGCGCGGGCTGCCAGCGGGCATGGGCATCGCGCAGGAAGTCGCGGACCGCCTGGGTGTCTTTCATGCCGTAGTTGTAGGCATCGTAAATCTCCTCCGGGCTGACCCGGCGCACGCGCAGGCCCTGACGCTCGCGCCAGTCCAGTAAGGGCTGGAGCGCCTTGGCGAAGGCATCCGGGGCGATGACCAGATAATCGGCGCCGCCGGCCTCGTCCTTTAACTTAGGCGCACGCGCCGGGGTGACCGACGCGGGGGAGCGCAGTGCCGAAACGGAGGCCACCAGGTAGCGCCGCAAGCCATTCGCCACGCTGCCGAAGGCCAGCCCATCGCCCGCCGCCCGGCCCTTCAGCCGCAGCGGGCGGTCGGGATCGGTGATGTCCAGCACGAAGGCATCTTCACTGAACCCGCTGAGATGGTAAGCGGAGGCTGCGCTGCTGAAGGCCAGGACGCCCTCCACCGCATTCAGGTGGCGCGGATAGTCAAGCTGGACCCAATTCAGGAAGACCTGGTCCACCGGCGCGCCGGTATCGCCGACGGCCTCCAGGCTGAGCGTATTCTCGCCGTCACGCAACACGCCAGAGGGCACGGTCGCCGTGATCAGCCGCGTGGTGATGCCATCCCAGTGCTCATCGGCCAGGACATGCCCATTCAGGTGAATACGCAGGTGGTGGTCCGGATTGACGGTGGCATTTGTGCCCGACCAGAGGGCGACGACAAGCCTGCCCTCGCCGGCGGCCAGGTGGGGCAGGCTCAGCGTGCGCGTGAGCGTGGCGGGGGCATACAGCGCTTCCCACAGCCAGTGGTCCTCGCCCGGTGCGGGCAAGGCGTGGTACAGGCGGTCCTCTTCCAGCCGCAGCCGCGTCAGCCCATCCGAGGCGGGGGCGCCAGGCGGCGGCGCGTCCCGCTCCTCCATGCGCACACCGCCCCCTTCTGCCCTAAGCCAATACACATTGGCCGCGCTGTAGATGCCCCGGTTGGCCTGGCCATAGAAAATCAGCGTGGGCGCATTGTCCTCGCCAGCCAGGAGGAAGGGGACCTCACGACCGCGCAGCGTCAAGCGCAACGCCGATGGCTCGGTCCCGCCCAGGGCAATTCGGACGGCATACAGCCCGTCCTCGGTTACCGCGATCTTGATCGGGTCGCTGCCGACAGGGATGGCTGCCCCAGACGGGCGCCCGTCATTCAGTCCCTCGCGGGCGCGGGCGGCGATGAGCGCCCCCAGCGCAGCCAGCGCGATGACCAGGGGCAGGACGAGCAGGAGGCGGCGCTTCACTCCAACGGTGATCCAGGGCGGCGCCAATCGCGTTCCTCCCAGGTAGGTGTCTCTGGCTCAGAGGATGGTGGTTCAGGCGGGGGCGGTGGCCCGATCAGGCCGGCTGGCCCGGCAGGCGGTGTGCCGGGCGGTGTCGCTGGCCGGGACCACCGCCAGAAGAGATAGCCCAACGTACCCAGCCCCACCAGCCCTATCAGGGAGACGCCGATCAGGATAAGGCCCAGGCGCCGGTCGCCTGTCTCTTCCGGCCCGACTGTCTGAGTCCCCGGCTGCTGGCCACCTTGCGCCCTGGCGATGGCCAGGGCTGTCGCGGTCGCCCGCGCACTGGGGGAGAGGGTGCCGCGCTGCGCCCCGATGAGGGGCGTGGGCGAGCCGAAGGGCAGAACGCGGGTCACCAGAATGGGCGTCACCGTCGCCGGTCTGGGACCTGAGGGGCTGGCGGTGGGCAGCAGGCTGCCCAACGGCGTGGGCGAGGCGCCGATGATCAGCCCCGCTGTAGGCGATGGGACCGGTGAGGTGACCAGCGGCGGCGGGGTGGCCAGCGGCGAGGTAAAGGTGGGCGGCACGAACGGGGTTGCTGTGGCCGGAGGGACCGCAGTAGGAGATGCCGTCGCACCGGGCAATGTGGCCGTCGGCGGCAGAGGCGGCGTCGCTGTCTCTGTGGGCGCGGGCGTATCCGTCAGCCCCGGCGTAGGCGTGACGGGGGGCGGCGGGGGTGGGCCGGGCGTGCGCGTCGGCGGCACAGGGCCGCCGGGCACCAGCGGGTTGTTCGCATTCCCGCGAAGTTCATTCCCGCCGGGCTGGGTATCCAGCCATTCCAGCCAATACCAGTAAGGGGTGCCATTCACGACGGTCGTATCGGTGAACCAGTAGGTCGCACCCTGGGCACCCCCGCTGGCCGGGGGAATCACCCCCTGATTGTTGAGCCTGACCCCCGGCGTCTCACCGGGCCGCGGGGTGGCCGCGTCTTGCCTGCGCCAGACGTTGAACCCGGCCAGCGTCAGCTCATTCCCGGTGGCCCACTCCAGGTTAACGACGTTCTCACCGGTTGTGCCCCGAAAGTACAGCAGGCTGACCGAGGCAGTGGCCAGGCGCACCAGGCCCAGGGCCGCGCCCCAGATCAGCAGCGTGATCAGCCAGCGCAGCCACCGTCGGCCTTTCACCGCATGGTGTTGGACATCCTCAGAGCGCATGCGCTATGACCTCAACTTCAGTCCCCGTGAAATGAAATACATCAGCGCCTGGAAGGGGGCGCGCACAACCCGCCCCAGCCGGGGCACCCGCCGGCCGGGCAGGCGATATGCTGCGTTGCGCAACAGCGTGTAAGTGGCCGCCTCCAGCCGGGCCAGGACGCCCTGCGCCAGCGCCATAGCGCGCCCCCGCCCCCGCCTGAGGTCCAGCGTCTGCCCGGCGCGCACCACGGCCACCACCCGCCCCACAATGGCCTCCGCTGGCCAGGCCGGGTCGGGCGTGCTGCTGCGGTCGCCCCGCGTCACCAGCCAGAATCCATCGCCTTCGCGACGGAGGGCCACCAGCCGATGCACGACGAAGAGGGCCGCCCCCGGCGCCGCGGCGACGACCAGATCGCCCGGCCGTAACGTCTCAGGGGGCGCGGCAGCCACCATGACCTCATCGCCCGGTATAAGCAGCGGGGCCATGCTGTCGCTGGTGACGCGGAAGCGCAGGGGCGTCCCCAGGGCCACCTGCTCGCGCACCCACCCGATGACATTCCCGGCAGGTGGCCCCCCACCCCCGCTCTCCCCCGCAGAGGGGGGAGGGGGTGAGTTCCCTCCCCCTTGAGGGGGGAGGGTCAGGGAGGGGGTGATATGGCCCTCCCCCCCTTTGCCCCCTCTCCTGAAGCTTCGGGAGAGGGGGTTGGGGGGTGAGGGGGTGAGTTCCCTCCCCCTTGAGGGGGGAGGGTCAGGGAGGGGGTGATATGGCCCTCCCCCACCAGTACCGGTGCTCACAGCCCGGTTGGGGCCAGCCGCTGCCTCGCCCCCGCAATCCGCCCGGTTGGGAGGGGGTGAGGCCCTCGTTTGGGGTGATTCCCTCTCGTCCTTCACAGCCATCTCAAGGCCCAAACTCAATCTGCACCTGCGTGGCCGGGTCGCCCATGACCATATAGGTGTCAATCAGGTCAAAGGCATACACCAGCCTGGCCTTGCCCGCGTCGGCCAGGAGGCCCACTTCGCGTATCTCCAGAGGGGTAGGGTCGAACAAAGTGTCGTAGAAGCCTTCGTTCAAGTAGTGGTGGGCCGTGTTCACCTGAAGGCCGGTGGGCGTATAGGCGGCCACCGAACCCCCACCCGGCCTGCGGATCATGGTCTCATCTAACGACTGCCCATTGGCCTGCGGCTGGACGAAGTTGCCCACCAGGCAGGTCATGGGCAGCATCACCGGCAGACGGTCGCCATTAGCGAAGGCGTTCACGACATTGAGGTTGAGAAGCTGCTCATTCGCCCAGTATTGTATCCCGCCATGGCCGTAATAGTTGACGAAGATGCGCCCGGCGTTGACCTCCGTGGTGATGGCAGTCCTGACCTCTTCCGGCGTGGTGTACTGCGGCGGGTTCGGGTAGCACTCGTTCGGGTCGTAGTAGATGCGATCCACAGGCTGTCCCGGCTGCCAATTGAGGACGTGATCGGCGATGATCTGATCGCTGGAGGTGTAGAAGTTGCCCGCCGGGTCCTGGTTGCAGTAAGGAGGAGGCACCCCCGCTCCCAGGCCGTTGTCGCTCACAAACGCCATCTGATGCCGCCAGGCGCCGCCGGGCGTCGTCGTCTCATAGGCGACGATCTTGTTGACCAGCGTGGTCAACTCCGTCGTGTTATTGACCGGCAACCGGCCAATGGACATGAAAGGCAGCGTTGAGGAAATGTAGCTGGGCGGGTTGCTGACGTAGCGGTTATCCGCCGGCGACTCCCCCTGCCAGGAGTCCACATTGACCAGGTAGGGCGGCATCAGGTTGGGCGCGTTCGTGCCCAGGTAATTCTTGAAGTCGTAGTGCCCGTCGCCCACGAGCAGAGCGTATGTAGGGGCGTTCCAATTCTGATAGGCGTACCAGAAGAAGTCATGGATGCCCTGGGGGTCAATCTCCCCGTCGCTGAATTCGTCGTACACATCCTCCAGGGTGACGACCCGCACCGTCAGGCCCTGGGACTGGCGGAGGTTCACCAGGGGGGTCAGTGCGCCGGTGTTTAACGCGGCAGGCGCGAGGATGATATAGTCCACATCCGCCGGCGCATGGAGATTGGAGGGGGTGTCAGGGCTGAGCCCCGGTGTCAGATACTGCGTTACGGATTGAACCGTATAGGTGACCGGGCTGCTGGCCGTCGTCTGGAACTCAAAAGACCTGCTCCCGCCCTGGCCACCGCCCACGATCAGCGGCAGGTAAAGCCGGTAATTGCCGGACCCCTGGCCGGACAGGCTGATCAGCTTGGGTTGGGCCGGGTTGGTCACATCAAAGGCGGTGATCGGGCCGCTGTTGAAGCCGCTGATCTGATAGCGCCAGGTCCCTCCCGGCGAGCCAAACGTCAGGCGGTCGTTCACCGCCACAAACGAGCGCCTGTAGGTGATCTCAAACCAATCGGTGACAACGGTATAGACAGGGCTGGCCGACAGGGCCTGAAGCCGGATGGTGTTCGGCCCATCCACCAGCCAGGCCGGGTCCAGCGCTACCTGGCGCAGCAGCCACTGGTTCCCCCCGTTGCCTCCCCACGACCATTCCCAGCCCGATTGCGTCTGGTTGTTGACGTAGAGCCGCACTCTGGCGTAGTAAGTGGACTGCCCGGCCCATAAGGAGAGGGTCAACACCGGCGTGTAACCAGAGGTCACCGGCTGGCTCAGTGTGGCCGTGTATGTCCGTGTGTCAGGGATCCCCCCATAGTTGTAGCCGAACGTATTCCAGAACCAGTGATCGTGTGTGGAGTAGGGCGGGGCATTCCCCAGGGCCGGCGGGATGTAGCTATAATAGGCGCGGTTCTCTTCCAGGCGAAGGGTGGTGGTGTAATTGGGCATCGCCGCCGCGCTGCCGGGCGTGCCATCTATCGTCTGCATACGCTGGCCGTTCGCGCCGCCCCAGGCCAGCCAATAGATATTCGTGTCGGTATAGCGCGTGGTGGCCTTGCGGCCATAGAAGGTCAGCTTCTCGCCCGGCTCAAAGGTTGTATCGCCGTCCCCCTCCTCCAGGAGGGCGACCTCGCTCCCGGCGTCGCACAGTTTAAAGGTGCGCGGGTTGATGATGGTCACCGGCACGCCGGCGGCCTGGAGCGCCTCATAGGTCAGTTGGTGGATGCCGTCCTGGCTCACGCTGATCTTATACAGGGTCGCGCCGCTAAAGCCCGGCGTCTGCGTGCAGGAGGGCAGCGCCGGCGTCGTCGGCCCTTCGGCCCGCGTGCGCCAGGCCCGGGCCGAGGCGTAGTTGAGCAGTGTGGCCTGGAGCAGCCGCTCGTATGCCGCGCTCTCCGGGCGTGGCTCTAACGCCGGGCGACCCTGGGGATACGTGAAGCTAAGCTGAATGACGAAGCGTGAGTAAGCGCGCGCCCGACCCTGCGCCGGGTTGTATTGCACCGGCTGCACCGTCACCTGCACGATGCGCTGATCGCGCAGCCAGGCAGGCGCGCCCAGGCGCACGGGCACCTCCGGGAGGAAGGCATCGCGGGCATAGACAGCGGCGTCGGGGACAACCTCGGTGGTGTAGTCCGGCAGGCCGCCGGTGAAGGACGGCTGGAAGTGGATGGTCTCCACAGGCTGGACGCGCCCCAGGCTGCGTTCCACGCTCTCGGCCTCCAGCACCTTCAGCGTGATGTCCGCGCCGGGGGGCACGCCCAGGGTCCAGCCCCGCGCAGGCAGCGCCGGTGCTCCTGGCTCGCCCGCCAGGCCGTAGCCGGGGATGGACAATGCCTGATAGGTCTCGCCGCCAAGCGTCACCGGCCGGGCGGTGAGCGGCGGCACGGTCACCTCAAAGATCACAGCCTCGTCGTCTGAGCGCAGCAGGCGTGCCCCGTCCTGCTCCGTGATGGAGGGGGCTGAGACCTGCGCTTGCAGGCCACCCCCGCCGGGCAGCAGCGCCAGCAGCCCCAGAACGCTGAAAAGCCGGATCAGTATGGCGGAATGTCGCATCTGTTTCCCCATAGCTCCGTAGCGGAGGGGGGAAGGCGGAAGCTATCGTTCCTCCGTCTTCCGTCTCCCGTCCTCGGTCCTCTCTAGCGCATCCAGTCGGGTCTGGACATAGGACGCGATCCGCTCGTAGGGTACATACGTGCCGCCGCTGGCGGTGCGCGAGTCGTAGCCGCTGGGTGGCACCAGCGCCAGCCCCGCCCGATAGTCCGCCGCAGCACGGGCAGGCTCACCGGCTAGTTCATAGGCCAGCCCACGGCTGAGTATATCTATGGCGGTCAATTGTGTCTGTAAGGCGAGTTGATCAAATCCTTGAGCCGCCTGCCGGAAATCGGCCTCCCCCCAAGATCGCTCACGGGCGCGCATGGCCTCTGTGGCCGGGCACCCCATAATACCACCCCACGTCCAACGGCGCAAGGCGTTGATGGGGTCGTCGCGGACGATGCTCTGCTGGCTCATGTTGAACGCCCCCAGGCCGAGCAGCGCGATAGCGAAGGCCCCGGTCGCCAGGGGGCGGTACGCCGTTGACCGATGACGGACGGCAGCGGACAGACGGCGGACAACCGGCCAGAGGAGATGGGCGAGCAACAGAATATAGCCGATGCTGACAATATATAGGTAGCGCCCGCGGAACGGCGCCAGGAAGCCCACGGCCAGGATGACCGGCGCCATGGTCAGGGCAACCCAGACGCTCAAAAACGCGCCCTCCCGCCGCCCCCAGCGCCAGACCACCAGCCCCCACACGACCGCGACCGCGCCGGCAAGTGTGGCGGCGACGTTCGCCGACAGGGTATTGAGGGTATTGTACGGAATTAGAGGGGCCACCAGGAAGATGAGCGCCTTGCTCAGGTTGTCCACGGCGCGCTGGGGCGAAAACAGCGCATAGCTTTCCGCGCCAGGGCGGCCCTGGTAGGCCAGCCCCTGCATCACCAGGTAAAGGCCGGTGAGCACAAAGAAAGGCAGGTAGGGGCGCCAGGCGCGCACCGCCCTCCCTGGATGGGGAGGGTTGGGGCGGGGGGGAGGCTGGGCCATCCAGGCCAGTGCCGGGAACAGGAAAGCCAGGGTGAGGCTGCTCTCCTTAGAGAGCAGCGCCAGGGCGAAGGCCGCCAGCGCCAGCCCATAATACGGGCGCCGGGCTGTGCCGCTTGGGGCTTCCAGGGCGCGCCAGAAGAGGAGCAGGCTGGTGAGGGCGAAGGCCGTCAGGAGCAGCCCCGCCAGGTCCGCGATCCACAACACGGCCCAGCGGTGAGCCGGGTAGACGAACCAAATGAGCGTCGCTGCCAGCGCCGGCTTGCGCTCGCCGAGCAGCCGCCGGGCAAAGGCGTACACGAGCAGGCCGTTGACGATGTGCAGCCCCAGGCTGACGGCGCGATAGCCGGCGGGTTCGCAGCCGCACAGGGGCACAAGCAGGCCGAACGTTAAGAAGGCGACGGGGCGAATGGGGAAGGGGGGCAGGAAGGCTGCCAACAGGCGTTGGCCGGGCGGCGTACTCTGGATAGCATACAGCCAGGTGAGGTCGTCCAGCCAGAAGAAATCACCCAGCATAGGCCCGAATACGGCGCCTCCCAGCAGAGCGAGGGCCGTTGCCGTCCAAACCCAATTGTTGCGGGCTACCTCCCCTAGCCCGGTGAACACCTGGGTGCTGCGGCCGCCCTCCGCTCCACCCCGAAGCGTTGTATTCAAGGCACGCTACGAATTCCCTTCTGGCGTCAACTGTCAAACGTGGCTTACGTTTGACGTATCACGTCTGACACACCCCAATCATGAGCAGGGACCGGGGGGCCCTCACCCGACCCCTGCTCATGACAGGCGAAAAGGAAAGGACCACACCCCGGCACCAGGCTTTAACCCGGTGGCCGGGCGGTCACCCCCTGACCCTGAGTGACGGTCCATTTCCCCGACGGGGTCCGGCAACCCGGCACGCACCTCCTAGGGGCGACCTGAGCCGCTGGCGGCGCCCATGTTCGCGTGAGCAGCCTGTGGGGATTGAACATACGCCACCGCCGACTCTCGTGGGGCGCACGGCCTGCGCCCCTGATAGGGTGGGCCGGGCATGGCGTTGGCGCGCGCAGCCCTGTCCGGCCCACCCTGTATTGCGCAGCGACCCGCCAGCCTGACCCCGTGCGGGGCAGTAAGGCGCTGCGCAAGCCACGTCGCCCTAGCTGTTGATGACAGTGCAGGGCGCGCCGGCCTTGCCGTTCACCGGGTCCGAGGCCTGGCAGGCACCGGCAATGGCCTCCAGCACCTGCCGGTGAACGACCTGCGGCTTCTCGTAAGGCTTCTTCTCCTTCACCTGTTGCTCCATGAGTTCACTCCTTTCTCCAGGAGAGCTTGTCGGCGCAATCGCGCCTCCCGATAGGCGACAGAGGAGCACCCCAACATGTCGCCGTCCTCAAACGCCGCGTTTCCATGGCAGCGCACACAATACTGGCGCAGTTCACAGCGTGCACACACCGGCAGGTTGCCCAGGGTCAGGCTGGACAATTCCTGCCAGATGGGGTTCTCGCGCCAGATGGCCGCCAGCGGCTGCTCACGCACGTTGCCAGCAGAGACTCGCGCCCCGACGCAGGAGAACACCTCCCCGTAGGGTCCAATTGTCAGGCTGGTCAGCCCGATGCCGCAGAAGCGATAGTCCTCGCGGTACGGCAACAGATGCCACGAGTCTGGCCCCAATTCGCGCCGGAACACCTCCAGCATCTCGTTGTCCGTCAAGCGGTGCTTGAGCGGCGCACGGTCGCCGGTGTGCTTAGGCACGATGGTGATGTCGTATTGAAAGCCCGCGCCGATCTCGGCAGCCAGCGCCCGCATGGCCTCCATCTGCTGCCAGTTCTCGCGCATGATCGGCGCCTTCAGCGTGACCTTGACGCCGCGCTCCCGCAGCAGGCGCGCGGCGCGCACGGTCAGATGGAACGAGCCGGGGACCTGCGTGATCTTGTCGTGGGTCTCCGCATCCGCGCCGTAGATGCTCAGTTCCACCATGACCGGGCGCAGTGCGGCGATCTTATCGGCCACTTCTGGCTTAATAAGGATGCCATTGGTGAACAGGCGGATGGCAAAGCCGCGCTTGCGGGCATAGGCGGCGATCTCAAAGAAATCCTTGTGGACGAAGATCTCGCCACCGGAGAAGGTGATCGTCAGTGCGCCGAGTTCAGCCAGTTCGTCAATGACGCGCTTGGCCTCCTCCAGTGTCAGTTCTCCCGGAACCTTTGCGCCCGGCGCCAGCACGTCCAGGTAACAATGCGTGCACTTCTCGTTACAGCGGTAGGTCAGTTCCCAGTGCACCCCGACGAGCCGGTGCTGGTTCTGGCTCTTGAGCAGGATCGCCTGGTAGCGATCGGTGGCTTCGTTGGTGACGACGCAGGGTTCGGTCATTTATAAACCTGTCCTGGGTTGGTCGTAGAGCACCAGCACCTGGCTGTCCACAAGCTGCTGGACGAACTCGCTGACATCCGCCAGGGCCTGATGGAAGTCCACATTATACTCCTCTGTCAAAATGGACGCAATCTCGGCCAGCGTGTGCCGACCGTCGGCCAGCTCAAAGATGCGCGAGCCAACCGGGTTGAGCACTTGAATCTCGTTGGTTTCGGCTAAAAGCAGAACGGCTTCACCATCTATAACACGACCGGCGGTCTGAGGATGCGGTGCCGGATAAAGATTATACGCTTGCATCAATCATACTCCAAAAGCCGGCATCGCGCCGGAAGTGTAGAGCGCGCACCGGCACCGCCGCCGTGAGCGCGCTGCACACGTTGAGCAGCTCTGCCGCTGCCGTCGGGTCCGCCACCACAAACGGCGCGGCGGCCACGAGTTCGGCCACCCCCTCCGCCGGGGTCAGTGGCACGACCGCGTGGCGCTGGGCCTGACGCAACCGGAACAGCCCAGTGAGTGGGGCCTGGGCGTTCAATCGGGGCGCTTCGGCCATCTCGCCGCGAAAGGGGACGCCGTAGAGGATATAGCGCCCGTTCACGCGGCGAATGATCACCAGATCATCGCTGAGGGTCTGAGCGATCCCCTGGGACAGGCGCGTGGTTGTCGTCTTGCCCGCGCCAGAGGGGCCAAAGAAGGCATAGCCCTTGCCGTTGCGGATGACCCCTGCCGCATGCAGGAGCAGCCCTCCCCGCCGCAGACACAGCCAGGCATACAGGACGCGCAGGACGTTCTCCAGGCTGCCCTCCGGGGCCATGACTACCTGCCCTGTCCCCTTGTTAAGGTCGGCCTCACCGGCCTCCAGGTAGGATTCAAACGTGATCCGGCCGGCCTGGTGAGTGATGTTCATGATCCACGGGCCTGGCTCAATGGGGACAAACCGGGCCCCTGCACGCACCACAACGCTGAGCGTCAACGCCGGGGGCTGCCCCCCCTCGTCCAGGAAGGCAGCGTAGTGCTGGCGCACGCGCTCTGCCGTCCCCCCATCGTCAATAAGCAAGTGCACAGGGATCTCGGCGATGGAAATGGGGATCTCGGCCATTGGTGCTCAAATTAATCATAGCACAAATTTAAAATCGCGCAAGTGGTTTCAAGGCCACAATCTACAGCCTGATCCCACCTCTACCCTGGTCGTGCGCAGCGCCCTGACGGTGCCGTCCTTCTCCACTTCCTCCAGCCGGTAATAGTACGTCCGCCCGGCGATGACCTGCGTATCAGTGTACACGTACTCCCCGCCTAGCGCCGGGTCATCCCTGGCCGGGATCAGGCGGTCGTTCACTTTGACGTCGTAAGGCCCTTCCTCGCGCTCCGCCCGGTACAGGTTGAACCCCGCTGTGTTGAACTCGCTCTCCGTCACCCAGCGGATGGTCACCGTCGGCGGGCCGCACTCGCAGCCGATGAGCAGGGTAGAGGACAGGGCGATCAACCAGACCGCGAACCAACGCCGCATAGCTGCACAGGCTAATCTCCCGCCCTGGTGAGCTGGGCGATCACGGCCTGGAACGCCTCCAGGGGTTGGGCGCCGACGAGCGCCTGGCCGTTGATGAAGAAGGTCGGCGTGCCGGTGACGTTCTGGCGCAGGCCAGCCTGGACATCGGCCTCCACGCTGGCCTGATACTTGCGCGTGTCCACACAGGTGTTGAACTGGTCCATATTCAGGCCGAGTTGTTGCGCGTAGCGCTTCAGGTCGCTGGTCTCCAGGGCCTGCTGATTGGCGAAGAGGAGATCGTGGTACTCCCAGAATTTGCCCTGTTCATGGGCGCACTGGGCCGCCTCCGCCGCGGGTCGCGCACGGGGGTGAATGCTGTCCAGCGGGAAGTCGCGGTAGATGAAGCGCACCTGGTCGCTATACATCTGCCGTAGGCGGGCGTAGGTGTTCTCCATGAACATCTTGCAGTAGGGGCACTGGAAGTCGGAGTACTCAATGATCACGATCCTGGCGTCCGCCGGGCCCCAGGCGGGTTCATCCGCGCTCACCCCCAGGGCCTCCATCAGGCTGCCGGTTTCTGCTTCGGCTCTACCCCCACCCCCTGCGGGGAGGACATATCGGCCCACAAGCAGGCCCAGCAGAAAGAAGACAACGGCGATGAAGATGCCCCCGTACAGCGTGCTGCGGCGGATGACGATGACATCGGGGCCTTCCAGTAAGGCCGGGTTCAGGCGGCGCCTCTGGATGCGCCGCACTTCTGGGCCTTGGGTGATGGGGGCGGCTGGCGTTCCCGCTTCGTCTGGCGGCGCCGAGGGCGTGAGTTCAGCGGGAGGGGCAGGTACAGGCTGGGGGCTTGCGCTCATCTCAGGCGCCACAGGGGAAGGCGCGGTGCGCTCCGCCGAATGCCCATTGCCTTCAACCCCTGGAAGGGCCTCGTCCAGGGCAAGAGGGGGTCTCTGTTCGTCGTCCATATCGTACTCTCTCCAATCGGGCCAGGCCTGAGGCGATTCTAATGGAGAACGGGGGCTATGTCAAACGCGCTGGCCTGCGATCTACCTGCGCTCCTGGCGGACTATGGCGAGCAGGTCGCGGAGGAGGCCATAGGCCGTCTGCGCCGGGCCGGGATCGTGCTCTACGAGGGTGAGTTGCTTGAGGGTATCGGTGTACAGCGAGAGGGCGCTGGAGGTGCCGTGAATGGAGGCCAGCAGGTCATCAGCGGGCACCTCTTCAGGCGCGACGCGGGCCACCAGCCGCCCGTCCTGCCATTCGGCCCGGCACACGAGCTTGATCCGCCGCCCGGCCGCCCGCGCCGCCTGCACGTGCTCCGGCTTCACCTGGCGGATGCCGACCCGCTCAACCTGGGCAGGTGTGATCTGTGCGCCCATGAGCACCGTCGCCAGGATGGCGGTCTTGGTGGCCGCATCCCAGCCATCCACGTCCAGCGAGGGGTCGGCCTCGGCGATGCCGATGGCCTGGGCCTGGCGCACCGCCTCGTCAAAGCTGTAGCCCGCTTCCATACGGGTCAGGATGAAGTTGGTCGTGCTGTTGAGGATGCCGCGAAAGCCGAGGACGTTCGCGCCCAGGAGGGTATCGCGGGCCAGGCTGAAGATGGGGGCGCCATCCATGACGGTGGACTCAAACAGGAAGGTTTTTCCCTGCCGGCGCGCCAGACCGACCAGTTCACGGTAGGCGAAGGCCAGCGGCCCTTTGTTGGCGGTGATTACATGCATTCCGGCGTTCAGGGCGGCGCGCACGTGATCCAGCGCCGGCTGGCCGGTCTGTGGGTTGAGCACGGTGGTCTCAAACAGCACGTCCGCGCCGCAGCGGGCGATGAAATCAAAGGCATCCCTCAGTGGTGGCCCGGAATGCAACGCCTCCAGACTCTGGCCGGCCTGGGCGGCGTTGAGCGCTGCCTCCAAGTCCAGCCCTGCCGGATCGCAGGCCATCCCCAGGCGGCGCGTGGCCAGGCCGGTGACCCGCCAGGTCAGGCCGTAGTCCCGCGCCAGTTCATCCGATTTGCGCTGGAGCAGCCGGGCGAACTCACGCCCGACGATGCCGAAACCGAGAATAGCCAGTTTGTATTCCATCTCCGCTGAGCCTCTCCTGTCAGGCTGGCTATTGTACTGCAGCACGGGGACTATGACAATGTCCGTCATCCGCCCTCTCAGGAGAATCGGTTTTAGCTTGTGTGTCACCCCCTCCCCCCTCCAAGGGGAGGGAGTGGCCTGTCCCCCTCCCCCCCCTTGCGGGGGAGGGTTGGGGTAGGGGAAAACGCACCTGAGGTTAAAACCGATCCTCCTGCTCGTCCTCCGCCCGGTGTATCTCGTCGCGCACATCCATGCTATAATGGTTAGAATCACCCGGAAGGAGGGGGGCGTGCCGCGTAAAAGCCCCAATTACGATGTCCTGCGCGAGCGCATGGTGCGCGAACAACTCGTGGCCCGCGATATTACCGATCCGCTGGTGCTCAAGGTCATGAGCGAAGTGCCACGCCATCTCTTCGTGCCCGAAGAGGTTCGCGATAAAGCCTATCGCGATAGCCCCCTGCCCATCGGCCATGACCAAACTATCTCTCAGCCCTACATTGTCGCGCTGATGACGCAGGCGCTTCGCCTGCGCGGCCACGAGATCGTGCTGGAGGTGGGCACCGGCTCTGGCTATCAGACGGCCATCCTCAGCCGCCTGGCTAAACAGGTCTTCAGTATTGAGCGCCATGCCGAACTGGCCGAACGCGCCGGTCAGATCCTGGCCCAGCTTGGCTACCATAATGTGGAGGTCCTGGCCGGCGACGGCAGCCAGGGCCTGCCCGACCAGGCCCCCTTTGACGCCATCCTCGTCGCGGCGGCTGCCCCTGAGGTCCCCTGGCCGCTTAAGGCCCAATTGGCCGAGGGGGGGCGCCTGGTCATCCCCATCGGTGGGCTGCATGGCCAGGTGCTCACCCGCGTCACGCGCCAGGATGACCACTGGAGCATAGAGCAACTCGCCCCGGTCATGTTTGTCCCCCTCATCGGGCGCTATGGTTGGAGCGAAGATGACCTACGGCGGGAGTGGTTCTAGCCGGAAGGCTGAACCGGGTTTGCCTCTTGGCCCGCCGGGCGTTATAATTCTCGTGAAGAAGACGGGGGACGAAGGACGGAGGACAATCCTCCGTCGTCTGTCCTCCGTTATCCATCGTCTGCCCTGGGGAGATACCGGTGACACGTTCTCAAGGAGATGGGGTGCGAGTGCCCGTCCAACGCGTGGCGATGCTCAGCGTGCATACTTGCCCGCTGGCCACGCTGGGGGGCAAAGAAACCGGGGGCATGAACGTTTACGTCCGCGATCTCAGCCGCGAACTGGGGCGACGCGGCATCCACGTGGACGTGTTCACCCGCTCCCAAGACCCCACAGTCCCGTATATCAGCCAGGCCCTGGGCCCTAACGGGCGCGTGATTCACATCCCGGCGGGGCCTGAAGCGCCCATCCGCAAAGAGGCCATCTACGCTCACCTGCCGGAATTCACCTGGCGTGTGGCCGACTTCGCCGCACGCCAGGGCCTGCGCTACGACATCATCCACAGCCATTACTGGCTCTCCGGCTGTGTCGCCCAGCAACTGCGGGAGATCTGGCATGTCCCCTTCATCCAGATGTTTCACACGCTCGGCCACATGAAAAACCGCGTGGCGCTGCGCCCGGAGGAGTACGAGAGCGACCTGCGCATCGCTGTAGAGACCGATGTTGTGTGCCAGGCCGATGCCCTGATCGCGGCCACCCCGGCGGAGAAGGCCCAACTGATGTGGTTGTACGGGGCCGATCCGGAGCGCATCACTATCATCCCGCCCGGCGTGGATGTGACCCACTTCCGCCCGTTGCCTCGCGCCGAAGCCAGGGCGCGCATCGGCGTGCTGCCCGATGACGCCATGCTCCTGTTTGTCGGGCGTATTGACCCCCTGAAGGGGATTGATACGCTGTTGCAGGCCGTCGCCTACATTGTGGGCCAATCGCCGGATCGGAGGCTCAGGCTGTGCCTGGTGATTATTGGCGGCAACCTTGGACCGGGGGGAGTGACTGAAAACGAGGAGATGGCCCGCCTGCTGGCCCTGCGCCAGGAACTGGGCATCGGCGATGTGGTCACGTTCCTCGGCGCCAAAGACCAGGATACCCTGCCCGATTATTACACCGCTGCCGACATTGTGATCGTCCCCTCGCATTATGAATCGTTTGGGCTGGTGGCACTGGAGGCGATGGCCTGTGGCACGCCGGTGATCGCCTCTGAGGTGGGCGGGCTGGCCTATCTGGTGAAGAACGGGCAAACCGGCTTTCACGTCCCTTATCGCGATCCTCAGGCGCTGGCCGATAAGATCATGCTGCTCCTAAGCGACCCGGAGCTGCGCCAGCGATTGGGCTGTCAGGCGGTGGCCTACGCCCAGAGTTATGCCTGGCCGCACATCGCCGATCAGATCGTGGAGGTATACCGGCGCCTGCTGGCGCTGCCTGTGGCCTTGCCCCTCTTAAGAGAACCCTGCGGCGCATAATCCTTCCCCCTTCATGGCCAGGCCACCCCAGGCACAAAAACGTCCAGGAAAAAAGAGACAGGACCCCAGCGGCCGTCCGGCGCGAGAGGCGCTCTGGCGTAGCCTGTTCGCCCTGATAACGCTGGCCATCGGCTTGCTGGCGGTGTACGGTCTGACCCGGCCCGACAGAAGTTCATTCGGGGCGGGTGGCGCCCCCACGCCGCTGCCTACGGCGACCCTGACGCCGCACCTGGGCCATATCGGCATCATTGCCGGCCATTGGGGCAACGACTCAGGCGCGGTGTGTGCGGATGGTCTGACCGAGGTCTCCGTGAACCTGGATATCGCCCGCCGCGTCCAGCGCCAACTGGAGCGCCTGGGCTACCAGGTGGACCTACTGGAGGAGTTTGATACGCGCCTGACGGGCTATCGCGCCGACGCCCTCCTCTCCATTCACGCCGATTCGTGCGAGTATGTGAACGACGAGGCCACCGGCTTCAAGGTGGCTTCTGCCGCGCACCGCTCCACTGCCGATCAAGACAGCCGGCTGGTGGACTGCCTGATCCAGCACTATGCCCGGCGCACCGGCCTGCCTTTCCACGCCGGGAGCATCACCTACGATATGACCGATTATCACGGCTTCTTTGAGATCGCCCCCACGACACCGGCGGCGATCATTGAAACGGGCTTTCTCTATCTGGACCGGGGGATCCTCACCGGCGAGGCCGATAGAGTGGCGGAGGGGGTTGTAGAGGGGCTGAGGTGCTTCCTGGAGGGGCAGAAGCTGCAGCCCTGATCACGTTGCCCGCGCTTCAGCCGCCCTCAGAGCAGAGGGGGATACGTCCACTATGACTTGAACCTCTTCAGGTAAGGACTCCAGCATTTTTGTCATTGTTGTGATGGCTGTAGAAGCCATAGTCTAGCCCCCTTTTCAGACCCCCTTTCATATAAGCCCTGTATGCCCTATGTGGGTTTAAGCAATACCACATAGCCCTCTATGTGTCCGCCGGTAGCATCATATGGCGGAAACATAGAGGGCTGGCCAGGCTCCCTTACGCTTGCGATCAGTCCTCAACTCACCGCTTTCTTCACGAGCGCGCTGATCCTGGCCTCTTCGGTGGCGGTCAACTCCTTCAGTGCGAAGGCGGTCGGCCACATGGCGCCTTCATCAAGGTTCGCCGCGTCGGTGAAGCCGAACGACGAATACCTCGTCTTGAACTTGTGCGCACTTTGGAAGAAGCAGACGACCTTACCGTCCTTGGCATACGCGGGCATCCCGTACCAGGTTTTCGGCGAGAGGGTTGGCGCGCTGGCTTTGATGATCGCATGGAGCCGCCGGGCCATGGACCGCTCCGGTTCCGGCATCTCGGCGATCTTCGCGAGCACGTCGCTTTCCCCTTTCGCTTTGTTCTTATTCGCGCGCGCTTCCGCCTTCAGCTCTTTGGCGCGCTCCTTCATCGCGGCCCGTTCCTCATCCGTGAACCCCTTAAACTTCTCGTTGATCGCGGTGGTGCTCTCGGCGGACTTCTGCGCGTCCTTCTTCAGGCTCATAGAAACCTCCTCAGTTCGCGTACGGCCCCGCGCTATTATAACACATGCGCCGCCCAACCCCGTTTAGCCGGGATTCGCGCCCTTCCACAACCCCAGGGTATTCCCATCGGGGTCGGCGAACAGCGCGACCCAGCCCTCGCCGGGCACCTCCGTCGGCGGCATGAGGGTGCGCCCACCGGCGGCTTCAATCTTGCTCAAGGTCTCCTGGAGGTCATCGCTGCCGATATAGACGGTCACGTCAAGCGGATGCTCCACCCCCGCCTGGAAGATACCACCGCCGGGCGCCTGGCCGGTGTCAACCAGGCCATAGGGTGCTTCGGCGCCCTCCATAGCCTGATAGCGAACCGTCCAGCCGAAGGCCGCCTCATAGAAGCGTCGTGAGCGGTCAATATCGCGTGTGCCGATCTCCACGTGAACGAAGGGATGGGTCATGGTGTTTTCTCCTTTCTGTTGAGAACATTTGTTCTGAGTATAGCGGTTTTCCTGCTCCTCTGTCAATAGGGCCAGGCCACTGATTCGGAACAACGCCTTAAAAGATAGGGGAGAATTTGGATTTATATGGTCAAAATTGTCATGTTTGCGATTAGTTGCACAGGATTTGACAAACCCCGCCTCCGCTTTATAATGGCAGCTATTATCCACCATCACAACGCGAAGGAGGCCGAGCATGATACCGGACAAACGCAATCTCTACCGTTTCCCCTGGTCGCTGAACGACAACCCCATTGGCTGGGTGGAGGTGACCGACATCTGTAACATCCACTGCAAGGGCTGCTATCGGCAGAAGCTCGTGGGCCACAAGCCGCTGGCCGAGATCAAAGAAGAGGTCCTCTTCATGAAGCGCTGGCGCAACGTAGACAACATCTCCCTCGCTGGCGGCGAGGCCCTCATCCACCCGGAGATTGTGGAGATCGTGGACTTCATCACCCGCCAGGGCCTGAAGTCATTCATCCTGACCAACGGCGTCCGCCTGACGGAGGACCTGCTGCGCGATCTCAAGCGTGCCGGCCTCACGGGCATCGGCTTTCACATTGATTCGCTGCAGAAGCGCCCCAAATGGACGGGTAAGAATGAGATTGAGCTATGTGAGCTGCGCCAGTATTATGCCGATATGGTCGCGGAGGTGGGCCTGCCGCCGGCGGGCTTCGGCATGACCGTGTACCGCGAGAACTTCCCCTATATTCCCGATGTGCTCCGCTGGGTCCTGAAGAATCGGGGAAAGGTCGGCGGCGCCACCTTTATCACCTATCGCGGCGCCCGCGTGGCCAATGTGGATTACTTTGTCGGCGGCGAGCCTATCCAGCTTGACGATGACACCCTGGGCTACGTCACCGATGACGAGCCGGAGGACATCGGCATCAAGTCCACCGATGTCTATGCCTGGATCAAGGAGAACTTCCCGGAGTATGATGCCTCAGGCTATCTGGGCGGGACGCAAACGCATGACTCGTTTAAATGGCTGGACGGCTACATGCTCTGCGCCGGGGATGAGGTCCTGGGCTCCATCGGGAAGAAATCCATGGAGTTCACCCAGATCATGCACCACTTCCTGTTCGGCACCTATTTCGTCTATTTGAAGGGGAGCGCGCCGGGGTATCTCTCCTTTTTGCTGGGGCTGTTTGACCCCAACGTGCGTCGCGCTTTCGGGCGCTGGCTGCGC
Source organism: Anaerolineae bacterium (assembly GCA_034432795.1). Lineage (GTDB taxonomy): Bacteria > Chloroflexota > Anaerolineae > DSLN01 > DSLN01 > DAOUBF01. The sequence goes on from DAOUBF010000065.1 coordinate 30,092, forward strand.
AACCCCTTCCGCCGCGTCTATGGCGTCAGCGTGGCCATCGTCCAGGCGCCGGACCTCCTGCCGGATGGCCGCGTGGATATGTGCGACAGTTGCCCGGATATGACCGTGTTTGAGGGGCGCCTGGTCAACTCGTGCCGCCTGGACGAGTACCGCAAGTTCGGTCAGCTCATCACCGCGGTTCCGCGTCGCGAGCGCGAACTGGCTTAGGCGCCAGGGGGAGCGTCTCCTGGAGCAGGGTGCGGAGTGCGGCAGGGTCATAGCCCTGCTGGCGTAGCCAGCGGGTCGGTAAGGCGTCGGGGTCATCCAGAATGGCGCTGGCCAACTCTGCTTCGCTGACCGGCGAGGCGGGGGGCGTGGTGGTGCGTGCACCGGCCAGGCGGGCCAGCAGGCGGTCGGCGCGGGGCGTGAGGATAATCCCCTGCCAGGGGCGGCGCAGATTGCCGGGGCCGGCCTCTACGCGCAGCCTGGCCTGAATCAGGTCCGGCTGGAGGCCAAGGTGGAGCAGCGCCTGGGTGAGCGCATGGCCCGGCTGGCTGGCGGCGATGAACAGGTGCTCCACGCCCAGGTAGTAGTGCCGCATCCGGGCGGACTCAGCTATCGCCGTGACGATGATCTGGCGGACGGCGGGGCTGAACTGGCTGGAATCCAGGGGGTTGCCGTCGGTGTCCGGGTGTGTGTGCGGCCCGGCCTGGGCCTCTTCCTTCACCCGTTCCAGGCGGATCAAGGTATGCCCGACGCGGAACGTGCTTTCGGGCGCCAGGGGCACGCGCCCCCGCACCAATTGTCGGCCCACAGCGGTGATATTCAGATCGCCCATGTCCTCCAGCCACACCTGCCCATCCTGGTAATCCAGGCGGGCATGCTGGCGCGAGGCCCACACATCAAGCTGGAGGGCGACCGTATTTTCGGTGCTGCGTCCGATCGTGACCGGCCACTGGTGGATCACAACGGTCAGGCCATCCAGCGGGCCGCTCAAAGCTGTCAGTTGAAAACCACTGCTGCGCGAGTCCCTCAAAGTTCAGCCCCTCTCTTTGAGGTCGGCGGCAGGGCAGAATCCATGCAGGGCAGGCTGGGCATACGCTTTCTAAGGAGCGTATCACGAGGCCGGTCCCCTAACAATGGTACTTTGCTCCATCCTATTTAGACATAGGGGTGCATATCCCCTCACCGCCGTCCCTCTCCCACAGCGTGGCAGAGGGGAGGTAAGGGCCATATCCCCCTCCCTTATTAGGAGGATGGGAAAGGGGAGAGGTTATGCTCTCCCAGCGCCAGAGAAACGCCCCGCCGTTTACGGTAGGGTGCGCCGAATGCGTGGGGGAAACACCGCACCGTTTACGGTGCGGCCTGTAGGGGTGCACGGCCATGCGCCCCTTACCCCCCACCCCAACCCTCCCCCACAGCGGGGGGAGGGAGGTATATTCCCACCCCCACAGCGGGGGGAGGGGGTAGGAGCAGGGTCTGGCCCTGCCCTTACCTGCTGTTTTGTGCTATACTCCTTGTCTATCGCAACCCGGCGGTCCCTGTTCCCTGGTTCATCCGGAACGGCTGTCCGGTGTCCGTAGCCCAGGGCTGCCCCCACCCGGCCGGACAGGTCCCGGCTTGCGGCCCAGGCGCCAATGTTCTTACTCTGAGGGAAGGCTATGTCTAAACATTTCGGGTTTCTTCTCCTTGCTCTGGCGCTCGTTGTGCTTATCCCTGCCAGCTTTATCGTATCGGCGCGCCAGGCCGATACTTCGGTAGCGGAGGAAATGCCTTATACGCAGGAGTGGCTGGAGCGCTATCACGGTATGGTGGACAACCGCTGGACGGCGGAGTACGAGCAGCGGTTGCAGGGTGTGCTCCCCCCGGCCCATGCAAATAGTCTGCTATCGCCACTCTCGCCGGCCTGGGGCGCCGATGTGCGCATGTCCAGCCCCAGCTTCAACAGCCAGCAGAACGAATTCCAGATTGACATCCATCCCATGAATTCACTCTTCGCCATCGGCACCTCCAACGACTATCTGACGGCGGGCGTAGGCATTTACCGCACGTCGGATGGCGGCGCGACCTGGACCGCGTTTGATGCGCCTATCGGCACGGCGGCCTGCTGTGACCCCGGCGTGTCGTATTCCTGGGATGGCAAAGCCTATGTGACTGTCCTGGATACCAGTCCGTCTGCGGCCTATGTCATCAAGTCTACCGATAACGGGGTGACCTGGGGTTCGCGCTACACTGCTGTCTCCGGTTCGGTGGACCGCCAGAACATCGTCGTGGACAATGGGGCGGCCAGCCCCTACCGGGGGCGGGTGTACGTGACGTACACCGATTTCACCGGCGCGGGCCGAATCTACGGTGTGTACTCCACCGACGAAGGTGTGACCTGGACGGCGCGCTTCCCCATCGGCGGGCCACCCCCGGCCCAGGGCTATGAACAATCCAGCCAGCCGCGCGTGGCCTCCAATGGCACGATCTACGTCGGCTTCCAGCAGTATCTGAACTCGGGGGCGGGCTGCAATGCGGGCGTGGAGAACGTTGTGGCCTGGTCCACCGATGGCGGCGCCACCTGGGCGCAGACGGTGCTGCCTATCCGTCAGGGCGGCGTGTGCCTGTCCACGCAGGCCGGGCGCGGTGTCTTCTGCATCAACTCCGGGGGCCAGTACTTCCGCTCGCGCAGCCACCCCATTATGGGCGTCCACCCCACCAATCCCAACATCGTCTACATGGTCTACTCCGGCGGCGACCTGGAGACGGCCTACACCTGCGCGGGCGGCACGGGGTACCATAGCGATACGTTATTCCGGAAATCTACCGACGGCGGCGTCACCTGGTCCGCGCCTATGCGCATCAACACCGACCCCTTGGGCAAAGACCAGTACTACCCCTGGATGGACGTCGCCCCGAATGGCACGATCTGGGTGGGCTGGCACGACCGCCGCGAGGACCCCAACAACTTCCAGCACAAGTGGTATGTGGCCTATTCAATGGATGAGGGCGCGACCTGGACAGAGGTGGCCGTTGCGGATCAGGCCTCGCAGCCGTACACCTTCATCGGCGACTACGCGGGCCTGGCGGCGAAGAATGACCGGGTGTTGCCCATGTGGTGGGATAGCCGCATCAAAAGCACCGGCGACCCCTTCACCGATCCGCACCAGCTCTTTGGTCTCCACCTGCCGCTCATCAGGCGAGACGCACCCTGACCATTCCCTGAATGCCTATGCCTTATCTCACCCTCAACGGCGAAAAGCTGTTCTATGCCGAACATCGCGGGGCACTGCAGCGCGGCCCGGTGGTGGTGCTCATCCACGGCGCCGGAGGCAGCCATCTGGACTGGCCCGCCGAAGTGCGCCGCCTGCCCGATGTGCGCCTGCTGGCGCTGGACCTGCCTGGACACGGGCGTTCCGGTGGCGCAGGCCGGGACTCTATCGGCGCCTATCGGGCGGTCGTCCGCGCCTTCATGGATGCGCTCAACCTGTCCCGCGTCGTCCTCGTGGGCCATTCTATGGGCGGCGCCATCGTCCAGGACATGGCTATCCATGCTCCGGCGCGGCTAGCCGGGATCGTCCTGGTGGCGACAGGTGGGCGGCTGCGCGTGGCACCGGAGTTGTTGGAGGCCCTGGCCAGCGACCCTGTCCGTGCAGTGGACTGGATCATCGCGCACGAGTATGGCCCAGGCGCGCCAGAACAACTGGTGCGCCTGGGCCGGGCGCGCCTTCTGGAAACCCGGCCCGACGTGCTGCGGGGCGATTACCTGGCCTGCAACGCATTTGATGTGCTCACCGAACTAGGGCGTATCCAGCTTCCCACGCTGGTCATCGGCGGGAGCGCCGATCAGATGACGCCGCCTAAATACCTGAGCTACCTGGCCGAGCATATCCCCGGCGCCCGTTTGCGCCTGATTGAGGGCAGCGGCCACATGGTGGCGCTGGAGCAGCCCGCTGCCGTCGCCCAGGCCATCGCGGATTTCCTGGCATCGCTCGGCTAGTGCATCTCCAAGGGCGGGTATGGAAACCTGCCCTATGGAAGCTCCCTGCCTTCCCCGCAATGGGGGGAACGTGCCTCCCTCCTCTGTGGGGGAGGGCAGGGGTGGGGGGCAGAGTCATCCCGAATTTGAAATGCACCCCAGGCTCCGCCCGCATCTTGACAGGATGGAACGAACGTTCTATCATTGAGCTGTGAGGTGAGAGGGCGGTTCGCATTTTCGGCCCTTTCGTGCTAACATGAGGCCACAATGGCGGGCAATAAACTCGTTTTGATAGATGGGCATGCGCTGGCCTACCGCGCCTACCACGCCCTGCCGCAGGAGTTGCGCACGGCGCGCGGTGAGCCGACCAACGCGGTGTACGGCTTCACCTCCATGCTGCTCAACGTCCTGCGCGACGAGCAACCGGACTACATCGCCGTCACCTTTGATGTCGGTCGCACCTTCCGCCACGACGCTTACCAGGCGTATAAGGCCCAGCGTATCGCCGCACCCGATGACTTCACCCACCAGGTCAGCCGCATTTACGAGGTCCTGGAGGCCTTCAATATCCCCATTTACACCGTCCCCGGCTATGAGGCCGACGACGTGCTGGGCACGCTGGCCCAGCAGGCGAAAGAGGCCGGGTTGGAGACGCTGATCGTCACCGGCGACAGCGATGCCCTGCAGCTTGTGGATGAGCACACCCGCGTGCTCACCTCCCGCTGGCGCTTCTCCGATACTGTTATCTACGACGTTGCCGCCATCCAGGAGCGCTATGGCCTCACGCCGGAGCAACTCATTGACCTCAAGGCGCTCATCGGCGATAAGAGCGACAACATCCCCGGTGTCAGCGGCATCGGCGAGAAAGGCGCCACCCAGCTCTTGCAAAAGTACGGCTCGCTGGAGAATATCTACGCCCACCTGGAGGAGATCAAGCCGGACCGCTACCGGCTGGCTCTGGCGCAGGGCCGCGATGCCGCCTTCCTGAGCAAAAAGCTGGTCACCATCCGCCGCGACGTGCCGGGCGTGCGCCTGGACCTGGACCGCTGCCGCGTCAAGCCCTATGACCCGGAGCGCGTGATCGCCCTGCTGCGCGAACTGGAATTCCGTTCCCTGGTGGACCGCCTGCCCACCGCCTTCTCCGCCGATCTCCACCAGCTCTCGCTGTTCGGTGCGGAGCAACCTGCCAGTACCGGGCTTCAGCCCGGTTCCCCGCCTGCGGCCAACTATCAACTCATCGCCGATGAGGGCAGCCTGCGCGCCCTGGCCGACCGCCTCTCCCGCGCCCCCGCCATCGCTGTGGACGTGGAGACGACCAGCCTGGACCCGCTCATGGCGGACCTGGTCGGTATCGCGTTGAGCGATGGGCCGGGCCGGGGCTACTATGTCCCCATCAGTCACCCTCCCCCGCCTGCGGAGGAGGCCAAACTGTTGCCTGAGGCCGAACCCCAAACGCTGTGGGACATCCACCGCGACCTCCCCGCCAGGCAGGCCACCACGCCCTTGCGCCATGCGGAGATTCATCTGCCGCGTGAGACTGTCCTGCAGGTGCTCAAGCCTATCCTGGAAAACCCGGCCATCCGCAAGTATGCCCACAACGCCAAATACGACCTGGAGGTCCTGGCCGAGCACAACATCGCCCTGGCCGGGCTGGAATTTGACACGATGATCGCCGAGTGGCTGATCAACCCGGAGCGGGGCAACCTGGGCCTGAAGAACCTGGCCTGGGCGCGGCTGGGCCAGGAGATGACCTCCATCACCGATTTGATCGGCAAAGGCAAGGGGCAGATTTCTATGGCGCAAGTGCCGGTGGAGCAGGTGGTGCAGTATGCCGGGGCGGACGTGGACATGACCTACCGCCTGGTGGAGGTGCTCCGGCCCGAACTCACCCGGCTCAAGCTGGAGAAGCTCTTCCGCGAGGTGGAAATGCCCCTCATCCCGGTGCTGGTGGACATGGAGCGGGCGGGCGTCAAGCTGGACGTAGAACATCTCAGGCGCATGTCCAAGGCGCTGGAGGAGCGGCTGCACGAACTGGAATGGGAGATCCAGCAGATCGTGGGCCACCCCTTCAATATCAACTCCACGCAGCAATTGAGCGATGTCCTGTTTAAGGAACTGCACCTGCCGGCGGCGGGGCTGCGCAAGACGCAATCCGGCCACTTCTCCACCGCCGCCGAAGTGCTGGAGAAGCTGCGTGGCAAGCATCGCGTGGTGGACCTGGTGCTGGAGCATCGCCAGCTCAGCAAGATCAAGGGCACATACGTGGACGCGCTGCCCGCCCTGATCAACCCGCGCACCGGGCGTGTGCACACCGACTTTAACCAGACCGGTGCGGTCACGGGTCGGCTGAGTTCCAGCAACCCCAACCTGCAGAACATCCCCATCCGCACCGAGATCGGGCGCGAGGTGCGCAAAGCCTTCATCGCGGAAGAGGGTTGCAAGCTGATTTCGGCGGACTACTCGCAGGTGGAGTTGCGCATCCTGGCGCACGCCTCGCGTGAGCCGGCGCTCTTGGCCGCCTTCCGCCGCGGGGAGGACATCCACGCAGCCACTGCCTCCGCCGTCCTGGGCATCCCCATTGACCAGGTCACGCCGGAGCAGCGCCGCCTGGCGAAGACGATCAACTTCGGCGTGATCTATGGCATCAGCGGCTACGGCCTGGCCGACCGCACCGAACTCACCCAGGAGGAGGCGGAGCGCTTCATCAACGCCTATTTCGCCCGCTACCCCAAAGTGCGCGAGTATCTGGAGGGCCTGAAGCGCCAGGCCGCCGAGCAGGGCTACGTGGAGACGCTCTTAGGCCGCCGGCGCTACTTCCCCGAACTTGCGCCGGGCGCGCAGACCTCCTTCAACCAGCGCCGTGCCTCCGAACGCATGGCGGTCAATGCGCCCATTCAGGGCAGCGCCGCCGACATCATCAAGATCGCCATGTGTCGCCTGCACAGCGCGCTCAAAGCACGCCGGCTGCGCACCCGCCTCATCCTCCAGGTGCACGATGAACTTGTCCTGGAGGCCCCGGATGAGGAGGTGGAGGAGGTCAAGCCCCTGATCGTGGAGATCATGGAGAACGCCTACCCACTTGACCCGCCGCTCAAGGTGGATGTCAAGGTCGGCCAGAATTGGGAGGAGGCGAAGTGAGGCGAGCAAAGGGGCGTGAATGCGCTATTTTTCCCTATGGCAACCAATCCGTTTGCTTGTTCACCAGCAAGAATGCGATTAGGGCCAGATTGATGAACAAACCAAATCGCGCATCAGGCCAGCCGACAATGCAAAGAAGGAGCGAGAATACTGAGGTAATCAAGGTTACCGGCTGCCACCATGAAAGCCGTGCGCCTGTTCCGATACTGGAAGCCGCAAATGCTAGCGCCGCTACCAACCAGAGAAGTCCAAACACTCGGATTCCCCAATCACCGACATTGATATGGCCTGAAAGGATGGTGGTCTTGTAAGGCATTTCCTTCAGTTCGGCAAGTTTCCAGTATGCTATGAAACCTGGTAGATGAGCGAAACCATGCCCAAAGAGAATTAAGGCGAGAAGGATATGCATTGTGCTTTCCTTGTGACAGGCTACTGTGTTGAAATGTGTGACGGCTTCAAGTTCTTCAAATATGCAATCAATATTCCAATGCTGACAGCAAACAAAACCCCATAAATCACCCCCTGTGGGATAACTACTGGCTGACCTGCCCGTATCATAAACGCTATCATTGAAAGAATCGCTAATGTGAGAAGCACAAAATGTGTCAGTAATACCCCTGCAAGCGTATATCCTAAAGACTGTTTGCGCCACAGGTTGATGGACGTTATAACTACTGCGGGAAGCAGCCAGCCCATATCCAATACTTGTACGAAATTGGTTGGTGTTCCAGCGTCTATCAGGCTTTGGGGGGGATTCCCTGAAAGTGAAGCGGGGACGGCCTCACTTAACCATAGTAAATAGAAAAGAACCGCTATCACCCCCAGATAGATGCTTACTGCCTTGACAGGCGTCCGTTCCGTGAAGCTCGCCTTGACGCCAGCCCAGTCCGTCGTCACGAGACCGCCGATCAAAGCATAGGTTGAACATCCCAGCAAGGCGACATAAACCAGGAACAGCGAGTTGAAGCGGACAGCAAATGCATAACCGACATAGGTGTACACCGTATAAACCAATCCCCCTAACCAGACCAGTCGTGCGCGTTGAGAACCACGACTGGCGAGAAGCGCGCTAATGGCTAAAGTGGGGAGAGCTACCACAAGCGTGATAGCATCCTGGCCTGTTGCCTGAGCCACAAGATTCGGCGTGTCACGATAAAGAGCACTGATGAATACTCCGCTCCCGGCGGCAATTGCCAGCAAAATGGCGATAGGGGCAGTGAGCCATAACCATATATCTGTGTTTCTAGCTGTCCTGCTCAATCGTTGCTCCTTTGCATTTTGATCTAAGGTGGGCAAGAGCGCTGCCCAACGGCCTGCGCTTCACCTGCACAGCGGAGCGGCGTCAGGTGAAGGCGCGAGTTAGGCAGCGCTCTACCGGCTGTTATTGTTCTCACGAGTACCCATATATTTAGCCAAGAGCGCAGAAACCCTTTGTCTCAGTTCAGTCAACTCTTTAGGAGTTAAGCCCTGAATTCTTGCCAGGGCCTCTAAGATCTCAAGAGCTTCTCTCAGATACCCTACTGCGGCAGCAGTAAGCGATGACGTTTCTTGCTTGCTCAAATGAATTAACCCTGGGAGTAAGACGAGGGCAGTTCTGTCTCTGGGGAACTTAGTAAAGAGAAAGGTCTCTACTCCATAACCAAGATCTACCATTTCGTTTACCAGTGGCAGCAGATCGGCTTTATAGTAAGCACGCTGACCTGTCAGGATCAGAAAAGGAATAACATTTACTAACGAGGGGGAGATTTTCTCTGGAACATCTACGCCTAGCACTGCTTTGGCTGAGCCATAGATCAATGGGAGGACCAAAGATAGTAAATGGTAGTGCTTCAAGTTCAATAAGTGAGCATCACAGAAAACCACGATTTCACCGTTGGCAGCTTTCAGCCCTGAGGCCATTGCGGCCCCTTTGCCTTTGTTGGTTGGATGGCTGATGATCTTGATTTTCTCTCCAAACGTCCTGAGTATTTCGGGGGTCTGATCGGTTGATCCATCGTCCACCACAACAACTTCACAGGGAAAACCACTCTCTATGATAGAAGTAACTGTCGTCTCAATGAACGCCTGCTCGTTGTAGGCAGCGATAATCACAGAAACAGGAGGTAAATTGATCTCTACTTTGGTTTCCACTGCTTTCTCCTACATTATTCGCTCGGATAAGCTGCCCAACTATAAAAGATTCCGCATGGTTATTCTATCACCAGAACCGCTGTTGTCAATCAGGCTTCGCCAGAACCCAACCCCGCCGGACAGTTGGCCCGGGCCCGTGACGCGCTGTGCTTCATCCCCTTCTTATTGCGATGTCCCCCGGCGTGTGGCCGGGCCGCCCATAGCCCTCTGAATCGGGCGATCATGGCGGCCATGTGTATCGTTGACTTGCGCAGCGACAAAGGGGTTCTACGCCTCCTCCAACCGCACCCAATGTACCGCCACACCCAGGGTGCGCGGATCGGCGCTTTTGTACACCTGCGCCGGGCGCCAGGTGGGGCTGGCGATGGTCACCTGGCCTTGCCAGTCCTGCGCCTCAACACAGGCTGTCACCCGCTCCGCGTGGGCGGGCAGCCTGACCCGTTGGCTGGCCCTGCCCGCCGTCAGCGTGACCTCCAGCGGGAAGGGCGCGAAATTGCTTAAGCAGAACTCCACCGCCTTTACAGGCGCGACGCGGCTGCAACTCATCACGGACTTCCCCAGGGTGAACCGAAGCCCGGCCTCCGGCTCAGACCAGGTCCGGGCCTCGTCCGGCGGCAGCGTCAATTCATGCGGTGCGTACAGGCCCTGGCCCTTGTGGGCCACGATCACATCCGCCAGATGGGCCACGTCGCTGCGATGGCGGCGCGGCAGCCAGCCAAAAAACAGTAGGGTGCGCAAAAAGTACGAGGTGTCAAAGCCCAGCTCAAACCAGCCGAACTTGCGGATGGACCAGAGCGTCTGCCCGTCGGGGCGGACGAAGCCCCAGGGATGGGGAAAATCAGCGATAGGCTCCCCCGCGAAGGCCACCAGGCCCCCCGGCGCGATCATGTCATACAGGTTGCGCAGCATACGCAGGTGGTCTACGCAGTGATGAAAGCTTTCAAAGAAGACCGCTGCGTCGTACGGCTCGGTGGGCTGAAATGCCAGCATGTCTTGCTGGACTACCGTCACCTCTACGCCCAGGATCCGGGCGCGATAGCGGATCAACTCCGCCCAGTTTGGGTCAATCTCCACCGCCGTCACCTGGTAGCCCATCTGCGCCAGATGCAAAGTGAGATTGCCTGCCCCCGGCCCGAACTCAACCACCCGCGCCCCTGGCGGAAGGTTCATGGCGCGGATGATAAACCCCTGGGCGATCAACTGCTCACCGACGGTCGTCGGGCTGCGCGTCCCATAGGGGTAATACCAGCGCTTCAGCCATTCCAGGTCAAGCACGGAACGCTCATTGACCTCCGGCTGGTAGGAGTTGCGACCGGAGAGGGCATAGTACGTCTCCATTTGTGCCGCCGCATATTCCGGAGAATAGGGGTCATTGGGGAAATTCGCAGGAAGCACAAAGTGGATTTTGGCCATGCGGCGGCGCCCCTCATCGTCCGAGACCGCCAGGGCCTTATCAATCTCCGCGATCTCCGCATCCAGGTCGGCCAGGTTATCAATGACCTTCAGTTCCGGGTCACTGTTCACCGGCGATGGCAGGGATTGGATGTCAGCCGGTAAGGAACTCTTCAGCCAGAGATAGGCGCGCCCTAACAGCGGCCTGAGCCGCCGGAAGAGGAAGAGGATGAGCTTCTGGCGCCACGTCATAGGTGCGCTACTCGCGTTCAAATAGGGCTTTGGCGTGGCGCAACCGCCCGGCGCCACAAAATGCATTGGATAGCGTGTCGCCATTATATCCCAAAGTTAGAGTTCAGGAAACCCGCCCCCTTCGTCCATTTGACCGATCCAGGCACAGATCTTGGAACGTATATCTTTATGGATGCATTTCGCCCGAATTTCTCATGCAACTCTCATGTGCGTCTCATGTTCCTCTCATCTACGAGAGGTATTGCCTTATGGCTCTCTTTGCAACAGCGCTTCTGAAACTTTTAAGGGGTGAAGTGCATCTAATAGATGGTGACTTGTGTATAGGGAGATTTACTCATACTAATCCGGTCTTTTTATGGTATAATATTTAAGATTTTGTGAGATTAATCACAGACCACGCAGGTCATTTTCGTGATAATATCGGTTGAGTGGTGATGTGTTGGAAACAATACATGGGCGGCTCCCACTACCGCCCCAGGAGATTAGAGGATGGCATCACGATCGCATCCCGGACGCGAGTCCGGTCAGAGTTTGATTGATCTGTATTTTGAGGATGTCGGTGGCGCGGGTCGGTTGACGTTTGAGGAAGAGCGTGAGTTGGGTCGGCGGATTGCGGCTGGACGTGAGGCTGAAGCCAAGCTACGTACCAAGCGGGTCTCGGCGAAGGAGGTTGAGCGCCTGAAGCAGGTCATCGCCGATGCCCAGGCGGCCCGCGATACCCTGGTGCTCCACAACGTCCGCCTGGTCGTCAGCCTGGCACGGGCCTACCAGGGGCGGGGACTGCCCCTGGGGGACCTGATCCAGGAGGGCAACCTGGGTCTGTTGCAGGCTGCGGAGCACTTTGACCCGGAGCGCGGCTTCCACTTCTCCACCTATGCCGTGTGGTGGATTCGCCAGGCGATCCTGCGCGCCCTGGCCAACAAATCGCGCCTGATCCGCCTGCCCGTCAACGTCATTGATGAGGTGCGCCTGGTGCAGCGGGCTGCCGAGGAAATGGCCCGTGAGCCAGATGAGCAGGGAGGGATTGAGGAACTGGCCGAGCGCACCGGCCTGTCGCCGGAGCGCGTGCAGCACCTGCTGAACGTCTCGCGCCAGCCGCTGGAATTGGACTACTTGATCAGCGCGGACAGTGCCGCCGAGTTCGGCCAGTTCATCGCCGACCCCGACGCCGTGCTGCCAGAGGTGGAGAGCGAGCGCGCTCAGTTGGCTGCGGACCTGGAGCAGGCGCTCACGACCCTGCCCGACCGCGAGGCGCGCATCCTGCGCCTGCACTACGGCCTGGCCGACGGCGTGAGCCACTCGCTCAGCGAGATCGCCCGCTTCCTCAACCTGTCGCGCGAGCGCGTGCGCCAGTTGCACAGCCAGGCGCTGGAGACACTCCGCCGCTCCCAGGTTGGCGTCCCCCTGGCCGATTACCTGCGGGGCTAATCCCCTGGACGGCGCGGGCCTGAAGTGTACCGCGTCAGGTGCCTTTAGGCCCGCGCCGCCGCAGCCATCCCAGCCCAAACATCTGTGACATGATCTGGCCGGTGGTGGGCAGCTCAATCTCCGGCGTCGGCTCCCAGGTGCCCAGGCGGCGGTCGCTCAACCACAGGCGGCGGGCCTGATCCGCCTCGCGCACCATCTGCTCCAGGGCCTCGGCATCGCCTGCGAGCAGGAGCTGGCGCAGATGGTCCAACTCCGCCAGCAGCGCGTCCAGCCAGCGTACCAGGTTATCGCGGTTGTACAGCAACAGGTCGCGCTGCCGGGCCGGGTCGCCCTCCACCAGGCTGGTGCTCATGTTAAAGGAATAATCGGCCAGCTTGCGCGCCTCACGCCAGGCGGGCGAGGCCGCTGCCGTGCGCATCAGCGCCAGGCTCAACAGCCCCGGCAGGCCCTCAATGGCCGCCATCAGCCCATCGTGCTCCGCCGGGTCGGGGTAGAACGGCGTGGCCCGCAATAGCGCCACCAGGTTGCTGGCCAGTTGCAGGGCTTCGGGGGCGCAGTTCGCCGCCGGCATCAGGCCGTATAGCCCACCGGCGAATAGGTCTGGATGGGCCGCGTCCGGGCCGGTGCGGGCATCCAGTGCCAGCGCCGGGTTAAGCACCGGGTTGCCGCCCACGAAATGCACGCCATCGGGCAAAAACTCCCGCGCCCACTGCATGACAGGCAGCTTCAGGCTGGCGGTATCCATGACCAGGGCACCGGGCTTGAGCACGGGGGCAATGTGCTGGAATGTGTCCCGGATGGCCGCCAGGGGCAGCGCCAGGATAACTACGTCCGCGTTCTCCACCGCCGCCGGCAGGTTCCACTCCACGCGGTCAAACGCGCCGCGCTGCTGCGCCCGTTGTGCCGTTTTCAGGTCGCGGTCGTGCCCGATAAGTTCAAAGCCTGGTTCCTGCCGCAGCGCCAGGCCAATGGACGTGCCTACCCGTCCTGTGCCAATCACTGTAATCTTCATGCGTTGTGTACCCATATGGATTCATGAAAAATTAGCATGTCACTTGACGCTAACTATCGTCATCCGCTGCCTGGAAAGCCGCCAGCAGCCGGTCTTCCTCCGTCAGGGCGTCCGCTTCGTCCTCCTCTCCCTGACCCGAAGAGGGTGGGTCGGCGGGGAGGGGGGCGTGATGGCGGCGGATGAGGGCGACGGTCAGCGGGTCGCTGCCCGCCCGCGCCGCCGTCTCTGCGCCCCACTCCGCATGGTGCGCGGCAATAACAAAGGGCGCCGTCCAGCCTGTGCCGTTGCCCCGGCTCCAATGTTCGGCCAGGCCCGGCGCCAGCGCCCGCACCAGCACGACCAGTGCCCGATGGCGCAGGCGCATCCGGGTCTTGGCCGCGTCATGCAGGAGCGCCGCCGCCAGCACAGCAGTCTCCTCATAGCCAGCGGCCCGCAGCGCTGCCAGCACCTCCAGGCTGTGCCGCTGGTCGTAGGGGGGCAGGCAGCGAAACACCGCCATCTGGTCAGGGTTCAGGATCGTCTGCACCATATCAAGTTCCTCGGCAGAGGCCCCCTGGGCGCGCACGGCCCGCAAGAACTGGCGAATGCGGTAGAGACCAGGAATCCGGCGGCTCAACTGTACAAGATCAGATTCAGAAGGAGTCGGCTTGGCCCTATCACCAGAAAGGTCAGCGACCCGGTGAAGACCAGCAGAAGCAAGATCATGAACCCATAAGGCTCCAGGCGTTGCAGGCTATACGCCAGGCTATCGGGAAGCAGGCCAACAGCCACCCGGTAGCCGTCCAGCGGGGCAATCGGGATCAGGTTAAATACCATCAGGAAGATGTTGATAGTGATGAATGTGCTGAAAAGGAAGCCCAACGATGGAAGTTGACCCCGCACCGGGTCAAACAAAGGGATCAGGCCAAAGCGCACCGGGATCGCGGCCAGCATCGCCAGGAGCAGGTTGGAGAGTGGGCCGGCGGCGGCCACCAGCATCCAGCCCAGCTTGCCATAGCGCAAATTATAGGGGTTCACGGGCACGGGTTTGGCCCAGCCGAACCCCACCAGGAGCAGCATCAGCGTCCCAAACGGGTCCAGGTGCACCAGTGGGTTCAGGGTAAGACGGCCCTGATAGGCCGCTGTCCGGTCGCCAAGCTGGCTGGCTGTCCAGGCATGGGCGAACTCATGGACGGTGAACGCAATCACCAGCGTAATGGCACGCGCAATCAGTGTCGGTAAGTCGGCAGATAGCATGATTTATCCAGCCATGAGGCTCTCCATACCGAATTATACCATACGAGAGGGGGATATGGCGAGGACGGGTTCAACCGCGAGCCGTATGAAGGTGTGGTCTCCTCATCCCCAGGGGCGGGGTCAACTGTCTGGCTTGACAACCTGGCCTCCTCATCTGATAATGCAATCAGGCCCGCAATCCAACCCTGGAGAACACAGGGCCTATCCAGGAGCACCCATCTATGAACATACAACTGCCGGATAAAGTGGCGCTGGTCACTGGCGCCGGGCGCGGCATTGGGCGGGCCATCGCCTTGGGCCTGGCCCAGGCCGGCGCCCGCGTCGCCGTCAACGACATTAACCCCGATACGGCGGAGCGCACCGCCCGCGAGATCCGTGACGGTGGGGGCGAGGCCGTCGCCTTCGCCGCCGATGTGGCCAATAAGCTGGCCGTGCATACCATGATCAACGGCTGCCTGGAGCGCTGGGGGCGGCTGGACATCCTGGTGAATAACGCCGGCGTGGAGCCGAAGGCCAGCATCCTCACGATGGACGAATACGACTGGGACCGGACGCTGGCGGTGAATTTGAAGGGCGCGTTCCTGTGCTCGCAGTTCGCCGGGCGGGCCATGCGCGAACAGGGGGGCGGCGTCATCGTGAATATCGCCTCTATCGGCGGCCACAAAATCCCGCTTAAGGACCGCGCGGCCTACTGCGCCAGCAAGGCCGGGCTGGTCGGCTTCACCCGCGAGTGCGCCCGCGAGTTCGCTGCCTACGGCATCCGTGTCAACGCCATCTGCCCCGGCGTGATTGAGACCGAGATGACAGCGCAGTTGCGCCAGAACCCGGAGCAGATGCGCAAATGGTTGGAGGACATCCCCCAGGGACGCCTGGGTACGCCAGAGGACGTGGTGGGCCTGGTGCTGTTCCTGTGCTCGGAGGCAGCCGCTTATATCACCGGTCAGGCCATCCATGTGGACGGCGGGAAGGTGATGGCATGAACACATCCAGAGAGACTCTTATCGCCCAATTGCGGGACGCGCCCGCCGCACTGCGCTGGGCGGTCTCCCAAGTGCCCCAGGCCCTGTGGCATACGCGGCCAGCGGCGGACAGTTGGAATGTCCATGAGATCGCCTTTCACACACGCGACATCGCGGCGTTGGTTTATCTGGTGCGCCTCCGCCGCATCCTGACCGAGGAGAATCCGGAACTCGTGCTCTTTGATGAAGAGCGCCGGATGGCGGAACAGTACGATCCCGCCATGCCGCTGGCCCGTATCCTGGACGAACTGGATCAGGCCCACCGCGACATGGCGGCATTCCTGGCCCAGTGCTCCCCAGCGGATTGGGAGCGGACGGGTCGCCACGCGGAACATGGCCCGCGCACAGCCACCTGGTGGGCGCGTCAGGCCATCGCGCACGCCTGGGAGCACGCGGTACAGGCGTTGCGCGTGGCCCAATCCCTGGACGACTTTTAGGAGGCTGGTGTGACCTACGAAAACATCCTGGTGGAAACGCACGGCAAGGTGGGCGTGGTCAGGCTGAACCGCCCTCAGCAACTCAACGCGCTGAATAGCCAGACCATGGAAGAGTTGACGACGGCGGTGGAAGCCTTTGACCACGACCCGCAGATCGGCGCCATTGTCATCACAGGCAATGAACGGGCCTTTGCCGCCGGCGCCGACATTAAGGAGATGGCCGATGCCTCGGCGGTGGAGATGCTCTACCGCGATGCCATCCGCCGCTGGGACCGGCTGCGGCGGGTGAAGAAGCCGATCATCGCGGCAGTGAGCGGCTACTGCCTGGGGGGAGGGTGTGAACTGGCTATGGCCTGTGATATGATCGTCGCCTCGGAAAGCGCCCGCTTCGGCCAGCCGGAGATCAACATCGGCGTCATGCCCGGCGCGGGCGGCACGCAACGCCTGGCCCGCGCTGTGGGCAAGGCTATCGCCATGGAGATGGTGCTGAACGCCCGTTTCCTGAGCGCAGATGAGGCCCTGCGCTACGGCCTGGTCAACCGCGTCGTGCCGGTGGAGGTGTACCTGGAGGAGGCTATCCGCCTGGGCCAGGAGATCGCCGAGCGGGCGCCGGTGGCCGTGCGCCTGGCGAAGGAGGCGGTCAACAAGGCCTTTGAGACTTCGCTGGCCGACGGGTTGGAGTTTGAACGCCGCCTGTTCTACTTCCTGTTCGCCACAGAGGACCAGAAAGAGGGGATGCGAGCTTTCATTGAAAAGCGCAAACCCGAATGGAAGGGCCGATGAATGCGCCGTCAAACGGCATAGCGCCTGGACCAGGGACAGATGTTGACGTTTGACGTTTGACGCTTGACATTGGACGTTCAGGGGCACATATGGCCGCGATTGAACCCGAACTGATTACCATTGTAGAAGGGCCGCCACCCGATTTCCGGCCCGTGATGGAGACCTGGTTGTTGTCGTTGAGCGAGGGCGCGGTGATGCGACCGGTGGCCGTGTGCCAGATGCGTGCCTTTGATGCCCAGGCGTTGGTGGAACGTTGCCGCCGCGCCTGGCGCCAGGGCCGCCCGGTGCGCCTGGACTTCCCCGGCAGTCTGGGCCTGCGCCGCCAGACGGATGTCCTGGCGGCCCGCGCCACCCAGGTGGAAGAAGGCGACTTGCTCGTGCTCTGGGTGCGCCTGCCCGACGAAACCGAGGCGGATGCGTAAAGACCATGCATCTGACCATCCTGCACACCAATGACATTCACGGTCGCCTGGAGCAGATGCCCCAGTTGGCCACGCTGATCCAGTGGGAAAAGGCCGCCCTGCCTGAAGGAGCACACGTCCTGCTCCTGGACGCCGGGGATTCCAGCGAGCGCTCCACCTGGGAAAGCGATGTCACCAAGGGGCGGGCGAACTTTGCGCTTCTGGAGGCCATGGGCTATCAGGCGACGACGTTGGGGAATAGCGAGGCGATGCAGTGGGGGCGCGCAGCCCTGGCGCGGCTGGTGAAGAGCGTCCATCTGCCCGTGCTCGCCGCCAATCTGCTTGACCGGCAGACGGGGGAACTGGCCGTGCCGGGGCTACAGACGCACACCTGGTTTGACCCGGACGGCTTCAAGGTGGCCGTCTTGGGCGCAACGGCGCCGATCGCCGGAGGCTACGAGCGCTTCGGCCTGGTCGCCGCCGACCCCGAACCCATCCTGCGCCGGTTGATCGCGCAAGTGCGCGCCGAAGGGGCCAAGCTGGTCATCCTGCTCTCGCACCTCGGCTATGTCCCCGACGAGCAGCGTATAGACCCGAATTTCGTGGGCGACTACCAGCTCGCATCGCGCCTGCCGGGGCTGGATGTGATCATCGGCGGGCACACCCACTGGGTGCTGGAGCAGCCGGTCAAGGTTGGCAATGTCATCATCGCCCAGGCAGGCGAATTCGGCCATTACCTGGGGCGGCTGGATTTGACGCTGGATGAGGCCAGTGGCCAGATAGTGGAGTTCCAGGGGCATCTCATCCCGGTGACGGCGGAGACGCCGGCAGAGCCAACAATTGCCGCCGTGCTGGACCTGGTGCGCGAGGAGGCGGCGCGGCTGCTTGACCGCACCGTCGGTGAGGCGGCGATACCCTTGCCCGCCGCCACCGGGGCCGAATCGCCGCTGACCAATCTCGTTGCGGATGCGCTGTGCGACATCTGCCGGGCCGATCTGGCCATCTTCTTCAGCGGTTTCGTGGCCTCCGGCCTGCCCGCCGGCCCGATCACCCGCCGCGCTCTTTACCAGGCCTTGCCCGGCAGCACCCATGTCACCGCTGCCCAGGTGACCGGCGCCCAGGTCTGGCGCATGCTGGAGAAGATGCTCGCTCCCGATAAAGTCAGGCAGAAGGCGGAGATCCTGCGCAACCAGCGCCCCCTGGGCCTGCCTGCGGTCTCTCGTGGTGTGCAGATCACCTACAACCTGGACGCGCCGCCCGGCTCCCGCCTGGTCCGCATGACCTTGAATGGCGAACCGATAGCCCCGGAACGGGTCTACCGGCTGGCGAGCACGTACTATACTTTGAACGACCTGGGGGACGTGCCGGAGTATGGGTATGTTGTTTTGGAGGCAGGTCAGACATTAGAACTTGTTCGCATTGAAGACGTGCTTTGGGAGATCATGGAGGATTGGATCAAGGCGCAACCGCCGCTGCGCGCCCAGGTGGAAGGGCGGTTGGTGGCCTTGCAGTAAGCGATTGCTTCCCCCATTCGCCCATCGTTCTATCCCAGCCTCGCAACGCACAGGAAAGCCCTGCGGTGTGCCTTGACAGTCACCCCAAACCGGGTATAATACTTACGCAGTGGGCCGCTAGCTCAATTCGGCAGAGCAGCTGACTCTTAATCAGCGGGTTACAGGTTCGAGTCCTGTGCGGCTCACCTGAAATACAGGAATAAAAGATAAGGAGAGGCCAGATATAGGGGGTATCCTGGCCTCTCCGCCCCTTCGGGGAGGGATTTCGCTGCAATTTCGCTGCAATCAGTCCGCCTCGCACTTCCGCCCCTCAATCCACCTCGCCAGGTCGCTCCCCCTGATCCGCACGTTCTTGCCGATGCGGATGTGGGGGATCTCGCGCCGCTGAACCAGCCGGTAAATCTTGGCCCGGCTCATCTTCAGGTAGCGAGCCACCTCCGGAATCGTAAGGATCTCGTCCATCTCCAACCCCTCCTGAACACGCCCCCTGGCCTCACCAGATCGTCTTCACGCCCGCTGTATGCAGCAAAACGCATCATCTCTCCGTTTTTGTGCGGTCCACCCCCAGAAACACCGCCAGTTCCTCCACCGCCTCCTGAAATCCAATCCCGCGCCACTTCATCCAAAAATCAATGATGGACCCGCCCCCACAGCCGGCGAAGCAGTGCCAGAAGTTGCCGTCTTTGTTCACCCCGAAGCTTTTCACCCGGTCGTCGTGGAAGGGACAATGCCCCACTGCCCCGCTCCCTGTAGGGGTCAACGCCACATAGCGGCTGATGAACTCTAAAGCCGGCGCAGCCGCCTTGACCCGCTCCCACACCGCGCCTTTCCCGGCGGGCGTTCTCCCCCTGGGCTTCTCAGGAAGCCCCACGTAATAGCTCACAGCCTCCTCCGGCACTTTAGGCATCCCCGCCAGGGCCGCGAGTTGCCCATAGATTGTAGAGGCCAGTGGCCTCCCGTCGGCGGCCAGAAAGCCATACCGCCTCCCGTCTTTCTGATGCACCCCGAAAGGCATGCGCACCAGCGACCCCGGCCCCGTCCTGAGCCTGCCCT
>DAOUBF010000066.1:0-7967 GCA_034432795.1 Anaerolineae bacterium
GATGGGACGCTGCAAGAGCCTGAGGTGTTGCCGGCGCGGCTGCCCAATTTGCTGCTCAACGGCTCTTCCGGCATCGCTGTGGGCATGGCGACGAACATCCCACCCCACAACCTGGGCGAGCTTGCCGACGCGATCAGCTACCTGATTGACCACTGGGAGCAGCAGGATGAGGTCACTGTTGAAGATTTGATGCGTTTCGTCAAAGGCCCAGACTTCCCCACCGGCGGCCTGATTGTCGGCGGCGAGGGCATCCAGCACGCCTATGCCACCGGGCGGGGGCGGCTGGTGGTGCGCGCGGTCGCCCATATTGAGGAGATGCGCGGTGGCCGCCACCGTATCGTGATCACCGAACTCCCCTATCAGGTGAATAAGACCAGCCTGATTGAGCGTATCGCCGAACTGGCCCGCGAGGGTCGCCTGACTGACCTGTCAGAAGTGCGCGATGAATCCGACCGGCGCGGCATGAGCCTGATCATTGAACTCAAGCGCGGGGCACAGCCGCGTGCCGTCCTGAACCAACTCTTCAAGTACACACCCTTGCAGACGACATTCGGCGTGCAGATGCTCGCCCTGGTAGATGGCGAGCCGCGCATGCTCAGCCTGAAGAAGGCGCTCCAGGTCTATATTGAGCACCGGCGCGAGGTCATTGCCCGGCGCAGCCGTTTTGAACTGGAACGTGCCCGCCAACGCGCCCATGTCCTGGAGGGCCTGCGCATTGCCCTGGCCAACCTGGACGCGGTGATCGCCACGATCCGCCAGGCGAAGGACGCGGAGACGGCGCGGGCCAACCTTATCAAGAAGTTCAGGTTGACCGAGGCCCAGGCCCAGGCTATTTTGGACATGCAGTTGCGCCGCCTGGCCGCGCTGGAGCGCCAGAAAATTGAGGAGGAATACGCCGAGGTCACGCAGCGCATCGCCTATCTCCAGGACCTGCTGGCCCACCCGCGCAAGATTCTGGGGCTGATCAAGGACGACATGCGCCAGCTCAAAGAGAAATACGGCGACGAGCGGCGCACGCGCATTGTCCCCGAAGCCGAGGAGGAATTCCGCGAGGAAGACCTGGTGCCCGACGAGGAGGTGCTGATCTCCATCACCCAGCGCGGCTACGTCAAGCGCGTCCCGGCGCGGGTGTACAAATCCCAGACGCGGGGCGGCAGGGGCATCACAGGCATGACCACGCGGGAGGAGGATGCCGTCCTCTACCTGCTGGCGGCGGGGTCGCTGGATTCTATCCTGTTCTTCAGCGACCGGGGACGGGTGTATATGGAACGCGCCTATCAGATCCCCGACGCCGACCGCCAGGCAAAGGGCCTCCCCATCACCAACCTGCTGGCGCTCGCGCCCGGCGAACGCGTCACCGCCGTGGTCGCCCGCCCGCAGAATGGCCTGGCCGCCAGGTATTTGACGATGGTCACGCGGCTAGGACGGGTGAAGCGCATGGCCTTGTCGGAGATTGAGAGCGCCCGTCGCGCCGGTATTGTCGCCATAAGCCTGGAGGCGGACGATGAGCTGGGGTGGGTGAGGCTGACGCGCGGGGATCAGGACCTCATCCTTGTGACCGAGCGTGGCAAGGCGTTGCGCTTCAATGAAGCCACAGTGCGCCCTATGGGGCGCGCCGCCGCTGGCGTCAACGCCATCCGTCTGGAGCCGGGCGATGCGGTGGCCAGTATGGACGTAGTTGAGCCAGGGGCTGAATTGCTGGTTGTGACCACCAAAGGCTACGGCAAGCGCGTTCCCCTCTCGGACTATCCCACGCAGGGCCGGGCCGGTGGGGGCGTGGTGACCCTGGCGAAGAGCCTGGACATGACTGGCGTGGTTGCGGCGGCGCGTGTGGTTCGGCCCGACGACGAGGTGACGATCATCTCTGCCCAGGGCCTGGTGCTGCGTACGGCGGTCAAGAATATTCCCCAGATGGGCCGTTCGGCGCGTGGCGCCCGGATTATGGATCTCAAGGATGGCGATAGTGTTGCCTCTTTGGCCCGGCTTGACGCCCGGCAAAGCCGCCCCCCCTCTGGCGATGGCCGTGATGGCGACAAGACCGGCTAGGATGGCAAGACCCAGTAGACAAGGGAACGAAGCTTAGTATCCGGTAACCGAATCATTTGCAGGCAGCCCTGCCCCCCCACAGACCTTAATGGTCCTTGTTGAGGCATGCCTTCTTCGCTACACGCAGGATTGACGGTCAGAACGAGGGAACAAACAACCCACACTGTGGGTTTGAAATGAGCCACCGCCGGATCAGGCCGGCGGTAGTCAGGCCATCGGAGCTTCGTGACAACGCATCCTCAGGCTGGTCAAACTGTCCCCCGCACAGCGAGCTGGGTGGGGCCTGTGCTTCTGACGCTGCTGGCTGGGCTACTGTTCGTCGGACTGGCGGCCTTCATCGCCGTGCCTCTGTGGGCACCACTGGCCAGCGCCGTTCCCTCGCTGGCGCTCAGAATGACCGTGCTCGTGCTCGCCGGGACGCTCCTCCCCGCCCTCGTCGCCATCGTGTGGGTGCGGCAATCCCGCTGGCAGGAGCGCTGGGGCCTGGAGTCGCTGACTTTCCTCCGTGCCTATCACCAGACCCTGGGCAAAGCTACCGACGTGCAGCAGGTAGCCGAGGCGCTGGTGCGCACGGCGGCAGCGCTTTGCCACGCTGAACGTGGCGCCCTGTTGCTCGTGCACGAGGTGGCCTGGACCTATCGCCTCCATCCTCTCCCTGTTCTGGGTAGCATTCCCACCGAGGAGGTCCCGCTGGCCGCGAATAGCCCCTTCCTGCGCGCCCTGCGCGAACGCCAGGCGCCTGTCTTCTCTAGTGCCATTGCCACAGACCCGGCCTATGCGGGGATGGCGGCTGAAGAGCGCGCCTGGCTGGAGGCGCTGGCCATGGCCGTCTATATCCCCATGATCAGCGGCGACCAACTCATCGCTATCCTGGCCCTGGGCCAGGCCCTGCGCGGGTATGGGGCGCATGAGCTGGCCCTGCTGGGAACGCTGGCGCAGCAGACGGCCACCACCCTGTATCACCTGCAACTTTCCACCAATCTTAAGGCGCTGAACAGCGAGATCATGGCACTGAACCGCGAGTTGCGCGAAGCCAACGAGCGCCTGCAACGGGTGGACGCGGCTAAGGCGGACTTCATCACCATCGCTTCCCACGAATTGCGCACACCGCTGACCCAGGTGCGCGGCTATGTGGACCTGTTGGCCGCCATGAGTCAGCAGGGGCAGTTGGGGCCTGACCAGGTCGCGGAGGTTGTCACGCGCATGGACCGGGCGGCGCAACGCCTGGAGGAGTTGGTTGCCGCCATGCTGGATGCCTCGCAGATTGACATCCAGGCGCTCAAGTTGCAGTACAGCGAGACCACGCTGGAAGCCGTGCTTTGGCTGTGCCTGGAGCGCATGACGGGGGCCATGCGCGAGCGTCGTCACGTGTTTGTGATGCGCGGCATTAGCGATCTGCCCCCCGTGCGCGTGGATGTGCAGCGGCTAACGCAGGCTTTTTGTAACGTGATCGGCAATGCCATCAAGTATACCCCTGACGGCGGGCGCATCACCCTTTCAGGGCGCAGATTGGACAACGACCGCGTGGAGGTCGTGATTACGGATACCGGCGTGGGGATTGACCGTGACCAGCTTGACCTGATCTTTGAAACGTTTTACCGGGCCAGCCGCACGTTGCTGCACTCCACCGGGGCAACCAAGTTCATGGGTGGCGGGCCGGGGCTGGGGCTGCGCATCGCCAAAGGCGTGATTGAGGCGCACGGGGGGCGCATTTGGGCCGAGAGCGCCGGATATGACCCCGTGAATCTACCGGGCAGTTCCTTTCATATCGTCCTGCCGCTCCAGCCACCGGCCAGCCGGAATATGGCGTAAATCTCCCCGCCGGAAGTCCTGCTCTCCTCCGTCAAGGGGGAGGGGAAGTGTCTCCTCTTCCCCCACTCAGCATGGCCAGTTCGCCCCCCTCTTGCCATGTCAACCCCACAAACGTCCCAGGGAGATCGATCAGCCGCTTGACCAAGGCATGGAAAGCGGGGACATTGCCGGTGGTGCAGAAGGTATAGCTCGCCTGGCGGCCCGGCGTGTTCTCCAGACCTCTGGCCGCCAGGACGCGACCCGTCTGCCGGGCTACAGCGGGGCTGGGGTCAATCACCTCCACCTGGGGGCCGGCGATCTGGGCGATGGCGGGGAGGAGGAAGGGGTAGTGCGTGCAGCCTAAGACCAGGGTGTCGGCGCCCGCCGCCAGGAGCGGGCTGAGGTAGGTGCGCAACAGCGCCTGCGTCTGCGGGCCATCCAGGTCCCCGGCCTCCACCTGTTCCACCAGGCCGGGGCAGGCTTGAGGCAGCACCTCCACGTCCTGGGCGAAGCGCTCAATCAGGCTGGCGAACAATTCCCCCTGGAAGGTGGCCGGTGTTGCCAGGACAGCGACGCGCCGTGCCCGGCTGCGTTCGGCGGCGGGCTTCACCGCCGGTTCCATGCCCACGATGGGCAGGTCCGGGAAGGCCGCACGGACCGTATAAAGTGCGGCGGCGGAGGCGGTGTTGCAGGCGATCACGATGGCTTTGGCCCCCTGGGCGCGTAGGAAGCGGACAATGCCCAGAGTCAGGGCGCGGATGTCGCCCAGCGGGCGCGGGCCGTAGGGGATGTGGGCCTGGTCGGCCACGTACAGTACGTCCTCATGGGGAAGCTGGCGGGCGATCTCACGCAAGACAGACAGCCCGCCCACGCCGGAATCCAAAATCCCGATAGGGCGCGGATCGCTCATTTCAGCCACCCGTCCGGCGATGGACTACTGGCCGCTGGCTGCTGCGATGAACGCCTCAAACAGGCGGCGCATGGGCCTGTGGTCGGTCAGTTCCTCTGGATGCCATTGGACGCCAATGGCAAAGGGATGGTTGGGCTTCTCCAGGCCCTCGGTGACCCCGTCCGGGGCCTCGGCGACCTTCACCAGGCCGGGCGCGATGGCCCTGGCCGCCTGGTGATGCAGGCTGTTCACACCGACCTCGGTCGCGCCCAGGATACGAGCCAACAGGGAATCGGGCATGAGCCGGACCGGATGCGCAATGTAGTTGCGCGGATAGCCGGGATAGTACACGTGCTCAATCGCCTGGGGGATTTGGGAGAGGATATCTTGATAGAGATTGCCCCCGGCAGCGACGTTCATCACCTGGACACCACGACAGATTGCCAGGAGTGGCTTCCCCTCGGCCAGCGCCCAGCGCGCCAGGGTCAGTTCCACCGCGTCGCGCTCCTCGTCCACGCCCCAGACGCTCTGGTGGGCTTCTTCCCCGTACAGGTGCGGCGAAAT
Organism: Anaerolineae bacterium; assembly: GCA_034432795.1. Taxonomy (GTDB): domain Bacteria; phylum Chloroflexota; class Anaerolineae; order DSLN01; family DSLN01; genus DAOUBF01. Next base: position 5,291 of record DAOUBF010000066.1, read on the forward strand.
ATCGCCCCCGCCAGAGAGGAGAATGCCGTCCAGTCCGGCATAGATGCTGCGCAATTGCTCCTCATCTGGGGCGATGGGGATCATCAGGGGCGCACCACCGGCCAGGGAGATGGCCCTCACGTAGGCCTGGCTTAAGGCAAAGGTCGGCAACACGACCGGCGAGAGGGTCTGGTCGCGGCGGGAGGTAATACCGATGAGGGGCCGCCGGTGGTTCTGGCTCATAAGGTGTCCGGTCCGCCTTAGGGCCGGATCAGCCCGCTGGCTGCGCATTCGCCCCGGCAGGCTGTTGCTCACGGTGCTCCTTTAGGCGTGAGGCCTTGCCGTGCAACCCGCGCAGATAATACAGCCGTGCCCGGCGTACTTTCGCCCGGCGGACGATCTCCACCTTCTCCAGGCGGGGCGAGCGCAGCAGGAAGGTACGCTCCACGCCGATGCCATGCGCGGCGATGCGGCGCACCGTAAAGCTGGCGTCGTTGCCCCCCTTGCGGACGCGGATGACTGTGCCCTGAAACACCTGGGTGCGCTCGCGGTCGCCTTCTACAATGCGGACGTGCACCTTCACGGTATCGCCCGGTCGCAACTCCGGGATATTCTCATTTGGCTTTGCTTCCAGTGCTTTGACGAGATCGCTCATATGTGATTATTCCCTGTCAGGAGCGGCAAATCAAAAGCCCGCCTTGGCGGGCCTGAGTATTATACCACACTTCGGGGAGGGACGCCAGGTAGCCCTCCGACTGGAGCAGGAGAATCGGTTGTAGCTCGTTTGTCACCCCCTCCTCCTGGACGGGGGAGGGGGTGGTCTGTCCCCCCTTGCGGGGGAGGGTTGGGGTGGGGGGTAACCCACCGGGTCATCTGCCCCAAATCTGATATACACCCCCAGCCCAAAGTCGCTTTGACAGAAACCCAGTTATGTGATATACTTGCTCTCAGTAGGACGAAGTAAGTTCTGTCTCGGTCAGCGAGTTATCACCGCCCAGGCAGGATCGACCTGGGCGGTCGTGTTTCTCCCCGGCCTCGACCTCGCTCCGACCTACGTATCTCAAAATCTAAGGAGACTTTCATGACGAAAAAACTATACATCGGCAACCTGCCCTACAGCACGACCGAGACCGTGCTGCGCGAACTGTTTGCCCAGGCCGGCGAGGTCACCGACGTCGCCATTATCACCGACCGCGACACTGGCCGCTCACGCGGCTTCGCCTTCGTGGAGATGGCCACCGACGCGGCTGCCCGGCAGGCCATTCATCAGCTCAACGGCAAGACCCTGGACGACCGCACGATCACGGTCGCCGAGGCGCGCCCCCAGGCCCCGCGCTACAGCGCGGACAGCAATCGCGGTAGCTATGGCGGCAGCCGTGGTAGCTACGGCGGCAGCAGCCGCAACAGCTACGGCGGTGGCCGTCGCCGCCGCTAACCAGCCACCGATGGGGGGCGGGTTGCAGCCCGCGATCCGCCCCTCTCAAAGGAGGAGACTTATGAGCGCTGACCTGCTCCGACCAGGGGAGCCGGTGGTTCATCCGCTGTTCGGGTTGGGGGTCATTGAAGGGGTGATGACACGCAGCCAGAAGGGCCAGGCCACCGATTACTACACCATCCGGCTCGCCGGTGATGGCCTGCTCTCGCTTCCCGTTGCTCAAGCCGAGGCCATCGGCTTGCGCCGCGCCGTGAACGGTCTGGCCGCTATTGTCGCCTGCCTGCGCTCTCCGGCGCGTCCCCTCCCCGATGATACCCGCGAGCGCGTCACTGAACTCAACGCCCGCTGGCGCGCTTCGCAGCCCCAGGTGCTGATTGAGACCGTGCGCGATCTGGTCAACCGCAGCCACACACGCAATTTGACCCCCGCCGATAAGAAGTGGCTGAGCAGCGCGAATGAACGCCTGAGCGCCGAGGCTGCGCTGGTGGATGGCATTGATCGTGAGGAGGCGAGGACAGCGATTCAGCGCGAAATTGAGCAACTGAAACGGCGCACCGACTCACCAGAGCCTCAAGCCAGATAGGAGATGACGATGCCGCGTCGGGGAACGCTGTATGACCCTGAAACCCATGAGTTGGTGGCCCGCATTGAGCATGGCGGCATCAGCGCGGGCCGGGACGCCGACAGCGCCGTTCTCTACCGGGCCGAGTTTTACGTTCTGGAGGAGATCCAGCCCTTCGTGGCCCTGCTCAAGCAGGGGTTGGCCTGGGTACAGTTGGCCGGTGGCCTGGAGGGGCTGGCCCGCCTGGTGGACATTGAGGTCCGGCCCGGCCGCCTGATCCAGGGCCGCCTGCAAAGCCTGGGCGCCTGGCAGGTCCGGCTGGCTCCGGCCACACCTTAGCTTACCAGCGTGCAATTGTCATTCCAGGGCGCACAACGCCGGAGCCTCTCTAGAGGGTGTGATGAACTTCAAAGTTAGGCCAGCGTCCGAGGCAGGCCTGGCGAGTGGAATCGCCCCTATGATCCCGGCGCATTCGGCCCCGGCCGGGGCCACACCCATCGCCGAAGCACTGATCGCGGGCTTCGCCGCGATAGCGCCGGTGGTGCCCCATATTATGCCCTGCACCTGCCGCGGATAGATACCCGTAAGCTGACCGTAATTAGAGAGAGGAGACCAACGATGCTCAATCCAAATACTATCCAAGACCTGCGAGCGCGCCTGCGGGGTGCGCTTCTGCTTCCCGGTGACCCCGGCTACGACGA
>DAOUBF010000067.1:0-39464 GCA_034432795.1 Anaerolineae bacterium
GATGGGACGCTGCAAGAGCCTGAGGTGTTGCCGGCGCGGCTGCCCAATTTGCTGCTCAACGGCTCTTCCGGCATCGCTGTGGGCATGGCGACGAACATCCCCCCCCACAACCTAGGCGAGGTGTGTGACGCGCTGGCCTATATGCTGGACAACTGGACCAAGCTGGATGAGGTGAGCGTTGAGGAGTTGATGCGCTTCATCCCCGGCCCAGACTTCCCCACCGGCGGGATGATTTACAGGCGGGGCGAGGATGGCACGGACACGATCCGCCAGGCCTACGCCACAGGCCGAGGGCGCATCACAGTTCAGGCGCGGGCGCATGTGGAGGAGATGGGCCGGGGCAAGAGCCGGATTGTGGTCACAGAGTTGCCCTATCAGGTGAGTAAGACCGCCCTGGCCGAACGCATCGCTGAATTGGTGCGCGAAGGCAAGCTGGAGGGCATCACCGACCTGCGCGATGAGAGCGACCGACGGGGGATGCGCCTGGTGATTGAGTTGAGCCGCAACGCCGCCCCAGAGCAGGTGATGAAGGAATTGTTCCGCCAGACGCCCCTGCGCACGACCTTCAGCGTGATCCTGCTGGCGCTGGTGGAGGGGGAGCCGCGGCTGTTGTCGCTCAAGAAAGCCTTGCAGATTTACCTGGAGCATCGGCTGGAGGTGGTGCGCCGCCGCAGCGCGTTTGACCTGGCCCGCGCCCGCGAGCGCGCCCATATCCTGGAGGGACTGCTCACCGCGCTCAAGCATCTGGACGAGGTTATCCAGACGATCCGCCGCTCGCCGGAGAGCGAGACGGCCCGCGCGCGGCTGGTGAAGACGTTCAAGCTGACCCCGGTGCAGGCGACGGCGATCTTAGATATGCCCCTGCGGCGGCTGGCCGCGCTGGAGCGGCGGAAGATTGAGGAAGAATACAAAGAGAAGCAGCGGCTGATCAAGGAGTTGACCGAGCTTCTGGCCAGCCCCAAAAAGATGCGGCTGGCCGTCAAGGCAGAATTGGCCGAGATCAGGGCGCGCTATAGCGATCCGCGCCGCTCCCAGATCGTGGACCGCGCGCCGGGGGCCTGGAGCGCAGAGGACATGTTGCCCGATGAGCCGGTCTGGATTACTATTAAGCAGAGCGGGCTGGTTGTGCGCACGTCGGGGCGGGAGGCGCCGGATTGGGGCCGTGCGCTCCAGGATGCGCCGGTGGCCTGCCTGCCAGCCAGCACCCGCGACACGCTTTACCTCTTTACGGCCTCCGGCCAGGCGGCGGCGGTGGGCGTGCAGCGCGTGCCGGAGGGCGCCGGAGCGCATTGGGCCGACCTGGCCTCGCTGGGTAAGCGCGAGCGGGTGGTGGCGGCGGTGGCGCTGCCCAGCCGGACCGATGGCCAGGCAGCAGGAGAGGGGGCCACGCTCTTCCTGGCCACGCAGCGGGGCCTGGTCAAACGCCTGGCGGTGAGCGCCCTGCCGGGCGCAGGCGCCGCCCGCTTCAGCGTGATCAAGCTGGAGGCGAATGACGCGCTGTGCTGTGCCCGGCTGACGCCGGGGGACGCCGAGATCATCCTGGCGACAGCAGCGGGGCAGGCGATCCGCTTCCGAGAGGAGGAGGTTCGCCCGATGGGACTGGCAGCGGGGGGCGTCCTGGGCGTCAAGCTGGGCGATGGGGATGACCGCGTGGTGACGATGGAGGTCGCCCAGCCGCACAGCGACCTGCTGGTGGTCACGACAACAGGACATGCCAAGCGCACACCGTTAAGCGAGTATCCGGCCCAGGGGCGTAGCGGCAGCGGCGTGATCGCGGTCCGCCTGGCGAAGGGTGCTACCCTGGTCGGGGCCTGCGTCGTCCATGCCAACGACAAAATCGCCCTGGTGATGGCGGACGGGAGCGGGCGGGTGATGCGGGCGGCCAACGCGCCGCGCATGGGCCGGACGGCGCAGGGTGAGCGGATGGTCGCGCTCAAGCCGAAAGAGCGGCTGATTGGGGTCATGCGGCTGTTCTCTGATCTGACAACTGAAAGCTGACCGCTGATAGCTATATGGCTATGTTTTTAAGGAGGGGAGCCGTGCCGTATCGTGATACGCCTGTCGTGTGCTCTGTGTGTGGGCGGACCTTTATCTGGACGGTGACCGAGCAGCGCCAGGCCGCCGAGGCCGGCCTGCCCCTGGTGAAGCCGGAGCTTTGCCCGCGCGATCGGATGCGCGACCCGTTAACGGGTCGCTGGCTGGGCCGGGTGAAATGGTACAGCCCGGAGAAGGGCTACGGCTTTATCATTCGTGGCGATGGCGAAGAGATCTTCTTCCACCGCAGCGGCGTGCTGCCCCCAGGCCCCGCCTATCTGACCGAAGGCACGCCGGTGACGTTTGAAATAGAGGAAACGTTGGGGGCCAAGCCCAAAGCGGTGGAGGTGGCCCTGGTGACGCCGCCGACGGAGGAGAGCGAAGAGACCCTGGAGGGCGACACGACGGCCTGACCCTTCGGGCTGAAGCCCTCCAGCCCGGCGTTTGACCTCAGTGGCCTCCAGGCAATCCATTGAGCACCTTTTCCAGGACGCTATCGTAGATGGGCGCCATGTTGCTCCAATCGTAACAGGCCACGGCCCGGCGCAGGGACATGGCCTGGGCCTCTGCGCGGTGGGTAAGCGCCCAGGTGAGGCGCTCCACCAGGCCGGCGAAGTCGGTGTACAGGCAGCGGTCATGGGCGGCGGGGGGAAGCAAGTCGGGGTAGGTGAGGCGTTTGGGCAGGATGGGGAAGGCGCCACAGTAGATGGCCTCCACCAGGGCTACGCCGAAGAAGTCGTGGAGGGCGGTGCTCACCACAATATCGGCCTGCCACAACAGCCTGGCATAGTCCTCCTCGCTGGCATAGCCGTAGTGAATGACCCGCTCCCCCAGCCGCGCCTTCGCTTCCTCAAACTCGGCTGGCACCAGGCGGAAATTCTGGCCGCAGAGCGCGACGCGAAAATCCAGCCCCCGTTCGGCCAGCGTATATAGGGCACGGAAGAATTCCAGCGGGTTTTTGTCGTATTCCCAGCGCTGGTTCCACAGGATCACGGGAGGGCGATCTGCGGACAGAGGCCGCTCATCGGCCCAACGATCCAGGCGACGCAGGTCCACGCCCACCGGCAAGACCTGGCTCTTACGCCGGATGGCCTCCATCGTCCACAGTTCGTTATAGTCGGGGAAGTGCTTGAGCAGGCGGGGCAGCTCCTCAAAGAAGCTCTCCAGGTGGTAGCGCGAGTTGAACAGCACGGCATCGGCGGCCAGGGCACTGGCGAAGTTGATGAAGCCATAAGTCGGGTCGCGCTTCTCGCCGGGCTGGAGCGGGTAGGTGAGCTGGTTCTCGTGGAAGTAGATCGCCACCAGCACATCGGCCAGGCGGTCTCGTGTGAGGCCCAGAAAGGCGGGCAGGTTGAGCATATCGGTCACAAGGAGCAGGTCCGGGCGCTCATCACGTTCGCGGATCATCCTCGCCAGGGTCACCGCCCCGCCGTGCATCCGCCACTTCCAGAACATGCCCGGAAGCTGGAACAGCCGGATGGCGTGGCGGCTGTGCCGGACGTAGCCGTCCGCCCAGGCGGCATGCGAGCCGGTGTAGTAGGGTTCCAGCAGCCAGACGTGCATACCCGTTTCCTTAATCCCGTTGTGTACCTTGATTGTAAATGGCTTTTTGGCCGAACGTCAACTATCTGGCCCAGGGGAGGGATTGGCGTGTCCTCTCTCGCAAAGGGGGGAGGGGTGAGTTCCCTCCCCTGGATGGGGAGGGGCAGGGAAGGGGTGATTCTGCCCCCCACCCCGGCCCTCCCCCACAGAGGGGGGAGGGGGTGGCACCTGTTCCCTCCCCCTGGATGAGGGAGGCTTGACGGGGAAGGAAATGACCTCCTATGACCGCTCACAATTCACCTTAAAAGTACAAAAGTCATACTCTGCAACCCTATTGTACGGGTAAGATTTCGCCCTCCTTTGGCGTCCAATGGGTAGTACTGGAACAGCTTGTCGTGCGATCACCAGGCCAGCTTGGCTGAGCACTAAGGAGGGAGGCAGGTCACCGCCCCGGCGAGGCCACCCGCCGGCGCTTCTGAACGAAGAAACCGAACTCTGGAGGGGTGACTCTCAAGACCGTGAGGCGGCCGATTTCAGCTTTCTGGCCTGGGAATCGGTCGTTTTGTTTTAGAAGGAGGACCCATGACCGTCGCATCTATCGCTGATCAGCCCGCTCGTACAGTGGCCGATGGCAATAACAAAAAAGATATCATCGGCCTCATTGAGCAACTTCAAGACATTACCGGGTTCCGCGAGCAGCACTGGGAGGGCAGCTTCGCCGATTACCTGGAGATCGTCCATCGCAACCCGCGCGTCGCCCGGACCGCCTATCAACGGCTGTACGATATGATCATCTCTTACGGCTACGAGGAGTACACGCGTAACCGTGAGACCCTGATCCATTACAAGTTCTTTGATGACCCCTTTGAAAACGGCAAGGACGCCATCTACGGCCTGGATAAGGCCCTGATGGAGTTCGTCCAGGTGCTCCACTCCGCCGCCCGCAAGTACGGCACCGAGCGCCGCCTGCTTCTGCTCCACGGCCCTGTAGGCAGCGCCAAGAGCACCCTCGTCCGCCTGCTTAAGAAGGGGCTGGAAGCCTACTCGCGCACCGACGCCGGCGCCCTATACACCTTCTACTGGGTGCTGGATAACGGCGAGCGTATGCTCTGCCCCATGCACGAGGAGCCCCTGCATCTTATTCCGCCGGAGTTCCGCGACGCTATCCTGGAGCAACTCAACGAGGGTCGTGAGGGGCTGGACCGCGTGGAGATTGAGGGCGACCTGTGCCCGGCCTGTCGCTTCGTCTATCGCACCCTGCTGGAGACCTATGAAGGCGACTGGCTCAAGGTCATGAACCACGTGCGGGTCAAGCGTCTGCTCCTCTCCGAGAAGGACCGCATCGGCATCGGCACGTTCCAGCCCAAGGATGAGAAGAACCAGGACTCCACCGAACTGACCGGCGACATCAACTACCGCAAGATCGCCGAATATGGCTCGGATTCCGACCCGCGCGCCTTCAACTTTGACGGCGAGTTGAACATCGGCAACCGCGGCCTGGTGGAGTTCATTGAGATCCTTAAGCTGGATGTGGCTTTCCTCTACGATCTCTTAACCGCCACCCAGGAACATAAGATCAAGCCGAAGAAGTTCGCCCACACGGATATTGACGAGGTCATCATCGGCCACACCAACGAGCCGGAATACCGCAAGCTGCTTTCCAACGAGTACATGGAGGCGCTGCGCGACCGCACGGTCAAGATTGACCTCCCCTATGTCACCCGCTTCTCCGATGAGGTCAAGATTTACCAGCGCGACTTCAACGGCAAGCGCGTGCAGGGTAAGCATATTGCCCCGCACACAATTGAGATGGCCGCCCTGTGGGCCGTGCTCACCCGCCTGGAGGAGCCTAAGCACGCCGGCCTGACGCTCATCCAGAAGTTGAAGCTGTATGACGGTAAGACCCTGCCCGGCTTCACCGAGGACACGGTGAAGGAACTCCAGGCCGAGGCCCACCGCGAGGGCATGGAGGGCATCTCGCCGCGCTACATCCAGGACAAAATCTCCAACGCCCTGGTCTCCGACGAGTGCGTCTCCTGCCTCAACCCCTTCCTGGTCATGCGCGAACTGGAGGCGGGCCTGAAGCACCACTCGCTGATCACCAGCGAGGAGCAGCGCAAGCGCTACCGCGAACTCCTGGCCGTCGTGCGCGAGGAGTACGACGAGATCGTCAAGAACGAGGTGCAGCGGGCCATCACCGCCGATGAGGCCGCCATCAAGCGCCTGTGCGCCAACTACATTGACAACGTGAAGGCCTACACCCAACGCCAGCGCGTGCGCAACCCCTACACCGGCCAGGATGAACCCCCGGATGAGCGCCTGATGCGCTCCATTGAGGAGAAGATTGACATCCCGGAAAGCCGCAAGGACGACTTCCGCCGCGAGATCATGAACTATATCGGTGCGCTGGCCATTGAGGGCAAGACCTTCCAGTGGGACTCCAACGAGCGGCTACGCAAGGCGTTGGAACTCAAGTTGTTTGAGGACCAGAAGGACTCCATCAAGCTCACCAGCCTGGTGTCCAGCGTGATCGATCAGGAGACGCAGGAGAAGATTGACATCGTGAAGAGCCGCCTGATCAAGAACTACGGGTACTGCGATGTATGCGCGACCGATGTGCTCAACTACGTCGCCAGCATCTTCGCCAGAGGGGATACGAAGCACTAAGCGTGAAGCGTGAAGCGTGAAACGCGAGCGACGTTTCACGTTTCACGCTTCACAGAGGGTAAGGGCCATGTTGTCCAAGATTGAACAAGACCGCAGCCGCTTTCGGCAGATCGTGCATGGGGTGGTCAGGCAGAACCTGCGCAAGTACATGGCGAACGGCGAACTGATCGGTCGCCAGGGCAAGGACTTTGTCAGCATCCCTGTCCCCCAGATTGAGCTGCCCAGCTTTCGCTTCGGTCGCAATCAGGCGGGCGTCGGCCAGGGCGACGGCGCCCCCGGCACCCCCATCGGCAGTGACGGCGAGATGAACGGTGATGGCCAGGCGGGCAACGAGCCAGGCCAGCACATCCTGGAGGTGGAGTTGACGCTCCAGGAACTGGCCAAAATCCTGGCCGAGGAACTGGAGTTGCCCAACATCCAGCCGAAGGGCAAGCGCCACATCCGCACCCAGGTGGACCGCTACGTGGGCATCCGCCGCGTCGGCCCGGAGAGCCTGCGCCACTTCAAGCGCACCTATAAAGAGGCCCTCAAGCGCCAGATTGCGCTGGCCAACTACGACCCCGCCCATCCGGTAGTCATCCCGGTGCGGGAGGATAAGCGCTACCGCTCCTGGGAGGAGCGCCCCCTGCCCGAATCCAACGCGGTGGTCATCTACATGATGGACGTCTCCGGGTCTATGACCCAGGCGAAGAAAGAGATCGTCCGGCTGACGGCGTTTTGGATTGACACCTGGCTGCGCACGCAGTATGAGAACGTGCGCACGCGCTACATCATCCATGACGCCACCGCGCGCGAGGTGGACCAGAAAGCCTTCTACAGCACCCGCGAATCCGGCGGCACGGTGATCTCCTCGGCCTATGAACTCTGTCTGGACATCATCCATAAAGATTATCCCCCTGACGAGTGGAACATCTATCCCTTCCATTTCTCCGACGGCGAGAACTGGTCAAAGGAGGATGACCAGAAGTGTGTGGCCCTGCTGACGGAGCATCTCCTGCCAGCCGTGAACCTGTTCTGCTACGGCCAGGTCCGAGGCTCTTATGGCGACGGCCAGTTTATCCGTGTCGTGGATGCGATTGAGGGCTTTGATAACATCTCCACCGCCGAGATTGACGAGCGCGAGCACATCTACGATGCCATCAAGACGTTCCTGGGCAAAGGACGATAGTAGAATTTACCGCAGAGCACGCAGAGGGCGCAGAGATGTACGCTCAGTAAGTCACAGATTTGCCCCCCACCCCAGCCCTCCCCCGCAAGGGGGGGAGGGGGTACACCTGTTCCCTCCCCCTGAATGGGGGAGGGGCAGGGAGGGGGTGACAGGTCCGTAATCTGCGGTTAGATTGAAGGTGCAGTGAACAGATGACGATACCGCTGCCGAAAGAACTGGTAGAGACACAGGCCGAGATTGAGCGCTACGCGCGGGAGTACGGGCTGGATTTCCCTGAAATCCGCTATATCATGCTGGACTACGCGCAGATAAACGAGGTTGCCGCCTACGATGGCTTCCCCACGCGCTACCCGCATTGGCGCTTCGGCATGGAATACGACCGCCTGAGCAAGAGCTACGCCTATGGCCTGCACCGCATTTACGAGATGGTCATTAACAACGATCCCGTGTACGCCTATCTGCTGGTCTCCAACACCTTCGTGGACCAAAAGCTCGTTATGGCCCACGTCTGCGGCCACGCCGATTTCTTTAAGAACAACCTGTGGTTTGCCCATACGAACCGGCGGATGCTGGACGAGATGGCGAATCACGGCACGCGCATCCGCCGCTATATTGAGCGCGTCGGTTTTGAGGCGGTGGAGAATTTCCTGGACATCTGCCTCTCACTGGATAACCTGATTGATGTCCACGCGCCCGGCATCCATCGCCGCCCCACGCCGCGCCGCCCGGACGAGGAAGAGGAGCGGCCCGTCGTGCGCAAGCTCCAGGCCAAGAGCTACATGGACGAGTACATCAACCCGCCGGAGTTCATTGAGGCGCAGAAGCGCAAAATTGAGGCGGAGAAGCAAAAGCGCAAGAAGTTCCCGGAAGAGCCGGAGCACGATGTCCTGCTGTTCCTTCTGGAACACGCGCCGCTGGAGAACTGGCAGCATGACATCCTGGCGATTGTGCGCGAGGAGGCCTATTACTTCGCGCCGCAGCGCCAGACCAAGATCATGAACGAAGGCTGGGCCTCCTACTGGCACAGCAAGATCATGACGGAGAAGGCCCTCAAGCCTTCCGAGCTGATTGACTACGCCGATCATCACTCCGGCACGATGGCTGTCACCCCCGGACGGCTTAACCCGTACAAGATCGGGCTGGAGCTTTTCCGCGATATTGAGGAGCGCTGGGACAAGGGGCAGTTCGGGCCGGAATGGGAGGCCTGCGACGATGTCGTCGCCAAAGAGAACTGGGATTTGAAATTGGGCCTGGGCCGACAGAAGATTTTTGAGGTGCGCAAGATTTACAACGATGTCGGCTTCATTGACGCCTTCCTCACTGAGGACTTCGCCCGTCGCCACAAGCTGTTTACCTACCGCTACGACAAGCAGACGCGCCAATACCGCATTGACAGCCGCGACTTCAAAGAGATTAAGCGTGTGCTCCTGTTCCAACTGACCAACTTCGGCCAGCCGGTGATCACGGTGGAGGACGCCAACTACAACAACCGCGGCGAACTCTACCTCAAGCACCACCACGAGGGCGTGGACCTGCACACGGCCTATGCCATAGACACACTGGCCAACCTGGCGGCCATCTGGCAGCGCCCGGTGCACATTGAGACAGTGGTGGAAGGCGAAGGGCGCGTGCTGTTCAGCCACGATGGCCGCGAGCCGCAGCGCACGCGGCTGGATAAGTAGGTCACGCTGGCCTTTCCCCTCCAACCTATAGTATAATACCCCCTCATGAGGATGCCCCCAAGTCCGGGGCAACGGATCGGTGACAAGGTGATGGGGCACATCGGCCTGAACGCGCATCTCCTGGCCGGGCGGGCAGGCTACCGCAGCGCAGGCATTCACCATTACCTCGCTCATCTCCTCCGCCACCTGCCGGAAGCCGACCCTCACCTGCGCTATACCCTCTTCGTTGGCCCAGAAACGGATATGACCGAGTTGTCCGCCCCCTGCCCAGGGGCTGAAGGCCGGGGGGCGGATCGTGGCTGGCGGGTGAACCGGTCACGCTGGCCGACGCAGCATCCCCCCCTGCGCATTCTGTGGGAGCAGACGGCCCTGCCCCTCGCCGCCAGGGGGCTGGACCTGGTGCACGGTCTGGCCTTCGTCGCTCCCCTCCTGGCGCCCTGCCCTACCCTGGTGACAGTGTACGACCTGAGTTTTCTGCGCACGCCGGAACGTTTCCGGCGCGGAAATCGTTGGTATTTACAGATGTTCACGCGCTGGTCTTGCCGCCGTGCCCGGCGTATTATCGCCATCTCAGAGAACACCCGGCGCGACCTGGTGGCACTGTTCGGTATCCCGCCGGAGCGCATTGACGTGGTTCCTCCCGGCGTCAGCCCTGCGTTTGGCCCGCTCCCCCCTGATCAGCTGGCCGCCTTCCGCCGGGCCAAGGGGCTGCCGGAGCGCTTTGTGCTTTATCTGGGCACGTTGGAGCCACGCAAGAACCTGGTCACCCTGTTAGAAGCCTTCGCCCGCCTGAGGCCGGGGGTCAAATTGGTGCTGGCTGGCGGCACGGGCTGGATGTTCGCGGAGGTGTTTGCGCGGGTGCAGGCCCTGGGGCTGGAGGGCAAGGTGGTCTTCCCAGGGTACGTACCTGACGAAGAACTGCCTTTGTGGTACAATGCAGCCACCGTGTTCGTGTACCCATCGCTATACGAGGGTTTCGGCATGCCTCCGCTGGAGGCGCTCGCCTGCGGCACGCCTGTTGTCGTCTCCAATACTTCAGCCCTGCCAGAGGCAGTGGGCGATGCCGGGGTGCTGGTCCGACCCGACGCTGTGGACGAGTGGGCGCAGGCGCTGGAGCGCCTGCTGGATGATGCCGCGCTGCGGGCCGAACTGGGGGCACGGGGGCGGGCACATGCCGCGCGCTTTTCCTGGGAACGGGCCGCTGCGGAGACGGTGGCTGTCTATCACCGAATCCTGGAGGGGTGGGAATAGGGATGCGTGAGCGCCGCGAACGCCTGGCGAAGCTCAGCCTGATGCTGGGCGATGCCCTGCTGATCAACGTGGCTTTTGCCCTGGCCTGGTGGCTGCGCTACCGGCAGCAGTTCCTGGCGACGGTGGACCCGGCCAACGACGCGCCTTACGTGGTTTACCTGCCCTTCAGCCTGGGCACGACGCTTTTGCTCCTGCTCATTTACAAGATTGACGGCGTGTATGACCGCCGCCGGGGACGCCCCTGGCTGGATGAGGTCTATCGCCTCGTCAACGGCACAACGACCGCCGTGGTGCTGCTCCTGGCGCTGGTCTTCATCCTGATCTACTTCCGCCCGCTGTCCTATTCGCGCATCATGTTCCTGGAGGCAGCAGCGCTCATCGTCCTGCTGCTGAGCGCCTATCGCCTGCTCTTCGGCTGGGTGGAGCGGATGCTGCTGCGGCGCGGCCTGGGCGTGGAGCGGGTATTGGTGGTCGGGAATGGCGAGATGGGGCGGGCAGTGATGGCCAGCGTGGTGGCCCGGCCCGACCTGGGCTATCAGGTCATCGGCTTCCTGCACAACGGCGGGGAGGAGAACGCCTCGGACATCGGGCGCTTTAAGGCGCTGGGCGGGGTGGAGGACCTCAGCCGCGTCCTGGCCTATCACCAGGTGGACCAGGTGATCATCACGCTGCCCTGGACGCAGCCACGCAAGATCCTGGAACTGGCGCGCCAGGCGGAACGGGCCGGGGCGCGGGTGCGCATCGTGCCCGACCTATTCCAACTGAGCCTGAGCCGGGTGGATGTGAACGAACTGGGCGGCATCCCCCTGATCGGCGTCAAGGAAGTCACCATCAGCCGCGGCGGGCGCCTGCTCAAGCGCCTCACCGACGTGATCATCGCCGCGCTGGTCCTTTTGCTGACCTTGCCGCTCATGGCCCTGATCGCGCTGGCGATCAAGCTGGATTCCCCTGGGCCGGTGCTGTTCCGGCAGACGCGCGTGGGGCAGCATGGGCGCCCCTTCACGCTGTATAAGTTTCGTTCCATGCGCCAGGGCGCCGAAGAGGAACAGGCGCAGTTAATGGCGTTTAACGAGGCCTCCGGGCCGCTGTTCAAAATCCGCAACGACCCGCGCCTGACACGCGTCGGGCGCATCTTGCGCCGCACCAGCCTGGACGAATTGCCCCAGTTGTTCAACGTCCTCAAGGGCGAGATGAGCCTGGTCGGGCCGCGCCCGCCAGTGCCCAGCGAGGTGGAGCAGTATCAGCCCTGGCACCGCCAGCGTCTGGAGGTGGCCCCCGGCATCACCGGCCTGTGGCAGGTGAGCGGCCGCAGCGACCTGGACTTTGACGAGATGTGCTTGCTGGACCTCTACTATATTGAGTCCTGGTCGTTCTGGATGGATGTGCAGATTATCCTGAGGACGATCCCGGCGCTGATCTCCGGAAGAGGGGCCTATTGACGATTGTTCCCTCCCCCTGGATGGGGAGGGTGACTTTGCCCCCCCCACCCCAGCCCTCCCCCGCAAGGGGGGAGGGGGGAGCACCTGGGGACGACAGGGGGTTCGCAGGAACTCAGAGGAACTCATAGGGAACTATGTTTGACTTCTCTACACACGATAAAACACAGTTGACCGAACTGCTGCGGGCGCTGGTGCGCACGCCCAGCCCCTCCACCCAGGAGGGCGCAGTAGCCGAACTGATCATGCGGGCGCTACGCGACTTCGGCGCGCCGGAGGTGCGCGTGGACCGTATGGGCAATGTCCTGGCGCGGTTGGGGAATGGGCGCGGGCCTGTGCTCTTGTATGATGGTCACATGGACACGGTCGCTGTAAGCGACCGGGCGGCCTGGGCGCACGACCCCTTCGCCGCCGAGATCGCCAACGGTGTGCTCTACGGCCTGGGCGCGGCAGATATGAAAGGGGCCTTGGCCGCCTTTATCTTCGCGGCGAAGCTGCTGGCTGCACGGGGCGTAGAGTTAAATGGCTCCCTTGTCCTGGCCTTCGTGGTTCAGGAAGAGCCTTGCGAGGGGCTGGCCGTGCGCGTCCTGCTGGAGGAGGCGGGGATCAGGCCGGATTGGGTTGTCCTGGGCGAGCCATCCGACCTGCAGATCATGCTGGGGCAGCGCGGGCGGATGGAGTTGCGCGTGACCACACGGGGGCGCACCAGCCATGCGGCCCGCCCCGACCTGGGCAGAAACGCCATCTATAGCGCGGCCCGTCTGATCTTCGGCCTGGAACTCCTGGCCGACCGCCTGGGCAATGACTCTGTGCTGGGACGCGGCACCCTGGCCGTCACCCAGATTGAAAGCAGCGCCCCCAGCCGCAATGCCATCCCCGACCGCTGTAGCCTGTGCATTGACCGGCGGTTAACGCTGGGGGAGACCGAGGCCAAGGCATTGGCTGAGGTGGAGGCCGTGATCGTCCGCGAAGGCGTGGAGGCGATGGTGGAGGTCAGCGAATATCAGGCCACCAGCTACACGGGCTACGTCTGCCGGGCCAAGTCCTATTTCCCGGCCTGGGTCACCGAGGCCAGCCATCCCCTGACCCAGGCGCTGGCCCGCAGCGCCCGTGAGGTCCTGGGGGCGACGCCGCGCACCGGCTATTGGCCCTTCTCCACCGACGGCGTGTATACGATGGGCATCGCGGGTATCCCTACGGTGGGCTTTGGCCCAGGCAAGCCCGAACACGCCCACACCGCCCAGGACCAGGTGCGCATTGAGGACGTGGTGAAAGCGGCCCAGGTGTACGCCCGCCTGGCCGTGAATCTGTTGGGCGGTCCATCTCAAGGTTAACCCATGCCTATCACAGTGATCGTCGGCACCCAATGGGGGGATGAGGGCAAGGGCCGTATCACCGACCTGCTGGCCGGGGGAGCGGACCTCGCAGCCCGTTTTAATGGGGGCGATAACGCCGGCCATACCGTCACCGTCGGGGCGGCCATCTTCCGCCTGCATCTGATCCCCTCCGGCCTGCTGCACCCCGGCGTCGTCGGCGTGATCGGTGCCGGGGTGGTCATCAACCCCCGTCGGCTCATTGAGGAGTTGGAGCAACTCGCCGCCCAGGGTATAGACGTCAGCCCGGCCCGGCTCAAGATCAGCGCGGCGGCCCACCTGATCTTGCCCACCCATATCGCCCTGGACCGGGCCACGAGCGGGGCGCTGGGCACGACGCAGCGCGGCATCGGCCCGGCCTATGCGGATAAAGCCGCCCGCATCGGCATCCGCGCCGGGGAGATGGCCGACGTGGACGGCTTTGCCCAACGGGTGTACCAGGCTGTCCAGCACGCCGGACAGGTGCTCCAACAGGTGTATGGCCAGCCGCCCCCCGACGCCAGCGCCGTCGCTGCCGAGTACGCCGGCTATGCGCAGCGCCTGGCGCCCTATGTGACGGACACCTCACTGGTCGTATATGAGGCGCTGCGGGCCGGGAAGCACGTCCTGGCCGAGGGCGCTCAGGGCGTTTTGCTGGACCTGGATCACGGGACGTACCCCTTCGTGACCAGTTCAACTACGGTGGCCGGCGGTGTGGCCTCCGGGCTGGGGGTCGGGCCGCAGTGGATTCAGCGCATCGTCGGCGTGTGCAAAGCCTTTCAAACGCGGGTGGGGGCCGGGCCGATGCCCACCGAGCTGTTCGGCCCGGAGGGCGACCGCTTGCGCGGCACAGGCGAGCACCCCTGGGATGAGTTCGGCACGACCACCGGGCGACCCCGCAGGTGCGGCTGGCTGGACGGCGTTTCCCTGCGCTATGCCGCTCGCGTGCATGGCCTGACCGAACTGGCCCTGACCAAGCTGGACATCCTCAGCGGGCTGCCCCAGGTGCGCATCGCCGTCGCCTACGAGTACCGGGGGGAGCGCCTGGAGCATTTCCCCACCAGCGCTGCCATCCTGGCGGAGTGCCGCCCGATCTATGAGGCCCTGCCCGGCTGGGAGCAGGACATCCGCCGCGCCCGCGGCCTGGCCGACCTGCCCGCCGCGGCCCGGCGCTACATTGACCGCGTGGCGGAAATCGCCGGTGTGCCGGTGACGATCATCTCCGTAGGCCCGGAACGGGAACAGACGATACAATTCTAACCGCAGAGAACGCAGAGATTTGCATAATAACCCCTCTGCGTTCCCTGCGCTCTCTGCGGTTGGAGAAACTAACTGGCAGCGAAGCGATAGCCCACACCGCGCGCGGTGACGATCACGCCCGGATCGATCTTGCGGCGCAGGTAGAGGATGTACAGTTTGAGGTACTCGGCGGCCTCACTATGCTCATCCGAACCCCAGGCCTGGGCCACCAATTCCTGGCGGGTCATCACCCGTTCGGCGTTACGCGCCAGCGTTGCCAGCAGGTCAAATTCCTTCGGCGTCAACTCCACCGGCTTGCCATGCACCGTGACCTCCCGCCGGTGGAAATTGATGGTCAGGCCGTAGCGGTCAAAGGTCAGTTCCCCGGCGGCTATGGGCGTGGGGACGCGGCGCAGGTGGGCTTTGATGCGCGCCAGAAGCTCGGCCATATGGAAGGGCTTGGTGATGTAATCATCGCCGCCTATATTCAGGCCCTTGACCACATCTTCGGACGAGTTCCGGGCCGAGAGGAAGATGATAGGCACGTTGGACATGCGCCGCAGCCGCCGACATACCTCCCAGCCGTCCATCTTGGGCAGATTCACGTCCAAGAGCACCAAGTTCGGCTGGTCCAGCGCTGCATGGCGCAGGCCCTCTTCCGCGCTGGCGGCGGTGATCACCTCATAACCGGCCTGTTTTAAGCTGTGGGAGATAATGTGAAGGAAGTCTGGGTCGTCGTCAATCGCCAGGATTTTCTCAGCCATAAGCCCGCCTGGGTGCCAGACAGCGGCGGCCAGACGACCCGACAAGCACCTATCGCTCCCCTCCAGCTTATCGCCTAATGGAGGTCAGGTCAATGGGAAAGTGGTATAATAGGGGGAGCAGTAAGGGCAAGGCATATCTCGCCCCTGCAGCGGCCCAAGGCCAGAGGCTATAATCCGGTACGTCCCAGGAGGGTATCCCTTGCGGGTTACAAGTACGGATATTCTGCGCTTTCGTCACGGACGGCGTAAGAATCACAACGGCTGGAAGATCATTTTAGGTCTCGGTTCCTCGGCCCTTCTCGCTGCCTTTCTCGCCCTGGTAATGCTGATGGTCGCTGGCGCGGTGGGCCTGGTGGCACTCTACCAGAATTATGTCAGCGAGCTACCGGACCCGGCGGCGCTGGAGGCCCACTTCACCCAGACAACCAACACAGAGTTCTTTGAGACCACGCGGATTTACGACCGCACAGGCCAGACATTACTCTATGAGATTATTGACCCACGCGGGGGAGACCGGCTGTGGGTGCCGCTGGATCAGATTTCACCCTACGTCATCAGCGCGACGGTGGCGATTGAGGACCGCAGCTTCTTTGAGAACCAGGGCGTGGACCCACGCGGCATCCTGCGCGCCTTCGTCGCTAACCTACAAGGCCAGGCCGTCCAGGGCGGTAGCTCCATCACCCAGCAGGTGATCAAGAACACCCTCATCCCGCCGGAGGAGCGGGCGCAGATCAGTTACGAGCGCAAGATCAAGGAGATTCTGCTGGCCCTGGAGGTGACGCGCCGATACACCAAGCAACAGATCCTGGAATGGTATCTGAATACCAACCACTACGGCAACCTGGCCTATGGGATAGAGGCAGCGGCCCAGGTGTATTTCGGCAAGCACGCCTCGGAACTGACCCTGGCCGAGGCCGCCATGCTGGCCCACATCCCCCAGTTCCCGGCGATGAACCCGCTGAACGCGCCCAAGGAGGCTGTGGAGCGCCAGCACCTGGTGCTGGATGCCATGTTGCGCGAAGGCTATATCACGCCCGAAGAGGCGGTTCTGGCCAAATACACCCCGCTCAAGTATCAGGGCGTGCAACAGCGTTTCAGCCAGGAGCGCATCAAAGCGCCCCACTTCGCCATCTACGTCCGCCAGCGGCTGGAGGAGATGTTTGGGCCGGACCTCGTCTACGGCGGCGGGCTGAAGGTATATACCACGCTGGACCTGGACCTCCAGAACAAGGCCGAGGAGATCGCCCGCCAGCACGTCAAGGCGCTGCAAGATCAGGGCAAGAACGTGACCAACGCCTGCGTCGTCGCCCTGCGCCCGACGACCGGGGAAATCCTGGTGATGGTGGGCAGCCTGGACTATTGGAACACCGAGGAGCGCAACGGCTTCCTCGTCCAGGGCGCGTACAATGTCTGTACCGGCGTGCGCCAGCCCGGCTCGGCCTTTAAGCCTATCACCTACGTCACCGCCTTCGCCCAGGGCTACACCCCGGCGACAATGGTGCTGGACGTGCCCACGACCTTCACCCAGGAGGGGCGCGCCCCCTATTCGCCGGTGAATTATGACAACCGCTTTCATGGCCCGCAGACGCTGCGCCAGGCATTGGCCCGCTCCTATAACATCCCCGCCGTGCAGGTCATGGCCTGGGCGGGCGTGGACAACGTTATCCGCATGGCCCACCGGCTGGGCATCACTACGCTGGACCAGGGGCTGGACTATTACGGGCTGGCGCTGACGTTGGGCGGCGGCGAGGTCAAGCCGCTGGATATGGCCTACGCCTTCGGCGTCTTCGCCAACAACGGCGTTATGGCCGGGGTGCCCGTCCCTGAAGCGCGCCACCGCCTGGGCTTCCGCGAACTGGACCCCGTAGCCATCCTGCGCGTGGAGGACCGCAACGGCAACATCCTCTACGAGTATAAACAGCCGGAGCAGCGGCAGGTGCTCTCGCCGGAACTGGCCTTCCTGATCACTGACATCCTCTCGGACAACGACGCCCGCGCCGCTGCCTTCGGCGCCAACAGCCCGCTCAAGCTCAGCCGCCCCGCCGCCGCCAAGACCGGCACGACCAACGACTTTCGCGACAACTGGACGGTGGGCTATACGCCGCAGCTCGTCACAGCGGTATGGGTGGGCAACAACGACAACTCGGAGATGAAGAACGTCTCTGGCATCGCCGGCGCCGCCCCTATCTGGCACGACTTCATGGAATACGCGCTTAAAGATGAGCCGGTGCAGACCTGGGCGCCGCCGCCGGGCGTGCACCAGGTCACCGTGTGCATCCCCTCCGGCCTGCTGCCCACGAAGTACTGCCCCAGGAAGGCCGCAGAGTGGTTTATCAAAGGCACCGAGCCGACGAAGAGCGACGACATGTACCAGCCCTTCCTGGTGAACAAGCAGAACGGCAAGCTGGCCACGATCTACACCCCGCCGGAGCTGGTGGAGGAGCGCGTGTTCGTGATCCTGCCGCCGCAGGCCAACGACTGGCTGGCCAGCCTGAGCGAAGAGGAGCGGGCACAATGGATGCCGCCACCCACGCAGCCCGATGACGAGTTCGGCCCCAAACCCTCCGACGCCGACACCGCGCTCATCTCCCCGACGACCGGGGCCTTCATTCACGGCGTCGTCCCTATCATCGGCAATGCCAAGGGGGATGGCTTCAACCTGTATAAGCTGGAGTTTGGGCAGGGCTACAGCCCGACGCAGTGGACGCCTATCGGCGGCGACCACGGCGAGCAGGTAGATCACGGCCAGCTTGAGGTCTGGGACGTGAGCGGGCTGGACGGGCTGTACACGCTGCAATTGACAGTCATCCGCAACGGCAACCCAGAGCAGGTGCGCGCCCAGGTGACGGTGGACAACGTTGCCCCCTCGGTCGCGCTCGTCTATCCGCCGGAGGGGCTGGTGGTGAACTATTCCCAAAGCGAGTGGGTGAGCCTGGAGGCCGAGGTCTCTGACAATTACGCCATTGAGCGGGTGGAGTTCTACGTGGACAATGCGGAGAGTCCGGTGGCGGTGCGCACCATTGCGCCCTTCAGCGCCCGCTGGACGATCACGGGCGGGGGCACGCACCGCATCTGGGTCGTGGCTTACGATATGGCGGGCAACCGCGCGGAGAGTCCGAAGGTGAGCATTGTGGTGCGGCGGTAACGCTCCCTAATAGCGTGGTTTGCGATAGGAAAATGCCCAGACGCCTGACCAGATGGCCGAGAGTAGGGGCGCGGTGAATCGCGCCCCTACTTGTTCCCTCCCCCTGGATGGGGGAGGGTGAGGGAGGAGGTGAGAACTGAGCCGCCGGCGGCCCTTAATCCTCTACGACCCGCAGGTGCAACTCGCGCAACTGTTCCTCGCTCGCCGGGATAGGCGAGTTCATCATCAGGTCCTCGCCACGTTGCGTCTTGGGGAAGGCGATGACCTCGCGCAGCGCAGGCGTGCCGGTTAATACCATCACCAGCCGGTCCAGGCCGGGCGCAACGCCGCCATGAGGCGGGGCGCCGAACTCCAGCGCCTCCAACAGATGGCCGAACTTGCTGCGGGCCTCCTCCAACGACAGGCCCACCATCTGCATGACCTTCTCCTGCAGCCAGCGTTCGTTGATCCGGATGCTGCCGCTGGCCAACTCCAGCCCGTTGCACACGATGTCGTATTGCTCACTGATCGCCGCCAGCGGATCGGTGTCCAGGAGGGGCAGGGAGTCGGGACGGGGGCGCGTGAACATGTGGTGAACCGGGTCGTAGCGCTGGCGCTCCTCATCCCACTCAAACATGGGGAAGTCAATGATGAAGGCGAAGGCCACGACCTGGGGATCGCGCAGGCCCAGCCGGTCGCCGAAGTCCAGGCGCAACTGGCCGAGCACATTGGCGACCGTCTTCGGCGTATCGCCAACGAGCAAGATCAGGTCGCCGGGGTTGGCCTGGGTGGCAGCCACAATCGCCTGGGTGATCTCCGGCTCCAGATGGGAGGTGGAGGCGCGGACGCCGCCCTCCGGGTTCACAGCCAGCCACACGATGCCTTTGCCGCCCAGTTGTTGCGCACGGGCGTTCACCTCGTCCAGTTCGCGGCGCGACAGGCCCGCCAGGCCGGGGACCACGATGCCCTTGACCTGGCCACCCTGGGCGACGGTGTCGGCGAAGACGCGGAAGCCGCTTTTGGCGGCAATCGCCGAGACATCCTGAAGCTCCATGCCAAAGCGCAGGTCGGGCTTGTCCGAGCCCCAACGGGCGATGGCCTCGGCGTAGGGGATGCGCGGCAGGGGCTTGAACAGAAGCTTGCGGTCGCTGACCTCCTCCACCAGGCCGATGATCATCTCTTCCAGGAGCGCCAGGACGTCCTCGCGGGTGACGAAGGACATCTCTATGTCAATCTGGGTGTGCTCCGGCTGACGGTCGGCGCGCGGGTCCTCATCGCGCAGGCAGCGGGCGATCTGGAAGTACTTATCAAAGCCCGCGATCATGAGCAGTTCTTTGTATTGCTGGGGCGACTGCGGCAGGGCGTAGAAGGTGCCGGGAAAGTTGCGCGAGGGGACCAGGAAGTCGCGTGCACCCTCCGGCGTCGTCTTGGACAGCAGCGGCGTCTCAATCTCAACAAAGCCCCGTGCGTGGAGGAAATTGCGCACCCAGTGGGTGATGCGGTGGCGCATGATCAGGCGCTCCTGCACACTCTGACGGCGCAGATAGAGGTAGCGATATTTCAGATTGACCGTCTCCGGCACGGGCTTCTCTACATCTATCTCAAAGGGCAGCGGTTTGGAGGGGTTAAGCACGTCCAGGCGCCCGGCCCAGACCTCAATATCGCCGGTCTTAAGGTTGGGGTTGCGCATATCCGCTGGCCGGGCCACCACCTCGCCCTGGACGCGGATGACATACTCCGAGCGCAGTCCTTTAGCCGCCTCATAAGCTTCCGGCGCACGGTCGGCGGAGAACACGATCTGGGTGATCCCATAGCGGTCGCGCAGGTCCACGAAGATCAGCCGGCCATGGTCGCGCCGCCGGTGCACCCAGCCGGACAATTTCACTTCCTTGCCCACGTCGGCAACAGAGAGTTCACCACACGTGTGCGTTCGGTAGGGATGGCTCAAGGTACATCCTCCGTCCTTAATACGCCCTGGCCCACACGGCCATCTCGCTGGCCGGTTTGCCGCATACAATGCACGGCCCGCTACCGCCCGGCTGGTCCAGTGGGATGCAGCGGGTGGTGGCCTTCGTGTCCTCTTTCACCTTCTCTTCGTCAGCGGGGTCGCCGCACCACCAGGCCCAGGCGAAGCCATTTTCCACCGCCTGGCGGAATTCGTCGTAGGTGGTGGGGTAATAGGTGTTGGCCTGGCGGAAGGCCACCGCACGCTCAAACAGCGCTTTCTGGATGTCCGCCAACAGGTCGGTAATGCGCGGGAGTAGCCCCTCCTGGGGTACAGATATGCGGCCCGCGCGCCCTGGGGTGTCACGCCGCGCCAGCGTGACCTGGCCCTGGGCCACGTCCTTCGGCCCGATCTCCAACCGCAGCGGCACGCCGCGCATCTCCCACTCATTGAACTTCCAGCCGGGGGTGTAGCCCTCGCGGTCATCCACCTTCAGCCGCACGCGCTCGCCCAGCATGGCGCGGATACGCTCCACCGCCGCCATCACCTGGCTGCGCTCCTCATCGCTCTTGTAGATGGGCACGATCACGACCTGAATGGGCGCGAGCTTGGGCGGCATCACCAGCCCCTGGTCATCGCCATGCACCATGATGATGGCGCCGATAAAGCGCGTGGAGAGGCCCCAGCTCGTCGTCCAGCAGTAGCGCAGGGTGTTGTTCTGATCCAGGTACTGGATGTTAAATGCCCTGGCGAAGTTCTCACCCAGGTTGTGAGAGGTGGCCGCCTGGAGCGCACGTTTATCGCCCATCATGGCCTCAATGCTGTAGGAGCGCAAGGCGCCAGCGAACTTCTCGCTTTCGCTCTTGCGCCCGCGGATCACCGGCACGGCCGCGTCGTTCTCGGCGAAGTCGGTGTAGATGTCCAGCATCTGGCGGGCCTCGGCCTCGGCCTCCTCGTAGGTGGCGTGGGCGGTGTGGCCCTCCTGCCAGAGGAATTCGGCGGTGCGCAGGAACAGGCGGGTGCGCAGTTCCCAGCGGACGACATTATTCCACTGGTTGATCAGCACAGGCAGGTCGCGGTACGAGCGAATCCACTGGGCATACATATAGCCGATGATCGTCTCCGATGTAGGGCGGACGACCAGCGGCTCCTCCAGGGTCTCGCCGCCCGCGATGGTGACAATGGCCAGTTGGGGTGCGAAACCGGCCACGTGTTCGGCCTCTTTCTGGATAAAGCTATACGGGATGAAGAGCGGGAAATAGGCATTGACATGGCCGGTGGCTTTAAAGCGCCGGTCCAACGCCTGTTGGATGTTTTCCCAGAGCGCGTAGCCATATGGGCGGATGACCATGCAGCCGCGCACAGGGCTGTAGTCGGCCATCTCTGCCTGCTGCACCACATCGTTGTACCATTTAGAGTAGTCTTCGCTGCGGGGTGTAATCTTCTCAGCCATCGCCTGAACCTCTCGGGTTAACGCTGTGACGCTCCAAGTATAGTGATCCCGACCAGGGTGTCATCCTTATAATCAAAGATGATACCGTTTTCTTGCATCTCGCTGTGCGTTGAGCTAGGCTTGCTTTCAAAATGCACATAGAGCACATCCGCTTCTAGATCGTAGTCCAGCCACATTTGACTCTTAGGTAAGTGCACCAAGTGCGAGACCGCTCTGAGCAGATGATCCAGACTTTGCTCTCCTAAGATTTCCTTGGCCATATGATCGCTCTCCGGTTGATCTTCTGTGAGACGAACGCCGTGATGATGAATCCATCATCTCGGCTGACCTCCCGATAAACCACGTGCAGGTACTTTTCTCGTCCAAGGGTCCGGACGGCTACGAGGGCCCCGGCATAGCCCTGTAGAATCCATGTTGGGTGCTCAATGGCATTGAGCACCTCCTCATAATAAGCATCCATATAAGGCTTGTTGTTGACAATGTGTTCCCATCTCTCTTCGGTCAGGCGGATCGGTATGCCAGCGACTGAATACGCGATATCCACACATAGCCTCCGGACTCAACGATTACAGTAGTAACCGCCGCAGAACCTCCGCCGCCTCCTCCGGCGTATCCACCAGGGTCAAAAGCTTCAGGTCACGCTGGCCGATGTACGACTCCTGCGCATAGGTCTCAATTGTCCGCCGCCAGCCTGGGCCGACGAGGATCAGCGGCTTGGGCGCCATCTCGGCGGTCTGGAGGAAGCTCCAGGCCAGGGCGACCTCGCTCAACGTGCCCACGCCGCCCTTCAGCGCGATCAGGCCGTCGCTGGTGGTCACCAGGTGCAAGAGGCGCTCGCGCAGCGTGGGGAAGTGGACCACCTCGTGCACCCAGGGGTTGGGCTTCAGCCCACGACGCGCGAACAGGTCGGTAGTGACACCGATGACGTGTCCACCGGCCTCATGCGCGCCCTGGCTCACCGCCGCCATCGTCCCGCCGTAGCCGCCGGTGGCGACACTGAAGCCGGCCGCCGCTAGCAAGTGCCCCAGGCGCCGGGCCTCCTCATAGGCCGGGCTGCCCACCTGAGGGGCATTGCCGCCAAAAACAGAAATGATCCGGGTCATGCTGGCTCTAAATATAGACCCCCGGTAACAAGCCGGGGGTCTGTGCACCTTCCCACCCTGCTGAACTGATCCTACCGCAGCCTGGCGCCGATGTCAAGTGCGAGACCGGGGCAGCGGTGTTCACCCCCTCCCTGCCCCTCTCCCAACCGGGCTGAAGCCCGGTACTGGGTGAGGGGGATGTCATCCCGCCCTTGCCGCTACGTTTCGCGCTCCCTATCTTCCAGCGCCCCGCCGCACACCCCACAATGGGCAAAGCGCGCTGGCAGGCCCTGGGCGCCACAGTGCGGGCAGGTGCGCGTGGGCGGCCCCCACAGGTACTCCGGGCTGTCGTCCTCGGCCCAGCGGCGGCGGATGGCGGCGTAATCCGGCTGGCGCTTCTCGGCGAAGGCGTGGATGCCCTCGTAGGTCTCCGGCGAGACATTGTGGATCGCCAGCCAGTCACGGGCGTGCCCGATGGTCAGATGCCAGGAGAGGTCGCGCCAGAAGTTGAGGTGCTGCTTGGTGTAGCGGCTGATCTCCGGGAACTTGTGGATCAGCTTCTGGGCCAACTCCTGGACGGCAGCATCAAGCTGGTCTCGCGGGACAACGCGGTTGACCAGACCCCAGGCCAGCGCCTGTTGGGCGGTGATCGGCTCGTTCAGGAACAGGATTTCCCGCGCCCGTCGGTCACCCACCAGGATGGGTAGCCATTGGGTGGCGCCCGCCGCCGCCACCGATCCGTGCGAGGCCCCCACATGGCGAATGATCACATCCTCGGCGGCCACGGCCAGGTCGCAACTCATATTAAACTCGTTGCCACCGCCGACGACCATGCCATTCAGCCGGGCGATGGTGGGCTTGCCCAGGTTGCGCAGGCGCTCATGGGCCTCAATGAAGCGGTTGAACCAGTGCCAGTACTTGCGCGGTCGCTGGAGGAAGGCCTGCTGCTCCTTCATGTCCGCGCCCGTGCAGAAGGCGCGGTCACCCACACCGGTGAGGACCAGCACCGCAATGCTGTCGTCCCAGGCGACATCGCGCAGGGCCTCGTTGAGTTCGTCCAACAGGGGCAGGTTAACGGCGTTGAGCACGTGGGGCCGATTGAAGGCAATCGTGGCCACCTGCCCCTCTTTGGTGTAGAGGATATTTTGAAAGCCGAACGTCTCCGGCGGTCGGCCAGCGAATAGGGGTTCACTGACGTTGCTCATGGCACTCCATCACAGGGACGATCTGGGCTGCAGTCACGCGCTGAAGCTCGGCGGGCGCGATGCGCAGCATGGTATTCAGGTCCCCGCCCCCGGCGTACAGGACCGGCAGGCTAAGAATGCCTGGGTCAAGGAGGGTGGGCAGGGGCTGTTTGTGGCCGAAGGGCGGCACCGCCCCGGCCAGGTAGCCGGTGATCGCCAGGACGGTGTCGGCATCGGCCAGCTTAACGCGCTTACGGGCGACGCCGAAGTGAGCGGCGATCTTCCTCACATCCACGCGCCCGGTGCCATAACCGATCACCAGGTAAGGGCGCCCATCCACCAGGAAGAGCAGCGACTTGGCGACCTGCCCTGTGTCCACGCCGAGCGCCTGCGCGGCCGTCTCAACGGTGGGCGTATGGGTCGGCAACGGGATGATCTCGGCGGCGATGCCTTCTCTGACGATAAAGGCGGCCAGGTCTGCGGAGGTTAACATCACGACTCATACACGTCGGCGAACATCACCGTCACGATGTCGCGGGCAAAGCTCATCAGGTCCCGGCCCGCAGCGCGGTTCTCCGGTGAGCGCATGGCCTCGTCAAGTTTGTCACGGTCCTCAAAGTACATCTCGTACATGAGGTAATAAGGCGGCTCGCCGCCGCCGGCGATGCCCCAAAAGCGGGTGAGCGAGGTTTTGACGACATGGGGGACCTTCTCAATGAGCGGGAGATGGACGTTGGCGTAGTGCTCTTCAAAAGCTTCCACATCAGCGGGCTTCTTATACAAAGCGACCAGTTTCACCATCGGGCTGCTCCTTTCATCACACATCTGGGTTGGCGACCACAGGAATGGACTGCGCCCATTGTACTCGCCAGGGGCGAACGGTCAAGTAGGGGCGCATGGCCATGCGCTCCCCTCCCCCCTCTGTGGGGGAGGGCTGAGGGGGCAAAGTCACCCCTCTCCCGCAGCGTGGGAGAGGGGATGGGGGTGAGGGGCAGAGCCACCCTCTCCCTACCCCTCCCCCATCCAGGGGGAGGGAACAGGCGCAACCCTCTACTTCAGACCTGGGCGAGGGCCTGCTCCAGATCGGCGATAATATCGGCCACATCCTCCAACCCAACGGAAAGGCGGATCAGGCCATCGGAGATGCCCATGCGCTGGCGCTCGGCGGGCGTCAGGTCGCGGTGGCTCATCGTGGCCGGATGGGTGATCAGCGTGTCCAGCGTCCCCAAGGTGGGCGTGATCACGCACAGGCGGACGGCATCTAGGACGCGCCGGGCGGCCTCCACCCCTCCTTTGACCTCAAACGAGACCATGGCGCCGAAGGCCGTCATCTGGCGCGAGGCCAGGGCGTAATCGGGAGAGGTGGGCAGGCCGGGATAATAGACCCGCACAACCTGCGGGTGCGTGTCCAGGAAGCGGGCCACGGCGAGCGCGTTGGCACAATGGCGCTCCATGCGGATATGCAGCGTGCGCAGGCCCAGCGCCGTCAGCCAGGCATCAAAGGGGCCGGGGATGGCGCCCAGGTGCTTGCGGTAAAGCTCCAGCCAGGGGGCAAAGTCAGCGCCGGCGCGCATCACCGCCGCGCCGCCGATGATGGCGCCATGCCCGGCGATGAACTTGGTGGTGCTGTACACGCTCACATCCGCGCCCAGCGCCAGCGGTCGCTGAGCGTAGGGCGTGGCGAGTGTGTTGTCCACGATCAGCAGTGCGTCGTGCGCATGGGCGATTTGGGCAATCGCGGCAATGTCTATACAGCGTAGCGTGGGGTTGACCGGCGTCTCCAGGAGGACGGCACGGGCGCGCCCCCCGGCGGCGTCCAGCGCCCGCGCTACTGCCATCGGGTCGCCGGGGTCCACGAAGGTCACCCCGATGCCGTAGCGGGGGAGAAGGGTGGCCTGGAGTTGATAGGTCACGCCGTACAGGGCCTCCTGACTGATGATCTGGCCGCCCGCTTCGGCCAGCGCCAGCAGCACGGCGCTCACGGCGGCCATACCGGAGCTAAACGCCAGGGCGCGCGCAGGGTCATCCAGGCCAGTCGCTTCCAGTGCGGCCAGCTTGGCCTCCAGCGCGGCAATCGTGGGGTTGCCGTTGCGCGTGTAGAAGTAGCCGGGGCGCTCCCCGGCGAAGGTGGCGTCGCTCTCCTCAAACGAATCAAAGCGGAAGGACGCGGTTTGATAGATCGGGGTGAGATAGGCGTGGCTGGGATCGCCTGCCTCGCCCGCATGAATGGCGCGTGTGCCGAAACCAGCCTCAGCAGGTAAGGGTGACATGGCATCTGTCTCCGCGATCAGTGCTTGATAAGCCCCATTATAGTCACTTCGTCAGGCGCCAGGTAGTCCAGAACCCCGGTTTCTCGTAGAAACTGGGGTTCTAATAGGGGAGGCGCGACTGCTGGCCGCCAGCCCCACTCCGTAATTGCCTATCCTAAATCCGTCAAGCATGGCTCACGCGCTATGTTGTACCGGGAAGCCCAAGGAACTCTACGCCACGTCAGCGTGAATGGAGGCTCTCCGCGCGTGGAATTCCGTAGGGCAGGTTTCCATACCTGCCGCTCTTTGGCGGCTATGGAAAGCCGCCCTACAGGCTATTCTATCCCGCCTTGCCCATCCCGCCATTTATGGGAGGACCTCAACCGTAAATATTGACAAGGCTGCATTTCTATCGTAAAATACGAACGAACGACCGTTCATTTTTGAGGCCATGTGATGACAGGAGAAACGATCACCAAAGGCGAGCGCACTCGCGCCGAGATCGTCGCAACGGCCTACCGCCTGTTCCTGCAACACGGCTACCATGGCACCTCCATGCGCCAGATCGCCGGGCAGGCCGGCATCGCGCTGAGCGGCATCTACAACCACTTTGCCAGTAAAGAGGACATCTTCCTTGCTGTCCTCCTGGCCCACCATCCCTACCATGAGATTCTGCCAGCGCTCAAAAACGCGCAGGGCAACACGGTGGAAGAATTCGTGCGTCACGCGGCGACACAGATGCTCGCTGCCCTGGGAAAGCGCCCCGATTTCCTCAAACTCATGTTCATTGAATTGGTGGAGTTCCAGGCGCAGCACCTGCCGGAGTTGCTCACCAGCCTGCTGCCCCAATTTTTAGAACTGGTTGAGCGCTTCAGAAGTATCCCCGGCAATCTGCGCCCTATCCCCCTCCCCATTATGCTCCGCGCTTTCGTGGGGTTATTCTTTTCTTACTACATCACCGAGTTGATGTTGGACGACCGTATTCCACCGGAGTTCCGGACGAATGCCCTGGATTACTTTGTGGATATTTACCTGCATGGCATCCTGGCCTAAGATGAGCCGTCGGCAAAGGAAAGGGAATGAACCGCCTGCTTTCACTTATCCGCAAGGAGTTCCTGCAAATCCTGCGCGACCCACGCACACTCTACATCACCTTCGCCATCCCGGTGATCCAGCTCTTCCTGCTGGGCTACACCGCCACGACCGATGTGCGCAACGTCCCCCTGGCGGTCTTTGACCAGGACCGCAGCCCGGCGGCACGGCGGCTGCTGGACGCCTACCGCGCCGCCGACTACTTCCGCATCGCCTACGACGTGGATTCCGAGGAAGAGTTGCGGGCGTTGATTGACAGCGGCCAGGCCCAGGCCGGGCTGATCATCCCGCCCGATTACAGTGAGCGCGTGTTGGGCAACCGCACCGCTACGGTGGCCTTTGTCCTGGATGGCTCCGACCCCAACGTCGCCTCCACCAGCCTGGCTGCCGCCGAACTGATCGGCCAGAGCCACTCCACCCAACTGGTGGTTGAGCGGCTCTCACGCAGCGGGCTGGCCGGGACGACACAGCCCGCGCTGACCGTGCGCAGCCGCGTGTGGTACAACCCTGACCTGCAAAGCGCGTATTTTATGGTGCCCGCGCTGATCGGCATGATCCTGCAGTTGATGACCACCATGCTGACCGCGACGGCCATCGTGCGCGAACGGGAACGCGGGACGATTGAACAACTGATCGTCACGCCCATCCGCTCCTGGGAACTCATCCTGGGCAAGATCATCCCTTACGTCCTGATCGCGCTGTTTGACACGATTGAGGTCCTGGTCGTAGGCTCCCTCTGGTTCGGCGTGCCCATTCGCGGCAGCCTGAGCCTCTTGCTGGCCTTATCGGGGCTGTTTCTCCTGGGGTCGTTGGGCATCGGTATCCTGATCTCTACCATCGCCAAAACGCAACAGGAGGCCATGATGCTGACGTATTTCACCATGCTGCCGACGATCTTCCTGTCGGGCTTCTTTTTCCCGCTGGCGGCCATGCCGCCCGCACTCCAGGCCATCTCGCGGGTGATTCCGCTGCGCTACTATCTGAAGATCATCCGCTCTATTGTGCTCAAGGGTGTGGG
Organism: Anaerolineae bacterium; assembly: GCA_034432795.1. Lineage (GTDB taxonomy): Bacteria > Chloroflexota > Anaerolineae > DSLN01 > DSLN01 > DAOUBF01. Next base: position 28,283 of record DAOUBF010000067.1, read on the forward strand.
CGCCGACAGCCTGACCGAGGAGATCGCTGCGCTGGCGGTATTCGGGCTGGTGGTAATGGGCATTGCCGCGCTGCGCTTCCGCAAGCGGCTGGATTAGGACGGATGATGAATGAGGTACTCAACGGATTATTTCACAATGCCACCTTCGGTGACACAGGTAAGGGAACTGAGGTACTCAACGGATTATTTCACACTGTCACCTTCGGTGACATAGGTAAGGGAACTGACGAACGGCGAAGGAGATCAGCCATTCCCCCTTCGCCCTGGATGGAGGTGAACATGCGACATCGCGCTATTCCGGAAACCCTACGAACGATCATCCCTATCATCGTATTGCTCGGCCTGATGGGGGCGGCCCTGGTCTATCTCTATCGGGTCTCCGCCGCTGAGTCCGCCGGGCCGCTGCGGGCCTCAGGTACAGTGGAGGCGGTGGAGGTCCACATCGCGCCTGAACTGAGCGGGCGTGTGGCCGATGTCATGGTCAAGGAAGGCGACACGGTTCAGGCGGGCGATGGTCTTTTCCGGCTGGACGATGAGGTGCTGCAGGCGCAGCGACGGCAGGCGGAGGCGGCGGTGCAGGCAGCCCAGGCGGGGCTGCGGGCTGCCCAGGCCAACCTGGATCGCCTGCGGGCCGGGCCGCGCCAGGAGGAGATCGCTCAGGCGGAGGCGGCGGTGCAGGCGGCCCAGGCGCGGCTGGACCGCCTGATCCACGGCCCCACGCCGGAGCAGATCGCCAGCGCCCGGCAGGCCGTTGCCGTAGCCCAGGCGAATCTGGAGCGGGTCAAGGCCGGGCCGACGGCGGAGCAACTCATCGCAGCGGAGGCCCAGGTCAAACTGGCCGAGGCGGCGTTGAAGCAGGCCCATGCCGCCTATGATCCCATTGCCTGGCGTCCCGACATCGCGCTCCTGCCTCAATCGTTGCAGATGGAGCAGGCCACTATCCAATATGAGCAGGCCAAAGCCAATTATGAAAACCTGCTCAAGGGGCCCAGGCCCGAGGACATCAAGGTGGCCCAGCAGCAGGTGGCCCAGGCGCAGGCCGCGCTGAACGAGCTTCTGGCCGGAGCGCGACCTGAAGATGTAGCCGCAGCCCAGGCCGAGGTGCAGGCCGCCCAGGCCCGCCTGGCGCTGGTCAAGGCCGGTGCTCGCCCCGAAGAGATCACCGCAGCCCAGGCCCAGGTGGATGCGGCCCAGGCCAACCTGGCCCAGGCCCAGGCCCAACTGGAGTTAATAGATGTCCAACTGAAGAAGCTGGTGGTACGCGCTCCCACCCGCGGCACCGTCGTCGCCCGCAGCATTGAGCCGGGCGAGATCGTGCAGGCCGGGGCGGCGGTGCTCACCCTGGGTCAGCTTGATGCCCTGACGATCACGGTCTACATCCCGGAGGACCGCTACGGCCAGATCCGCCTGGGGGCCCATGCCACGGTGACCGTGGACTCCTTCCCTGGGGAGACCTTTGAGGCGACAGTGACGCACATCGCCGACCGCGCCGAGTTCACCCCGCGCAATGTGCAAACCGAAGCGGGCCGCCGCACCACCGTGTTTGCCGTGAAGCTCTCGGTGAGCGACCCGGCGGGCAAGCTCAAGCCGGGCATGCCTGCGGATGTCCAATTCTGAAGGCGGCGATGACCCCGCTCATTGAAGCGCACAACCTGCGACGGGCATTCGGTGATCTGGTCGCCGTAGATGACCTGTCCCTGGCCGTCCACGCCGGCGAGATCTACGGGCTGGTGGGGCCAGATGGGGCCGGGAAGACGACGACAATGCGCCTGCTGTGCGGCGCGCTGCGCATGGACGCGGGACGGGTCGTGCTGGGCGGCTTTGACCTGCAACGGCAAACCGAGCAGGCACGGGCGCAGATCGGCTATCTGCCCCAGCGCTTCTCCCTCTACGAGGACCTGACCGTGTTGGAAAATATCCGCTTCTTTGCCGAGGTGCGCGGCCTGTCCGCCTCGCAATGGCGGCCACGTTCCCTGGACATCCTGGCGTTTGTGGGCCTGGCCGAATTCGCCGACCGGCGGGCAGGTGAACTCTCTGGCGGCATGAAGCAGAAGCTAGGGCTGGCGGCTGCGCTCGTCCACCAACCGCGCATCCTGCTCCTGGACGAGCCGACCGCCGGTGTGGACCCGGTGACGCGGCAGGATTTCTGGCAGTTGATCATCCGGCTGGTGGCGCAGGAGGGGGCCGCCGTGCTGGTGAGCACGCCCTACATGGACGAGGCGGTGCGGTGTACACGGGTGGGCTTCATGAACCGGGGGAAGCTCATCGTGGAAGGGCCGCCCAATGCCTTGCGCACCCGCCTCCAGGGAACGGTCTTGGAGTTGCGAGGCCATCCCTTGCCGCTTCTGCGCCGCCTGGCCCAGGCGGACGAGGCAGTTGAGGATGTGCAAATGTTCGGCGACCGGCTGCATCTGCGCGTTCGCGAGGGCGCAGCCCAGGGGGTTATGGCTCACCTGGCCGCCCGTGTTCAGGCCGAGGGGGGCGAGATCATACGCCTGCGTCCGATCCCGCCGCAACTGGAGGACGTGTTCATCGCCTTGTTGGAGGCTGAATGACGATGGCACACCCCAACGGCAGCGTCATCCAGGTTAAAGACCTCACCCGCCGCTTTGGCGACTTCATCGCTGTGGACCACGTCTCGTTTGAGGTCCGGGCCGGCGAGGTGGTGGGCTATCTGGGGCCGAACGGATCGGGGAAGACGACTACGATCCGTATGCTCCTGGGGCTGCTGCGCCCCAGTGCAGGGGAAGCGCGTGTGTTGGGCTACGATGTGGTGCGGCAGGCCGAGGCCATTCGGGAGCGGGTGGGGTATATGTCGCAGAAGTTTGCGCTGTATCATGAGCTGACGGTGGCCGAGAACCTGGCCTTTTACGCGGGCGTTTACGGTGTAGGTGAGCCAAAGCGCCTGATGGAGGTGCTGGACCTGGTGGGGCTGAAGGGCCAGGAACACCAGCGGGCGGGCGATCTTTCAGTGGGCTGGCGGCAACGCCTGGCCCTGGCCACGGCTATCGTGCATCGCCCCCAGTTGCTGTTCCTGGATGAGCCGACCAGCGGCGTGGACCCGTTGGCGCGCCGGGCGTTCTGGGACCTGATCTATGCGATGGCCGAAGCTGGCGTCACCGTGTTTGTCACTACCCATTACATGGATGAGGCCGAATACTGTGGCCGCGTGGGCATCATGCGCAATGGGCGGCTGCTGGCCATGGACACTCCTTCGGCGCTCAAGGAGCGCGCCCTGCCGGGGCGCGCCTGGGATGTGTATGCCGAGCCGCTCATGCCCGCGCTGGATGCCCTGGCTCGCCTGCCCGGTGTGTTGCGGGCCGGGCTGGCCAGCGATCACCTGCGGGCGGTGGCTGCTTCCCAGGTAGAAGCCGGGGCCTTGCGCGCTGCACTGGCCTCAGCAGGCATCCGGGTCACGCATCTGGAGCCTGCCGAACCCACGCTGGAGGATGTCTTCCTGGCCCTGGTGTAGCCCGTCGCTCCCCCTTGTAGGAGAGGGCCTGTCTCGCTTGCATCTGCCCCCTGCCCGGTCTAGAATGGGGTGAAGCCGATCCCAGGGAGTTGGCCTGCGTCGCTATTTGTGATAAAATAGACATGCGCAATTCGTTCAGAATTTTTTGAATGAATTAAAGGGAGACCGGTGGCCTATCAAGACCTGCGCGAATTCATCGCCCGGCTGGACGCCGAAGGGGAGCTTATCCGCATCCGCGCTCCGGTGGACCCCGAACTGGAGATCACCGAGATCACCGACCGCGTCAGCAAGGGGCCGGCGGAGCGCAATAAGGCGCTCCTGTTTGAGAATGTGCGCGGCAGCGACATCCCCGTGCTGATCAATATGTTCGGCTCGCGCCGCCGCATGGCCCTGGCCCTGGGCGTGGACGACCTGGACGAACTGGGCCAGCGCCTGGCCAGCCTGCTGGACCTGGGCATGCCCAAAACCTGGGGGGAGAAGCTGGGCAAGCTGGGACAACTGCTGGATGTCGCCCGCATTGGTCCGCGCACGGTGCGCCGCGCCCCCTGCCAGGAGGTCGTGGAGACCCAGAACCCTTCGTTGGCCGGGCTGCCCATCCTGAAGTGCTGGCCGCTGGACGCCGGGCGCTATATCACCCTGCCCTGCGTAATCAGCCGCGACCCGCGCAGCGGCAGGCGCAACGTGGGCATGTATCGGCTGCAGGTCTTTGATGAGCGCACGTTGGGGATGCACTGGCAACTGCACAAGGGCGGCGCCGAACATGAGCGCGTCGCCCAGGAAGTGCAGGCAGAGCGCATCCCGGTGGCGGTGGCGTTGGGCGGCGACCCGGCCACCATCTGGTCAGGTTCGGCACCCCTGCCCCCAGACATAGATGAATTCCTCCTGGCGGGCTGGCTGCGCGGGCGGCCGGTGGAACTGGTTCCCTGCGTCTCACAACCGTTGGAGGTCCCCGCCGACGCCGAGATCATCATTGAGGGCTACGTGGACCCCCGCGAGCACCGCCTGGAAGGGCCATTCGGCGACCACACCGGCTATTATTCCCTGCCCGACCATTACCCCGTGATGCACATCACCGCCATCACCCGGCGCCAACACCCCATCTACCCCACCACGATTGTGGGGCGCCCGCCGATGGAAGACTATTGGATGGGCAAGGCCACCGAGCGGCTGTTCCTGCCGCTGATCCGGCTGTTTCTGCCGGAGATCGTGGATATTAACATGCCCGCCGAGGGCGTGTTCCATAACCTGGTGATCGTCTCCATCCGCAAGCGCTACCCCGGCCAGGCCCGCAAGGTCATGTACGGCCTGTGGGGGCTGGGGCTGATGATGCTGGCCAAAGCCATCATCGTCGTGGACGCCGATGTGAATGTCCACAACCTCTCCGAGGTCGCCTGGCGCGTGACCAACAACATTGACGCCGGGCGCGATTGTGTCATCGTGGAGGGGCCGGTGGACGCGCTGGACCATGCCGCGCCGCGCCCCAACTATGGCGCCAAGATCGGCATTGACGCCACGCGCAAGGGGCCGCTGGATGGCTTTCAACGGGAGTGGCCGCCCGATATTGTCATGAGTCCGGAGATCAAGGCGCTGGTGGACCGGCGCTGGAGTGAGTATGGGATCGGTGAGGCATGAGCGATGCTGCACATCCGCCCCGCCCGCCCCGATGAAATGCCCATCGTCGCCGAAGTAGAGCGGCAGGTATGGGCCCGCGCCGCCGCCTCGCAGGAAGAACTGGCCCGGCGGCAGGCCTTCCTGCCCCAGGCCTTTCTGGTGGCGGAGGAGAGCGGCGTGATCCTGGGCATGGTGAACGCCATCCGCTGGAGCGAACGGCGACAAGGGGACATCGCCCAGGTGCATGCCGACCCGCGTGGGGTGCACGCCTACCATGACCCCTGGGGCGAGGTGCTGTACATTGTCTCTGTGGGCGTCCTGCCCCGCTACCGGGGGCGCGGCATCGGGCGGCGGCTGATTGAGCGCGAGATTGAGATCGCCCGGCGCATGGGCGTGGAAAAGGTGCAGTTGATCGGCCATGCGCGTTCCCAGCCCCTCTACGAGCGCATCGGCTTCAAGGCGGTGCGCGAACTGCGCGACTTCATGCCGGAGCATGGCGAGATGTTCTCAGACGCAGTGTTGATGGAGTACACGCTGCCATGAGGACCTTCCTGGAGATGATCAAGTTTGAGCATACCATCTTCGCGCTGCCCTTCGCCTATCTGGGGATGGTGCTGGCGGCACGCGGCTGGCCCAGCGGACACCAGTTCATCTGGATCACCATCGCTATGGTTGCGGCCCGCACCCTGGCGATGGCGGTCAACCGCCTGGCCGACCGCCACCTGGATGCGCGCAACCCGCGCACGGCCAATCGTCCCCTGCCACGCGGCCTGATCTCGCCACGCACCGTCCTGGCCTACGCCGTGCTTTCGGCACTTATCCTGACCATCGCCGCCTGGCAACTGACGCCACTCACACTGAAACTCCTGCCCGGTGCGCTGATCTTCCTGGTGGGCTATGCCTACACCAAGCGCTTCACCTGGCTGTCGCACTGGATTCTGGGGTTCACCGATGGGCTGGCCGCGCCGGGGGCCTGGGCCGCCGTGCGCAACGCGCTGGAGCTTCCCGCGTTCCTGCTCCTCGGCGCAATCACCTTCTGGATCGCCGGCTTTGACCTCATTTACGCCTGCCAGGACGTGGACTTTGACCGGCGCGAAAACCTCTACGCGGTGCCGGCGCGTTTCGGTGTGGCCACGGCGTTGCGCTGGGCGCGGATTTGCCATGTGATCACCGTGCTCCTGCTCGCCGCCGTCGGCTGGAACATGGGCCTGGGCTGGGTCTACTGGCTGGGGCTGCTCATCGTGGCCGCGCTTCTGGCCTACGAGCACTCGTTGGTCTCGCCGCTGGACCTGTCCAAAGTTGACCTGGCCTTTTTCAACGTCAACGGCATCATCAGCGTCACGATCTTCGTCGCCACGATCCTGGCGCTCATTTTGAACCCCCTTCAAGGAGGCTAACGTTGAGGAAGTTATGCTTCAAGCATTGGCGCGTGGCCCTTGTGACCGTCGCGCTTCTGGTGTCCGCCTGTGGTGTGTCCGCACCCACGCCTGTGGCCACGCCAGCGACAGGCGGCGGACAACTTTCCACCTCTCCCACCGCTTCGCCATCGGGCGGGGAGGTGTTCAGGCTGCGCATGGGCCTGTTGCCTATCCTGGATGTCATCCCCTTCCACGTGGCGCAGCAGAACGGCTATTTCAAAGAGGTGGGGCTGGAGGTGGAACTTAAGCCGGTCAAAAGCGCCCAGGAGCGCGATGCGCTCATGCAGGCCGGGGAGATTGACGGCATGTTGAATGACCTGATCTCCACGGCGCTGTTCAACCAGAACGGGCCGCAGATCAAGATCGTGGCGGTGGCCCGCCGTGCCTACCCCCAATCGGCTCAGTACCGCATCCTGGCTTCGCCCAACAGCGGCATCACCGCGCCGGAGCAACTCAAGGGCGTGGAGATCGGTATCTCACACAACACGGTGATTGAGTACATCACCGACCGGTTGCTGGAACAGGCCGGGCTAAAGCCGGAGGAGATCAAGACGGTGGAGTACACGGTGATCACCGCCCGCTACGAGGCACTGATGAGCGACCAGATCAAGGCGGCGACCATCCCCGACCCGCTGGCCTCCGGTGCGGTCGCGGCAGGCGCGAAGGTCGTCCTGGACGACACAAAATACACCCAGTTCTCCCAAAGCAACCTGAGCTTCAGCGTGAACACGCTCCAGTCCAACCCGGAGGCGGTGCGTCGCTTCCTGCGGGCCTGGAACCGGGCGGTGGATGAATTAAACGCCAACCCGGACAAATACCGCGATGTGCTCATTGAGCAGAAGGTCGTGCCCCAGGCCATCCAGGGCACGTATCAGATGCCGCCCTTCCCCAAGGCCGAGATCACCAGCGAGGCCGAATGGAACGACGTCGTTCAGTGGATGATGGAGAAGGGCCTGCTCAAGGCGCCGGTGGCCTACAAGGATGCGGTGGACGGGAGTTACCTGGAGGTCAACCACTAGAGCCGGTCAGATTACAGAATCATCACCCCCTCCCTGACCCTCCCCCTGGATGGGGGAGGGAATAGGCGCAACCCCCTCCCCCCTCTGAGGGGGAGGGTTGGGATGGGGGGAATCGTCTGTCATGATTGAGGTTCGCGATCTTACGTTCAGCTATCCCGGCGGGGGCACGCCGGTGTTTGAGGGCTTCAACTGGCGCGTGGAGGCGGGCGAAGCCTGGGCGGTGATCGGGCCGTCGGGCTGCGGCAAGACCACGCTGCTCTATCTGCTCGCCGGGCTGCGCCGGCCCACATCGGGACAGGTGTTGATCAAGGGCCAGGTGGTGATGCGCCCGCGTCCGGAGACCGGCCTGATCCTTCAGGACTACGGCCTGTTGCCCTGGGCGACGGTGGCGGACAATGCGGCCTTGGGCCTGCGCATCCACCGTTTCTACGGCCCGGACGGCACGCACGCACCGCGCCAGCCCGTCAGCGCCAACCCGGAGGAGACCGTCACGTTCTGGCTGCGGCGGCTGGGGATTGAGGCCGTGCGCGATAAATACCCGGCGCAGATCTCCGGCGGCCAGCGCCAGCGCACTGCCATCGCCCGCACCCTGGCGCTTAAGCCCGATCTCTTGCTCATGGATGAACCCTTCTCCTCGTTGGATGCGCTCACCCGCGAGGACCTGCAAAACCTGATGGTGGAACTACGGGCCGAGGGCGGGGCCGCGGGGCTGACGACGGTGCTGGTCACCCACAGCATTGAGGAGGCGGTCTTCCTGGGCCAGCGCATCCTGGTGCTGGGGAGGCCGCCTAACCGCCGGGCGCTGGTGATTGAGAACCCCCAGGCCGGGCGCCTGGGCTACCGCCAGGAGGCCGCATTTCTGGCGAAGTGCGCCGAGTTGCGGGGGTGGTTGGAGGAGGGAGTGCCAGGCGGTATAGGGCCTAACCGAACCGCCCGGTAATATAGTCTTCGGTGAGTTGCTGCGAGGGGCGCGTGAAGATCTTGGCGGTATCGTCGTACTCCACCAGCCGACCCAGCCAGAACAGCCCGGTCTTGTCCGAGACGCGGGCAGCCTGCTGCATATTGTGGGTGACGACCACAATGGTGTAGTTTTTCTTCAGTTCCTGCATCAACTCTTCAATCTTGAGCGTAGCGATGGGGTCCAGCGCCGAGGCCGGCTCGTCCATGAGCACGACCTCCGGCTCAACCGCCAGGACACGGGCAATGCACAAGCGCTGTTGTTGCCCCGCCGAGAGGCTGAGCGCAGGCGCCCGCAGCTTGTCCTTGACCTCATCCCAGAGCGCCGCAGCACGCAGGGACTGCTCCACCACATCATCCAGGCTGAGGCGGCCATTCAGCCCCAACACACGGGGGCCAAAAGCGACATTGTCGTAGATGGACTGCGGGAAGGGGTTAGGCCGCTGGAAGACCATCCCCACGCGCCGCCGCAACTCCACCACATCCATCCCGGGCCGGTAAATATCCTCGCCATCCAGCAGAATCTTCCCCTCCACACGAGTGTCGGGGATGGTGTCGTTCATGCGGTTGAGGCAACGCAAGAAGGTGCTCTTGCCGCAGCCCGACGGCCCAATGAGAGCCGTGATCATCCGCTCTGGGATGCGGATGGAGACGTCAAACAGAGCCTGTTTGGAGCCATAGTAGAAATTCAGGTTCTCAACGACAATCTTGTCCATCCATTCCCCCTCGCCAACCCTCCCCCTTTGCGGGGAAGGGAGGTGAAATTTCCGGATGGCATGGTTTACCTGGCCTGGCAGTCTCTACCGGGGTGAAATTGTACACGAATTCACGATTTCTAGCCAGGCCTCGGCGTTTGATTTAAATCATAGAAGCCCGCTGCGCCCTGCCTTATAATAACTTGGAACGCCATGCTGAGCGCAACAACTGACTGTGGAGGGCTACCATGAAAGCAACCAATATCCTACGTGACGAGCACGCCGGGATTGAGCGTATGTTGAACATCGTAGAGGCGGCTGTGCGGCGGCTGCAGCGCGGGGAAGCTGTGCCCCCGGCGCTATTCCACGACGCAACCGAATTCTTCCGCAACTTCGCCGACAATTGCCACCACGCCAAGGAAGAGCAGCGCCTCTTCCCCACCCTGGAGGAGCGGGGCGTCCCGCGTGAGGGCGGCCCGCTGGGCGTCATGCTGGCTGAGCATGACCAGGGCCGCGCCTTCATCCGGGGGATGCAGGCGGCTATACAGCCGGCATTCGCTGGCGACCCCCAGGGCCGCCAGGCGCTGATAGAGCAGGCGCAGGGCTATATCGCCTTGCTGCGTGAGCATATCCTAAAGGAGAACCACGTCCTGTTCCCCATGGCCGACCAATTGCTCTCCCCCAGCGAGCAGGAGGAACTTTGCGACGCCTTTGAGGTCATTGAGCGCGAGCGCACCGGCCCCGGCGAGCATGAGCGTTACCATCGCATGATTGACGCCTGGGAGCGCCAGGTGGCGGCCTGGTGAACTGGAGCCACCTCCCCTCCCCCCTCTGCGGGGGAGGGTTGGGGTGGGGGGCATATCACCCCCCTCTGCCCCCCTTAACGGGGGAGGGAAGCCATCAGGCTGCCAACTAGCGAACATGCTGGCCGGTAGGATGGCACACGCCGCAGACAGCGCAGAACTCCCCCGCCTCGCCCGGCCTCGCCAGCCCCAGCGCCTGGCGCATGGCCAAGAGCTTCTGCACCTCTTCCGGGGGCAGGGGCGGGCCGCCCCCAAGCTGGTGCAGGATCAGCGCGATGCGGGCGCTATGCTCCACGATCTCCGCCTTCATAAAAGCGTCCCAGGGGTCGCGCCCCACCGTCAGCGTCCCATGCCGTTGCAGGAGGATAGCGTCATGCCCGACGATCAGTTCACGAATGGCGCGCACGTTCTCTGCGCTGGCGGGGGTGGCATAGGCCGTTGTGGGCACCAGCCCCAGGAAGACAATCGTCTCCGGCAACAGGCATTCGGCCAGGGAGATGCCGGCGATGCTCAGGGCAATGGCAGTGGGGGGATGGGCGTGGACAACGGCGCCGATGTCCGCTCGTTGCCGGTAGGCTTCCAGGTGCATGGGCATCTCCGAGGTGGGGCGCAGGCCCCGGTTGGCGCTGGTGACCGGCCCGATGCGCTCCCCCTCCAGATTGACCACGATCAGTTGGTCCGGCTCCAGCATCCCCTTGCACACCCCGCTAGGGGTCACCAGGATACGGTCGGTGCTCAAGCGGGCAGAGATATTGCCCTCAGTGGCCACTGCCAGCCCGCGTTCGTACATCAGCCTGCCAATGCGCACGATCTCGCGGCGCAGCGCGTATTCGCTACCGCTCACGCTGTACAAGCTCATGGCCGAATGTCAACCCGGTCAATCACCCCGACGATCACCGCCCGGATGGGGGCCTCTTCCTGGTGGATCACCTGGCGGGCCGAGTTGCCCTCGTCAATGACCAGGACCAAATCGCCGTTGCCCGACTGCACGGTATCCACCGCGATGTCATAGCGGTCGGTCTCCTGCCCCTCTGGCGTCAACCGCTCCACCAGCAGCAGCTTCCGGCCCTCAAACACCGGATGCTTGATTGTCGCCACTACCGTTCCGATCACCCGCCCAATATACATGTGATCCTCAGTTACCTTACCTATGTCACCGAAGGTGACGTTATGAAATAATCCGTTGAGTACCTCAGTTACCTTACCT
>DAOUBF010000068.1:0-6040 GCA_034432795.1 Anaerolineae bacterium
TGCATCTGCTCCTCAATCGTCATCACTGGCGGCGCATTAGCCCGCAGCCTGGGCAACAGGTCAGGCTCATCCAACAGCCGCTGAAACTGCCGCGCCAGGTCGTCAGCATCCCCAGGCCGGAACAGCAGCCCATCCACGTCATGGCGCACCATCTCAGCCATCCCCCCCAGGTTGGCTGTCACCACAGGCGTCCCCCAGGCCTGTGCCTCCAGAATGATTGTGGGTAGGTTCTCATACCATATGGAGGGCACGACACACACATCCAATCCCGCCAGCACCTCAGCTACGCGCCGGTTATCATAAGCGCCGGCGAAGGTGATGCGCGGCTCCCCATCCGCCAGCCGTCGCAGCCGCCGCACGTAGCCGGCATTCCTGTTTAAATCTCCGTAGATCGTCAAATGAGCATCCCGCCCCTCCTGGTTGGGGAGAGTTAGCCGCCGAAAGGCTTCTATCAGCACATGCACACCTTTATGAGGCTCCACTTGCCCTAAGTAACCGATCCGCAAACTTCTCCCCTCACTCCCCTCCTCTATTAGGGAAGGGGAAGAGAGAGAGGTAACTGAGCTATCCCCTATCTGACGCCACAGCCGCATATCTAATCCGTTACGGATGACGTGAAAGCGTTCTGGCGGCAGCCCCTGGCCTATGTAGAGGTCGCGCAGGAAGCGCGAAGGCGCGACAAATGCCGTCACCTGGCTCAAGGCTTCCTTCAGCACCCGGCGGCGCTCTTCTATCGCCTGAACCCGCGGCGAATGGCTGCGGTCCAGCCAGGCGGTCGCCAGCCGCCCTATCCGGCCCCCACTGGCGACATCTGGAAGGCGGTAGCGACGTTTCTCTGTCATCAGGCACCAGGCGCACTCCGCCGGACGGTTGGGCAGGACTGTCAAAGTGCCATCTGGTCGCTGCAGGTGCAGGCGCGGACACAGAAACCAGTAATCATGCAGCGTGAGCACAATCGGAACGCCGGCTGCATGCCCTGCCTGGATGACGCTGGCAGAGAGCAGATAGCCGCTGTTCACATGGAGCACGTCCGGCGCCTGCTCGCGCAGGAAGCCCTCAAACCAGGCGCCGATGTCCGGGTTCCAATAGCTCCAGCGGAAGGGGTCGGGCGTGCGCGCCAGGTTAAAATACAGTCGGTACACCGCCAATCCATCGTAATCCTCACGCGCTACCCGCAGCTTCCCGTCGCCATCCGTGATAGACTCCACACAGACCACAGCGACCGTGTGATCATGCTCCTGCAGCCAGCGGGCGACGCGATAAGCGTACAACTCCGCGCCGGCCGTGTAGCGCGGCAGGAAATGATGGGTGGCTAACACGACCTTCATAGCGTGGCCACCTCCGCGCGCTCATCGGCCTCGGCAACCGGCCCCCGCCCCCGCAACAGCGCGGAGACGACAAAGCGCATCTCCTCCGGGCCGAGCGCCCGCAGTGCCCACAGCACCCCGACATACACGGCCCCGCCCAGGGCAATCCGCGCCAGTAACCAGACCGGCTGACTGCTCAGCGGCGCCTCAAGCTCCTCTAATGCGAGCAGCACCAGCCCCATGATCAACGCCGCCAGCAACGGCTTGCCGAAGACCTCCATGCGCCTGACCCCGGCCAGCTCCCGGCGCAGTTCCCACAGATACTGCCCCACCAACACCGCCTCGGTGATCACGGTCACGATAGAGGCCGCCAGGTAGCCGAAGCGCGGGATCAGCAGCAGGTTGAGCAGGACATTGCACGTTGTGCTGACGATGAGCGCCCGCGCCGCCCGCTGTTCGCGGTCCGCGATAATGACCACATAGCCCAGAAACTCCGACAGGAACAAGAGCGGCAACACCCAGATCAGAATGCGCAACGGCACAATCGCCGGCGCCAGCGCCTCCCGATACAGGTTGAGGATGATCGGCCCGGCCAGGATGGTGGCCCCAACCGCGATGGGGATAGAGAGCATAAACAGGTACTTGAGTGCCCGTTCATACGCCCGCACCAGCCCCTGGGGCAGGCTGGCCCGCTGCCGCGTCAATGATGGATACAACGCCAGGCAGATCGCATGGGAGATCATCGTCAGCGTGAAGATCAGGTTGTAGGCCGCCCGATACCAGCCGACCTCGGCGTCGCTGCGGTAAGTGGACAGGAGGACCGTATCCAGATGATACGACAGCCCGATGGTGAAGCCGATCACGCCGAAGGGCAACGCGGCCCGCACCAGCCCCGGCCACATCCTGGGGGACGGAGGACGGAGGATGGAGGACGGAAGGCGGCGCCTGGATTGTTGAAGCCCGGCCTCAGCATGCCATTGTCCTCCGTCCGTTGACAGGCGACGCACAACCATGGCGCTAAGCGCCGCTGCGCTCAGGACGCTGGCCAGTTGCGCGGCCAACAGCCAGATGTAGCTCAGGCCACGCAGCAACACCAGCGTGCCCAGGCCCACAAAAACGAGCTGGGTGACGATGCCGAAGACCGCGCTGTAGTCCAGCCGCTCCCGCCCGATGAGCACCGAATCCAGCGGCCCCTGGATAGCAAAGGCAAACAGCATACAGCCGGCGACGAACACGCCGATCACCACATCGCCCGGCCTCCCCAATGCCGCCGCCGAACCCACGATTAATGCCACTGTCCCCGCCGAGAGGAGCAGGCGCAGCACGATGACGTTGCTCAGCAACTCCGCTATCCGCGATCGGTCCCTGGCGATCTCGCGAACCATGTAAGTCCCCAGGCCCAGGTCGGAGAAGATAGCAAACAGATAAACGTAGGCCAGCGCAGTGGAATAGCGGCCAAAGGTGGCATCGCCCAGGCGGCGCACGACAAACACGGAAAAGGCGAACGACAACAGCTTGACCGCGATCTGGCCACCCAGGCTGAACAGCGAATTGCGCGCCACAATCGCGCCGACGCTTCTCATCCCATCACCAACCCGTGCGCCGCCAACTCCGCCCGCGCCCGCTCGGACCGGTCCTGGGCCTCTTGCTGACGCACCCACTCCACCAGGTCATCCACGCCCTGTTCAAACCGCACCTGGGGCTGATAGCCCAGCCGTTCGCGGACCTTGCTGATGTCGGCGTAACAGTGGCGGATGTCGCCCGCCCGATACTGGCCGATCACCTGCGGTGGCTCGCTCACGCCCAGGCGAGTCGCCAACGTCTGCGCCACCTCCAGCACCGTCATGCGCCAGCCCGTGCCCACATTGAATACCTCATAGTCCGCCTCATCCCGCTCCATCGCCAGCAGATTTGCCCGGACAACGTCGCTGACGTGCACATAGTCACGCGTTTGCAACCCATCCTCATAGATGATGGGGGGCTGCTTGTTGAGGAGGCGGCTACAAAAGACCACGATCCCGGCGCTATAAGGATTGGAGAGCGCCTGGCGCGGGCCATAGACGTTGAAATAGCGCAGCGCCACCACCGGCAAGCGGTACGCCCGCCCGAAGACCAGGCACAGGTCCTCCTGGTCACGCTTGCTCACCGCATAAATAGAGGTCGGCTGAGGCGGCTTGTTCTCCGGCGTGCGGCGCGGGCTGAGATCGTGGCCACACACCGGGCAGGGCATCTCCCAGAGATGGGCAGCCAACCGATCCGGTGAGCGCAGGCCGGGATACACATCGCCGTGAAAGACACAATGGTACTTGCCCTCGCCATAAATAGACATAGATGAAGCCACGATGAGCTTGCGGACGGTGTGTTTCTCGTTGGCCAACACATCCAGCAAGATGGCCGTGCCGCCGGTGTTCGCCTCTATATAGCGGGCGATCTCGTACATGGACTGGGCCACCCCCACGACCGCTGCCAGGTGGAAGACCACATCCACATCCGCCAGGGCGCGGCGCAACGCCTCGCGGTCGCGCACATCGGCGACGATCAACTCGGCCTCCGGGTTCAGATAGGCAGGGCGCTCGCCGCGCTCCCGTAACCCCCCATGCACCTGAGGGTCCAGATTATCCAGCACGCGCACACGATGCCCCTTCGCCAGCAGCGCATCCACCAGGTGGGAGCCGATGAACCCTGCACCGCCCGTGACCAGGACCTTTTCCCCCATCCTTCCGGCTCAACTCCCCCTGGCCATCCCCTCCAGGTCGGCGCGGCGCACCTTCCAATGCCGCCCTTGCTTCGTCGCCGGCAACCGCCCCGATTCACACCAGCGGCGCGCCGTCGTCAGGCTGATGCCCAGGTAGGCCGCCGCCTCTTCCAATTCAACAAAGCCATCTTTATCGGCAACTATCTGTTCGCCGCCGCTCACAGTGCCATTGCTAGAACCCGCGCCGTTCGCTGCCGGCGCAGGTTGCCGGCGGAACAAACCGAAGCGCCGCCGCTCGCGTGGCCGATAATGGTAATAGCGATAGGTGTAACCGTAACCGCCCAGGCCGCCGGAGGACATGTAATTGAACACCAGGCCCGGCAGCCGCCCCCCTTCGCGCTCCATCAGCCGGTTGCGGGCCGCCTGCAACAGGCGCCGGCTGGTCCCGCCTGCCGTCACCACCAGCAGGGTGGCGTCGGCCAGCGCATCCAGAATCAGCGCATCGGGCATGGTGGCCACCGGTGGACTATCCAGGATGAGGATGTCGGCCTGATCGCGTAAGCGATCTAACAGGGCCGGCAGGCGCGGCGAGGCCAGCAGCGTCATCGGGTCCAGCGGCGGCCGACCGGCGGGCAAGAGCACGAGATTAGGGACGTGCGTGGGGAGTAAAACCTCCTCAAGTGTAAGCGGGTCCGACGGGTCCGCACTCAACAGTTCAGCCAGGCCGCGTGTATTGGGCAGATCAAAGAGTTCATGCAGCATGGGGATGCGCAGGTCGGTATCCACCAGCACCACGCGCATCCCCGCTGAGGCAATGGAGACGGCCAGATTGCCGGAGATTAACGTCTTGCCATCCTGGGGGGCCGGGCTGGTCACCAGCAAGACCCGCGTATATCCGCCCGGCCGGGCGAGGAAGATATTGGTGCGCAACTGGCGCACCAGTTCAGCCGCCCCGGAATGCGGCGCGCTCCAGGCGATCAACCGCTCATCCTTGGACGACAGACGCGGCATGGCCCCCAGAACCGGCATCCCCATGACTTTGCTCTGGATATGCCCATCCCAACGGATGGTGTCGTCCATATATTCCAGGAACACGATGGTCCCCACCGCCAGCATCAGCCCGATCGCGCCCGCAATCGCCAGGTTGAGCGCCACCTTCGGCCCTACAGGCTGATCTGGCGCAACCGCCGGTTCCACCACCCGCAGGGTGTTGGGCCGGTTGGCGTTCAACGACAGCAAGAGCTGTGAATAGGTGCTCTGGTTATCGCGTTTAAGTTGCTCCAGTTCGCGGATGCGAGCCTGGGCCTCGTTGATCTCGGTTGCCGAGGTCATGTTCAGGATAGCGCTGCGCAGGTTCTTAATATCGGTGTCCGCTTTCTCAATCTGGCTCTGCAGGTCATCCAACTGCTGGCGCACGAAGCGCTCATTCTCCGTATCCACGCTGGGGCTTTGCCGGATCAGTTCCTCGGCAACAGTATTGGCGATGGTCGCCGCCCACTGCGGATCGGTATCGTAGACCACGACCTCCAGCAGTTGGGCATCAAACAGCACCCGCGTCTCAATGCGCTTGGCCAGCTCGTCCGGTTGCAACTGGAGGCCCAGCTTCTCAATCACCGGCTGCGTCACCGGCAGGCGTTTGGCCAGGTCGCCGTAAATCTGGGCCAGGCTGCGGGCCAGGCCGATAAGCTGCGGGTCGGGGTTGGGGCTGGCGATGCTCTGGCCGACCATGATCGTGGTGCGGGCCATATAAATGCGGGGCTGGCGTTGCGTGTACAGATAACCGCTGGCCAAAGCCAACGCCAGGCTGATCAGCCACACCCACCACCACCGCCAGATCAGGCTCAGGTAATACTTCAGCGTCATAGTGCTCCTATATAGCCATGTGCCCCTACACCACACCGTTCACGGTGCGGTACTCAGGGTATACTCATGCTGGCCCTGCCCATTATCCGCCATGACTTCGCGCCGCTCGTGTTCGGCCCGCAGGCGGTAGCCCACCCCCCACTTGTTCAAAATATAGGAATAGGCGCCATTGTCC
>DAOUBF010000069.1:0-61350 GCA_034432795.1 Anaerolineae bacterium
CTACCAGCGGCTCATCGTCGCGCACGGCCATAACAGCGATGGGCATGTTGGGGTAGGTCACGATGCCGTGCTGGAAGCCGATGACCCAGCCGTCGTACTCCGTGCGCACGACCCCCTCGCCAATTGGCCGCCCATAAATATCGCGGACCTCCGCCACAGGGTCGCCTGCGCGCAATATATCACCTGGCCGCACCAGGTGGCGCACAATACAGGCAGTGGGGGCGCGCGGATGCAGGTGCCGCCGCGTGGGATAACCCGGCCGCACGACGGGCACATCGCGAATAGGCTCCGGCTCCCCCGGCAGCATCCCCGCCCAACGCAACACATTGCGCACGCCGGTCAGCCCCGCCGCAATGATGGCCGGGTCCGGCACCAGGCCGGTGCCCAGTTCAACGGTGACCGCCGGGATGCGCGCCAGGTTCAGCGTGGCGCCGCTGACAGAGCGGTGGAGCTTCTCGCTCAGGTACTTGCGCACCGGGAACTCATTGACGACGGACAGCCCAAAGGCTTCAATCATCTGGGTGGTGCGTGCCTGGAGCCGCTCGGCCTCGTGCCGGTCATGGCCGGGGCGATACAGGACACGGTCACGGAAGACAAAGGGCACCGAGCCGATCCAGGCGTTGTGCAGGTCAATGAGGAAATCGGCGGTGGACTGGATGAACTTGAACAGGCGGGCATAGGCCTCCTCCAACGCGGAGGGGACATCCCCGGCGGGGTCGTCCGGGGCCAGCCGCCCCCTGTCTTCAGGGAACAGGCGGTTGGGGTCGTCGTGGGCGTAATAGGGCACGCGCTCCTGGGTGCGCAGGCCGGCGGGGTTCAATGCCGGGATAGCGACGATGGCCCCGCGCAAGTGTGCAGGCAGATCCGGCGTCAGAAGCCGGTGAAGGATGTTCAGGCCGGTGTGCTCTGGCCCATGAATGCCGGTGGTTAGCCACAGCACCGGCCCGGGGGCTGTGCCCTGGGCGATAATCACAGGGAAGTATTCTATGCCACCTGTGGGCAGCGGCAAAGCCTCAAACTCACCGTATACCAGTTCCCCAGGTTGCCCTCGGACCGGGCCGATCTCTAGCACCGTAACCATCGTTCGCCCTCCTTGTGCGTTTGAGGATTCTAGCGGGGTTGGTGCTGCACGTCAACCCGGCCCGCCGACGGGGCGATCAGCCCAGCCCTCACCTGAATGCGACCCCATCCCTGCCTACTGCACTTAATTTTGCAGAACCATTGGCCCTATATGTGCCGTTCATTGTGTCACAATCGCCAGATTCAGCCCCTTTGGCATCGTCAGCGCTCTCCCTGGCCGAACGTCCTCAAAAAGCTTGATTAAGCCAAAGTTCAAAGCTATAATGAGAATCCCCTGCGCAATTGCCGGAGTCCGGGGCGGTAAAGGCGGTTCGCCCCGGTGAAATCAGTCGGAGCTTGCCTCGAACACCCGGCGGGGCAACCCGGTTGAAGTGTCCGCCACAGTGGACCAAAGGCAGCGGAACAGCCACTCGCCAAGGCGAGAGCGATAGCGGTGCGATTCTATTTGCATACCTGGTTGCCGGTAGGCGGACGCTTTTCTGGCGCTTGCACGCGGGCAAATCACTTCAAAGCGAGGACCGACATGGTACAGGCCAAAGTGCTTCTCATTGAAGGAAGGGGCGCAGGTCCAAATTCCTTCCGGGTGCCCTTAGAGAAGAAGGGTCATCAGGTCCATGTGGTGCACACGGGGCAAAGTGCCCTGGAGCGCCTCGCCACTGCACCTCCGGATGTGATCGTCGTGGATGGCATCTCGCTCCGCTCCAGTGGGACGCGCATCTGCCATCTGCTGCACGAGCATGTCCCCACGATCCCCATTATTGTCCTGCGCGCTGAAGGTGAGTCCACCGACGCAGGAGATGCCGATGTTTGCCTGGTGGCGCCGTTCACCTCTCGCAAATTGCTCAACCGCATTGAGCGGCTCATGCCTGCTCGCGGCGGGGAGATTCTCCGCGTGGGAGACCTGGCGCTCAACTTGACGCAGAAGCGGGTGATTTGCAATGGCCGAGAGAGGCGCCTGACGCCAAAGCTGTTCAAGCTGCTGGAGGCCTTCATGAGCCGCCCCGGCGAAGTCCTCAGCCGCCGCTATCTCATGCACCAAGTCTGGCAGACCACGTATGTCGGCGATACGCGCACCCTGGACGTGCATATTCGCTGGGTGCGGCAGATTATTGAGGAGAACCCCGATAAGCCACGCTATTTGCAAACGGTGCGCGGCATCGGCTATCGTTTCAACGCGGTGGTCGCCTCGCCCCCAGCCTCATCGTTGCACTCTTCCAACGGTGCCAACGCCGTCGCGACCCCCAATGTCTTCACCTCGGACGGGCCGGCCAGGACACCGGCCGTCCCTGTAGCCGGGGAAGTCGCCGCCTCGGTTACGACGTAGACAGGTGAAGTGCCCACCCAGTCGGGGCGCAACGTGCTGTGCCCCGACTGGGTGGGGATCATAGAAGTACAACGCGTTCCCACCAGTGCTCAGCGGCCATCCTGGCCGGATGTGCCGTTCTGCCTCTATGCCGCTCCTCCTACGGCTATAGCACGATACGCTGCCCCTGTCCAGGTTTGCCCCACTCGCGATCGTGGTATACAATCGTAATGTAAAATGATGCGCGCTTCCCTAGGCGAACAGCAGAAGCGCACCCGGCAGGCGGAGGAATGTATGGCCGAGAAGATCCTGGTGATTGACGATGACCCCCACATCGTGATGATCGTCTCCACACTGCTGAAGCATCACGGTTATGAAGTCGTCACCGCCTATTCTGCGGAGGAGGGGCTGCGCCAGGCCTATCTCACCCATCCCGATCTGGTAATCCTGGATATTATGATGCCCTCTATGGATGGCTGGGAGGTTTGCCGGCGCTTGCGCGAGCTGGCCGATATGCCCATCATCTTCCTCACGGCGAAGGGCGACATTCGCGACGTGGTCAAAGGCCTGGAAATGGGGGCGGACGATTACCTGATCAAACCCTTTGACAACCACGAACTGGTTGCCCGCGTCAAGGCCCATTTGCGTCGGGCGCCGAGCACGATGCCCGCCGAAGAGCTTGTCTTTGATGATGGTCAGCTTGTGATCAACTTCTACCGGCGCGAGGTCACTGTGCGCGGCAAGCGCGTTGAGCTTACGCCGAAGGAGTTTGACCTGCTCGCCTGTCTGGTGAATAACGCCGGGCGGGTCCTGTCGCGGCACGACCTGGTGGTGCAAGCCTGGGGGGAGCAATACAGCGATGCGGTGGATAGCCTCAAGCCCTACATCCACTACCTGCGCCGCAAGCTGGAAAAGGACCCCGCCCATCCCCAGTGGATCATCACCTCGCGGGGGGTCGGCTACCGCTTCGCGGGCACACGTGTGAATCAGTAGATTCGGGCGGATAGCTCCCCCTCAAGGGAGAGGCGTCACCTCCGGCTGCGCGCCCCAGCGGCGCGGTAGCAGCGCCCGCACCAGCTCACGTTCCTCCTGCCCAAAGGCCCCCAGTAGCACCAGGGCCGCAGCGTAGATCACCAGCCCGGCCAGCACAGCCAGAGCCAGGCTCAGAGGCACAAGAAGCGCCATCGCGCCCGCCATCGCCAGCGCCGCCAACGCCAGGCGACCGAACAGCGCTCCCCAGGGGATCGGCCCCAGGCTACGCCGCAGGTAATAATAGAAGGCGGCCCCTTCCACAATCTCCGAGAAGATGGTGATCACCGCTGCGGCCTCATAGCCATGCACCGTGCGTGGAATGAAGATCAGGTTAGCCGTGAAATTGAAGGCCAGCGCCAGGGCGAACGCCCGTGTCAGCTTCATCTGCTGCCCCAGCGCGATGAGCACATAGTTGGTCAGGCTGTTGATCCAGCCGAAAGGAATGGAGACAATCATCAGTTGCAGCGCGATGGCCGCGTGCGGCAGGTATTGAGGGCCGCCCAACAGGAGCGTGAGCGGCTCGGCCAGGGCGACCGTGATGAGCGCCACCGGCAAGGCCATCATCACCAGCAGCTTGATGGACAGGTGATATGAGCGCAGGAGAGCCTCTTTGGACTCCGTCGCCTGGCGCGTCATCGCCGGGAAAGCCGCCAACGTGAAGTAGGCGGGGATAATATTGAGCGCGTCCACCCACTTGTAGGCAGTGCTGTACCAGCCGACAACGGTGTTACCTTTCAGGCCGTTGAGAAGCGGCACATCCACTTTGAAGAAGAGCGTGGCCAGCAAGTGGTTGATCATCAGCGGCCAGGATTCCCGCGCCATTTGCCAGCGCAGGCGGGCATCGCTCTCCCAGTAAGGCCGGAAGAACCGGCGCACGGCCAGCGCCCCCAGGATGATCAGCGTGGCCAGGTTGACCACGATAGCGACCGCTGCCAGCCCCACAAACCCGCCGCCCAACAGCAGCACCGGCGTGCCTAAGCCCACCTTGAGCAGCACGGTGATCACGGTGATGGCAGCAGGATACTCGGCCTGCTCATAGGCATAGAACAGCGCCGTCAACCCGGTGGAGAGCGAGCCTGGCACAAGCGCAATCGCCAGCAAGAGGATGGCCAGCGCCGTGTCCGTCCCCAGGCCGAATTGGGCACGCCAGAAGGCGATCACGGCCAGCAACAGCGGCGCGGACAGACCCAGGAGCAGCAGGCGCAAGATCGTTGTGTTGGCCAGGTAGCGGTTGGCCTGCGCCCGGTCGCGGGCCACCTCGCGCGTCAGCAGCGTGTTCAGGCCGAAATTGGTCAAGATCTCAAACCAGCCGATGATCACGCCCGCGAAGTAGTACTTGCCCGCGTTGTCCGGCCCGAGGATGCGCAGCATGAGCGCAGCGAAGGCGAAATCCACCGCCCGGTTCATCAGGTTAAGGGCCATCGGCGCCAGGCTGTTCTTGGCCACACGCCGCGCGGTGGAGTTCACCGCGTCCTCGCTGTAAACATGCCCCCAAAGCCACACGCCCAGCAGGAAGACGACCACCACCCCCGCCATAAACGAGCCGAACAGGCCCAGTTTGACCGGGAAGGGGCTGTAGCGGAAGCGCACAGTCCACTGCCCCGCCTCCAGGCGCACAGCGCGGAAGTTGCCATCGGCCCGCACGATCTGAGCTTCCCTCTCATCATCCTGAGTGCCCCCAATAGGGCGAACGAAAGCCACCCAGCCCGGCGCAAAGCTATCGCCCAGCACCAGCCAGCCCGGCTCGGCCAGGGCCACATCCACCCAGACCTCCCCAGGCTGATAGCTGGTCACGGTGGCCGCCGTCGGCGCACAGGCCGCCGGGTCAGCGTCGGGGGCACGCTCCGGCCCCTCCAGGATGACGTAATGGCGCGGGTCATAGCGCTGCAATGCCTGCTTCACGTCCACGCTTGTCACGGCGCAGCCGAGCGGCAGGGTAAAGGCACGGGGGAGGGCCTCTTCATTGCGATAGACTTTCACCTCGCCGTCATACACCAGGGTCAGCCGGGGGTTGTCAATAGGCAGTTCGCTCAGGATATACTTGACGTTGAGCAGGTCCAGCAGCGGCGAATTCAGCGCCTCTGGCTGGGTGATAGGGGCGATACGATTGTACAAGAGTTCGCCCTGGGGCTGGATGAGCGCCATGTATTCGGCGTACTGCCTGGGGATGATGGAATCATAGCCGCGTACATCCTGAAAGCCATAGAACATGCCCACGTTCGCGTTGAAGGTCTTGCTGGTTCCCAGGTCCTCACGGGTGTAGCTCGTCAGCCGCCATAGGCCCCTGTCCTGCTCCAGGAAGCGGACCACCGGCGGCTTGAACTCCAGGAGTTCCGGAGGAGCGGCCGGGTTGAACCCGGCCCCGGCCACGAGCAGGTCCAGCGCCAGGAGGCCCAGGGCCAGGCTGCCGCGACGCACACCGGACGAGCCGGGGAGATTCAGCAGGATCAGGCCGCTGGCCGCGAGTACCAGCCCGAACACGCCAACCCACAGCCCCTCGTAGGAGTAGAAAACGCGCACATCGGGGAAGGCCTGGTCCGCCAGGGCCAGCCCGTGCCACAGGCGTGTCACCGCCGGTTCAACCGCGTCAAAGAAGAGCCGACCCAGACCCACAGCGACGACCACGGCGACCCCGGCCAGGGCCGCCAGCCCGCCCAGCCGCCGCACACTCTCGGCAGGCATTCGCCTGGCCGCCTCCACGCCGAACCCTGCCAGGACAGCCACCGCCAGGGTGTAGGGCCAGACCCAGCGGAAAGGCGAGTGGAGTTGGTTGACGCCCGGCAGCCAGAAGATCAACCGGTACAGCGGTGTGCCGAAGGCAAAGGCCAGCGCCACCAGCGCCAGAATCGCGAAGAATGGTACCGGTGCCGGATCGTAGCGGTCGCGGTGGAGGACATAGACCAGCCCTGTTCTGCGGCGGCGCTGGCCACGTTGGTGCAGCCAACTGAGGACGGCGACCGCCGCCAGCAAGAGCGGCAGGATGCCCACATACGCCCCGCCCTCCACGTAGTTCTTGATCCCCCACCAGATGGTGGGTTCGCCGCCGACCAGGGGATTGGGTGGGGCGGGCATGACCCGACCGGTGAACAGGTCCACATAGGTATGGTGGGCAGGGTTGCCGAAGATGTTGGGGACCAGGAAGGCGGCGATATGCCGTGCGGGGTAGGCCCAGCCCTGGATTTGCTCAAACGTGGCCGCGCCCTGGCGAAAATTGGACTGGACGACATCAAACAGGGGCACAAGCTGAATGGCGCCCAGCCCCAGGCCGAGCACTATAATGGCGGCAACAGACGACAGACAAGGGATAAGGAAGCGCCATCCCTTATCCGTCGTCCGTCCTCCGTCCCCCGTCCGGCGCACCAGCCGCCAGGCCGCATAGGCAGCGGCGACCATCAAGGTGTATAGGGTAACCTCAATGTGTCCAGCGAGCACCTGGCAGCCCAGAGCCACCGCGCCCGCCGCGACCCAGGGCAGCCGGGTGGGGCGCCCGCCCAGGGCGGGTTGCTGGCGCAGGGCCAGTTCAATACACGCCAGGATCAGGGGCAGCCAGGCTGCGCCTGCGACGATCATGGGGAACACAACGCTGACGAGCATGAAGCCGCTCAGCGCATAGGTCATCGCCCCCAGCGTGGCCCCTAACCGGCCCAGGCCGAGCACACGCAGGAACAGGTACATGAACGCGCCTGCCAGGAACACTTGCGAGGCGGCGAAGACGCCATAAGCCCACCACAGGGGGAAGATGTAAAAGATAAGGCTGAAAGGATATAGCGCGGAATGCTGGCCTGCGGCCAGGAAAGGCACGCCGGCGAAGAGGTAAGGATTCCATAAGGGCGGCTGGCCCGCCCGCAGGCTCTCCAAAATGAAGCGCTTCCAGACGTAGTTCTCCAGGATCAGGTCGGAGAGCAGGCTGTTATGGGGCGTGCTGATGCCGAACTGCGGCGCAAAGGCGCGCCAGGGCTGGAAGGTGAACAGGTTATCGGCGGGGATAAGGGTACGCCCGCCGAAGATAACAGGCCAGTAGAGCAGGGTGGGCAGGGCCAGCAGCCCCGCCAGGATGAGCATATCGGGCCAGCGCTTACGCACAAGCCCTCATTATACCACAGACGACGGACGATGGAGGCTGATGGCTATCACTGCCCGGCCCGCGTGTGCGTCGGGAGCGGGGGGACTGGGGCACGGGCGGCAGGCGTGAGATGGTGGTGGCGCCACCAGACCTCCCAGGTGCGCCAGGCGGCCTCCAGCTTGACGCCCAGGGTCATCTTGGACTGGCCGATGCGACGGTCTTCAAAGTAGATGGGGATCTCCAGGATGCGGTAACCCAACTTCTCCGCAACGTAGGTCATTTCCACCTGGAAGATGTAGCCGTTGGAGCGAATGCGGTCCAGTTGGATGCCCAGGAGCGTTTCGCGCCGCCAGAGCTTGAACCCGGCGGTGGCGTCGTGCACCTTGACACCCAGGATGAGTTTGGTATAGAAGTTACCCCAGCGGCTGAGGAGCAACCGCCCCGTGCCCCAGCGCTCGTCCAGCCTGCCCTGGGGCACGTAGCGCGAGCCTACGACAACATCATAATCGCGAATGGCCTCCAGAAAGCGCGGGATGTAGGCGGGCGAGTGGGAGAAATCGGCGTCCATCTGCACGATGTAGTGCGCCCCCAACTCTAGCGCCCGCTTAAAGCCGGTGACGTAGGCCGTGCCCAGCCCGCCTTTGCCGGGCCGGTGGATGACGTGGAAGCGGCCTGGCCAGCGTTCCGCCAGTTGGTCGGCGACCTGGCCGGTGCCATCGGGGGAGTTGTCATCCACTACCAGAATCTCCAGCCCAGGCAGGCCCAAGGCATACAGGGCCTCGGTCAAGCGCGGCAAGTTCTCGGCCTCGTTGTATGTGGGGATCACCACGACGATCTTCACGTCAGGCTGGCCTCGCGCCAATGGATTTCTCTCTCCCATATCATACCCTGGCCCAGACGATCAACAATGGGAAGGCGGTAACACCCCACCGATCCGATCGACGACCAGGCCCCGCCGTTCCAGTTCCGCGATATAGGGATTGATCCCCACCGAGTCGCTGGCGATGTGTCCGGTCACGATGAGCTGGCCGCGCCCCTCCGCCCGCAGCTTCTCCAGGTCCGGTGGCGCAATGTGAATGTAGATGACGGTGTCCACTCCGCTGGCGAAATAGGCTTTCGCAACATCGTAGCCGCCGTTCGTCAGCGCCCCATGCACCATCACCGTCTTCCCGGCGGGTGCATCTGGGTTGCCCATAAGGATTTTGATCTCCGTCGTGGCGCACTTGAACTCGCCCAACGCGCCGATGGCGGCGGCCACATCGCGGAGCGTCGCCTGAGGGTGCGCGGCCAGCGTGCGGTCAATCACGTCCTGCAGAATACGCCGCCCCACCTCATCCAGCGGGCTATGGATATTGAGGAAGGGCATCTTAAGCAGTCGGGCGACCGAGGGCACCTGGTCATAGTTATCGGACTGGCCGGAGACGGCTAGGCTCTCTAGCCGCGCCTCAACCGCCTGGCGTGCTGCCGCTTCAGGCACACCCGCCGCGACCATGAGATCAATGTGGCGCCGGTACACCGGCCACATGCCGGGCCGCACGCCCACCGGGTGGTGGGCGATGACGGCGTCATAGCCCAGTGTCCGCGCCAGGAGCAACTCGCCCGCGCCGATGTCTATGCCGATTAGCACGCGGCGAATGTCTTCGCCGGAGACATAGATGGCCGAGTCGGGCGGTATCTCCTGCATCCCGGCCATGTCCAGCGCCAGAGCCATCAGGTCGTGTGTGTTCATGATCCCCTTTTCCTAAGAGGCTGACTGAGCCAGGTTCAGGTTCGGCGCGGCGCTGATCAACGCGGCCAGCAAGGCGGCCTGCTGCGGCAGGCTGGACAGGACGGCGTGCTCATGCACGGCATGGGCGCCATCGCCCACGACCCCCAGCCCGTCCAGCGTGGGGATGCCCAGGGCGGCCGTGAAATTGGCGTCGCTGCCGCCGCCGGTGGCCCCTTCCAGCAACGTGATCCCCAGCCCGGCGGCCACCGACTGTGCCCAGGCGAAGGTTTGTGCCATCAACGGCGTCCGCTCCATCGGCTGGCGGCTCATCCCGCCATGCACCTCCAGACGGGCGCCGGGCAGGACGGGCTTGAGGTTGCGAATGGCCTGGGTCAGCCGCTCGCTTTCCGCCCCGTTGGCCACGCGCACATCCACCCACATCCAGGCTTTGTCCGGAACGACATTGGAGCGCGTCCCGCCCTCAATTCGCCCCACACTCACCGTTGTCCCCACAGTGTAATCCGTCAGGCGCTGCAGGGCCAGGACGTGGTGGGCCAGCTCCTCAATGGCGTTAATGCCTTTCTCGTGGTCGGCGCCTGCATGGGCGGCCCGGCCATAGGCTGTGACGCGAAACAGGCCGGTGCCTTTGCGCCGCGTCTTGAGGGCGCCGTTGGATAGGGCAGGCTCCATGCAAAGCACCAGCCGACTACGCTGCGCTTCCGCCTCAATCAGCGCCCGCGACGTGCGGCTGCCGCGCTCCTCATCTGAGGTGAAGAGCAGGGTAATCGGCAGGGGCGGCCACAGGCCCAGTTCGCGCAGCCCACGCAGGGCGCTGATGGCGATGGTGATGCCGCCTTTCATATCGTAAGCCCCTGGCCCGTACAGACGGTCATCCTCATAGCGCAGCGGCAAGGCCCCAATGTCCCACACGGTGTCCATGTGGCACAGGATCAGCACCTGGCCGTCGCCCCGCCCCCAGCGGGCAACCACATGGTCGCCGGCCCCGGCCTGCCGCTCCAGTGTCACTTCCGCGCCCAGGTTGCGCACCTCCTCGGCCAGGAACGTGCCCAGCCGGTCTATAGCGGCTTTATTCGTTGTGGGCGATTCCAATCGGACGATGTGCTCCAGGAACGCGGTCATACTGCTGAGTTGGTGGCCGAAATAATTCATGAGCGAATTCATGCCCGTCAGTATAATCAGGGTGCGGTGGACTGTCAATCACGCCCTCCCTCCCCCTCCCCCCTTGCGGGGGAGGGTTGGGGTGGGGGGATAGAACCACCCCCTCCCTGCCCCTCCCCCATCCAGGGGGAGGGAACTCACCCCCACCCCCACTTCTGTGGGCGAGGGTGAGGCAAGTGGCATAATGGATACATTCCATCTACAATAGTGCGCGACCGCCTGAACACCGAGGAGGGACGATGCGAGCTGAGAACCCGCTGGTTCAGTTGCAACGCTATGGGCAGAGCTTCTGGTACGATAATATCCACCGGCGCTTGTTCACCTCCGGTGAACTGCAACGGCTGATTGACGAAGATGGCCTGCGCGGCATGACCGCCAACCCGACCATTTTTGAGAAGGCCATCAGCGAAGGGACGGAGTATGACGAGGCCATTCGCTCGCTGGCCGCCGAGGGTCACTCCCCGCTGCACATCTACGAGGCGCTGGCCACCGAGGACGTGCGCCAGGCCGCCGATTTCTTTCGCCCGATCTACGAGGAGACCGGGGGCGGCGATGGCTTCGTCAGCCTGGAGGTCTCGCCTGCGCTGGCCTATGATATCCAGGCGACCATCGCAGAAGCCCATCGCCTGTGGGACAAGGTCAACCGGCCCAACCTGATGATCAAGGTCCCGGCGACCCCGCCGGGTATCCCCGCGATTGAGCAGCTTCTGTACGATGGCCTCAACATCAACATCACCCTGATGTTCTCGTTGGCCCATTACGACCAGGTAGCTAACGCCTATTTAAATGCGCTGGAACGCCGGCAGCAGGAGAACAAGCCCCTGGATCACATCGCTTCGGTGGCCAGCTTCTTCGTCAGCCGGATAGACACGAAGGTGGATCGGTTGCTTCAGGCGAAGATAGAGAAGGCCACATCCCCTGGGGAGCGGGAGGCGTTGCGCCGCCTGCTGGGCAAGGCCGCCATCGCCAGCGCCAAGCTGGCCTACCAGCGGTTTAAACAGGTCTTTAACGGCCCGCGCTTCGCCCGGCTGAAGGCGCACGGCGCCCGCCTGCAACGCCCGCTCTGGGCGAGCACCAGCACCAAGAACCCGGCTTACCGAGATACCTATTACGTGGAGGAACTGATCGGCCCGAACACGGTGAACACCATGCCACCCGTGACGATTGAGGCCTTCCGTGATCATGGCGTCGTCCGCCCCACGCTGGAGGAGAAGCTGGACGAGGCCCATGCGGTGATGGACTGGCTGGTTGAGGTAGGCATTGACCTGGGCCAGGTCACGCAGGAGCTTCAGGTGGAGGGCGTGAAGGCGTTTGCGGATTCATTTGAGGCGCTGCTCCAGCGCATCGCTGAGAAAAGCGCCGTGCTGACTGGATGACGGAAGACGGAGGACAGAGGCTTACCCGCCGCCTGTCCCCCGTCATGACAGATGAGCGTTTCCCTCCGTGATCGGATCAAATCCCGCGCCCATGCGCTGGGCTTCGATCTGGTCGGCATTGCGCCGGCGCAGCCCAGCCCCCACGCAGCGGAGTTCATCGCCTGGCTGGAAGCAGGTTATGCGGGCACGATGGCCTACATGGCCCGCGAGCCGGAGCGCCGCCAGGACCCGCGCAACGTCCTCAACGGCGCCCGCTCGGTCGTCTCGGTGGGCCTGAGCTACTACACGCTCCGGCTGCCCGATGACATCCTCAACGATCCCTCACGCGGCATCATCTCTAACTATGCTTGGGGCGCAGACTACCATGACCTCATGCTGCCGCGCCTGAAAGCCCTGGCCGCGTTTATCCAGGCGGAAGCAGGTGGCGCGGTCGCCACCCGGGCCTATGTGGATACCGGCCCGCTGCTGGAGCGCGACGTGGCCGTCCAGGCGGGGCTGGGCTTCACGGGCAAAAACACCTGCCTGATCCACCCGCGCCTGGGTTCGTATCTCTTCCTGGGCGAGGTCCTGACGGATGTGGAGATTGAGCCGGACCCGTTGCCGTCGTCGTCTGTGGGCTGTGGCCGCTGCACGCGTTGCCTGGTGGCCTGCCCCACCGAGGCGTTTGTCTCCCCTTACGTTCTGGATAGCCGCCGCTGCATCTCCTATCTGACGATTGAGTTGCGCGGGCCGATTCCGAGGGAACTGCGCCCCCTGATGCGCAATCGCATCTTCGGCTGCGACATCTGCCAGGAGGTCTGCCCCTGGAATCTGCGCTTCGCCCGCCCGACGCGCGAGCCGCTTTTCCGCCCGGTGGATCTCAACCGCGCCGCGCCGCCGCTCCTTGATCTGATCGGCCTGGACGAGGCGGGCTTCCGCGCCCGCTTTGGCGGCACAGCGGTGATGCGAGCGAAGCGGCGTGGCCTGTTGCGCAACGTCGCCGTCGCCCTGGGCAACTGGGGCGCCCCTCAGGCCATCCCCGCGCTCATCCAGGCGCTGCACGACCCGGAGCCGCTAATTCGCGGCCATGCGGCCTGGGCCTTGGGGCAAATGGACGACCAGCGGGCGAGGGCGGCGTTAGCTGCGACGCTTAAAGTAGAAACGGACGAAATGGTTATAGCGGAGATACGAGGGGTACTCAATTCGCAAGGTGATTGAAGAAAGATATTGAAAGCATGAATTCGCCAACAGGGTCAGGCTGTGGTATGATGATATGTAGTAAAGCAGGTAGTGAGGTGCTGTCATGAATAAAACTATAACTGCTGTCTTTGATGGTGAAGCTTTACATCCGGAGTCACCCCTCGATCTGGAGCCGAATAAGCGCTATGTCATCACCATACAGGATGTGCCCCTATCCACAAGGGACGCTGCCTGGGATGTGCTTGAGTCGCTGATAGGTACTGTTGAGGCGCCTGAGGATTGGGCCAGCGAACACGACCACTATCTGTATGGCACGCCCAAGCGAACAGGTGACATGCCTACATGAACAGTGAGCGGTTACTGCTTGATACTGTATTCGTTCAAGCACTGCTCAATCGGCGCGATCGGTACCACTCCCAGGCCAGAGCGCTCTGGCCTCGTGTGCGAGCGGCTGCTGAAGTATGGGTGACTGAAGCTGTCTTGGTAGAGATCGGCAATGCGCTAAGCGCCTTTAACCGCAAAGCTGCTGTCACATTCATACAGCAATGCTATACCATCGCCAACATTCGCGTTGTGAGTGTGGATACTTTGCTGCTTACCCGCGCGCTCAAGCTTTACGCTTTACGCCGATCGCCCGGATAAGCACTGGGGACTTACCGACTGCATCTCGTTCGTTGTCATGCAAGAACAGGGCTTAACTGACGCGGCTACTGCCGACGAGCATTTTATTCAGGCCGGGTATCGCGCACTCATGCTGGAAACGAAGTAGCCTATCCCTTGTGCGCACCCCCTGATTACGACGCCTTCGCCCCTTTTGCCCCGCGCTCCGGCACATACGGCTCGCGCAACTCCACCGGCTTCTCCGCCCGTGCCGCCCTCAGATTGAGCAATTCCACAAACACCGAGAAGGCCATCGCAAAGTAAATATAGCCCCTGGGGATGTGCTGGTGTAAGGCTTCCACCAGCAACGTCACACCGATCAGCAGGAGAAAGGCCAACGCCAGCATCTTGACCGTCGGATGACGGTGGATAAAGTCGCTGATGGCGCCGGAGGCCACCATCATGAAGATCACGGCGATAATCACCGCCGCGATCATGATCGGGACCTGGCTGACCATCCCCACCGCCGTGATCACCGAGTCCAATGAGAACACGATATCCAACAGCATGATTTGGAAGATCACGCTGGAGAACGTCGCCGCGACCTTCGCCGAAGAGCGGCCCTCCTCCCCCTCCAGCCGCTGGTGGATCTCCTGCGTGGCCTTGGCCACCAGGAACAGCCCGCCCCCGGCCAGGACCAGATCGCGCCCGGAGATCTCAAAGCCGAGCACCTCAAACAACGGCTGTGTCAGCCCGATGATCCAGGAGATGGTCAAAAGCAGCAGGATGCGTGTGCCCATCGCCAGGCCCAGGCCGGTCAGCCTGGCTTTATCTTGTTGACCGCTGGGGAGCTTCCCTACCAGAATGGAGATAAACACAATGTTATCAATTCCCAGAACAACCTCAAGCACGACCAGCGTCACCAGCCCGATCCACGTCTGGGGATCCGTGAGCCACTCCATGCAGGCGACCTCCTGTAATTGGGATCAGATGTTCATGCCGCTATTATAAAGACGGACGGCGGAGGACGGAAGACGGAGGATGGAGGGCCATCCGTCCTTCGTCATCTAGGCGCGGTACTCCCGAACGATGCGCATCTCCTCCCCTACCATGCGGAATGCCCGCCGTTCCGCCTCTGCCAGGATACGTTCCTCGTCCAGTGTCAATAGCTCGCCATCGCGCATGAGCAGGCGGCCATCCACGATTACATCGCTCACATCGGCGCCGCAGGCGGCATAAACCAGATTGGCGATCAGGCTGTGGCGTGGGCGCAGGTGAGGGCGGCGGAAATCCACCAGGATCAGGTCTGCCGGGCGGCCCGGCGCAAGTACGCCACTCTCCTCAAAGCCCATCGCCCAGGCGCCGTTGCGCGTCGCCAGACGCAAGACCGTATCACCGGGCATGGCCGTCGCGTCGCCCAACGCGTGCTTCTGGATCAGCGCTGCCAGCCGGGCCACCTCAAACATGTCCATGCTGTTGTTTGATCCAGGCCCATCGCTGCCCAGCGCCACGCTGACCCCTTGCGCTAAAAGGGCCGGCACCGGTGTTGTGCCCATGGCCAGCTTCAGGTGCGTCTTCGGGCACTGCACCACGTGAACACCGCGCTCCGCCAGGATGCGCCGGTCGTCCTCGGTCAGATAGATACAATGGGCAGCGATGCAGGGCACATCAAAGACGCCCAACCGCTCCAGGTGTGCCACCGGCGTCCGCCCGTGCTGCCGCAGCGAATTCTCCACCTGCTCCTGCGATTCGGCCACATGGATGTGCAGGCCCACGCCCAAGTCTTTCGCCCGCGCCGCCACCTCGGCCAGGAAGTCCGGTGGGCAGACATAAGGCGAGTGCGGCCCCAGGAGCGTGCGGATGCGCCCATCGGCCCCACCCTGCCAGCGCTTCACGAACTCTATTGTCCCTGCCAGCCCTGGCCCGATCTCGGCCTCCGCGCCGATGCCGAAAACACACCAGGTCAGCGCGGCCTTCAACCCGCTCTGCTCCACCACCTCGGCGACGCGGTCCATGTAGAAGTAGTGATCGGCGAAAGCCACCGTGCCGGAGCGGATCATCTCACAGGCGGCCAGCGCCGCGCCCCAATACACGTCCTCCTCGGTCAGCGCCGATTCGGCCACCCAGATACGCTCGTTGAACCAGCGGTCAAGCGGCAAGTCCTCGGCCCAACCGCGCTCAAATGTCATGGGAGCATGGCAGTGGGCGTTAAAGAACCCTGGCATGGCCACATGGTCTGTGCCGTCAATAACCTCGTCAGCCCGGAAATCGGGCGGCGCCGCACCGATAGCGCGGATCACCCTGCCCTCAATGGCGACATCCACGTCACGCCAGATCGTTCCGGCATCATCCAGCGTAACCACATCCACATGACGGATCAGAATGTTGCTCATGCGCTCGCCTCCTTAGGGCCTCACATTATAGCATTCCATTCGCCTCTGCCGCTAACCTGTGCTAGAATTGACGATGGGTGACAGATGACCGACGGCGGACGCAAGGCTGTTGTCCATCGTTCATCGTCCACGACGGAGGGGTGACCATGATCACGTACGAAGTGCCGCTTGTGCCCGGCCCGACGCGGGTGCCGCAGGCCGTGCGTGAAGCCTATCTCACCGATTATGGCTCAGCGGACCTGGAGCCGGAGTACAGCGCCGAATATGCTCGCGTCCAGGCGGGCCTGGGCGCCATCCTGGGCACGGCCAACAAGATGGCCATCATGACCGGCGAGGGGATGCTCGCACTATGGGGCGCGCTCAAAAGCTGCATTGTCCCAGGCGACCGCGTGCTGGCGGTCAGCACCGGCGTCTTCGGCCATGGCATCGGCGAAATGGCCGAACAGATCGGCGCCCAGGTCAGATATGTGGAGTTCGGCTATGATCGCATCGCCGACCCCGATGAAGTGGAGAAGGCCATCCGGCAATTCCGCCCCAAGATAGTGACCGCCGTCCACTGCGAGACGCCCTCTGGCACGCTCAACCCGGTTGCCGAGATCGGCATGTTAGTACGCAAATATGAGGTGCCCCTGTATTACGTGGATGCTGTGTCCAGCGCGGCGGGTGTGCCTGTCCGCGCAGACGACTGGGGCATTGACCTGTGCCTGGTGGGCACGCAGAAGGCCCTCTCGGCCTTCCCCGACCTGGCGATCGTGGCCGTGAGTGAGCGGGCCTGGGAGATCATCGCCCAGGTGAACTACCCCGGCTATGATGCCCTCCTGCCCTTCCGCGATGCCCTGGAACGGCGCTGGTTCCCCTACACGCCGAGCTGGGCCTCATTGGCCGCGCTCCATGTAGCGGTCAAAGCGGTCTTAAATGAGGGCCTGGAGAACGTCTTCAACCGCCATCGCACCGTCGCCCAGGCCACGCGTGACCGCCTCCGCGCCATGGGATTGGAGCTATTCCCGGCGGATGAAGCCGCCTGCTCGCCGACAGTCACGGCAGTCAAAGTGCCTTCTCACCTGACCTGGCAGGAGTTGGACCGGCGGCTGCGCGAGCGGGGTGTGGTCATGGGCGGCAGCCTGGGCCCGCTGGAGGGCAAGGTCTTCCGCATCGGCCACATGGGCAGCCAGGCGGACATGGCGCTGGTGGAACGCGGCCTGGAGGCCCTACGCGAGGCCATCCGCAAGTGACCTTAAAGTTGCCAGGGGAGAGCGGTGGCGCGTAGTCTTTGCGGGCGCTGACGGTGAACGCCACGGGCTGGTAGGCATTTTGCTCCTTAGTTGCCTGTGCCCACCTCCTGCGTGCGGAAATACGCCACCGTCTGGCGTAAGCCCTCCTCCAGGCTGACCTGAGGCTCCCAGCCCATCTCACGCCTGGCCTTGGTCGCATCCAGGAAGATGCGGAAGGTCTCACCTGCTCTGGGCGGCCCATACACCGGTGGGCGGCGGTAGCCTGTGATCTCGCTCAAGAGCGCGTAAATCTGGTTAATCGTTGTCCCGCGCCCAGAGCCGATGTTGAAGATGCCCTGGACGTGGTCCTCCATTGCCAGCAGGTTGGCGCGGGCACAGTCGCCCACATACACAAAGTCGCGCTCCTGCTCCCCACTCCCGAAGATCGTCGGCTGCTTCCCGGCCAGCATCTGCCCGATGAAAATGGCCACCACGCCCGCCTCGCCATTGGGGTCCTGGCGCGGACCATACACGTTGGGGTAGCGCAACACAGCATAGGCCAGGCCATAGAGGACCCGGTACATATAAAGGTAGTGTTCCACCGTGTGCTTGCTGGCCCCGTAAGGGCAGATGGGGTTGACCGGGTGGGCTTCATCACAGGGCAGATACTCCGGCTCGCCGTAAACAGCCCCGCCGGTGGAAATGTACACGATCTTGCGCACACCGCTCTTACGGGCGCACTCCAGGAGGTTCAGTGAGCCACGTATGTTCACGTCGGCGTCAAACAGTGGATCGGCAACGCTCTTGCGCACGTCCATCTGCGCCGCGTGGTGGTTCACTATGTCAAAGCGCTCTTGCTCAAACACCTCGCTTAAATAGGGGTCGCGGATGTCCATCCGGTAAAAGCGGGCACGGGGGTTGATGTTGGATGCCCGTCCGGTAGAGAGATCATCCACGATGACCACCTCATGGCCTGCCTCCAGCAGGGCATCCACGACATGCGAGCCGATGAAACCGGCGCCGCCGGTGACAAGGATTTTGAGTCTGTTCTTTGAAGCCATAGCCATGATTATACCTGCCCTGATAGCTCCAGGCTCGGATCTTACCCAATTTCTAACCGATCTCTATCCAGGTATACATTGATCCGGGTCAGAGTGTCCTTATAATAGGAGTTTAGGATAGGGACAGGGCGGGGGAACCCTGATTATACGAATGGCGGGCCTATGGAGCAGGCCCGCTATTCGTATTTATTAAGGTACGGCGGGTTAGCCCTGTGGTTTATGCCTCCTCCAGGTCCTCTGGCCTATCCACATCACCGGGCGCAGCCTCGGCAGCGAACGGCAGCCAGGCCACCTGATCGGCGTACTTGTGAATCAACCCCCGTCCCCCTACATCGCCTGTCACAGCCATCAACTCCGGAAAAAGTGCACGGTCAAACAGCACCGGGTTGCCCCGTTGCCCACCGTATGTGGGGACAACAACAGGCGCAAGCGTCTCGCGGCGGCACTGGATCAGCGCGTTGATGACCTCAGTGGACAGGCGGGGCTGATCCGCCAAGACGAACAGCGTGGCAGCACTCTCCGGATGCAGCGCCTGAAGGCCGGCTTGCATGGAGGTGCTCTGCCCTCGGGGCCAATAGGGATTGATCACTATGCGAAGTCCAGGCCATCTAGCCTGAACAAAAGCGGCTACCTGCTCCGCCTCATACCCCACCACAACCACCACCTCATAGACCTGACTGGCGAGCACGGCCTGGATAACGTGGGCCAGCAACGGCTGCCCCCGCCATAACGCCAGTTGCTTCAGCCCACCAAAACGCTGCCCCGCACCGGCTGCCAGGATCACCGCCGCCACCCGATCATGCCTCTCGCGCACCGGCAGTTCTGTATGGCTCAGATGGGCAATACAGACCGCATCGGCCCGCCGCTCCCGAAGCAGAAGCGTGGCGACCTCCCGCCCGGCCTGAAGCCGCCTATCGTCATCCGCCTGATTGAGCAGAGCGATCACCCGTGCCCCCGCCGGAACCCCCTTCAGGCCCCCCTGCGGATGGCGCAAGACCGCTGCCACCGCCTCCGCCGTGATCGCCTCCCCCGGTTGCAGGCCCGTGAGGGCAGCCACCTGCTCAGGCCGGTGCACAGCGTCAGAGGACAAGGGACGACCGATCACACTCAATCCGACCACCGGAACCACCAGCGTAGCCAGTGCCGGAATCACCGGCTCGTGCGCTGCCGGCGCCTTGAATGGGCGCCCTCGCGACCCATCCGCCTCCACCAGGACCACATCCGCCCCTGCTTCGTCGCGCAGCGCAGCCACAAGCCCAGGCCGGATGCCTGCCAGCTTCGCGCCCTCAGGCGTTTGCATGAGATCACCTGCGGCAACGACCAGGCGGCTTTGCGCCAGAGCTTCGCGCACGCGCTGGCACAACTCGGATTCATTTGGAGAGACGACCAGCGGCTGCCCTCCGGCTGGAGGGTATATCTGGGTGGTCGTGGTGATCGCCACCTTGTATCCAGTGGCGACCAGTTCATCAGCCAGATGGAACATGGCTGTTGTCTTGCCCCCTGCGCCGGTGAAGGCGATGAGATCGTGTTTGACTATGCGAAGAGCACGGCGCAGAGACAATGGAGCCATCCGATCAGCCCCGCATCCGCGCCCGCACCATCGGCGAGGCTAAAATGGCCTCAAGCACGCCACCCCCCACCGCCAGTGACTTGTCGGAGATAGTGAAACAGTGCTCGCGCTGTGCCCGCGGGTCTATATCGCCGATCTTCAGCCCCGCCCACACGCTCAACCCCGCGTGGATCAGCCCGCGCACCACACCATCAAAGGGCGCCACCACCTCCTGCCCGGCGACTGCGGCCACACGCTGCCCCTGCTGTACCCTGTCCCCGATCTGGCAAAACGTCTCCACGATACCGTCGCACGGCGCTCGCAACACGCGCTCCGCCTCATAGCCCGCTACCGGCGCAGGCTTACCCGTGTCCGCCTGTGCCGACCCGCTCCAGTACACCCGCCCCAGCCAGTGGCCCCGGTTCGTCTCCACCACTGCGTGGCAATCCTGCCCGGCGACGAACCCCGGCCCCAAGGCGATCACCAGCGGCGCGTCGGTGATGCGCGTCCCGGTGTTGCGCTTGGCCATAATGGCATCCACCAGGACCAGCGGCGCCAGCGCCTTCAGGCAGGCAGCCTCAGCATCCACCAGGACAGGAATCTCCCCCTGCAATGCCACCTCCAGCGCCTCTGTGGGGGCGGCGACACGCCGCGCCACAACGCCCTCTACACGGGTCCAACCGGCATAGACCGCCTCGGCGAAGGCCACCGCCCGACGCACCACCAGCGGCTGAGGCAGCTCGGTCATCACCAGCGGGAAACCGGCCTGGTGCAGCCGGTAGGCCACACCCGTCGCCAGATCGCCCGCTCCCTTAATCACGATAAGCACATTGGAAAAGGCGATGGGGGAGGGGAATTCATCAGAATGCATAGGAACCCAAAGGAACTCGGAGGAACTCAGGGGGCCCCTGGGTTCCTCTGTTTCTTTAACCCCGCCAGCACGCGATCCGGCGTCAGCGGGAAGCTATCAAACCAGACACCGGTGGCATCGTGGACTGCGGCTATAATGGCCGCTGCCAGCGGCAAGAAGGGCATCTCGGCCATGCCGCGCACGCCCCAGGGGCCGCGCGGATCGGGATATTCCAGGATGATGGACTGTACCTCATCGGGGATGTCCAGCACGGTGGGGATGAGATAGGTGCTGAGATAAGGGTTGAGGATACGCCCCTCGCGTACGACCAGGTTCTCCATCAGCGCGTAGCCCTGCGCCTGCACCACGCCGCCCTCAATCTGCCCTTGAATAAGCTGCGGGTTCACTGCCCGGCCCACATCGTGAGCGGACACGACCCGCACCAGGCGTACATGCCCGGTCTCCATGTCCACCTCCACCTCGGCCACCTGGGCCACATAGCCATAGGCGAAATTGGGGTGCTCGGAGTAGCCGGTTTCCGGGTCAAATGGCGTCGTCGCCGGCGGGCGATAGACATAGGTGGCGACCGCCGGGCGCTCTTCATCGCGCCACTTCCGCAGCGCCTCCTCCATGGCCCCACGCAGGGCGTTGCCCGCCATAAACGTCATACGCGAGGCCGAGGCACTGCCCGAATCGCCCGTCTCGGCGGTGTCCGAGGCGATCAGCTTCACCCGCTCCACCGGCACACCCGCAGCCTCCGCCGCCATCTGCACGATCACCGTGTGCGCCCCCTGGCCGACATCCGCCCCCGCGTGGCGCACCACCACCTGCTCAATCTCGGCCCCTCCGTGCAACTCCACCGTCGCCCAGCAGCGCTCCGGGAAGCCAAAACTGAAGCCCACATTCTTGAAGCCGCAGGCGAACCCTCTGCCCTTCACTACCGTTCCCCTCCCCTGTCCATCGTCTATCGTCCGTCGTCCATCGTCCGTCGTCCATCCCGCTTCAGCCGCCTTCTCCACCACCTGCTCAATCGTCACCCCCGGCGGGAACGGCGCCCCAATGGAAGCCAGGCTGCCCTCCCGCAGCAGATTGCGCCGCCGCAACTCCACCGGGTCCATGTGCAGTGCCTCGGCCAGCTTGTTCACCTGCATCTCCGCTGCAAACAGCCCCTGCGGCCCGCCGAACCCCCGAAAGGCGCCAGTAGGTATGTTGTTCGTGTAAACCGCATACGTGTCCACCTTGATATGGGGGATCTCATACGGCCCGGTGCACATCAGCGTGGTATTGCCCAGCACCTTGGTGGAGGTATATGCATAGGCCCCCGCGTCGGCGATGGCCTCCACCTCGGCGGCAACGATCTTGCCGTCGCGGGTCGCCCCCCAGCGCGTGCGGAAAGTCATCGGGTGGCGCTTGTGGTGGCCGATGATGGATTCCTCGCGGCTCCAGATGATCTTGACCGGGCGACGCAACTTCCACGCTGCCAGCGCCAGCACGATCTGCACCGACATATCCTCGCGCCCACCGAACGCACCCCCAATCGCCGGGTAGATCACCCGAACCTGCTCCAGCGGCAGGTCAAGCGCATGGGCAATCTGCTGCTGATCCTCGTGCGTCCACTGCCCGGCCACCACCACGGTCACCCGCCCGGCCTCATCTATATAGGCCAGCCCGGCCTCCGGCTGGAGATAGGCATGTTCCTGGTAGGGCGTGTGGTACGTCCCCTCCACGATCACATCCGCCTGGGCAAACCCCGCCTCAATGTCCCCCTTGCGGATGCGGTAATGCTTGAGGATGTTTGTCCCCAATTCGGGATGCACCAATGGCGCGTCCGGCTGCATCGCCGCGAGGGGGTCCGTCACCAACGGCAGGTCCTCGTACTCCACCTCAATCAAATCGCGCCCGATCGCCGCCGCCTTCTCGGTCTCCGCGATGACCAGCGCTACCTGATCGCCGATAAAGCGCACGATGTCCGCGCCTTCTTTGCGGCTGCCAGGGCCACACAGCACCGGTTGGTCGTTGATAATCAGCCCATATTCATTGACGGGCACATCCTTCGCCGTGAGCACGGCCACGACGCCGGGGACCGCCTCAGCGCGGGATGTGTCCAGGCGGCGGATGCGGGCGTGGGGGCGGCCCGCGAACAGGATCTTCATGTGCAGCATCCCCGGCATACTGATATCGCCGGGGAAAAGAGCTTCGCCGGTAACCTTGGCGCGCGCGTCAATGCGTGGCAAACTAAGTCCGAGTGCCATCCGTCCTCGCTCCCCGCACGATAGACACGCCAAACAGGACCATCAGGTGCAGGATCAGCAAGAGAGCCAGCGATCCTACCACCACCAGCAGCGTATCCGGCACCTCATTGCCCACCTGCAACACCTGCCGAACCCCCACCCGACTGTCAATCAGGGTATACAGGCCATAGGCAATTGCTGCCAGAGCAACGAAGTAAATAACCCCCAGGCAGGCACGGCGTGCCGGGTCCGGCTTCTTCACTGGGGGCCGATATGCAGGCCGATAAGCCATGAACGCCTCCCATAAGTCACCAGGATAGAGAATTCCTACAGTTCCTATGCCTCTACCTGCGCGGCCCGCTCAATCGCCGCCAGGATTTTATAGTAGCCGGTGCAGCGGCACAGGTTGCCCGTGATGCTTTGGGCGATCTCCCAGCGCGATGGTCGGGGCCGTTCGGCCAGGAGCATGGCCCCGGCCATAATAAAGCCGGGCGTGCAATAACCGCACTGCACCGCGCCCTCCTGTATAAACGCCTGCTGGACCGGGTGCAAGTTTCCGTCCCGCACCAGCCCCTCAATCGTCACGATCTCGGCGCCATGTGCCCGTGGCGCCGTCACCATGCAGGCCATCACCGCCATCCCGTCCAGGAACACCGTGCACGCGCCGCATTCGCCTTCCGCACAGCCCTCCTTTGTGCCGGTCAGGCCCACGTCCTCGCGCAGCATTCTGAGCAGCGTCTTGTCGTTGGCCCCGCGGATCGTATACGTCTGCCCGTTGATGCGGGTCACAATGACCTCGTCGCCGTCCGCCCGGTGCGCCGTCAGCGGGCCAGGCCCTGTTGGGACACGCCCTTCTGTGTGGCCCCAGAGCATAACCGGACAGTCGGGCCAATCTGCGCGCTCCGCTCCATCACGCAGCGCCCGCAGCGCCCGCGCGGTCATCACACGCACCATCTCACGGCGGTACTCCGCCGTGGCGCGCACATCGTCAATCGGGCGCGCAGCCCGCAGCGCCAGTTCTCCGGCTCGCTTGACCGTCGCTTCGTCCAGCGTCTTCCCGGCCAGCCAGGCTTCGGCCTCGTGCGCCCGCACGATCGTCGGCGCGACGCTGCCGTAGGCCAGCCGCGCCCGTCGCACCACCAGGCCGTCCAACTCCACCACAGCGGCGACGTTCACCACGGAGATCGCCTGTGCCCGACGCAGCGCCACCTTGATGAACGTGCCGCATTCATTTGGCCTGAGCGCGGGGAAGGCGATGTCCACCAGCATCTCGTCCTCGGCCATGGCTGTCTGGCGCACGCCCAGGAAGAATTCGGGGAAAGTCAGCGTGCGGCGCCCGCGCACGCTGACCAGCGTCACCGTCGCGTCCATGGCCCATAGCGGCGTGATGGTGTCATTAGCTGGTGACGCGGTGATCAGGTTGCCGGCGACCGTGCCGCGATTGCGGATTTGCGGCGCGCCGACCTCCCAGCAGGCCCGCGCCAGGGGGAATGCCCGCTCAACGATGAGCGGCGAGCCGACAACCTGGTTGTGTGTCACCAGCGGGCCAAGATGGATCCAGCCGTTCGCGTCCAGCGTGATCGCGTCCAGGCCCGGAATACGCGTGATGTCAATCAAGACCGATGCCCGCCGGACCTTGCGCTCCAGTTCAATCAGGATGTCGGTGCCGCCGGCGATAATGCGCGCTTCCCTGCCATAGCGCGCCAACAGCTTCAGGACCTCATCTATTGACCGGGGTGTATAGTAGGTTTCCCACATATCTCAGTCCATCATCTTCATCTTCATCGGCTTCCCCGACCCGCCGCGCCGCAGCATGATGATCTCGCCCAGAATGCTGACCGCGATCTCCTCCGGCGTCTCGGCGTTCAACTCCAGGCCAATTGGCCCATGCACCCGCGCCAGCTTCTCCTCCGGCACGCCCTCATCGCGCAATGCCTTGAACACCTCCTGCACGCGCCGTTTGCTCCCAATGATGCCAATATAAGCGACCGGCGCATCCAGCACCAGGCGCAGCAAGGCCACATCCAGCGGATAGGAGCGGGTCACTGCAACAATATACATATGGGGCGTGAACTGCACCCCCTGGAGAGCCTGATCCAGCGGGCCGGTCAGGTGCACATCCGCCTGGGGAAGGGCCTCTGGCACAGCATAGTTGGGCCGGTCGTCATAGATGACTATGCGAAAACCGAGCCACTTACCTAGAAAGGCCACTGCCCGCCCCATATGCCCTGCCCCGACGACCAGCAACGTCGGCGGCGGTACCAGCGGATCAATAAACATCGCCACCTCGCCGCCGCAAACCCCCGGATCGCCTTCCTTCGGATTCACCAGCGTATAGTCCACCAGCCTGGGCCGCCCTTCCTTTAGCGCTGCCAGGGCCTCCGCAATAGCCCGCGCCTCCATCTCCCCGCCGCCAACGCTGCCCAGGATCGCGCCGTCCGGGTAAACCAGCATTTTTGAGCCTTCGTGCCTCGGCACCGAGCCACGCGCCCGCACCACTGTCACCAGAGCTACGGGTTGCTCCTTACGCTGGGCTTCCACAATGGCTTCAAAGATGGCTTCCATCCTTCCTTAGCGTCTGTAAGGCCCGCCACACCCGCTCCGGCGTCGCCGGGAGTTCGCGTACCCAGACGCCGACCGCATCGTAGATGGCGTTGATCACCGCTGGCGCCACCCCATCCATAGGGATCTCCGCCACCGCCTTCACGCCGAAGGGATGCGACGGCTCATATGTCTCCACAAAAATGGTAACGAGTTCAGGCATCTCGTCCGCCTGAAAGATCTTATAATCGCCGAAGCGCGTCGTCAATAGCCGCCCTCGCCTATCGTAGCACATCTCCTCGCACAGGGCGTAGCCCAACGCCTGCGTCATCCCGCCCTCCACCTGCCCCGAAGCCGTCGCCGGGTTCACAATCACCCCTGCATCCACAGCCATCACCAGCTTCTCGGCCCGGACTTCGCCTGTCTCGGTGTCCACCACGACCTGGGCGAACTGGGCAGCGAAGGGCGGCGGCGACTCCGGCGACACGTACGACGCCACCGCCATGATCTGATGCTGGTCCGCGTGATGCAACGATTCCAGCGCGACCTCCTCCAGCGTCACGTG
Source organism: Anaerolineae bacterium (assembly GCA_034432795.1). Lineage (GTDB taxonomy): Bacteria > Chloroflexota > Anaerolineae > DSLN01 > DSLN01 > DAOUBF01. The sequence goes on from DAOUBF010000069.1 coordinate 25,922, forward strand.
GCGCCCATCCGGCGCCCACACCGCCCGATCCCGCAACACCAACGCCGAAGGAGCCACCGGGCTGCCGCGCTGGCCCAGCATCCGCGCCGCCACCGCTTTGATCTGCTCGGCCACCTGCTGTGCCGCCCGCACTACCGCCGCCCCAGAGATATACGTTGTGGACGAGGCATACGCGCCTTTATCAAAAGGCGTGAAGTCGGTATCCGAGGAATAGGTAATGATGTCCTCCACCGGGCAGCCCAACACCTCGGCGGCCATCTGCGCCAGCACCGTATCCGACCCCGTGCCCAGGTCGGTCGCGCCCACAAGCAGGTTGAACGAGCCATCATCGTTGATCTTGATGCTCGCCGCGCCCATGTCTAGATAGGGGATGGCCGTGCCCTGCATGACGCAGGCGACGCCCAGCCCACGCCGCAGATGAGGCGCGCCAGGGACCGTGCGCCAATCGTCCCGCGCCATGCGCTCATGCCAGTTGATCGCGGCTGCGCCCTGCGCCACGCAATCGGCCAATGCGCATGTCTTAATGATCTCCGGCTTCGGCTCGCGCCCCTCACTCCAGGCCCGCGACAGCGGATGCTCATCGCCCGCCTTGACCGCGTTCTTCAGGCGGAATTCCAGTGGGTCCATCCCCAGTTCGCGGGCGATCCACTCCATATGCGGCTCCACTGCGGCGAAGCCCTGCGGCACGCCATAACCGCGAAATGCGCCTGGCGGCGGCAGGTTGGTATAGACAATGTCGGCATGGAATTTGATGTTCGGTGCTTTATACAGCGCCATCGCCTTATGACCGGTGTTGCCCGCCACCGTCATGGCGTGCGTGCCATAGGCCCCCGTGTTGGAGAGCACCCGCATCTCATTGGCCACAAGCGTGCCATCGGCTTTGACGCCCGTGCGCATGGTGATGATCATGGGGTGGCGCGAACGGCTGGCGATGAACTCCTCCGCGCGCGTGTACTCCAGCCGCACCGGCCTGCCGGTGACGATCGTCAAATGGGCGCAGATGTCCTCAATCAGCACCTCCTGCTTGCTGCCGAAACCGCCGCCAATGCGCGGCTTGATCACGCGGATGCGTTTGGGTGACAGCCCCAGTACCGGCGCTAGGATACGGCGCACATGAAAGGGGACCTGCGTGCTGGTGCGGATCACCAGCCGGTCGTCCTCATCCCAATAGGTGATGCACACATGCGTCTCAATAGGCGTCTGCTGCACCTGGGGGACACGATACGTTTGCTCAAAGACGTAATCCGCCTGCTTCAGCCCCTCTTCCACATCCCCAACCTCAAATTCAACCACCGCCGCCAGGTTGCGGCGCTTATCGGCGATGTTGTACGACTCCGGCTCATCATGGATGATCGGCGCGCCCGGCTTCATGGCCTCCTCCGGGTCCAGGATCGCGGGCAACTCCTCGTACTCCACCTCAATCAGCTTGAGCGCCTGCTCGGCGATCTCTGGCGTCTCTGCCGCCACTGCCGCCACCCGGTCGCCGACGAAGCGCACCTTATGGTCCAGGCTGAAGTAATCTATCGGGCCAGGGATCGGGTCAGATTGACCTGCGGTGGTGAAGACCACACGGGGCAGGTCCTGGTGCGTCAGCACGGCGTGGACGCCGGGCAAGGCACGGGCGCGGCTGGCATCAATACGCACGATGCGGGCGTGGGCATGAGGCGATAAGAGCAGTTTCGCATGAAGCATCCCCCGCAACTCAATATCGTCGGTGAAGGCCGGCTTGCCCTGGACCAGCTTGAGCGCGTCTACCTTCTTCTCCGGCTTGCCCACGACCTTGAACGGTTCGGCCTCCGGCGCCACAACCACCGTCGGGAGGGACGTGAGGCGGGTCCCCGTTTTTAGACCGGCGAGGTCTTGGAGACCTCGCCGGTCTGGAGGCTCCTCCGGTGGAGGGGGCGGGCCGAAGACACCGGTGGCTGGCAACATCAACCCACCCCCTTCAATCGGGGGCACAGCCTTGCCGCGCATGATCGCCGCCGCACGCAGCACCGCCTGCACCGGCTTGAGATACCCGGTGCAGCGACACAACACACCGGAGAGTGCGTCGCGCACTTCGGCCTCTGTGGGGGCCGGGTTCCGCTCAAGAAGCGCTTTCGCGGCCAGGATCATCGCCGGGGTGCAGAAGCCACACTGGATCGCACCGGTTTCTACGAATGCCTCTTGCAACGGATGCAGGGGTGCGCTGCCGCGCCAGCCGCGCACCTGCTCACCCGCGATGCCTTCAATGGTCGTGATCTCATGCCCCTCGGCCTGCGCAGCCAGCATGACGCAACTGTTGCGTGGCAGGCCATCCACCAGAACCGTGCACGCGCCGCACTCGCCGGTTTCGCAGCCATGCTTGACGCCGAAATAGCCCAGGCCGCGCAGGGCGTCTAGCAGACGCCGATAAGGTGGCAGGGCCAGCCGATGCACCTGGCCATTTACCCTCAACGTGACTTCCATCGCCTATGCCTCCGAAGGGCATCCACAAAAGATGCCCCTATTCCACCGTTGCTGCCAGTTCCGCCGCCGCGATCAGGGCGCGCCGGGCCAGGATGCCGGCCATTGCCCGGCGATATTCCGCGCTACCCCGGTAATCCGCTGGCGGTGAGACACTGCTCACAACGGCCTGCGCCACTGCAGTAAGCACATCCTCATCCAGTGCCTTCCCGGCGATCATGGCCTCAACCTGGCGCAATCGGATGGGGCGCCCGGCCACACCACCCAGAGCCAGAACAGGCGCCTGGCAACGCCCATCCACCAGCCTCAGCCGCGCGGCCGCACACACAATCGGCCTGTCTCGCGGTGTCCGTCCCACACGGGTCAGGGCCGCCGCTGTGCCCGCGTCACCCAGCGGCAGCGCGACCTCGGCGAGCAGCACCCCATCTGCCAGGCGCTGCTCCCGGCTTTCCAGGAAATCATCCAGGGGGAGGCGCTGCTGTTCCGGCGCATACAAGATGACCTCTGCTTCCAGCGCCAGCAGGGCGACCGCAAGCGGGTCTTCCGGCCCCGCAGTCGCCAGCGTCCCCCCCAACGTCGCCGCCAGCCGCAGATTGCGCCCGGCCTCCAGCCACGCCACCTGCGGCAAAATGCCCCATGCCGCGTTGCCCAACTCCGGCGCATCCACCAGCGCCTGCAGCGGCGTCATCGCGCCAATGCGCACCTCTCCAGCGCCGACCCGAATGTAGGCCAGGTCCAGGCCCGACAGATCCACAACAGCGCCGATATCCGGCCCACCTGTAGCCACCAGCGCCGTCCCACCCGCCAGCGCCACAGTTCTCCCCTCTTTCGCAGGGGAGGGGCCGGGGGTGAGGGCTTTCACAGCCTCCTCAACCGTTTTGGGGCGATAGACCTGTTGAAGGTGAATCAGAGCCATTGTAGCCCTCAGCAAAGGTATCAATCATTAACTGGACATCCCCCAAGGGATACAGGATCGGGCAGGTGCAGCCGTGGGCGACGTACTCGCGCACTTTCGCTTTGGCCTCCTCCGGCGTGCCGCTCGCCGTGATACGCTCAACCAGGTCATCCGGCACGAGCCGCATCGCCTGGCGGATCTGCTCCTTTGTCGCCGGCCAGCCCAGTATACTTTGAATCTCGGCCACAACCTCCGGCTTCACCCCGCTGGCCTGGGCAATATGGGGTTGCTGAGCCAGGTACTGCGTCAGCAGTTCCCGTGCCCCATCCAACGCCCGCTCACGGTCGTGGTCCACCGAGCACACCACGAGTTGCGGTCGGTCCAGATCATCCAGCGAACGCCCGGCCCGCCTGGCCCCTCGTTCCAGGTGTTCCAGCGCGATGTCGTTGTACTCCGGCGGCACACAGTAGTTCAACAGCACGCCATCGGCGATCTCGCCCGCCAACTCCATCATCTGCATACCGGTGGCGCCGATGTAGATGGGTACGTTGCGCGGCTCCCACCGCCCATGCACCACATCCAATTCAATGCCGGTCACATGGACAAACTCGCCGTGAAAGGTGACCCGCTTCATGGCCAGCAGGTCGCGCACTACGCTAACCACCTCGCGCATGGCCTTGAGCGGTTTCGTGCGGGCGATGCCCACATTCGCAGCCAGCGGGTCCCACCAGGCGCCGATGCCGCAGATGATCCGGTTCGGTGCCAGGTCGTCCAGCGTGAGGAAAGTGGCCGCCAGAAGCGCCGCATTACGCGTCCAGTTGTTGACCACGCCGGAGCCGACCTTGATGCGCTCGGTGACCGCTGCATAGGCCGCCATCGGCACAATCGCGTCGCGCACCAGGCGCGATTCGGCCTGCCAGACGGCCTCAAAGCCGCGCGACTCGGCATATTGGGCGTAGCGCATCCCATCCCGAATAGGATGCGCGTCCTGTAGATACAAAGCCACCCGATCTCGGCTCATAGGCCCCTCCTTCCCTGCCGCACGAAATTGCGCCAGGGAACATATCCTACACTGAACAGGGATGCGGGGCAAATGCCACCTTGTTATAATTAGGCCGGTAGAATCGTCAAGGAGGTGCGCTCAAAGGATGACACAGATAACGACGGGAGAAAGTGACAACAAAGTCAAAATAGATGAAACCCTGGAGCGGTTCCTGCACCAGGGGCAGATGTATGCTTACCTGGCCACCAACGGTCGCGATGGCTACCCCCATGTGGTGCCGATCTGGTATCTATACGAAGATGGGCGCTTCTACTTCACCACGCAGACCGAGCGCCAGAAGTTTAAGAACATTGAGCGGGATAACCGCGTCACGGTCTGCATCGCCAAACCGGAGGAGTACCGAATCCTCATGATCAAAGGGCGCATTCAGCCGCTGCGTGAGGAGATTGAGACATGGGTGCGGCGCCTGGCCGAACGCTACCACCCACCGGAACGCGTGGAGGCGGTGGTTCAGCGGCTGATGACGCCCACCCGGATCAATCTGGTTCTCCAGCCGGAGAAGATTATCAAAACAGGTAGCGGTTGGGCATCCAGTTAGCCCCTACCTGACGGCAGCCACTCCCGCAGGTCCTCCGGCACATCCACGTCAAACGCCAGGCCAGGCGAGCGATAAAGGCGGCAGGGCACACCCCGCGCCTGGCAAAGCTCCTGGTGGCGGGCAAAGCTGCCCGCGCCAAACGCATAGGGGATCAGGCCCGGCGGCACACTGAGCAGCGCATTCGTCCCCTGCTCCCGCCGGTCGGGCGCCAGAACCACAACGGGGAGTGGCTCGGCCAGTGCCACCAGCCCCGCCACATCTTCCCCGCTGAGCAGCGGCAGATCGGCGGGCAGGACCAGCGTGGCTTCAGCGCCGCGCTCGGCCAGCCAGGCCGTCGCCTGCGCCAGGGCCGCGTTCAGGCTGACCTCTATTTCCATCAGCGCAACCGCGCCTTTGGCTTTGGCCAGGTCAAGCGCAGTGGGGTCGGCGCTGACCACCAGCACACCGGCCAGAACCGGCTGCGCCGTCAACACATCCAGCGTCCGCGCCAGCAGCGCCCGCCCCAACGTCGCCCGCTGGTTCGGCGTGAGCACCGGCGCCAGGCGGCTCTTGGCCTGGCGCAATGACTTCACCGGCACAATCACCCAGGGCTTCATAAGCGTTCCACCATCTCCAACACTTCCCGCGCCAACCGCGCACGGTCAGCCTGATCGCGCATGACCACATCGGTCACGAGGGGCCGGATACCCAGCGCGGCGATGCGCTCGGCGTCGGCCTGATCGGCCCAATCCAGCACGAACCCGTCCAGGAAATCGCCATAGCCCTGAGCAACGCTCAGCGGGGAGACGGGCTGGCCCAGTTCGGCCATCATCTTGGCCGCCGGGCCTTTGAGCGCCTGTCCTCCCACAATGGGTGAGACGGCCACCACGCGCGGGGCGTCACGCAGCGCCTCGCGCACGCCGGGCAACGCCAGGATCGGGCCAATGCTCACGAACGGATTGGAGGGACACACGATCACCGCATCGGCGGAGCGGAGCGTGGCCATCACTGCGAAGGTGGGGCGCGCCGCCCCGGTCCCCTCAAAGCGGATGCGCCGCACTACCGGTTGCCAGGCGCGGCGGACGAAATATTCCTGAAAGGGCAACTCCCCTTCGTCCGTCTCCACGACTGTAGCCACACGGGCATCGCTCATGGGCAGAATGGTGACCTGCACCCCCAGGGCACGCGCCAATGCCTCTGTCACCGCTGTCAGCGTCATACCCTCTCTGAGCCAATATGTGCGCAGGACGTGCGTCGCCAGGTCGCGGTCGCCCACGTGAAACCAGATCGCCTGCCCGTAGCGCCCCAACATCTCCAGCGCCTGGAAGGACTCCCCGGCCAGTCCCCAACCGGTCGTCGGATTGGCGACCCCAGCCAGCGTGTACATCACCGTGTCCAGATCGGGGGAAATGTGCAGACCATACCACTCAAAGTCATCCGCCGTGTTAACCACAATCGTCAGGGCCTCAGGCGGCAGCACCTGCGCCAGGCCATCGGCGAGCCTGGCCCCGCCAACACCCCCAGCCAGCGCCACCACATTCATCGGCACTCACCCCTGCCCCCTCTCCCAACCGGGCTGTGAGCACCGGTACTGGGGGGAGAGGGGAGGTAGTACATCACCCGGCTCGCCAGGGACGCGCGGCCTTTCTCTTTCGGCACTTCAGCGGGATACCCCAGCGTGATCAGCGCCTGCGGCTGCCAGTCCTCAGGCAGATCAAGCGCAGCCTTTACAGCGTCCGGGCAAAATAGCGGGGCACACATCCAGCACGCGCCCAGCCCTTCTGCGTGCGCTGCCAATAGCAAATTCTGCACAGCCATCGCCACGCTTTGCACCGCCATCGTCCACTCCGCCTGCGAACGTTGGGGATCGGGATAGACATCCATATCCGCCAGGGTCAACGCGACCAGGATGACAACCGGCGCACCGGTGATACGCGCATAGGACCGCGCAACATCCTTCTCAATAACCTCTGGAGGCAGGCCATCGCGCTCCAGGTCGGCGCGCAACCGCGCCCCCATCGCCCGCGCCAGCCGCTCCTTGACTTCAGCATCAGCTATGACGGCGAAGCGCCAGGGCTGGCGGTTGTGCGCTGAAGGCGCCCAGCAAGCGGCCTCCAATAGCCGCACGATCAACCCCTGTGGCACAGGCTCAGGCCGGTAGCGACGGATGGAGCGCCGCGAGTGGATCGCCTCAAAGAGTTCCATGCCCTGTAACTGACAGGGGACGAAGGACCAAGGCATCTGTCCTCCGCCCCCGCCTTCCGTCGTTTACGCTACCCGCCGAATAACCATCAAGGTGAGGTCATCCTGCTGCGACGCCCCGGCACGGAAGGCATTCCAATCCTCCAGGCAGGCCCGGAGGACCGCCTCCGGTGAGCGCACACCCAAAGAGCCAATCAGCCTTTCCAGCCGCCCTATGCCGTACTGCTCGCCAGCAGGATTCTGCGCCTCAGTCAACCCATCGGTGTACATGAAAAGCGCCTCGTCGGGCGCCAACCGCACCCTGGTGAGGCTATATTGGCCGAAGTTGAACAGCCCGATGGGCAGTCCAGTCGCCCGAATGCTTCGGATCGGCCCTGCGCCGATTAACAGTGGTGGGTTATGGCCCGCATTGCAGAGTTCCACCTCTCCCGCCGGATCGGCCCGGCCACACACCAGTGTGGCGAAGTAGGACGAGAGGGTGCTCTGGGCGAACACACGGTTGGCGCGTTCCACCAGCTTATTGACCGGCGCATCCACATCCATCAGGCTGCGGAAAATCGCGTGCAAATGGGCCATCAGCATAGAGGCGGCCACACCATGCCCGGCAATATCGCCGATCAGGAAGAGAAGTTCGCCCCCGGCAGTCTCCGGAGTCACCACATCGCAGTAATCGCCGCTAACGACGCTGGCGGGCTGGTAATAGGTGAACACCTCCCACCCGTCAAAGCGCAGTTCCCGGCGCGGCAACAACTCGCTTTGAATGCGCGCCGCCAGCGTCAGGTCGTCTTCAAGCGCGGCCTGTTCCGCCGGGCTGAGATCGCCCAGGCAGACCCGCAGCAGCGGATTCGCCATGAGTGCATCCAGTTCTATCGTCTGGTGGCACACCTCACAAATGCCATACGTGCCTTCACGAATTCGGGCCAGGGCCATATCTACCTCCTCCAGGAGGTTACGCAAATAAGCGTCATCGCCGAGCGTAGCCATGGCAGCCTCCAGCCGCTGCCGCCGCTCCTGCAACTGTGAGCGTAACTCCAGATCAATCGCTGTACTCACCCCACCTTTCCTCCTGACCGACCCCGAGCGGAGTCGGCCCTATAGAAACTTGCTTCCCTATCCTACCATAGGGCTGTGTCAGGTAATGACATACCCTCTATCCGGGGGTAGTCTGGCGGCTGCGATGCACCAGATAGATGCCACTCAAAACGGCCAGCCCACCGGCGACCTGCCAAACATTGAGCCACTCGCCCAACAGCGGCCCGGCCAGGAGCGCGGTCACGACCGGCTGAGCCAGCAGCGTCGGCGAAACGATGGACGCAGGCAGAACACCCAGCGCGTAATTGATCGCCAGATAACCAAGCACCTGCGTCACCAGGCCCAGCGCCAGAAAGCTGGCATAGGTAGGGGGGGAATAGCCGGTCAAGGGCTGGCCCAGCGCCAGGCTGAGGGCCAGCAAGCTGAGCGCCGAACTGAGCGCGGCGGGCCAGAAGTAGGCCAGCGCGTCCAGGTGCTCTCGCCCCCGCTGGGTGATGAGAAAGTAACCGCCGTAGAAAGCGCCGGCGAGCAACCCCAATAGCGTCCCCAGGCCGAGGGACGTCGCCTTGAGCGCATCCAGCCCCAACACGACGAGGGCGCCCGCCATCGCCAGCAAGAGGCCCATCCAGAACGTCGTCTTCAGTTTCTCACGGAAGATGAGCAGCGCGCCCAGGCCAACCCACAGCGGCGCGGTGTTGGCCAGCAGTGTCGGGTTCGTCGCGCCACTCAGCATGACCCCGGTGGCCCAGAAGGCCAGGTCGGCGGCGAAGAACAGCCCGCCCAGGAGCGCGAACCAGAGGCCGCGTCGGGGAAGCCCCCCTCTGGCCTTGACCCGGCGGTAAAACGGCCAAGCGAGCAGCGCGGTCGCAATGGCCATACGGTAGAAGCTCGTCACCGCCCCCGGCGCGTTCGCCCAACGCACGAAGATGGCCGAGACCCCCAGGCCCAGCGCCCCCACGCCCAGGGCCAGGTAGGACAGGACGAATGCTCTACGCCTGATCTGCGCCCTCTGCCAGGCTTCGCTCTCTGCAATGGATGCCGGCATCGCCACCTACCTGAACAGGTCCAGTTCACGGGGCCGGATCAACTCCCGCGCGTTCCCTTCCCGCAGCGGATAAGGCAGGCCGCGCACCAGCACCGCCGGCCGCCCTTCATTCGCCTGGCCCATCAACAGCGAGGCCGCCGCAGCGATCTCATCGGCCAGCCCCACCTGCGTCACCTGCAGACGGTAGCCGAACAGATCAGGCCGCCCGCGCAGATCAAGCAGCCCAGCCACGCCCGATGCCCCAATCGCCACGCCCACAGTGCCCATGCGGAAGGCGCGACCGTGGCTATCAGCGATGATCACACCGATACGCGCCCCGGTGGCCGCCTCCAGCCGCCCTCGCAGCGCCGCCGCCGACGCATCGGGGTCCTCCGGCAGGAGCAGCACCCGGTCCTCACCGTCCACGTTGGAATGATCCACGCCCGCGTTGGCACAGACGAAACCGCGCCTGTCCTCAACAATGATCAGGCCGGGCCGGGTGCGCAAGACGCGGTTGGATTCCCGCAAGATCACCTCAACCAGCCGTGGGTCCTTCTCGCAGGCGGCAGCCACCTCAACCGCCTGCGGTGATGGCACGACCTCGCCCAACCGCACCAACCGCCCCTCGGCCTTGGAGACGATCTTGGAGGTCACCACCAACACATCGCCATCTTGCAGGCGCAGGTCGGCCCTCGTCAGGCAGCCCAGCAGGATTGCGGCCAGATCGTCCCCGGCGCGGATCAAAGGGATGCCGGGGATGGCGATAAGCTGTACCCTTGGCACCTCTTCATCAGCCATTGAGATGAATCCCCAATCTCAGTAGATCACCGAACTGTCACCCCCTCCGGGGTGGGGGGTAAATCTGTAATCTGATGAATCTCTAATCTCCAATATGCTCCGCGGGGATGCCTGTAATTCGGATGCCGGCGTGTTTGATCTTGAAGCGCACATTGATATGAATGAGAACGGAGGTCAGGCCCTCCGGCACCACCGCGTTCACCAGCGGCCCGGCATCAAACGCCCGCATCCCGGCATCCTTCGCCAGCCCGATCACCAGCGCTTTGGCCGCCTTGTCGTCGCCGCAGACGAGCACATCGCAGTCAATGGGATGTCCAAGCTCCTTGAGGTGTTCAGCGGAGACATTATGGAAGGCCGCCACGACACGCACTCCCGGCCCCAGAAGCTGCTGGCTCTCCATCGCAGCCGATCCCGCAGGCGGAAGCTTCACACGGCGCGGGGCCTCCGGGTCCAACGGCACCGTCACATCCACCAGCACCTTCCCCGCCAGGGCCTCGCGCACGCCTTCTAACGTCGCCTGGTGAGCCGCATAGGGCACTGTCAACACCACCACCTCGCCCAGCCGGGCCGCTTCCAGGTTCTCTCGCCCGATCACCGCTTCGCGGCCCAGGGCCTGGTTAAGCTCCGCCGCTACCCGCTCCGCTTTGGCGCGCTCGCGTGAGCCGATCACCACTTCGTGCCCGGCGTGCGCCCAGCGCAACCCCAGGCCCGATCCCTCTTTCCCTGTCCCGCCCAAAATACCGATGCGCATTGTCCCTCGTCTTTACTCTCCTATTCTCCCAGTTCGGCAAACCGCCGCCAAACCTTACGCGCGACTTCGCGCGCATTCGCCGCGATGGCCTCCTCATCCAGCGTGAGCAGTTGGCGATCCCTCATCAGCACCCGCCCGGCGCAGACCGTCGTGGTCACATGCGAGCCATCCACACCAAAGAGGATATGCCAGGGCAGGTTCTCTCGCGTGAGCGGCGTGTAGGGGCGATAATCCAGCAGCACGATGTCGGCATAGGCCCCCGGCGCCAGGACACCCAACGGCTGCGGCCAGAACAGATCGGCGATCTGGGCATTATGGGCATAAGCCAGCCGTATCACGGTGTCCCCCGGCATGGTGCGCGGGTCACGTGTCGCTGCCTTATGGGCCAGGTACGCCACTTTCATCTCCGCAAACATGTTGTTAGAGAAGCCATCGTTCCCCAGCCCCACAACCACACCGGCGTCAAGCAGCGCCTGCACCGGCGCCGTGCCCACAGCGTTATTCATATTGCTGCGCGGCTGGTGGCTCACCTTCGTCCCCGTCCGCGCCAGCGCGGTTATCTCACCTGCGTCCACATGCACGCAATGCGCGGCCAGGGTCATCTGGCCCAGGACGCGCTTCCGCTCCAGTCGCTCGGCCACACGCAGGCCATAGCGCTGCAGGCTGTCCTCTTCGTCAGCCCCATCCTCAGCGACGTGGATGTGGAAGCCTGTCCCCTGCCCCTGCGCCTCGGCCACAGCGTGCTCCACAGTCCGGTCCGACACAGTAAAAGAGGCGTGTAACCCGAAGGATGCCGCCAGCAACCCGCTTCCCTGGGAACGTTCCCTGCGCTGCATCCGCACGCGCCGGATAAAGCGCACGTTTTCCGCAATGCCCGCCTTGGCCCCTTCATCGCCGTTGCGGTCGGTGACCTCATAGCACAGACAGGCGCGCACCCCGGCCTGCTCCACCGCCTCGGCGATGATGTCCAGCGAGCCGTCAATGCAGTTCGGGCTAGCGTGGTGGTCAATCAACGTCGTGGTGCCATGGCGGATGGCATCCACCAGCGAGACCAGCGCGGAATAACGGATAGCCTCTTCGTCCAGCGCCCGATCCAGGCGCCACCACAGCTTCCGGAGGATCTCCACAAAGTTGCGCGGCGGCTCTCCCGGCAGGGGCATCCCCCGCGCAAACGCGCCGTAAAAATGGGTATGCGCGCAAATCGCGCCAGGCATGACAAGCTGACCATCCGCATCCAGCCGCTCGGCCTGCGGATAGCGCGCCTGAAGCTCAGCCGTAGGCCCAACCGCGACAATACGATCCCCTTCAATATAGACCGCCCCATCGTCCAGCACCTGAGGCTCTGCACCAAACGTGCATACGATGCCATGTGTGATCAACATCGGCTTATGCCCCCACGCGCTCGCGCAAGACCTTCAGCGCCAGCACATCAATCAGCCCCTCCTCCTCGCGGAAGCGCTCCTCCAGGTTCTCCACCCCGATCAGTGCACGCAGGGCCGCTCGCGTCGCAGCGTCGTATTCGCCGTGAATCGGCCCCCCATACCAGCCGGTTTTAGCGGCCATACGCTGGAGTTCCCGTGCGATCTCCCCCTCAATCGGCAGCCAGTCCTCCGGGCGCGGTGTGCCAAAGTAAAGATGATGCAGCTCCAGCAACTGGCGCAGCTTCTCAATCGGTTGGGGGTCATCATCCACCCGCAGGTCAATGTAACGGTCATTGAAGCCCCCATAGCCGCCACCCTCGCGCACCACCAGCAGCCCTGCCGATTGCTGCCCGCGCCGGTCACCGCCCGCCGCCTGACCGGCCGCCAGTGCAGCCACCAGGCGTTCGGCCAGTTCCCCGCGGGTCGTCTCAAACGCCTCTGCCATCGCCTGAACAGTGCGCTCATCCACCAGGATATTGCCCTGGCAGGCATAGTGCTTGCCCACGATATGCCCGGCCCATTCCAGACAGCCCTCGCCTGTGTAAGCCGCCGCGTTGCCCCGCGCATCCACAACCCCCACCTGGCGCTGGGCGCGGCCCTCATCCTCGGCGATCAGCCGCGCCACCACCTCCTGCGCCGAAAGGCCCTGCGCCATCCACTCCAACGCGCGCGGCCCATAGCTGGTGTTCGCATAGGATTGCGTCGCCACCGCGCCCGCGCCCGCCCGCGCCCAGGACACAACCGCTGCCGCTGCCAGGAACTTGGACTGGACAGCCACACCCCATTCCTGCCGTTCAGGGTCATAGGCCACAATGGAAAAGGTTGAAAGCCGGTTCATCTTCCCTCCTTGTCCTGCGTTGGACGGCGATTATAGCATAGATTGTCCAATCCACCGATCCGAATTATAATGTGTGTATGACCTGGCCCACACAACGCCTGCGCCTCTCGGTCATCATCCCATGCTACAACGAACGGGCCACGATCGCCAGGATCGTTGACCAGGTGCTCGCTGTCGGGCGGGCAGATGAGATCATCATCGTGGACGACGGCTCAACCGATGGCACACGCGAGGTCCTCGGCCAGATCGCCCAACATGACAACGTCACCGTCCTCTACCACGCCACGAACTGCGGCAAGGGCGCAGCCGTGCGCACCGGTATCGCCCAGGCCACCGGCGATGTCATCCTGATCCAGGACGCTGACCTAGAGTACGACCCACGCGACTATCCGGCGCTGTTGCAGCCTATTGAGGAAGGTCGGGCGACGGTCGTCTATGGATCGCGCTTCCTGGGCGGCCCACGCAAGGCCATGCTCTTCTGGCACACTGTAGGCAACCGGCTGCTGACGCTGATCACCAACATCCTCTACGATACCATCCTGACCGATATGGAGACCGGCTATAAGGTCTTCCGTGCCGATGTCATCAAGAACCTGCCGCTGCGCTCGCGCCGCTTTGAGTTTGAGCCAGAGGTCACGGCCAAGGTGCTCAAACGCGGCCACCGCATCTACGAGGTCCCGATCACCTACACGGGGCGGGAATACACCGAGGGCAAAAAGATCACCTGGAAAGACGGCCCAATCGCGGCCTGGACGCTGATCAAGTACCGCTTTGTGGACTAAGCCCCCTGTACGTGCAACCAGCTACACAGCACCGGGCCCCCCGGCACCGGCCTGCTCAGTACCGGGCTATAGCCCGGCTAGCACCAAGCAGCACCTCGTCCTCCTGATCGGCCTGCTGCTGCTGGCCGCTATTGCCCGCATCCTGCCCCTCACCGACAACCGCTTTCATCCCGACGAGGCCCTCTACGCCCGCTGGGGCCTGCTCATCGCCACCGGCCGCGATCCTCTCCTGGCGAACGTGCCGGTGGACAAACCGCCCCTCTGGCCCTACCTCCTGGCGGGCAGCTTCAGTCTGTTTGGCAATTCCGAACTGGCCGCCCGTCTCCCGGCGTTTGCGGCCAGCCTGCTCAGCGTCGCCCTCACCTACGCACTCGCCCGTAGCCTGTGGAGAGCGAGGGACACAGCCATACTCGCGGCGGCGCTGATGGCCTTCTCGCCTTATAGCATCCTCTTTGCCGTCACCGCATTTACCGATCCCCTGCTGGTTCTCTGGGTGCTGGCTGCGCTTACCTTCGCCGCACGGGATCGGCCCGGCCGGGCTGGCCTATGCCTGGGCCTGGCGCTGGCGACCAAGCAAACCGCCCTGCTTTTCCTCCCTTTGGGGATCGGGCTGGCCTTTCTGTGCAAGCGAAAACAGAGCACAATAGAGAGGCTGGCGCGATTTATCCTCGGTCTTGCGCCAGTGCTCATGGCGCTTATCATCTGGGATATGCTACGGCACGCTCCCCTGAGCTTCTGGGAACAAAGCATCGCCAGTTACGGCGGCCTGCGTCTGGCGACCTGGGAGGAACTCCCCGCGCGCCTGGCGGGCTGGGCTGAACGAGGCGCGTATCTTCTGGGCCAGCCCTGGCTGACCGCCGGGCTAGTGGGCCTGGCGCTGGCGGCTGCATTTGCGCGGGCAACCCCCTCACCCATTTCCCCCCAGTACCGGGCTTCAGCCCGCTTTGAGAGGGGGGAGATGGGTGAAAGGGCAAGGGCAGCCGTTGATAAGCTCCTGGCCGCCTTTGTGCTCGCCTTCCTGGCCCTCCATGTCTTTCTCACGTTCAGTATCTGGGATCGCTACCTGCTGGGGCTTGTCCCTGTGCTGGCGTTGCTCGCCGCTCACGGGGTGATACGCCTTGTTGGAACTCACTTGATGACTATGCGAAATATGGCGATGGCCGGACTGACCGCTCTGCTGCTCATCCCCGCCTGGCAGGCCGCCCACAGCCGGTATCCCATCGGAGGCGACCACGGGGCCTACGACGGCATAGACCAGATCGCCAATCGCCTGCGCCATATGCCCTGGGGCACGGTCCTCTACGACCAGGCCCTCAATTGGGAACTGGGCTACTACCTCTTTGATGGCCCCATCTATCTCGCCTGGTTCCGCTCCCCTGGGCACCTGGCCGAGGACCTCCGCGCCTTTCGTGACACCCCCACCCCGCGCCTTCTCATCGTGCCAGCCTGGCAACCCAGCCAACCCCTCAACGACGCAGTGGCCGCCGCCGGCTATCGGCAAGACCCATTTCTCACCACCTTCCGGCGGGATGGGCAGCCGTCGTTCTTCGTGTACCGGCTCACGCCGCAAGACCGCACCATAGCAGGCGGTGACACGCCATGAAGAAACAGCGATGGCAAAATGTGTTAGGAATACCGGGCCTGGCCGCGCTGGCCGTCCTCTTCTTCTGGCGGCTGGCGCTGACCAATCTCGTCCTGGCCCGAGGCGACGTGCTCCTGTATTTCTACCCCCTGTGGGACTACCGCGCCGAGGCCCTGCGCAGCGGGCGCATCCCGCTATGGAACCCTTACCTGTTCATGGGTGTGCCCTTTCTGGCGAACAGCCAGGCCGGGGTGCTCTACCCGTTCAACTGGCCGCTGGCCGGGCTGCCCTCGCCAGTCGCCTTCAAAGTCGCGGCCATCGCACACATCATCCTGGCCGGCGCCGGCGCCATCCTTTTCGCCCGCCGTGCCCTCGGCTTAAGGCCCACAAGCGCCTGGCTGGGGGGCCTGTTGTTTGCCCTGGGCGGCTACCTGACGGCTCAGGTGGAGCACATTAACCAGCTCCAGGGCCTGGCCTGGCTGCCCTTCGCCTTTACCCTGATCGCCGTATATCCGGGCACGCTACGGGGAACCCTGGGGCTGGCTGTCGTTCTGGCGCTTCAACTCCTCGCCGGGCACACCCAGTCTGCCTTCATCACCCTGGTCGGCCTGGCCTTCTATAACCTCTGGACGATCAGGAGGCCGGCCCTCCGTCTTCCGTCCTCCGTCCTCCGTCCATGGATCACCCTCATCGGCGGGGCGATTGGAGCGGCCGGGTTGGCCGGGGCGCAAGTCATCCCCACCTTAGAGTTGTCCCGCCTGTCCCAGCGCGGCGGCGGGCTACCCTTTCACGAGGCCATCTCCTTCTCGCTTAGCCCATTGCTTCTGGGCCGGGCTTTGCTCCCCGGCTACGGGGAAACCATTTTCACCGAGTACGTCGGCTATCTGGGGGTCAGTGGCCTGCTATTGGCGCTCATCGGCGCCTGGGCACGGCGGCACGAGCGCTCTGTGACTGCGCTGGCGGCTCTGGGCCTCTTTGGCCTGCTCCTGGCCCTGGGCATGTACAACCCGCTGTACTGGCTCTGCGTGCAATTCGTGCCCGGCTTCAACCTGTTCCGCGTCCCCGCACGCTGGCTGGTGTTGTTCGCCTTTGCCGGGGCCATGCTGGCCGGGGTCGGCCTGGAAACCGTGCGGCGCAGCACTATCCCGCGCCGCCTTATCCTGGCTGGCCTGCTCCTCCTGGGCCTGCTGGCCCTGACCTCCCCCCTCGGAGAGCGCCCCACGCTGCAAACGGTGGCCGGCTGGCTCCTGGTCGCAGCCGCGAGCCTCCTGCTGCTTACCCGCGCCCCCAGCCGCGCTCGGACCACCGGGCTGATCGCTCTGGTCATGCTGGAACTGTTCGCCGCCAGTCGCGCCCTCCCCTATAACCACCCCACCGCGCCCGAAGCCGTGACCAGCCTGCGCCCCGCCGTCCTCCAGCTTCTGGCCGATGCCCGATCTGGCCCAACGCCCCCGCCCCGTTTCCTCTCCATGTCGGATATCCTGTTTGATCCCGGCGACCTGAACGAGATCCATGCCATCTACGACGGCCAGTTGCCCCCCGATGCCGTCCGCGACCTGATCGTGGCCACAAAGGCCAAAGAGGTCCTTGCACCCAACCTGTCCCTGAGCTATCACCTGATGGCCGCCGATGGCTTTGATGGCGGCTTGCTCCCCCTTCGCCGTTATGTCAAGATTGAAGAACTGCTGCTTCCCCCGGATCGGATCTCGCCCGATGGCCGCCTGCGCGAAAATCTGCGCGCTATCCCGCCCAACCGCGTCCTGGACCTGCTCAACATCGGCACGCTGATCACTGACAAAACTGGCGATGCCTGGATTGACGGCATTTACTATGATCTCCAGCACACGGTCGCGCTTAGCCCCACAACGCCGCCATTAGAGCTGAACAACCTGCCGCCGTTTGAAGCCACCACGCTCGGCGTCATTGCGCAGACAGGCGACACGGGGAACCAGGGATCAGGGATCGGGGAACAGGCAGCGTTCCCTATGGCCCGCATATCTATCCGCTTCACCAATGGGCATGAAGAAGCATTTGATTTTCAGGCAAGTGAGGAGGTGACACGGTTACGTTGGGACATCGGCGCAGCGCAGGTCCAGGCGATCCGGATTGAGGCCCTAAACCGAGGCAAGACGCTGCTGCTGCGCGGCCTGAGCCTGATTGACGAGCGCACCGGCGCGTTCCAGCCGCTCACCCTGTCCGAGGGCGACCGCTGGCGCCTGGTGCACTCCGGCGATGTCAAGGTCTATACGAATGCGCAGGTGCTATCACGCGCCACTATCGTCCACGAGGCCCGCCTGATCCCCGATGACGACCGTGCGCTGGAGGCGCTGAGCGCGCCCGACTTTCAACCGGCCAAGACAGTTATCCTGAGCGAGGGGCAGCCACCGGAGAACAACGGATCGGGGGCTGAGGATCGGGTGGCGGTGCTCACATACGACGCGGAACGCATTGTCATAGAAGCCGACCTGGACAGCCCAGGCATCCTGGTCCTGAGCGACACCTACTACCCCGGCTGGCGGGCCTTCGTGGACGGCTCTGAGGCGGCCATCTGGCGCGCCAACCTGCTCTTCCGCGCCGTCCCTCTCCCCGCAGGCCACCATCGGGTGGAATTCCTCTTTAATCCCCCCTCGTGGTGGTTGGGACTGGGGCTTTCCTGCCTCAGCCTGATCGCGTTGGGGGGTGTGCTCTCAATATGGCGCCAAGACCGACGAAATCTATCGCGAGGCGCCCGGTGAGCCACACTGAAATGGCTACAGAACTTGACTACGATCCCGTACGGCCCAATGCCAGGAGCACCTTTAGCCGGGCGTCCAGGCTCTACGCTCCTTCCGGGACTATCAGGTAGAGGTGAATGACACCGATCTGCTGAAAGGCGTGACGCTCACACGGCTGGTAGGGCAGGCGCTGACCCGGCGTTTGAAATGAAAGAGAAACCGGTGCTCCATTGATGTTGACACGGCGACGATCTTGCACTACAATGTAATAAATTTTGGCTTCATCTATCATACATATACGGCTGATGCCATAGCTAAACCCGACTGTTGGGCGGCATACATAGGTGGGCGAAGCGAAAGGTCGTGAGATGAAGAATTTGGTAGAAATGCTTCCGATGGCCGAGATCGCCGAATTCTGCCGGCGTTGGAAGATTCAAGAATTGGCCGTATTTGGCTCTGTGTTACGCGCGGATTTCGATTCGGAGAGCGATATTGATTTCATTGTGACTTTTGATGACGACGCAGACTGGAGTTTGCTGGATCACATCAGGATGCAACAGGAACTCCAAGCCCTTCTTCAGCGGGATGTTGACCTGGTGACGAGACGCGCTGTTGAAAAGAGTCAGAACTGGGTGCGACGCAAGGAAATTTTGAGTACGGCTTCCGTCATCTTTCCTGAGAACAAGGTGGCTTATGGGGCGAGATGAAGGCACTTTATTGGATATTGCAAAAGCTGCGCGCGCCATCCTGACATTTATACAGGGTCTGCAAAAGGAGGATTTCCTTGAAGATTTCAAGACCCAGTCCGCTGTACTTTATCAGTTGACCGTGATGGGTGAAGCAGTCAAGCGATTGTCCTTTGAGTTGCGCGGACAACACCCGGAGATACCGTGGGCGGCGATAGCCGGGATGCGCGATCATCTGATACACGGGTATGATGTAGTAGATTGGGACGAAGTGTGGAGAACAGCAACCAGAGATGTGCCTGACTTGTTAAACAAGTTAGAGGCTTTTCTGCCGCAAGAAGGTTTGGAACAGGAGTAGTGGTCACCCAACCCGCACATGCACCTGACGCCGCTCCGCTGCTCTCAGCGCAGGTGAGGCGCGTGCCGTTATACAGCTCACTCAACAAAGGCCCACTGGCAAAGGCAGGCGTTAGAGCAAACTACAATCTGCATCCTACTCACTCCTAAGATGACGGCACTTCTTGATCTATATCTTTGATGGAACCAAGTATTTGGTCATCAGCGAATCAAGACAGCGGAGAGACCAAGGTATCCTTATCCGTCATCGGTCGTCCGTCGTCGGTCGTCCATTGTCGGTAGATGAGATACCGGCCTCGGCCCGCGCCCCAATCGGTACTCCAGCGCCGCCCGCAGCGCGACGCGGTCATCCCAGGGATATTCGGTTGTGCCGAAGGCCATAGATTGCTCATGCCCTTTGCCACACACAATGACGACATCGCCCGGCCTGGCCATCTCAACGGCGAAAGTGATCGCCTCGCCCCGGTCGGGAATGCGCCAGTAGTCGCGTCCCTCCACCTTGCCCTCGCCTTCGCAGCCGGTGGCCAGCGCGGCTAGAATGTCATCCAACGACTCCGTGCGTGGGTCCTCGGCGGTCAGGATCACCCGGTCGGCCAGGCGGGCGGCCACCGCGCCCATCAAGGGGCGCTTGCCCGTATCGCGCAGGCCGGCGGCGCCGAAGACGGCGATGATCCGACCCGGCGCGAGCCTCCGCGCCGCCTCTAGCGCCCGCTCCAGCGCATGAGGTGTATGGGCGAAGTCCACAATCGCCAGGAAGTCCTGCCCGGCCTCTATCCGCTCCATGCGCCCCGGAATGGCGCGTAGCGCACGAACGCCCTCCTGGATGGCTGCCACAGGCAGGCCCAGGCCCACACCTACAGCGACCGCCGCCAGGATGTTGGAGATATTGAATGCCCCCAGCAACGCCGTCTCCATCGGGATCACCCCCATAGGCGTGACCGCACGGAAAGCCATCGTACCACCGGCTCTATAGACCACATCCTGTGCAGTGATGTCGGCCTGTGCTTTCAAGCCATAGCTCAAGTGGACATCGGCGGGGATGCGGCTGAAGACTTCATAAGAAGGGTCGTCCGCGTTGAGGACGCTGATCTTGGGCACGCCGGGCTTGCGCGTGGCTGCGGAGAGCGCCTCAAACAGGCGCGCTTTGGCTGCACGGTAGGCCTCAAACGTCTTGTGATAGTCCAGGTGCTCACGGGTGATGTTGGTGAGCACAGCGACATCGTACTCGCAGGCAGTCACACGGTGCTGGGCCAGTCCATGCGAAGTTGTCTCCAGGACGACATGGGTGATCCCCGCCTGCACCATCTCGGCCAGGTAGCGCTGGACATCGGGTGCATCCGGTGTCGTCGTGTGCAGGCCGGTGTCGTAGGTCCGGTGGCCGATGACGGCGTTGACCGTGCTGATCATACCGGCGGGGATGTCCGCCGCCCGAAGGATGCTGTGGATCAGGTTGGTTGTCGTAGTCTTGCCATCCGTCCCGGTCACGCCGATGACGACCAGGCGCCGCGCCGGATAGCCGTGCCAGGCTGCGGAGAGCCAGGCCAGCGCCTCGCGGCTATCGCGGACGCGGATATAGGTGTCCAGCCCCTGAATCTCCTGCTCGCCGATCACAGCGGCAGCGCCAGCGGCGATGGCCTGAGGGATGTAAGCATGTCCGTCGGCGGTCTCACCCCGGATGGCGACAAACAGGGCGCCAGGGCGAACCTGCCGGGAGTCGCTGGCTACCGACCTGATCTCAGGATCGTGGAGCGGTAGGGAAAGATGGGCGTCGGGTAGGGCCAGGATCAGTTCACTCAGCTTCATTAGCTTACATCCGCAGACTTATCCGATTGTAGAGATGAACCGAAGATTTGTAAAGCGACTTAGTGCTGGCGACCGGAAGTCACGCCGTCTCCCCAGGTCATGGGTCACCCAGGCAACGGCGCGTCGCCGGGTGGCAACTTCCCTCCCATTGTAGGGGAGGGACAGGGAGGGGGGATTCTGCCCCCACCCCAACCCTCCCCCGCAAGGGGGGGAGGGGCACGCCTGTTCCCTCCCCCTGGACGGGGGAGGGATAGGGGAGGGAGTGAGGAAGGAAAACAAAACAGCGCGAGAAACACGAAGTGCCTTCCGCACCTCTCGCGCTGCTTCTCCCCAGCCTGGACAGCATGATGGCAGATTAGCGAATACTTTGACGCATGGCCTCCATGCGACCGGCGACGCTGCTATCCACGATCTTGTCGCCGATGCGGATCACCAGCCCGCCCAGGATGCTGGGGTCCACCCGGAACTGCACCTGGGTGGCGCCGGTGCGCTGGGCCAGATCACTGCGAATCTGCGCCTGCTCCTCCTCGGTGAGGGGCAGGGCGCTGGTGACCACAGCGACGGTGCCCTGGGGCAGGTCGCTGTCCTCGGCCAGTTGGATGCGGCCCGCGCGGACACCGCTAAAGAACTCCTGGATCAGGCGGCGCTGGCGCTGCTCATCCAGCGACTCACTGATGACCTTGTTGGCAGCGGCGATGGCGAGCGAGGCAACCTGGGTGCGCAGTTCGGCCAGGATGCGGTTGCGTTCCAGTTCGGCCTCCTCGCGCGCCTGCTCAATAAGGCGTTGGGCCTCCTCCTGGGCCTTGGCCAGGATGCCGCTGGCCGCCTGCTCGGCCCGCTGGTTGGCCTCGGCGATGATGCGCTGCGCTTCCAGCCGCGCCTCGTCCATGCGCTTCTGGTAGTCGCGGTCGGCGTTGGCACGAGCCTCCTCCGCCTGGCGGGCATCCTCCAGCGCCTTCGCGATCCGCTGGCGGCGCTGCTCCAGCATCCCCAGCAACGGCTTGTACGCCACAGCACGCAGGATAAGCAGGAGAAGGATGAAGTTAATGATCTGGGCAACCAGAAAGCTCAGGTTAATACCAAGTTGTTCCATGTCGTGGTTGTGCCCCTTTCGCGTTCCGATTCACACGGCTGATCCCCTGCGAGCGCTATTTAACGAAGAGCAGGATCAGCGCGACCGCCAGTGCGTAGATGGCGATGGCCTCGGTGAAGGCGATGCCCAGGATCATGTTTGTCTGGATGATCGGGGTCGCATCGGGATTGCGGCCCATCGCCTGCACAGCCCCAAACACCAGCAGGCCAATGCCTAACCCGGCGCCAATGGTTCCGATCATCGCCATCCCGGCACCGATCAGGGTGCCTAACATGCGCGCGGCCTCAACATCCATACCTGTTCCTCCTTAAAGTCATCAGTCGTAGAGCTATCGCCCCGGCCTCAGGCGGTCTCGCCATGCGCCGCCGGAGCGTGAGTGCCCTCATGAGCTTCACCACCGTGCGAAATCGTTGCCAGGTGGATGAACACCACCGTGAGCATCATGAACACAAACGCCTGAATTGCGCCCACAAAGATCTCCAACAGATACACGATCACCGGCGCAATCGCCGGCACCAGCCAGCTAAACACGAAGATGAGCACGGAGCCAGCGAAGATGTTGCCGAACAACCGGAAGGTGAAGGAGATGATCCGGGTGAACTCGCTGAGCAGTTCCAAAAACCCCACAGCGAAGTCAATGGAGCCGAAGATCGGGCTTTTCTTGAAGCCACGTATGTTAAAGAAACGGGCCAGATAATCGCGCCCCAACGTGCGGATACCATAATACCAGGTCATGACGACCGAGATCACACCCAACGCCAGGGTGAAGTTCAGATCGGTAGAGGGCACGCGAAGATAGGGGACGACGATGCAGCCCAGTTCGTGACAACGCTCCTTCAGAGGCAGGGCCTCCGCCTCGTGAATGGCCTCCTCGCTCTTGTGCTCAACCTTCGTCTCGGTCAGATAGGCGAACGGCCCCCAGGTGGCGATCTCATAGCCCTGAATGGTCGGGCTGTGGGGCACCTCCACCTTGCCGACGTTATCTATACCGGGGATCAGCTCTAGCCAGTTGGCCACGAGCACCAGCAGGAAGATCGTCGCGGCCAGGGGGAAGATACGCCGCGCCTTGGCCCCCGCCACCTGCTCCATCAGGTTGTTCAGGACCTCCAACAGGGCCTCCAGCAGGTTCTGTAACCCCTCCGGCACCATTTTCAGGTTGCGCGTACCCACGAAGAACAGGGCAATCAGGACGACATCGGCGAGCAGCGTGGCCAGCAGGCTATTGGTCACCGGGAAGCCCAGGACGGTGAACACCGGCTCCGGCGCGACGCTGATCGGCTGCAAGACGGAGGGCAATAGCCTGGGCAAGACGCCGCAGAGGAAAGCCACCAGCGCCAGGATGATAACCCATGTGATCAAACGTCTCATCAGTGTTGCTCCCTTGATTCAGTCGTCAGTGCCCGCAGGCATCGCTGAATCTGTGCGGGCCGCCTACGGGTTACCGTCATCATGCCCTTCCTTCCGGGCCTCCTCAATCTGCCGGGCAGCCGAGAGCGCGATCCGCAGGGTGAGCGCCAGGCTCAGCGGCAGGCTGATCAACAGCAGGATCACGGTCAATAACGGCCTGGTGTTCAACTGCTGATCCAGCCAGAGGCCCGCAAACAGCGCCGCGCCCAGCACAGCGATTGTAATGCAACCGATCTGCCAGGCGATGCCACTGGCGATGATCAGGCTGCGCGAGACAACGGCAGCCGGTTTGGGCCGTTCAGGCTTCATTAGTGTTCTGTAGGGCAGGTTTCCATACCTGCCGGATGGCCACGGCGGCTACTACGGCGGGTATAGAAACCCGCCCTACGACAGGCTCAGCCGCCCGGCAGACACGCCCCCTTGCCCCGCCCCCCTTTCGGATCAAGGTGGTCGGAGTACGTGTATTTTATCACAATCCCCTCAAGGCTGTCAACCGCCCCCCGCCACGAAGAAGGGCCGCGCCGCCTGCGTCGCCCAGTTCAGCCAGGGGTTCGCGCCCACCGCCAGGACGATGATGCCCACAACCAGCAGCGCCAGCACCACCGCATAGGCACGCGGCACAGGCACCGGAATGTGCTCCTCTTCCGACCTGTGCACGTACATCACCTTTGCCACCGTCAGATAGTAGTACAGGCCGATAATGGCGTTGACCACTCCCACCACCGCCAGCCAGATCAGCCCGGTGTTTATTGCAGCCGCAAATACATACACCTTGGCGAAAAAGCCCGCCAGCGGCGGGATGCCGCCCAGCGAGAGCAACGCCAGCAGCATGGCGAATGCCAGGTAAGGGGAGCGGCGGCTCAGCCCGGCATAGTCGTAGATTTCCTCACTGCCTGTCAGGTTAGCGAACAAGATCACGACGGTGAAGGCGGCGATATTCGTCAGCACGTACATGAGCAGGTAGTACGTCGTTGCTGCCAGCCCAAATTCACCCCCGGCAACAAAGCCGATCAGCGCATAACCCGCCTGCGCGATGCTGGAGTAGGCCAGCATCCGCTTGATGTTGCGCTGCGGGATCGCCAGGACATTGCCGATGGTCATGGTCACTGCCGCAATCGCCGCCATGAGCGGGGCCCACTGCGGCTGGATCACCGGGAACACCGCCGTGAAGAAGCGCAGAAGCACTGAGAACCCCGCCGCTTTGGAGGCCACCGAGATAAACGCCGTGACCGGCGTCGGCGCGCCCTCGTACACATCGGGCGTCCAGAAATGGAAGGGCGCAGCGGCTACCTTGAAGCCAAAGCCGACGGCGATCATCACCGCCGCGCCGATGATCGGCAACGTATCCTGCACATTGGTCAACGCTGCCGCCACCTCACGCAGGCCCGTCTTGCCGGTCATGCCGTAAAGCAGGCTCAGGCCATACAGCATGACCGCCGAGGAGACCGAACCAAACAGGAAGTACTTCAGCCCGGCCTCGCTGGAACGCACATCGTCGCGCAAATAGCCCGCCAGCAGGTACAGCGCAATGCTGGTCGTCTCCAGCGCCACATAGAGCATGATCAGGTCATTGGAGGCCGCCATGAGGTTCATGCCCAGCACAGCCGCCAGCAGGATGGCATAATATTCCCCCTGGCGGTTGATGCCGCGCACCTCCAATGAGATCAGGCTGGTGGCCGCCCCGGCCACCAGAAACATGCCCCGGAAGATGAGCGTGAACAGGTCATGCCGGAACATCCCGCCCCACAGCGAGACGCCCTCCCCGCTGGGCCGACTGAAGGCCAGCATCGCGGCCAGGATGGCAAGCTGGCCCAGCCCCGCCAACAGGCCCAGGTTGCGCCGGCGCGACTCCGGCAGGGCCAGGTCCAGCCCCAACACGAGTACAATCAGACCCAGTAGCAGAATCTCCGGCAGGATGGCTAGCAGGCTATTCGGGTCAAAAGTGGTGAATTGCAACTGAGCTACCTCCCATCACCAGGCCTAACGAATTCCGTCTTCTGTCCCCTGTCCTCCGTCACCACTCACGCGCCCCCCAAAGCGGCCAGGAACGGCCTGACGCCTACCCCGATCAAATCGGCCATGATGCGCGGATACACCCCCAGCCCGATGAGGAAGAAGACCAGGATGGCCAGCGCGATCTTATCCTGGACGGTAATACCGGGGATGTGGGCGAACTGCGGCGGCAGCTCGCCAAAGAACACCCGCCCCACCACCCGCATGATGTAGGCCGCCGTCACCGGGATGCCAAAGAGCGCCGCCACGACCGCGATCACCGGATACCAGGCGGCGATGCTTCCCGCCCGCCAGGCGCCGATGAAGATGGGAAGTTCGGAGACGAAGCCGGAGAAGCCCGGCATGCCCATAGACACCAGGCCGCCGATGATAAAGGCCACCGCCGCCCAGGGCATCTTGCGCACCATGCCCCCCAGTTGGGGAATATCGCGGATGTGCGCCCGGTCATAGACCATGCCCACAACGGCGAAGAATAGCGCCGTCATAATCCCGTGCGAGAACATCTGCAGGCCCGCGCCGACCCAGCCGTAATGGTTCATCGTGGCGAAGCCCAGCGAGACCAGTCCCATGTGGCTGACGCTGGAGAAGCCAATGACGTACTTGAAGTCGCGCTGGATCATGGCGATGAAGGCGCCATAGACGACGTTGACCACCGCCAACATAACAATGAAGGGCAGGAACGTCTTGGCTCCCTCCGGCAGGAGGATGACGCCGACGCGCAGCGCGCTGTACGCACCCAGCTTCATCAGCACGCCCGCGTGGAGCATGGAGACCGCCGTAGGCGCGGCCACATGGCCGTCGGGCGACCAGTTGTGGAAGGGCCACAGGCCGGCCAGGACAGCGAAGCCCAGGAAGGTCGGCAGGAACCACAACCGCTGGAAGTCGGGGCTGAAGCCCGCCCGCGCCAACTCCAGCATGTCAAAGGTGTGCGTCCCCTGCGGCGTGGTGTAGCTGAAGTACATCGCCAGCGCGCCAACCAGCGAGAACACGCTGCCCACGAGCAGGTACAGCGTCAGCTTCATGGCGGCGTATTCGCGCGTCACCGGCCAGCCCCAGATGCCGATGAGCAGGTACATGGGGAACACGGCCAGTTCGTAGAAGAAGAACAAGAGGAACAGGTCCAGCGAGACGAACACGCCGAAGACGCCGGTGACCAGGATAAAAAAGAAGGTGAAGAACTCACGGGGCCGATCCTCAATGCCCCACGAGACCAGGACGCCGGTGAAGGCCACGATGCCCGTCAGCACCACCAGGGGCAGGTTCAGCCCATCCACACCGACAAAGTAACTGATGCCAAGCTGGGGGATCCAATCCGTGCGTTCGGTGAACTGATAGCCGCCTTGCGCCTGGTTGTAGGCGAAGAACAGGTAGATAGATAGCACCATAGTGATGAAGGCGGCAATGGCCGAAATCACGCGGATGGCCGTCTTACGCTCCGGCGGCAGGAGCATTAACAGAATCGCCGTGACCAACGGCGTGAAGACGATGATACTGATAAATGGAATCTGGTCTATAAGCATAAGTCCCCTTTATCAACTGCAGAGACCACAGAGAGCACAGAGAAAACAGAAAATCTCTGCGGCCTCTGCGTGCTCTGCGGTGAGAAATGTCTATCCGATCATCCGTGTCACAGTCAAGTTGATCACATCCAACAGCCAGCGCGGCCAGACGCCAATGGCGATCATCAGCAGCATCAGCGGCACGATCGCCAGCGCCTCGCGCCAGGTGATCTCTTTCAAGTGCGTCCAGTGCGGGTTGAGCGGGCCATGCAACACCTTCTGGATGGCCTTAAGCGAGTAGGCCGCTGAGAGCAGCAGGCCCAACAGGCCGATGAAGGTGATCGCTGGAAACACGGGCCATGCGCCGCGCACCACCAGGAACTCGCTGACGAAGCCGTTCAGCCCCGGCAGGCCCAACGAGGCCATAGAGGAGAAGATCAGCATCCCGCCGTACACCGGCAGCGCCACCCACAGCCCGCCGTAGTCGTCCAGATTCCGCGTGTGCGTGCGCTCATAGACCACGCCGACCAGGGCGAACAGCGCCGCCGAGTACAGGCCGTGGTTGAACATCTGCAGCACTGCCCCGTTGGCGGCGATGATCCCGTTGAGACGGGTGGCTTCATCCGCGCCCAGCACGCGGGCGGCAACCGCCAGGCCCAGGACGACCATGCCCATATGGCTGACCGAGGAGTAGGCGATCAACTTCTTAAAGTCGCGCTGGCCGAGGGAAGCATACGCGCCCAGCACAATCGCCAATAGCGCCAGGATCGCCACCGGCAGCGCAAACGCCTGAAACTCGTGCGGGAAGAGCGGCTGGATGATGCGCAGGAAGCCATACGCGCCCAGCTTGAGCAGGATGCCCGCCAGGATCATGGAGCCAGCGGTGGGCGCCTCTGTGTGCGCGTCGGGCAGCCAGGTGTGGAACGGCCAGATAGGCACCTTAATAGCAAAGGCCAGGAAAAAGGCCCAGAAGGCGATAGCCTTCACCGTGGTGATCGGCAGGCCGAACAGCCCCACGGTCAGATTCGGCCACACCTGGGCGATCCCCAGCAGGTCAAATGTGCCCGCCGTCAGGCCCATCGCCTGGATCGCCAGGAGCATGCCGATGCTGCCCGCCATCGTGTAGATCATGAACTTGAACGAGGCATAGTGCCGGTCCGCGCCGCCCCACTGGTTGATCAGGAAATACATCGGCACCAGGCCGAACTCCCAGAAGACGAAGAAGATGATCAGGTCCAGCGCCACAAAGACGCCCATCATGCCCATTTCCAGCAAGAGGAAGAGCGCCATATAGGCCTGGACATGCTCCTCAATGCTGAAGGAGATCAGGATGGCCAGGGGCGTCAGGATGCCCGTGAGCAGGATCATGGCGACGCTGATCCCATCCACGCCAACATGGTAGCCCGCGTTGATGGTGGGGAACCAGGGCGCATAGACCTCAAACTGGAAGCCGCCTATATCTGGCTGATACATAAACCACAGCAGGATGGACAGCACCGCCGGCACCAGGCTGAAGACGAAGGCCGCCCAGCGCAACAGCGGCTTATTCTCGCGGGGCAGGAGCATGATCAGCACGCTGCCCACCAGCGGCGTGAAGACGATCAGGGTCAGGAGGTTATTGGTGATAAAGTCCATCAGCGCTCCTTACAGGGACTCAAAGGAATTCACTTTGTTTTGATCGCCCTACGTTTACTTGGAATTAAGGTGATCAATGACCGTAAGACCCTATTCACGGATTCTGAATCAGGGAAATATTCCCGCACATCGGGGTCTAGCATAACGGCCCCATCTTCAAGCTGGAAGTATTGTACGATGGTTGTTCCATCTGCTTTGTGGACCTTAACTGTGTGTCCAGCGCGATAGGCTTTATAGTATTTGCCGCGAACGCCACCCTTCATACGGGTGAAATCATACTCAGGGCGCATCTCGTCGTTCTCCGCGTTCGTTGGTTTAGAGATATCCTTGCTTATAAGCTCTCCGTTCATTCGCAGTCGCCTTACAGCAACTGATCAACCGAATGTTAGACCCTCGTTCTGTATGAATCACAACCAAGACTCGTCCTCTAGCAGATCGGCCAATATTGATATACCGTTCTTCACTTTCGGAATGTTCCGGGTCAGGAAATGTCCATAAAAATGGGTCATTGAAAACTGTCTTCGCTTCCTCAAAGCTGACTTTGTGCTTCTTAAGATTGGCTTTGGCTTTTTCTTCATCCCACTCAAAGGTCAGTTCCATTTGGCGTTACGGTCTCACCCCAATAAAGAAGTAAAAGAACAGCCCGAACGCCACTGCCGCGACCAACGATAGAAGCAGATACTCCTGCACCCGCCCGGTCTGGATGGTGCGGAACTGGCGGCCAAAGCCCTTAATGCCCTCGGCAATGGCATCGCCCGCCTCATGGACGACACCCCGGTCAAAGGCGCGGTAGCCCTCGGCCACCCACAGCGCCGCCCTGGCGATCGCGTGCAGGATGCCATCAATCGTCTCTTTATCTATGGCCTGGTAGACCACGTTCTCGGCGAAACGTTGCGTGGGCCGTACAAACACGTCGCGGTAGAACTCATCAACGTAGTACTTGTTCTGCAGGATGGGATGCAGCCCGCCCAGGATGCCGATGAGCGGGTCGGGTTCGCCCGCCGCCAGAGGCCGTCGCCAGGCGTACAGCCAGAAACCCAGCCCCAGCCCGCCCAGCGCCGCCACGACGCTCGTCAGAAGCGGGACCGGGTTAAAGGGCAACTCCTCCAACTCCACCACCCCATGCACCGTCTCGCCGACAAAGTGATGGAACCAGTTGATTTCGCCCAGATGCAGCCCCAGGAAGTTGTTGGGGATGCCGACCCAGCCGGCGCCAATGGCGAGGAGGGCCAGGACGACCAGGGGGGCGAGAATCCAGGCGCTGCTCTCCTGCGCGTGCTCGGCAGCGGCGGTGCGCGGCCTGCCCAGGAAGGTGAGAGCGATCTGACGGGCCGTGTAGAAGGCTGTCACGAACGCCGCCAACGCCAGGACAATGAACACCAGCATCGCCCCAGGGTTGGTCTGCCCCTTGTGGAAGGCTTCGGCCAGGATCTCGTCCTTGCTCCAGAAACCGGCGGTGATGATGGGGAAGCCGGAGAGCGCCAGCCCGCCGATCAGGAAGGTCAGGAACGTCCAGCGCATACGCTGCGCCAGCCCGCCCATATTCATCATATTCTGGGCGAAGGGGATGCCCTCCGCTTCCTCGGCGTGCGCCGCCGGCGCATGGTGACCCACGTGATGCCCACCAGCCGGATGCACCTCGTGAGCTTCATCGGCGGGGTGGGCCTCGCCCTGCCCCACATAGGAGGGGACACGCGGCGGATGCAGCATCGCGTGGACGTGGTGTTCACCGTGCTCCATCCCGTGAATCACCGAGCCGGAGCCCAGGAACAGCAGGGCCTTGAAGAAGGCATGGGTGATCAGGTGAAAAGCCGCGGCCACGTATGCGCCGATGCCCAACGCCGCAACCATATAGGCAAGCTGGCTGATGGTGGAGTAGGCCAGCACGCGCTTGACGTCATTTTGGGCCAGCGCGATCGTCGCGGCGAACAGCGCGCTGAACGTGCCGATCACCGCCATCGCCACCATGGGCAGGGTGAGTGCGCCCTCATGCGACCCGGCCTGGAGCAATGGGAACATGCGGATAACCATATACACGCCTGCCGAGACCATCGTGGCGGCATGGATCATGGCGCTGACTGGCGTCGGGCCTTCCATCGCGTCGGGCAACCACACATGCAACGGGAACTGGGCGCTCTTCCCCACTGTCCCGGCGAAGAGCAATAAACCGATAAGCGCTGCCACCGACAGGCCGCCGATGAAGCTGGGCGTGGCCGCCATCGCCTCCAGCGCCTGCGGATTAGTCAGGACCTCGCTGAAGGTCAGCGTGCCGCTATGGAAGTACAGATAGCCGATGCCCAGCATCATGAGCACGTCGCCGATGCGCGTCGTCATGAAGGCTTTGACGGCGGCGCGATAGGCGCTCGGCTTCTGGAACCAGAAGCCGATGAGCAGGTACGAACACAGCCCCATGATCTCCCAGCCGACGAACAGGAGTAACAGGTTGTCGGCGACGACCAGCAAGAGCATGGCGAAGGCGAACAGGGAGATGAAGGCGAAGAAACGGCTGTAGTTCGCATCCAGCCCGATACCTGCGGGCAGGCCGGGCGGCGTCCTCACGCCCTCCTTGCGGGCGGGCCAGCCCATGTAGCCCACGCTGTAGATGAAGATCATCAGACAGGTGAGCGGCACCATGAACAGCATGATCGCCGCCAGCGGGTCCACCAGGATACCGAAGTTCAGCCAATCCTCCGGGTTCGTCCCCGCCGAGAGCCAGGGGAGATGAGCATGAATCTCCTCGCCGGTCGTCACCACGTTCCAGAAGACGACCTGCGCCAGGAGGAACGAGATCAGCACCGAGAGGATGGCGATCCAGTGGCTCAGCCCTTTGGAGCGGTGGGTAAACAGGACGATCAGGCCAAAGGCGATCAGCGGCGGCAGTGGGATAAGCCAGACAAGTGTTTGAAGTAGTTCAGCATCCATACCTTACTCTACCACTTCAGGATGTCTATCTCCTCCACCACGACCGTCTCGCGGTTGCGATAGATGGAGATGATCAGCGCCAGGCCGACGGCGGCTTCGGCAGCGGCTACTGTGAACACAAACACAGCATAGGCCTGGCCGCTGATCAACTGCGGTGTCAGGTAGCGCCAGAAGGCGACCAGGTTGATGTTGACCGCATTAAGCATCAGTTCAATGCCGATGAGCACGGCGATGGCGTTGCGCCGCGCCAGCGCACCGTACAGCCCGATGCAGAATAAAAGCGCAGCCACAATGAGATACCAGTTCAAGGGAACCATCTTCGCTCCAATCCGACGAAGGATGAATGACGAACAACGTATATCCGTCATTCATCGCTCATCGTCCGTCTATCTCCTTCCTTCACGCGCAATGATGATGGCGCCAATCAGCGCTACCAGCAGCATCACTGAGGCAAGCTCAAAGGGCAACACGTACAGGTCAGGGCTGACCAGGGCCTGACCCAGTTCAGCGATGCTGCCGCTGACATCCGCCTGTGGCGCTGTGCCGGCCCAGGCAGGAACGCGCCCAATAATGGCGATCAGCAAAACGATCAGGACGCCCGCAAGTGCGGCGCTCAACCACCACTCGCTGTTCACGGCCTCGCGCGTCTCGGTCATCAGCCGCCGCGTGAGCATGACGGCAAAGATGATCAGCGTGGCGATGGCGCCAATGTAGAGGAGCACCTGCACGGCGGCCAGAAAGCCCGCCTCCAGCAGGACGAACAGCGCTGCCACGCCGAAGAGTGTGGCGATCAGCCACAGGGCCGCATGGAACAGGTTGCGGTTGGTCACGGTGATCAGCGCCGAGATCAGCGTGGCGGCGCTAACCACGATGAAGAGAAGTTGTCCGACAGTCATGCGTGCTCCGTTGGGTCATTATGGAGGTCAGGGGCCAGCCCACCATCCTTAGCGCGCTGTCCCCACTGTGGCTGGCAGGGCCTCGGCCTGGGCCAGCAGAGTGGCCTCCCGCTGGCGCGCCCGGTGCGCAACCATGCCCACAGCCACGAGGATACCGGCGCCCATGACCAGGTTCGTCAGCAGCAGGATGCCTGCGCGCCCCCATAGCCCGGCGGTCGCCGGAATTAGCTTGTCCACGACCGCCATCACGCTGATATTGACCAGCGCGACGGGCGTCAGAAACTTCCAGCAAAAGGCCAGCATGTGGTCAATGCGGATGCGGGGCAAGGTCCCACGCACCCACATCACTACGAAGTACACCAGGAAGCTCTTGATGAGGAAATAGACCACGCCCAGAATGGGGATGCCGGGGCGATTCAGGTCGCCCACGCCCGGCCCGCGCCAGCCGCCCAGGAAGAGCGTGGCGAACAGCGCCGAGATAGTAAAGGCATGCAGGAACTCGGCCAGCATGAACAAAGCCCACTTCATACCGCTGTACTCAATGTGATAGCCGGCCACGATCTCCGACTCAGCCTCCAGCAGGTCAAAGGGCGTGCGCCCCACCTCGGCCAGGCTGGTGATGAAGAAGATCAGCGCCGCGATCGGGGCCAGCACAATGAACCACACGCCCTGGGCCATAACGATGTCGTTCATGCGCATGGAGCGGGCCAGGAGCACAGGCACCAGCAACGCCAGGATCATGGGCACTTCGTAGCTGATCAGTTGCGCCACGACGCGGAAGGCGCCCAACAGGGCATACTTGTTGTTGGAGCCCCACCCGGCCATAAGGATGGAGAGCGTACCGAATGCGCCCACGGCCACAACGTAGATCACGCCGATGTTGACGTTCGTGCCGATGACGTTCCACGAGAAGGGGATCACGGCCCAGATGAGCAAAACAGCGATGACAGCCAGCAGGGGCGCGATATTAAACACCCAGCGGTCGGCACCCGTCGGCATCAGGTCTTCCTTTGTCAGGAACTTGATCACATCCGCGATGCTCTGCAGGATGCCAAACGGGCCGGCGCGGTTCGGCCCCAGCCGGTCCTGCATCCGGGCCACGACCTTGCGCTCCAGCCAGGTGGTAAAGATGATCAGAAGCAGGCAGAAGGTGGCGACGACGACCACGCCGATAAGCTGCATAATCACGTTCACCAGTTCCGGCGCCAGACCCGCACTTTTCAGCGCGGCCTCAATTTGCAGGTACAGAAAGACAAGGGGGTCTTTCAGGAAGTCCATATCTCACATCCACTCCAGTGCGCCTTTGCGCCAGGCGTAGATCAGCCCGGCGGCCAAAATGGCAATGAACAGCACCATCTCCAGGACCATGAACAGCCGTAACTGATCAAAGGCGACCGCCCAGGGGAACAGGAACACCGTCTCCACATCAAAGATGACGAAGACCAGGGCGAAGATATAATACTGGGCCTTGAACTGCACCCACGTATCGCCGACAGTCTCAATACCGCATTCGTAGGTTTCGCTCTTGAGGGGATTGGGTTTTTTCGGGCGGACGAGCCAACTCACGATGAGTGGGGCTGCAGGAAAGATCACACCAATGAGGAGAAACAGGCCGATAAAGATGTATTCTTGCAGCATTAACCCTCCATCATCAGGATATCTGATTCTTCGCTGCGCTCAGAATGACATGGACTACAATTCGGGTCCGATGGCGTGACAAGCTCCTCCCCAGCGCAGGCCCCCCTGACAGGCTGCCGGAGACCCGCGAGCCAGCCGCTCACACCCTGGGATGAAAATAAAGGCGTAGTGAGACTACACCCCTGTATTTGTGATAGTCTTCCCTAATTCTAACACAGGTTCAAGTAAAAAACAAGCCAGTAGGGGCGAGGCGGCGCCTCGCCCCTACACCGGGATCAATGGCTGCCGACCACCGATTTGCGCCGTCGGGTCAGGAGGGCGATCAGCCCGATGAGTGAGAGCAGTGAGCCTACAATAGCCGCCACGGCGATAAGGATGGTTTGCTGTGTACGGCGGGCCAGGTCGCGGCCTCGCGCCAGGGCCGCTTGCGACAGGCTCTCACCCAGGTCGCGCAGGAAGGCCGCCGAAGGCTCTACAGGCACCAGCGAGGAGCGTAACAGGCGGCTTAATTTCAGCAGGCTCTCCAGACGTGCACGCTCTTCTGCCGGGTAACGTGCCAGGATGGCCTCGGTGTCATCCTCTCCCCGGCTGAGCGCGTCAGCGTGCTCGGCCAGAATTTCCGCTAACAAGCGTTCGTCCATATGCAGCTCTCTCTTATCTCTCCTCTACGGGTAGCGTATCAGCTCATCACGCAGCGCCAGCAGCGTGCGATGATAGAGCGACTTGATGGCGCCCTCAGTCCGCCCCATGATGGCCGCGATCTCGGCGTTGGACAGGCGTTCCACGAACTTGAGGATAAGCAATTGCTGGCGCTCCGGCGGGAGGCGATGAATCGCCGCCAGCAACCGTTCACGCTGTTCCTGGGCCTCGGCCAGCGCCTCCAGCGGCTGCATCGTGTCGCGCAAAGGCTCTATCTGGGCGCCGCTCGCTTTCAACTCTTCAATTGAAATCACGGCCCGCCGGGACTGGTCACGGTGCCAGTTCGCCACCAGGTTGTGGGCAATACGGTACAGCCAGGCCGAGAAGGGCAGGCCGCGATCCTGGTAACTGCCTATATGCGCCAGTGCCTGCTGGAACGTGCGCGCCGTCAGGTCTTCCGCGTCGTGATGGTTGCCCGTGCGATAATAGACGTAGTTGTAGATCGCCTTGGCGTAGCGCTGATACAGTTCGCCAAAGGCGGCTCCGTCCGTTCGCGCCTGTTCCACCAGCGCGGCCTCATCCTGGAGGCTCAGCGCCTGGCCCTCATTGTGGTCTGACGCGACCACGGCCTCGTTCCGATGGTCTTCGCCTGGCACATGCCCAGTTTCCTGTGGGCGAAGCCCATCCCCGCGATAACCATTCAATGAATTGAACACCGTTGGGCACTTCCCGTTGCGCTCACGCTGTTCCATCCTAACTTGGAGTATAACAGAGGTG
>DAOUBF010000070.1:0-60000 GCA_034432795.1 Anaerolineae bacterium
TTTCCCTCCCCGGCGTAGGGCAGGTTTCCATACCTGCCGCTCTTCGGTCCTGCTGCGGCGACTATGGAAAGCCTTTCGGCGGCTATGGAAAGCCGCCCTGCAGGCCCGCCTCGCCCATCCCGCCATTTATGAGAGGACCTCAACGACGGCGGGCAAGAGCTTCGGTTTTAAGCGCAAATTGTCTACTTAAGCCCCGGCCATTACCCCTCTGGGGTGCGAATGAATATAATACGATTCACATGCTTCGCCTGGATTTATTTGTGAAGAAAGGAACTAATAATTATAATACATACATCTTTGAACCCAGGGAGGCCCTAAATGGCTGAAGTCCCTGCCCCTATGCCCACCCGCACACAGCGCGGGTGGCCAACGCTTTCTCTGCCGTTCTGGGCAGTGGTACTGCTCACCGCGCTCGCTGGTGGCATCGTCGGCCTGGGCAGCTACACCTTTGTTTACGCCAGGGGGTTCTCCTATTTTTCCGATGATCCGACGGCCTGCGTCAACTGCCATATCATGCGCGAGGTGTACGACGGCTGGAACAACAGCAGCCATAAGGCCGTTGCCACCTGCAACGACTGCCACACGCCGCATACGCTGCCAGCGAAGCTTCTCACCAAGGCGATCAACGGCTTTAATCACGGCGCTGCCTTTACCACCGGCAACTTCCCGGAGCCGATCTTTATCACGCAGCGCAACCGCGACATTGCCCAAGAGAACTGCCTGTACTGTCACGGCGATCTGGTCGCCATGATCAGCCACCGCGACAGCGCTACGCCGACCGACTGCCTGCGCTGTCATCGCACGGTCGGACATGGGCGCTGAGCCTCTCCTCTGGGAGGAAGGAATATCTGGAGAGAAGGAATAGAGGGGGAAAACTATGACAGCATCTTTTTGGACCCGACGCAACCTTATCCTGCTGGCCCTGGCCTTCATCGTGGGCGCGGGCCTGATGCTGGGCCTTGCCGCGCTCCTGGTCAACATCCAACAGCGCCAGGAGGAGGCCGCCCAATACCCGCTCAAAGTCGTAGACATTGCAGAGAACGAGCTGGACCCTGCCGTCTGGGGGCGGAATTTCCCCCGCGAATACGACAGGTTCGTGTTAACCGCCAATGATACCATCTCCACGACCTACGGCGGCTCCATCCCTTACAGCAAGCTGGAACGCTACCCCGTGCTTAAGCGGCTGTGGGCCGGTTATCCTTTCAGCGTGGACTACAACGAGGAGCGCGGCCACTTTTACGCCCTGATTGACCAGAAGCAGACCAAGCGCCAGGAGGTCGTCCAGCAGCCGGGCGCCTGCGCCAACTGCCATGCGGCGGAGGCCCCCCTGCTGATCGCCGAGTTGGGCTGGGAGACGTTCAACCGCACCCCCTATAAGGAACTGGCGGACCGCCTCCACCTGGGGACGTCCTGCCACGACTGCCACGATCCCAAGACCATGAACCTGCGCATTACGCGGCCCGCTTTCATCAACGCCATGCAGGCACGCGGCATTGACGTGACCCAGGCCACGCGCCAGGAGATGCGCACTTACGTCTGTGCCCAGTGCCACGTGGAATACTATTTCCTGGGCGACAATAAAATCCTGACCTTCCCCTGGAGCCAGGGATACACCATTGACGACATCCAGGCCCACTACGACAAATACGGCTTCAAGGACTGGACACACCAGGAGACCGGTGCGCCCATGATCAAAATACAGCACCCGGAATTTGAGATGTTCACCACCAGCATCCACTACCGTTCGGGTGTCTCTTGCGCGGATTGCCATATGCCCTATATCCGCGAGGGCGCGGTCAAAATCTCCGACCACTGGCTGCGCAGCCCGCTGACCAACATCAACAAGGCCTGCCAGACCTGCCACCGCCAGACCGAGCAGGAGTTGATTGACCGCGTCGCCCTGATCCAGGATCGCACCGCCGAACTCTTGCGCCGCACTGAAGCCGCCCTGGTCGCCGCGATTGACGCGATTGTGGCTGCGCAGCAGGCTGGCGCCAGCGACGCCGACCTGGCCCAGGCGCGCCAGTTACACCGCGAAGCCTCCATGCGTTGGGATTTTGTCTTCTCGGAGAACAGCACGGGCTTTCACAGCCCGCAGGAAGCCGCCCGCGTCCTGGCGACCGCGATTGACCTGGCCCGCCAGGCCCAGCTTGAAGCGGAACGGGTGACGCCCAGGTAAGCCAGCAGAGCACATGACCCCAGTGCTCCTGAAAGGAGAGCAACCATGAGCACCGACACCACACGTGTGACCCCAATCCACATCCCCTACCCGGCATCCGGCGACCGACATCTGCGGCTCAGCGTTGGGGCGTGCCGCCTCAGGGTCAGGCCGGGCGACGAAGATGCCTGGGTCACGGGCACGTACACCGACCCAACCGGCGCGCTGCCAGCGCAAATTACGCAGGAGGGCGGCACTGCCCGGATCAGTCAGGAGTATCGCTGGCCGGAGGTATGGGGCACGATCACCAGCCCACCCAGGTTTGATCTGGCACTGGGCAAGGCCGGGCCGTACATGCTGACGATTGAGGCTGGGGCGAGTGAAACCGACCTCGATCTCGGTGG
The DNA here is from genome assembly GCA_034432795.1 of Anaerolineae bacterium. Classification (GTDB taxonomy): domain Bacteria; phylum Chloroflexota; class Anaerolineae; order DSLN01; family DSLN01; genus DAOUBF01. The sequence goes on from DAOUBF010000070.1 coordinate 2,563, forward strand.
CCTGCCCATCAGCCGCCTAGAGGTCAAGCAGGGCGCGGGCAAGTACCGCATTGACTTCTCCGCGCCCAACCCGCAGGCGATGAGCCTGTTTGACCTTGACGCCGGCGCCGGCGATATTGAGTTGAGCCACCTGGTAAACGCTAACTTCGCCGAGATGAGCATTGATGGCGGTGCTGCCGCTTACCGGCTGGATTTCAGCGGCACACTGCAGCGCGATGCTTATGTCAAGATTTCAACCGGCGTCTCCTCGGTGGAGATCCGCGTTCCTGCCTCTACCGCCGCAAAGATCAGCACCGAGTCGGTCCTGGGCAGCATAGAGATAGGCGACGGTTTCATGAAGAAAGAAGGCGCCTTCTGGACCGAGGCTGCACTGGCGGGCAAAAGACCGGTGCTGACGATCCGCACCAGCGTTGCGCTGGGGTCACTGCGCTTGCAGGTGATGTAGATCATCAGATGCTTCGCTTGCGCTCAGAATGACATCGTTTGCGGATCGCCTGCTGGCGTGGTATCGCCTTCAACCCCGCGACCTGCCCTGGCGGCGCACCCGCGACCCCTACGCCATCTGGGTCGCCGAGGTCATGCTGCAACAGACACAGGTGGAGACCGTCATTCCCTACTACGAACGCTTCCTGGCACGCTTCCCCACTGTAGAGGCCCTGGCGGCCGCCCCCCTGGATGACGTGCTCAGGCTGTGGGCCGGGTTGGGCTATTATGCCCGCGCCCGCCACCTGCACGCCGCCGCCCGGCGCATCCTCGCCGAGCACGGCGGCCAGGTGCCCGCCGACCTGGAGGCGCTGCTCCGCCTGCCCGGCGTTGGCCGCTACACCGCCGGCGCCATCCTGAGCATCGCTTTCAACCAGGATGCCCCTGTGTTGGACGGCAACGTGCGCCGTGTGCTCTGCCGCGTCTTCCACATCACCGAGGACCCACGCCAACCGGCGGTGGAGCGCCGCCTGTGGGACCTGGCCGCCAGTTTAGTCCCGCCGGGGCGGGCGGGCGATTACAACCAGGCGCTTATGGACCTGGGCGCGACGGTGTGCACGCCGCACGCTCCGCGTTGCCCCGCCTGCCCGCTGATGACCCTATGCCAGGCCCAGAAGCGTGGCGACCAGGAGCGCCTGCCGGTCAAAGCGCCGCGCCGCGAATTGCCCCACTACGACGTGACGGCGGGGGTCATCTGGCGGGATGGCCGCGTGCTCCTGGCGCAGCGGCGGCCCGAGGGGTTGCTCGGCGGGCTGTGGGAGTTCCCCGGTGGCAAGCAGGAAGCCGGTGAGACGCTGGAGGACTGCCTGCGGCGTGAGCTTCGCGAGGAGTTGGGTATTGAGGTGGAGATCGGCCCTCAGTTCATGACGCTGGCGCACGCCTACAGCCACTTCCGCATCACCCTGCACGTCTTCACCTGCCGCCACACAAGCGGCGAGCCTCAGGCCCTGGGCTGCGCCGCCTGGCGTTGGGTCGCGCCCGACGAACTGGCGAGCTATGCGATGGCTGCAACGGACCGGCAGATCGCGCAGCGGGTGGCTCAGGCCGCGCCTATCAAGGCGGTGGGGCGCTGATGGTCAGCGAGACCGTGCACTGCTCAAAGTTGCCGTCCACTTTGACGACCACCAGCCGGAACAGGTAGGGGCCGGAAGCAAACGGGGCGGCGTTCCACGAGCCGAGAAAGCCGCTCGCCGGGCTGGAGTAGGTGGAGAGGGTCACCCAGGCGCCGCCTGTGCCTTCCCCCTGCAACTCAAACTTATAGAAGCTGAAATTCTCCAGTTCTGCCCGCCCATACACCTCCACCACCCCGCTGACCTCGGCGCCGTTGCCCGGCGCTGTCAGATTCACCGAAGGGTTGGCGCAATTGGGCGGGACCCCGGCGGAGGGCTTCGTCGGCGTCGCGGCGGGTGTCTCTGTCACCGCAGGCGTGGCCGTGGGCACGGGCGTGGGGCTGTAAGCGGGCGTCGGCGTTGATGTAGCCGTCGCGGTGGGTGTCGGTGGGAGGGTGGGCAGCGGCGGCTCCGTGATGAACACACCCGGAGGGGTGGGCGAGGCCTGGGCCACCGGCAGCGGTGGCAATTCCGGCACCACCCAGCGATTCACAGCATAGACCCCCGCGCCCAGGCCGATAAACAGCACCGTCACCAATAGCATACGGCGCTTTTCGCTCAGCGCGCTCTCGCGTTCCAGCCCAAACAGGGCTTCCTGCGCCCGTCGCCGCGCCTGGAAGTAGGCGCGACCGTAGATGATCAGCCCGACCAGGCTGATCAGGTAGAGCCAGGTTGCGTAGCGTGCCACAAGCTGGAGAAGGAAGGGCATCGTGCTCTAGACGACAGGCAGCAAACGATGAACGACCCCATCGTGGTCGTTGCCTCAAGGCAACGCACGCAGGATCCCCCGGATGAGCGCCGTCAGCCGGGGCACAATCACCTGGCCGGTCGCCAACACCTCATCGTGGGTCGTCGGCTGGTCCGGTGCAGGCTCAAACCGGGCTATGTTGGTGATGCCGGAGATGCCCAACACGCGCAGGCCCCCGTGACGGGCCACGATCACCTCCGGCACGGTGGACATGCCAACGGCATCCGCGCCGATCAGCCGCAGAAAGCGCAGGTCTGCTGGGGTTTCAAAGCTGGGGCCGGAGATACAGATGTACACGCCCTCATGCAAGGGAATGCCCAGGGCGCGGGCCACCTGCCGGGCCAGTGCCCGCAGTTCGGCATCATAGGCCTGGGACATGTCCGGGAAGCGCGGCCCCAGCGTATCGTCATTGGGGCCGCGCAAGGGGTTCAGGCCCACCATCCCAATCAGGCCGATATGGTCGCTGATGAGCATGAGGTCGCCGGCGTGAAACGCCGGGTTTAGCCCCCCGGCAGCGTTGGTGACGATCAGGGTGGAAATGCCCATAAGCTGCATCACCCGCACCGGCAGCGTCACCTGGTCCATAGAATAGCCTTCGTAATAGTGCGCCCGCCCCTGCATCACCATGACCTCCTGGCCTTCCAGCCGCCCGATGACCAACTGGCCGGGGTGGCCGGCCACCGTTGAACTCGGCCAGTAGGGGATCTCGGTGTAGGGAATGCGGTCCGCGTCCTCAACCGCGTCGGCCAGAGCGCTCAGGCCGGAGCCCAGGATGATCCCAATAGTGGGCGCGTAGCGTGTACGACGGCGCACGGCAGCCGTGGCTGTCTCAAACTCGGCCCGACCCAGGAACATGTTCATGCTCACATTCATGGTGCTCAACGGATTATTCAGGAATCAAGAAAACCGGTCACAGCCGCGCCAGAAGCTCCGCTTTCTTGGCCTGAAACTCCTCTTCAGTGATAATGCCCTTTTGGCGCAGGGCATCCAGTTCAGCAATGAGTTCGGGAATACCGACTTCCGCTGGGGCAGGCGTCTCCAGGACGCGCGCGGCTCTGGCGCGGAAATCCTCCAGCGCGCCCATCGCCTCTTTCTGGTTGAGCATCTCGGTCTTGAAGCGGATGGGATGGGCGATGCGATGGAAGATATTCACGCCCACATCGCTACCGGTGATGATCTCAATATCGCCGAAATCCAGCAGCCGGCCCAGCGCCGATTGCACCATGACCACGTCGTTGACCTTCTCCAGCGACGAGTCGGACACATGCTTGTTAAACACGCCCTCAATCTGCATCACGCGCCGGTTGGTGATGACGTACTGCTCGTTCCACCACTGCAGATAGCGGTAGATGAAATGGCCCAGGGGCAGAACCAGCAGGATCAACAGGAAGGGGCCGACCAGGAGCGGCGTGGTCAGGATTGCCGCGATGATGATCGCCAGGGCGATCAGGCCGTCCACCAGCGCGTCGCGCAGCAGGACGATCCAATGCTGGCGAGCGATGAGCACAATCTTTTCATTGCGAGCCATGAGTCTGTCAAGGTACGTCATAGGGCCTCCGTTGTCGCCGAGCGGGCGACCTGGACGTACACCTGGGTGGTTGCGGGGTTGGCATGGCCCAGGAGCTGTTGCACTTCATTGACATCGGCGCCGCTGGTGAGCCTGTGCGCCGCGAAGGAGTGGCGCAGGGTGTGCGGCGTCACTTCCCCCTGAATTTGGGCGGCCTCGGCGTACGCCTTAATGATGAGCCAAAGCCCCTGCCGGGTCAGCTTCTGGCCGCGATGGTTCAAGAAAAGGGCCTCGTCCTGCGGGTCGCGCAACAGCGCCGGGCGCCCCTTCTCTATATAAGCGGCCAACGACTGGCAAACGCGGGCATCTATCGGGATGAGACGTTCACGCCCGCCCCGGCCCGAACAGCGCACCGTACAGGTGGCCAGGTCCACATCCGCCAGGCGCAGGTTGACCGCCTCGCTCACCCGCATCCCGCTGGCATAGAGGAGTTCCAGCAGCGCCCGGTCGCGCAGAGCCTTGGGCGCGTTTGTCTTGGGCGGCGCGTCCAGCAGCCGGGCCACGTCATCCGCCGACAACGGGCGCGGCAGGTGGCGTTCCACGTGGGGGGCATCCAGCCCGCTGGTCGGATCGGCGGCCAGTTGGCCGCGAGCGGTCAGGAAGCGGAAAAACGACTTGAGCGCCGCGATCTTCCGGGCGACGGTGGAAGGGGCATACTGGCGCTGCTTGAGATCAATGACATAGGCGATCACGCGGTCGCGGTCCACCTGGGCCCAATGGACCTGGTCAGAGGACTGGCCCCCCGTCAGAAAGTGGATGAACTGTGACAGGTCGTTCCGATACGCCGCCGTGGTGTTCTCCGAGCAGCCCTTCTCGCTGCTTAAGTAACGCAGAAAAGCATCCAGTTGCTCTTCCATAAGGATACTCCTCAGATGCCCTCAAAGTCGTCATAAAGATGTCCGCTGAGAGGACAGGCGCATTATAGCATAGAATCTCCACAAGCGGCCAACCGCAGTTAAATATCCCTGGAAGGGCAGCAACCCGTCGGGCTTACCTCTCCAATAAGATCGTCACCGGCCCATCGTTGTGGATTTCCACCAGCATCCTCGCGCCGAAGACGCCTGTCTGCACGGGGATGTCCTCAGCGCGCAGAAAGGCCACGAAGCGGGCAATGAGAGGTTCAGCGATCTCTGGCGGAGCCGCGTCGGTGAAGCTGGGCCGGCGCCCCTTACGGGCATCGGCGTATAGGGTGAACTGGGAGACGACCAGCGCGGCGCCGCCTACATCCTTGAGCGCCAGGTTGAACTTGCCTTCGGCGTCCTCAAAGATGCGCAGTGCAGCGATCTTCTGGGCCAGCCAGCGGGCGGCCTCCTCCGTATCCCCTGTGCGCACCCCCACCAGGATGACGAAGCCACGCTCAATGGCCGCCACCACCTGCCCCTCAATAGTCACGGAAGCCCGTTTCACGCGCTGAACGACAGTTCGCATATGCCCCTCAACGTCCCCATTGTCTATCCGCTGCCCCCTCCCCGGTCAAACCATCGCCATTATATGAAGCCCATATGGAGTTGCCAAGTGATAGGGGGAGCGGCCCTCATCCCCCAGCCCCCTTCTCCCACAGCCGTGGGAGAAGGGGGTGTAGGGACGCAATCCATCGCGCCTAATTATCACCTCCTCCCTCTCCCTCCCCCATCCAGGGGGAGGGAATATGCCCCCTCCCCCTCTGTGGGGGAGGGTTGGGGTGGGGGGAGAAGAATCGGATTTCCGGTGTAAATTGGTGACATTTATCACAGTTGCCTAGTGATCATGTTCCTTTACAACGGAGCTGCGCTGGGTTAACATTGGGAGCGTAAGGAGTGACGGCGAGATGCATAGGCTCAGGCTGGCACAGGAAGCGAGCTATAGCGCTCCGGGCGAGGCCAAAGCACGCCTGCGCGTGGAGATCCACGGCGCTGTGCAGGGCGTGGGCTTTCGCCCCTTCGTTTACCGCCTGGCAACCGAGCTGGGGCTGACCGGTTGGATCATCAACGACACGCACGGCGTGTTCATTGAAGTGGAGGGCCAGCAGCCTACCCTGGCCGATTTTCTATCGCGGCTGCCCGCCGAGAAACCACCCCGCGCCATCATCCATCGTCTGGAGACCACCTGGCTGCAGCCTGTCGGCTATGACCGCTTTGAGATCCGGCACAGCGCGGAACAGGGCGCCAAGACCGTCCTCGTCCTGCCCGACATCGCCACCTGCCCCGACTGCCTGGCCGAGGTGTTCAACCCCGCCGACCGCCGCTATCGCTATCCCTTCACCAACTGCACCAACTGCGGCCCGCGCTTCACTATTATCCAGGCGCTGCCCTACGACCGGCCCAACACCACTATGCGCCGCTTCAGCATGTGCCCGGCCTGCCAGAGCGAATACGAGAACCCACTGGACCGGCGCTTCCACGCCCAGCCGAATGCCTGCCCGGTCTGCGGGCCGCGGCTGAGCCTGTGGCAGCGGACGGCGGACGACGGTCTGTGGTTCAAGGTGCTGGAAGGGGATGAGGCGCTGAAGCGGGCGGCAGAGGCGCTGCGGGCAGGGCAGATCGTCGCGGTCAAGGGGCTGGGCGGCTTCCATCTCATGACCGATGCGCGCAACGCGGAGACAATCGCCCGCCTGCGCGAACGCAAGCCGCGCCGCGACAAGCCCTTCGCCCTGATGGTGCGCGACCTGGCCCAGGCCCGGCTGCTCTGCGAAATCTCAGCGGAAGCAGAAGCGCTGTTGACCGCGCCCGAAGCGCCCATCGTGCTCCTGCGCCGCCGGCCTAGGGTGCCGCTGGCCGAGAATGTCGCGCCGGGGAACCCCAACTTGGGGATCATGCTGCCCTACACGCCCTTGCACCACCTCCTGCTGCGCGAACTGGATTTCCCGGTCGTCGCCACCAGCGGCAACCTGAGCGATGAGCCGATCTGCACCGATGAGCAGGAGGCTATGCAGCGCCTGGGCCACATCGCCGATTTGTTCCTGGTGCATGACCGGCCCATCGCCCGCCACGCCGATGACTCGGTCGCCTGGGTCGTCCTGGGCGAGCCACGCCTGTTGCGCCGGGCACGGGGCTACGCGCCGCTGCCGGTGCTCCTGGCGCGGGATGTCCCCACCATCCTGGCCGTTGGCGCCCACCAGAAGAGCACCATCGCCCTGAGCGTCAACCGCCAGGTGTTCATCAGCCAGCACATCGGCGACCTGGAGACGCCGGAGGCCCTGGCCGCCTTTGAGCGCGTCATCGCCGATTTCCTGCGCCTGTACGAGGCCACGCCCGTCGCTATTGCCCATGACCTGCACCCTGATTACCTGTCCACGCGCTGGGCGCAACAGTCCTCAGCTCATCTCATCCCGGTTCAGCACCACCATGCCCACCTGGCCGCCTGCCTGGCCGAGAACGGCGTCAGCGGGCCGGCCCTGGGCGTCACCTGGGATGGCACGGGCTATGGCCTGGATGGCACGGTCTGGGGCGGGGAGTTCCTGCTAGGGGATGCAACGGCCTTCACCCGCGTGGCCCACCTGCGCCCCTTCCGCCTGCCAGGTGGTGACACCGCCATCCACGAGCCGCGACGGGTGGCGCTGGCCTTGTTGTGGGAGTTGTACGGCGAGGCAGCTTTGGAGCGAGACGACCTGGCGCCGCTGCGCAGTCTTCGGCCCGCCGAGCGCCGGTTGCTGGCCCAAATGCTCGGCCGGGGCGTCAACTCGCCCGTGACCACCAGCGCGGGCCGTTTGTTTGATGGCATCGCCGCGCTAATCGGCCTACACCAGCAGGTGAGCTTTGAGGGCCAGGCGGCTATGGCGCTGGAGTTCGCCGCAGATACAGCGGTGGACCAGGCGTATCCTATAGCTCTGGAGGACACAATTCTGGACTGGCAACCGCTGGTGGAGGCGGTGCTACAGGACCTGCAGCGGGGCGTATCGCCTGGGATCATCGCGGCGCGCTTCCACAATGCCCTGGTGGAAGCTATACTCGCTGTAGCCACGAGGGTCGGGGAGAAGCGCGTGGCCCTGACCGGCGGCTGTTTTCAAAACCGGCTGTTGACCGAGCGGGCAGCGCAGCGGCTCAGCCGGGCCGGATTTGATGTGCTGCTCCACCGCCAGGTGCCGCCCAATGACGGCGGCATCAGCCTGGGGCAGGTCGCCGTAGCTGCGACACGACTGAACGACAAACTATAAAATGGAGGGAACACATGTGCCTGGGTGTACCGGGGAAAGTGGAAAGCATTGAAGAGGACGCGACGGGCGTGCGCATGGGGAAGGTCAACTTCATGGGGGTGAAGAAGGACGTCTGCCTGGCCTATGTGCCGGAGGTGCAGGTGGGCGATTATGTCATTGTCCACGTGGGCTTTGCGATCAGCAAACTGGATGAGAAAGAGGCGTTGGAGGTGTTTGAGTATCTGCGCCAGATGAGCAGCCTGTCAGAGTTGGACGCGCCCCAGCCCCATAGGGCTTCTGGCGCGGAGATATAGGTACTAACGGATTAGCCTTGTGGTTTAGGTGTGAGCAGAGATGCGCTTTGTAGATGAGTACCGCAGCGAGGCCGAGGCCCAGAAATACGCCCAGGTGATCCGACGGCTGGTCACCCGCCCCTGGACGATCATGGAGATCTGCGGCGGCCAGACGCACACGCTGATCAAGTTCGGCATTGACCACCTGTTGCCCGAACAGGTCACGCTGGTGCACGGCCCTGGTTGTCCGGTGTGCGTCACGCCGCTGGAATTGATTGACAAGGCCATCGCCATCGCCCGCCGCCCGGAGGTCATCTTCACCTCGTTCGGCGACATGCTGCGCGTCCCCGGCTCCGGCATGGACCTGCTCAGCGTCAAGGCCCAGGGCAGCGACGTGCGCATGGTCTATTCGCCGCTGGACGCCGTGCGGCTGGCGCAGAAGCACCCTGACCGCGAGGTGGTCTTCTTCGCGGTGGGCTTTGAGACCACCGCGCCGGCTAACGCCATGGCCGTGTGGCAGGCGCGGCAGCTCGGCCTGACGAACTTCTCTATCCTATGCGCGCACGTGCTCGTGCCCCCGGCGATTGAGGCCATCTTAAGTGCGCCCGGCAACCTGGTGCAGGGCTTCCTGGCCGCCGGTCACGTGTGCACCGTGATGGGCTATTGGGAATATGAACCCATTGCGGAGAAATACCGCGTGCCCATTGTGGTCACCGGCTTTGAGCCGCTGGACCTGTTGCAGGGCATCACCATGGCGCTGAAGGCCCTGGAGGAGGGGCGTTGGGGCGTGGAGAACCAATATAGCCGCGCCGTCACCCGCGAAGGGAACGTGCCCGCCCAGGCCCTGGTGCGGCAGGTGTTTGAGGTGTGCGACCGCACCTGGCGGGGCATCGGCCTGATCCCCCAAAGCGGCTACCGCCTGCGCCCAGAGTTCCGCGCTTTTGACGCCGAATACCGCTTTGACCTGACGAGCGTCTCCGCCCAGGAGTCCCCCCTGTGTATCGCCGGGGAGATCCTCCAGGGGGTACGCAAACCGCACCAGTGCGCGGCCTTCGGTACAGCCTGCACACCGGAGCATCCCCTGGGCGCACCCATGGTCTCCTCGGAGGGCGCCTGCGCGGCTTACTACCAGTACAGGAGGGCGGCATGAGCGCAGAGGAGCGTGTAGATTTCCTTTCCGGCCTGCAATGCCCGGTCCCTATCAGCGAGTATCCCGCGGTGCTGCTGGCGCACGGCGGCGGCGGCCGCCTGACGCACATGCTCATTGAGCGTATGTTCTTACCGACGTTCCACAATCCCGCGCTGGACGTGCTCCACGATGGTGCGGTGCTGGACGTGAACGGCGCCCGCCTGGCCTTCTCCACCGATTCCTTCGTAATCAGCCCGCTATTTTTCCCCGGCGGCGACATCGGCTCGCTGGCGGTGCACGGCACAGTGAATGACCTGGCCATGTGCGGCGCCCGCCCCCTGGCCCTCTCCGCCGGGTTTATCCTGGAGGAAGGGCTGCCGATGGAGACACTATGGCGTATTGTGCAGTCCATGCAAGCGGCGGCCCAGGCAGTGGGCGTGCCCATCGTCACCGGCGACACGAAAGTGGTGGACCGGGGCAAGGGCGATGGCATCTTCATCAACACCACCGGCCTGGGGCTGATCCCGCCGGGCGTTCAGGTCGCACCGCGCCGCGCCCGCCCCGGCGACGTCGTCCTGATCAACGGCGACATCGCCGCGCACGGTATCGCCATCCTGTCCGTGCGCGAAGGGCTGGAGTTTGAGACCGAATTGAAAAGCGATTCTGCGCCGCTGCACGATCTGGTGGCCCGCATCCTGGATGTGGCCGGGCAGGGTGTGCACGTCCTGCGTGACCCCACGCGCGGAGGACTGGCCAGTGCCTTAAATGAGATCGCGGCGCAGGCCCGCGTGGGCATCCGCCTGGAGGAGGCGCGCCTGCCTATCCGTGAGGAGGTGCGTGGGGCCTGCGAAATCCTGGGCCTGGACCCGCTGTACGTGGCGAACGAGGGGAAGTGCCTGGTGATCGTGGAGCGCGAGCGGGCCGAGGCGGTGCTGGCCGCCATGCAGGCGCACTCGCTGGGCCGTGATGCCGCCATGATCGGCGAAGTCACCGATGAGCACCCCGGCAGAGTCTTCCTGCGCAGCCGTATCGGGGGAATGCGGGTGGTGGATATGCTCAGCGGCGAACAGTTGCCGCGGATTTGCTGACTTCGCCCAGACTCAGTAGATCGCAGATTTACCCCCCACCCCAACCCTCTCCCTTGCGGGGGAGGGAACAGGTGTAACTCCCTTCCCCCTTGTGGGGGAAGGGCAAAGAGGGGGTGATAGATACAGGGGCGATTATCCCCAAATCTGACAAAACAATGGCATTCTGAAAGGGGCACAGGGATGCAGGCTTCTCCTCTCCCTCCACTCTCCCGGCGCATTCATCTGGGGCTGTTCCTGCTCTCCGCTGCGGTCCTGGCGTTTGAGATCAACCTGACCCGCCTGTTCTCGGTGGCCCAGTTCTATCACTTCGCCTTCCTGGTCGTCAGCCTGGCCCTGCTGGGGTTCGGCGCCAGCGGCACCGCGCTGGCCCTCTTCCCCCACTGGGGCCGCAGCCAGCCGCAGCGCAGCCTGAGCCGACTGGCCCTCGCCAGCGGGCTGAGCATGGTGGGTGCCTACCTCCTGACCAACAGGGTGCCCTTTGATTCCTTCACCATCGCCTGGGACAGGCGACAGGTGGGCCTACTGGCGCTGCACCTGCTGGCCCTGGCGACACCGTTCTTCTTTGGCGGTATGGCTGTGGGGCTATTGCTCAGCGTTGCGCCCCAGGTGGCCGGTCGGACCTATGCCGTTAACCTGGCCGGATCAGCGCTCGGCGGCCTGATCGCCCTGGCGGCCCCGGCCTGGCTGGGGGGCGAGGGGGTGGTGGTCCTCAGCGCCTGGCTGGCAGCCTCAGCTAGCCTGATGGCAATAGAGGACGGACGACAGCGGACGGACGACGGCCATCTATCCCCCCTCGTCCGTCCTCTGCCCCCTGTTCAGTACATGGCGGCGGGCCTGTTGATACTCGGACTGATTGACACCGGCTTGCGCCTCAGCGGAAGGCCCTCACTGGCCCTGCTGGAACTCAAGCTATCGCCCTACAAGGGCCTGAGTTACGCGCTGCAATATCCGGGGGCGCAGATCATTAGCCAGCGTTGGAATGCCTTCTCGCGGGTGGATGTGGTCAAGAGCGGCGGGGTGCGCTCCCTGCCCGGCCTGAGCTACCTGAGCACGCAGGGGCCGCCGCCCCAGCACGGCCTGTTCGTAGATGGCGACGACCTCAGCCCGATTGTGTTGCCCGGTGGCGAGACACACTTCGCCGGATACATGCCTGCCGCCATTGCCTTTCAGTTGCGCCCGCAAGCCCAGGCCCTCATCCTGGAGCCGCGCGGCGGACTGGACATCACCGTTGCGCTGGCGTCAGGCGCCCGCCAGGTCACCGCCGTAGAGGTCAACCCCCTCATTGTGGAGGCCGCCAGCAACGTTTACGCCGACCCCCGCGTGCATACCATCATAGAGTCCGACCGCAGCCTGCTGCGACGCAGCCGCGAGCACTTTGATGTCATCATTCTGTCCTTGACCACCTCCTACCACCCGATTCGTTCGGGCGCATACAGTCTGGCAGAAGACTATCGCTATACCGTTGAAGCGTTTATGGACGCGCTGGAGCGGCTAACCCCAGAGGGCCTGCTGGTGGTGACGCGCTGGTTGCAGACCCCGCCAAGCGAGGAGTTGCGCGCCTTTGCGCTGGCGGTGACGGCCCTTGAGCGCCAGGGCGGCGACCCGGCCCGCCAGATCATCGCCTTCCGTGGCTACAACACCGCTACGCTCCTGATCAAGAGAAGCCCCTTCACCCCAGCCGAGGTGGACGCCGTGCGCGCCTTCGCCAACAGCCGTGCCTTTGACCTGATCATCGCTCCGGGCATCCGCCCGGATGAGGTCAACCGTTACAACATCCTGCGTGAGCCGGTATATTACCAGACCTTCACCGCACTCCTGGCCGCCCGGCCACGCGACGCCTGGTATGCCGCCTATCCGTTTGATGTGACGCCCCCCACAGATGACCGGCCCTTCTTCGGCCAATTCTTCAAGTGGTCGCAGGCGCCGCAGGTGCTGGCCGAACTGGGCATGACCTGGCAGCCGTTCGGTGGCGCAGGCTACTTTGTGCTTTTGGCGCTCCTGGGGCTGGTGACGGTGTTGGCTGCGGCGTTGATCTTGCTGCCTCTGGTGGCGGCCCGCGCAGGACCGGGCGCAGAGGGGCGAAACCAGGCTGCCCTCGGTCGTCGCTCCTCGGTCTATGCACTGGTCTACTTTGGCCTAATTGGGCTGGCCTATCTGTTCGTGGAAATCCCCCTGATCCAGCGCTTCATCCTGTTCCTGGGGCAGCCGGCCTATGCGCTGGCCGCGGTGCTCTTCACCCTGCTGCTGTTTTCCGGCCTGGGCAGCCGGATAGCCCACCGGGTTCCCCAGCGGCTGGCGCTGGCATTGGGTGCTGTCATGGCCCTGGTGTTGCTCTGGCTTCTGCCGGGCCTATTTGCGCTGAGCCTGGGCCTACCCTTTGGGCTGCGGCTGGCAGAGACCGTCGTGGTTCTGGCACCCCTGGGCCTGCTCATGGGCATGCCCTTCCCGCTGGGCATCCGCTGGCTGGAGCAGGCCGGGCCATCTGGCGCCGGCCTCGTGGCCTGGGCGTGGGGGGTGAACGGCGCCGCCTCGGTGGTGTCCTCGGTGTTGGCCGCGCTCCTGGCGATCTCGTTGGGGTTCAGCGCGGTGCTCGTCGCCGGCGCGCTGTGTTACGGTGGAGCCTGGCTCACGGTGGTGGTATCGTCGCCGCCTGCTCCGGACCGGTATGCACCAGCGGGACAAAGGCCACACCCCCCAGATTATTCGCCTTCAGGCTCTCCCCCTGCTTGACGAACTGCCAGAGGGACTGATAGCCGCCAGGCGGCCCGATGGGGATGACCAGCCGCCCGCCATCGGCCAGTTGCTGGACCAGCGGCTGCGGCAGGTGATCGGGAGCCGCCGTCACGATAATCGCATCAAAGGGGGCCTGCTCCTCCCAACCGTAGTAGCCATCGCCCTGCCGGGTATGCACCTTGCCATAGCCCAGCGCCTGCAGGCGGGCGGCGGCCTGGGCCGCCAACTCTGGGATGATCTCAATGGTGTACACGTCTACATAGCCCAGTTCGGCCAGCACAGCCGCCTGATAGCCGGAGCCGGTGCCGATCTCCAGGACTTTATCGCCAGGCTTCAGTTCCAACAGTTCGGTCATCCAGGCGACGATGTAGGGTTGGGAGATCGTCTGGCCGTAGCCGATAGGGAGCGGATGATCGGCGTAGGCCTGGTCAAGGTATTGGGGGAGGACGAAGCGATGGCGCGGCACGGTGCGCATGGCCCGCAGTACGTCCGGGTTGCGCACGCCCCGCGCCACAATCGTGCGCTCCACCATCGCCAGCCGGGCCTGGGTAAACGCCTCTTCGGTGGGCGGGGGGAAGGTGGCGACAGTGGGTTGAACTGCGACCGGCGTAAGAGTGGGGGACGGCTCAGTCACCCCTGGGGGAGTGCCCATGCAACTGGCCAGCATCAGGGCCAGCAGGGGAACCAAGCGCACCAGACCGGCCATCTCTCTAATCACAAGGCTAATCCGTGAGTACCGCTAATCCCCATTCACACTCTTGCCCCTCTGATCCGTAGTCGTCCGCGCCAGCCTGAGCATCCGACGGCTAAGGGGCGGGCCGCTGCAACCCGGCCAATAGCGCCAACTACGGTAATTTACCGCTCACGAAATTCAGGATCTCCTCAGCCGCCCTTACAGCATCGGCAGCCATGCCCTCACTTGGAATACCGCCGGGGCCGACCCCTGCAACACTATCCGGGTAGCGCGTGGGAATGTAATACTGGTCAACCATGATACAGTCAGCCAGGAAAGTGTGAAAGGCTGGATCAAGCGCCATACACTCGCTGAGCAACTCGTCCAATTTGTGCAATCGGGGGTATGCGCTCGCCTGGCCAAGCAGATAGGCTTTGAGCGCTTTCTCAATCGTCTGCTGTGCCAGGAAACAGGCGTGCGCTGTGTACCCTTCCCTTAGCACCAGGCGTGCAACCGCCAGGTCCTGACTGGCACGCTCAAGCCATTGCCTGGACGGGCTGACGCTCATACACGACCTTCCCTGTCTGCAGAACCTCGAGGATGAAAGGGTTCTGGTCAACGATCATCTGGGCGAACTCCGTCGGCGTATAGACGAGATAATCAACACTGACCCCCGTATAGCAGAGTTGAGCGACCTCAACCAGCCGTTGGAGGAAGGGCAGCGATGTCTCCTTGATAATCACAAGGTCCAGGTCGCTCCATTCCTCAACTAAGCCGGTGGCCATGGAGCCAAACAGGATCACTTTCTCCGGCTGATAGCGGGTGATCAAGGTGTGCAGGATATGCTCCAAAGCCGCTGCAAGTTTTCTCTGGCGTTCGGCGTTCATCGTTGTCAATTATACCATACGAACGGAGTTCTACTCCTGCCTTCTCGGTCTATACTGCAGCGCCTCGGCCAGGTGGGCGGGCTGGATGCGCTCGCTCCCGGCCAGGTCGGCAATCGTCCGCGCCAGCTTGAGCACGCGATGGAAGGCGCGGGCGCTCATGCCTAATTGCTGCATCGCCGCTTTCATCAGCCCCCGCCCGGTATCGTCCAACTGGCAGTGCTCGCGGAGTTCCGCCGGCCCCATATCGGCGTTGCACAGCACCCGGCCATCGCTGTTGGCAAAGCGCCACCGTTGTCGCTCCCGCGCCGCCTCCACCCGCGCCCGGATGGCCGCAGATGGCTCCCCCAAGCGATCGCTGGTCAGCTTCTCATACTCCACGCGGGGCACCTCCACATGAATGTCAATGCGGTCCAGGAGCGGGCCGCTGATACGCTTCTGATAGCGCGTGACCATCGCCTCCGAGCAGGTGCAGGTCTTGGTGGGATCGCCCCTGTACCCGCAGGGGCAGGGGTTCATGGCGGCCACAAGCTGGAAATTCGCCGGGAAGGTGAGCGTCCCCTGCGCCCGGCTGATGGTCACGACCTTATCTTCCAGCGGCTGGCGCAAGACCTCCAGCACCTGCTGGCCGAATTCGGGCAACTCGTCCAGGAAGAGCACACCCCGATGGGCCAGGCTGATCTCGCCGGGGCGAGGCAGGCGCCCACCCCCCACCAGCCCGGCGTGCGAGATAGTATGGTGCGGGGCGCGGAAGGGACGTGTGCGGATAAGCGGCGTATCCGGCGGCAACAGGTCAGCCACCGAGTAAATCCGTGTCACCTCCAGCGCCTCTTCCAGGCTCAGCGGCGGCAGGATGCCGGGCAGCGCACGGGCCAGCATGGTCTTGCCCGCTCCTGGCGGCCCTGACATCAGGACATTATGTCCACCAGCCGCCGCCACTTCTAACGCCCGCTTGACGTGCTCCTGCCCCTTGACATCGCGAAAGTCAATCGGGATGATGACCTCGGCCGGGGCAACGCTGTCACCGTGAAAAGGAGCAATACATTGCTCACCTTGCAGATGGGCCACCAGCGCGGGCAGGCTGGCGACGGGGATGACCTCCACGTCGGGGATGAGCGCGGCTTCGGCCGCATCATCCGCCGGGACATACACGCGGCGGAAGCCCTGCTCACGGGCCAGCGCCACCAGCGGCAGCACCCCGCGCACGTGGCGCACGGCCCCATCCAGCGACAACTCGCCGATGAACAGCGCCCCCTCCAACGCCTCCAGCGGCACCTGCTCGGAGGCGGCCAGGATGCCGATGGCGATGGGCAGGTCATAGGCTGGCCCCGCTTTGCGCAAATCGGCGGGCGCCAGGTTGACGGTCAGGCGCGATTGGGGATAGGAGAGGCCCGCGTTCTTGATCGCCGCCCGCACGCGCTCGCGGGCCTCCTGGACGGCGGTATCGGCCAGGCCGACCATGACAAAGGAGGGCAGGCCACGTGCGCTGTCCACCTCCACCTCCACCACCACTCCCTCCAGCCCGATGACCGCGCCCGTCATCACCTTCGCCAGCATGCCGTTTCCTCCACTATGTGGTGTGCGCGGCCCCAGTGTAGCATAGCTGGCGCCGGTACACAAAACTGGGCTGAAGCCGGGTGTATTCCATATTCGGGGCAGATGTGGTGCACTGGCCACGACGAGAGCAACGAGAACAGGAGAGAGCAGAGCAAGGACGTGGCACAGCAGGAACGGAAGACGAGGATGGTAAAGACGCGCAGGCCGCCTTGGAGAAGCGGCTGGTGCAAAGGCTGGCGGGCGAGGCGATGACACTGAGTAGGCCGGGTTTCCCTCCCCGGCGTAGGGCAGGTGTCTATACCTGCCGCTCTTTGGCGGCTATGGAAAGCCTTTCGGCGGCTATGGAAAGCCGCCCTACAGGCTACAGGCTACAGGCTCAGCCATAGCTCAGGTGTAGGGCAGGTTTCTATACCTGCCGCTCTTCCGCCGCGCTAGCCGCGGCGCCGGGTGAGGGCCTCTGCCCTTAGAAATAGACCCCGCGCTTCACTCAGGAGGCTGTCTGCGAGGGTTGTTCCTGGCTGGCGACCGGCAACACGATGGTGAACGTGCTGCCCACACCGGGCTGGCTCTCCACTTCCACCTGCCCCCCATGCATCTCCACAATCCCTTTCACGATCGCCAGCCCTGAACCGGAGCCTTGCTGCTCCAGCTTCTCACGGTTGCTCTGGTAGAACGCCTCAAAGATGCGCGACAACTCCTCCGCCGCGATGCCGATCCCCTGGTCGCTCACCGCGATGCTCACCCAGTCCCTCTGGCCCTCCGCCTCACCGGCGCCGGTGGGCACGGCCTGGCGCAGCCCCGCCGTGACGCGGATCACCCCCCGCTGGCTGAACTTGCAGGCGTTGTCCAGCAGACGCCGCACAGCGTCTTCCAGGTACTCCACATCGGCCAGGAGCGGGGGCAGGTCCTGGGGCACATCCACCACCAGGCCCAGCCCACGCGAGGCGGCGACACTCCGATAGGGCGCCACCGCCGCCTCAATCAAGGCACGCAGGTCCGTGACCAGCGTCCGTCGCCACTCGTACACCTTGCGCGCCTCCCCCGACTCTAACTCCACCAGGAAGATGAAATCCTCCACCAGCCGGCGCAGGCGGTCGCTGCCCTTGCGGATGCCGCGCAGGAACTCCTCAAATTCCGCCGTATCCGTCTTCCCCCCACTCTCCGAGATCATCTCCGTGTACGAGGTCACCAGCGTGAGCGGCGTGCGGAACTCGTGGTTCAGCATGGTCAGGATGGAATGCTTGAGCGAACTGACCTGCTGATCTTGAGCGGCCTGGAGTTGCGCGCTACGCCGGAGCTTGGCGTTCACGGCGACCAGCAGGTCCTCTTCGTCAAACGGCTTGACGATGTAGTCATCGGCGCCGAGTTGCTTGCCCAGGCGCACGTCGCTTTTCTCCCCCAGCGCGGTGAGGAAGATAAAGGGGATGGCCACCCATTCCGGGCGGGCGCGCACGGCCTCATAGAACTCATAGCCATTCATGCGCGGCATCATAATATCCGAGATGATCAGGTCCGGCTGGGGGTGTGTCTCCAACACCTGGAGCGCTTCCTGGCCGTGACACGCGGTCAAAACGCGATAACCGGCCAGTTCCAGCATGTCGCGCACCCCTTCCAGCAAAGCGATGTCATCCTCAACCACCAGGATCGTCTGCATGCTCAACCCTCAACTCTCCCTGCCCCCTCACCTCCTGTAGGGGGAGAGGGGGCACAGGCAACCATACGCTAAACGTGCTCCCCACGCCGACCTGGCTGGTGACCTCCACGTGGCCCCCATGCAGGTCCACGATCTCCTTGACGATCGCCAGCCCCAGGCCGGTGCCCGGCGTGCCGCTGGCTTCGGCCTGGGGGGCGCGATAAAAGCGGTCAAAAATGCGGCCCAGGTCCTCCGGCGCGATCCCAATCCCGGTATCCCGCACCGTAACGACCGCGTAACCGGTACTGGGCTGGTCCCCCGTCGTCCCTCGTCCGTCGTCCTGTGTGGCTGCCAGGCGCGTCGCCACCTCAATCCGACCGCCCTCCGGCGTGTACAGGATGGCGTTATTCACCAGGTTGGTGAACACCTGGATCAACTGATTGCGGTCGGCCAGCACCGGCGGCACATCGGGGCCGGGGATGTAGTCTAGGGCCAGGCGCTTGGACTCGGCGCTGAGGCGCTGCGCCTCCAGCACACTGGCAATCACCTCATCCAGCACCACCGGCTCACGGCGCAGGATGTCGGGGCGGGCCTCCAGGCGAGACAGGTCCAGCACCCCCTGGATGAGTTTCTCCAGCCGGTTGGCCTCGCGCTCCAGGACGCTAAGGTAGTTCTCGCGCTTCTCCGGGCGGCCTTTGGCCAGCAGCGAGAGATAGAGCTTGATGTTCGCCAGCGGCGTGCGCAGCTCGTGCGAGACGTTAGAGACGAACTGGCTCTTCAGCCGGTCCAGTTCACGCAGCCGGGTGATGTCGCGCAGGGCGATCACCGTACCCACCGTCCGGCCATCATCCAGCACCCGCGCCGCGTGCGCCTGGAGCACGCGCCCATCCCCCTCCACCATTTCAACGCGCTGGGGATCGGGCGCCAGCGCCAGCCTGCGGATAAGCTCGGCCAGGCGAGCCGCCAGTTCACCTCCTCCATTGTCCCCCGTCCTCCGTCCTCCGTCCTCCGTCCTCCATTGTCCCTCGTCCATTGTCCGCAGCAGCGCCTCGGCGGTGGGGTTCGTCAGCACGATGCGGCCTTCTAGGTCGGTGACGATAATAGCGTCGGCCACGCTGCGCAGAATCGCTTCGGTACGCTCCTGTTGGGCGCGGATCTCCGCCGTGCGTTCGGCCACGCGCTGTTCCAGTTCGCCAGCATAAGCGCGCACGGCCTCAAACAGGCGCGCATTGGCAATGGCGATGGCCAGTTGCCCGGCCAGCGCCTGCATGGTTTCCAGATCGGTCTCGTCAAAGGCCCCCTTGTGCTCGCTCTGCGCATCCAACACGCCGATGACCTGCCCCCCCAGGAGGAGCGGCACGGCCAGTTCGGAAGCCGTCAACGGCAACTCCGGGATGCGCAGGAAATGGGGGTCGTGGGTGACGTCGGGGACCAGGAGGGGCTGGCCTGTGGCAGCCACCCAGCCGATGATGCCCTCCTCGCCGATGCGCAGCGCCTTGTCCACGAAGAGCGGCGCAATGGCACGCTCTGCCCCCTGTTTTGACGTGCGTACCACACCGGCGCTCAGGCGAACCAGGTCGCCTTCCACCAGACACACGGACACGGCATAGTAGTTGAAGGCCTCACAAATGCGCCGGGTCACCTCGGCGGCAAGCTGCGTGGGGTGCAGGATACCGGTGATATGCTGGGCCACCTGGGTGACCAGGTGCAACTGCTCGGCACGGTGGCGGGCGGTGGTGTAAAGCTGAAGGTTACCGATGGCGATAGCCGCCTGGGTCGCCAGCCGCGAGAGCAGCACGATCTCCTCCTGGCTGAAGCTGCGCCCCGGCCGGTCGTCGGCCACGAACAGCACGCCGACATTGGTCTCCTGCCAGCGCAACGGGATGGCGACCACCGCTGTGAAACGGGTGTGATAGAAGGTCAGCGGCCGGCCCTCCCAGGTGCTATAGTGATCCGTGTAAACCGGCTGGCCGCTGATCAGGGCCTGCCAGGACAGCCCCTCGCCCCGCTTCAGGATCGTGCCGGTGTAATCGCGGTCCAGGTTGTAGCTCACCACCATGCGAAGCTGGTCTATGGCGGGATCGTACAGGTACAGGCCGCCGCCACGCGCATTGAGCAGTGCCGCCCCTCGTTGGACGACGACTTCCAACAGAGCCTGTGGCTCCAACCTGGCGGTGATGTCCAGTGAGGTCTCGTACAACGCAGTCAGCTCGCGCACCTGGCGCAGGGTTTGGGCGTGCAGGCGGGCGTTCTCAATGGCCACAGCCAGATAATGCGCCAGTGCGGCCACTGCATCACGGTCGTCAGGGCTATACACGCGGGGCGTGCGGCTATCCACCATGAGCGCGCCGATCACCGTATCGCGGACGATGAGCGGTGCGCCGATCCAGCAGCGGGTGGGCGTCCCGCCCAGGATGTCCGTGCGCCACAGCGAGCTTTCTGCTGTATCGGGGATGAGGATAGCCTGCTTGGTGGCGATCAGGGCTTGCAGCGTGCGGAGTTCACTGATGGCGATGGGCGTGACCACAGGGGTAATGTCCTCAAAGCCGCGCCAGGCACGGATGCGCGCTACGCCATCCTGAAACAGCGCAATGCTGGCGTAGTCGTAAGGCACAAGCTTCTCTAACTGACCCAGGGCGATCTCCAGCCCTTCATCAATATCCAGCGTGGTGGCCAGCGTGGCCGCGATCCGCCCCAGGGCCTCGGCGCGCTCGCGGCGGCGTTGCTCGGCCATGTACAGGCGGGTACGCTCCATCGCCGCCGCGATCTGGCTCGCCAGCATGGAGAGAAACAGGGCATCATATTCGCTAAATGCCGCCGGGCGGTGGCTTTCTACATTGAGCACGCCCAGAACACGGTCGCCGGCGCGCAAGGGAATGGCTACCTCCGAGCGGGTGGCCGGGTCCATCTCAATATAGCGGGGGTCGGCGCGCACGTCGGGGATCACCAGCGGCCGGTCAGCACGCAGCGCCGCGCCGCTGATGCCACGATCCATGGGGATGGTCTTGCCCGCCCATTCCGGCGGTATGCCTCGCGAGGCCGGGTGCATACGCAGCGTGCCCGCCTCCAGGTCAAGCAGCAGGAAACCGAGATGGTGGACGTCCAGCCGGTTGGCGATGACCTGGGCCACCTGTTCCAACAGGTCATCCAGGCTGGTGGCGGCGGCCGCCGCCAGCGCCACCTGGTTCAGCACGGAGAGGTCATCAATCGGGGAAGGGGCGACGTACGATGGACGGCGGACGACGGATGCCGGGCGTGCTCGCCTCATGCTTACCCCCGAACCAGTTTATAACCTCGCCCCCGCAGGGTCAGCAAATAACGCGGGTTGGCCGGGTCCGGCTCCAGCTTGGCGCGCAGGCGGCTGACCAGCTTCTCAATGCGGGCATCGTCCACCTCGTCAATGTACTCCTGCCCCCACACCGCCTCCACAATCTGGTACTTATCGCACAGCTTGTCCATACGCCCATAGAGCAGGAGAAGCAAGCGGTATTCCAGATCGGTCAGCGTCGGGACAGGCCGGCCATCTACGGTGACCTCGCCCGACTCAATGTCCACGCGCACGCCGCGGGCCAGAGTGTGGGCTGTGGCCCGCCGCCGGGCATAGGCCTCAAACAGTCGGCTGAAGATGCGAGGCGGCTCGCCCACCAGGATGGACTTCTCGCGCAGCGCCGCCAGCGCCGGGACCTGCTCACCCCCTTGCTCCTCTCCGCCCTCCTGGGTGGGCGAGACCGGCGAGCGGAGAAGGACATATAAGCCTTCCTGTTCAGGTGGGGAGAGTTGGCGCCACAGCTTGGTGCACTCGTTACGCACAAGCTCATCTTCCTCCAGCCGGGCCGCCAGCCAGGTGAAGGTCTGCTCACGCAGGGAGGTGGGGAAGTTCGCGCCAGCCTGCAACAGCGCTGCCGTCACCGCCTGCAACAGGCCCGGATGGCCGCCTGCCTGCCCCACAATGAAGTCCAGTTCCTCATCATCCAGCCGGACGCTGGTGCGTTCAGCATATTCGGCGGCCACAGTGCGGGCCTCGTTGGGCGATAGCATAGAGAGCCAGTGGAGGCGCCCCTCAAACAACTCACAAAACTCCCCGACTTCCTCCAACGGGCGAATCTGCTCCAGCGGGGAGGAAGTGGCCGTGATATAGCACAGCCGCCCGTCAAACTGGTCATACAGGGCGCGCAGGTTGAGGAAGACGCGCGCATCCAGCATCGCCAGGGCTTCGTCAAATTCGTCAAATAGTAGGGCCAGCCGCCCGCTCCCCATGGCCGCCGCCGCCAGCGCCTCGTTGAAGCTCAAAGCGATGCGGAAGGGGCTGCTGCCCTCCAGCACCTCCTGGTAACAGGCCCAAATGCGCTCCACCGTGCCCGCTCCCTCGCCCCCTTCCCCCAGATCGGGCGAAAGAGGGGCCCCGCGCTCCCTTAAAGAGAGAGGCGTAGGAGGGTTCGGCCCAGGCAGCGTGGTCAACAGGGCGCGAAGGATAACCTCGTAAAAGCCCTGGGCGCTCATCTCCAGCATACGGTTACAATCAATGTAGCAATAGACTGCCGATGGGCTAAGATCCTTCGCTTCACCCAGAATGACATCGGCCAGCCCTGGCTCGGCCAGTGTCCGCAGCACGGCGGACTTGCCTGTATTGCTCAGCCCCACAAGCGCGGTACACATGCCTTTAGCCACGCCGCTGACCAGGGTGCTCAGGTCCGCCCGGCGGAGGATATGGATACCCTGCATACCTCACAAGTGTACCATATCTCCGCTTTGAAGACGAATCACGCCGGGCCGGCGGATTGCCCCCACCCCAACCCTCCCCCACAACGGGGGGAGGGGGAATATGTTCCCTCCCCCTGGATGGGAGAGGGGCAGGGAGGGGGTGACGGTTGCTCCCACATTGAAATGCACCCTCCCCGGCGTTACCTGCCATATGTCCTACATTATTCCACCCGCTCCAGGTTGGCATAAGGGATGAAAGCCGTCTCAGAGGCGGCAGCGCCCGGCGTCGCGTGCCCGAAATCCACCTCGGCGCCGGGCAGGCGGCTGCCCGTCGGCAGCGGGCGTGGACGGTCGTACAACTTCTTCACCGTGCCGATCGCGCCGGCGTAGGGGGCACGCAGCGCCCGCACACGCGCTCCCGGCTCCAGCGCCAATGGTGGGGCAGGTTGCTCGCCGATCACCTTGCCTTTGGCCAGGGGCACCGCGGCAGGTTGGGCATCCACCACAGGGATGGGGATGATCACCTCCGGCCTGCCGGGCTGCCAGCGCCCCGGCATGTCGGCGATCAACGTGGCCTCGCGCCCATCGTGGGTCTTCAAGAGTTCAAACGTAGCTGTAGCCATAGGCCGGTGCCCCATGCCTTCTACAGCCATGACCGGGAAGGGCAGGTCAATGACCGCCTCGCACAGGTCCGCTGGCAGGCTGCCCAGGATCAGCCCGCGCACCTGCATCTGCTGCGCCTGGCGCAGGGCCGCCTCGGAGAGCGACGCGCCCGCAACGAGGATGACGCCATGACAACTGACATCAATATCCTCCGGCTGCAGCAGGCGATCCGGCCC
Source organism: Anaerolineae bacterium (assembly GCA_034432795.1). Lineage (GTDB taxonomy): Bacteria > Chloroflexota > Anaerolineae > DSLN01 > DSLN01 > DAOUBF01. The sequence continues at coordinate 26,111 of DAOUBF010000070.1, forward strand.
GGCCACAACTCGGAGCAGGCCATACGTCTCTTGACCTGATCCCCAGGCGCCCTGGATCAGCGCCCCGGTCAGCTCAATCATGACCCCCTGGCCCAGGCCAGCGGCAGCCAGCCCACCCTCCAGAATGCCCACCACCGTGCCGCGCATCCCGGCGCGCACCTCCACCACGCGCGGGGCGACCTCCAAAATCAGGCATCCTTCGCTGAGCGCCACGATCACGCCATCGGCGGGCGCACGGACAGCGCGAGGGCGCAGCGGGCCGGGCTGCCGCGCCAGGACATCGCCCTCTTTCACGCTCTCCCCCGCCCGGTACAGGCACACCTCTGTGAGGTGCTCGTCCGGCACACCTAGCAGGCGCGCCACCGGCAGCACGCGATACTCCCCCGGCAGCGCGGCCCGCCCGATGATGTCGGGCGGCTCCACCCGCTGCCCCACAAAAGCGGTGATCTCACCCGGCACAGGCAGCCGCCGGGCACGGCGGATGGTGGTCTGTGCAACGATCACGGCCTTTAACCTCCTACCCTGGTCAGCCAGGCCTGAGCTTGGGCTGCACACGCTTCAGGGTCGTCCGGGAGGTGCAGAGGTCGGCCCCGCAGGTCCACGATCAGGCCTACCGCGCCGCCGGTGACCATGACCTGTCCGTGCTCCAGGCCCTCCAGCTTCAAGCCGCTGGCCAGTTCCAGCGCCACCGGCACCTCCTCCCCGGCTGGCAGCGGCACGACCTCCAGCTCCCCATAGGGCACCTCCACCTCCAACGGGCCGCCCGCCGGGTGCTTCAGGCGCAGGCGCAGGCCAGGCTCACCAGGCACGCCGCTGCCGGACGGCACAATCGCGGTCCCCAACGAGAGCAGCCCGCCCTTCTCCAGCACCTGCACCACCGCAATCGGCTGGATCAGCCCAACGGCCCCTAGTGCCGGCATCAACCCGTTCACATCGGCCAGCAATTGGACAACCCCAACCGGCTGGACGGCGTCCAGCAGCGCCAGGGCGGTCTGGCCGGGGCGCGGCGCCCGCGCCAGCGTGCTGCCCGCCGCGATAACGGACGACGGACGACGGATGAGAGATGACTGCCCTCCGTCTTGCGCCCCCCGTCCCCCGTCCTCCAGGGTGATGCGGATGGCCTCACGGGCCAATGCCTGCTCCAAGGCAACCTCTCTGGCCTCCTGGGGTACCGTGGCGGGATAAAGGGCCTTGTTCCGGGCGAAATTATGAACCTCGGCGGGGTCCAGCGGGAAAGGCAGCCAGCGGGCCACATCGGCAGGGGAGACGGCCTCCAACAGGCGGGCAGCGCTATGGCCCACGCCCACATCGGCCCGCACCCGCAGGTCCAGCCTGCCCCCATCGCCAAAGGCGACGGCAGTGGCCGCGCTGCCCACGTCCACGCCCAGGACGCGGCTGCCCCCCTGCCGCGCCGAGAGGAATTGCACGACCCGCCCGAAAGCCCGCGCCGTAGGTAGCGCCGGTTGCGTGCTCCACGCGCTGATGTGGTCAAAACCCGGCACATAAGCAAGCTGGCGCGCTTCGTAAAGCGCTTCCAACTGGCTCTGGAGGGGTTGCAGGCGCTCCACATCCAGGCGCGGGCGGATATTGTCCGTCACCACCAGTGGCACGTGCCCGTTGATCAGGTCATGGAGTTGCGCGTGCAGCGCGCTATTGCCCGCGTAGAGGAGGGTGGGGGGCAGAGATGAAGCCTCGGCGAGGCCCGGTGAAGTTCGCGGGCCAATGCGGCCCGAACGACACTGGGCAGCGATCAGCGTCGCTTTCACCAGCCGCTGTACCGCGCCGTTCGCGCCCCCCTCTGTCCCACCGACCACGAGAACGGCATCCGCCTGGCGGTTGGCCAGCAATTCTATCCGCCCGCCCATATCGCGCCCATCGTTGAGGCTGATGACCTCTTCAATGCGGGTGTAGGTGGTCAAGGCCGCATGGCGCGCACTCGCCAGGTCAAACTCTTCCATCAACCCGGCCAGGATCAGGCGCAACGGCTCGGCCACGCTGGCGGTGAGGACGCATACATCCACGCCGGTGGTCACATGACGGCTGCCCACGATCAGCCTGCCATGCTCATCCAGCAGCGGGCGGGCGATGATAGTCTGGATCTGCACAATGGCGCGGCGCACGCCCTCCGCCAGATTCAGGACCGGCGGTTCGGCGGTGGTTGGGGCTGTGGCGCGGGCGACCATGCGGTACACCCCATCCACGACATCCAACAACACGGCATGGGTATGGACACTGCCGCAGTCCACCGCCAGAATGGAAATGGGCGAAAGTTCGTCCGTCATGGCTTAACTGATCACCCCCAGTGTGCGCAAGACAAAGGCCACCCGTTCAGCCAGGACAGCAATGCTGGCGACCAGTGCCCCCGCGTACAGCGAGCCGAAAGCCACCATCAGGAACAACCGGCCCACCCGTGCCGCCAGCGACGGCAGACGCTGGGCCATGGACGACGAACCGCCCTCTGTCGTCCGCCGCCCGATAAAGGTGAAGGCCATCAGTGTTGTGATCGTCCCGATAAGCGCCCAAAAGGCCACCCAGGCCACGCTGCCTCGCCTGTCCAGCGGGAAGGGATTGAGCGAGGCGGTGGCCGCGCCCGTCTGCGGCAGCAACGTGCCCAATACGGCCCCGCCGATGGCCACCGCTGCCCCCACACCGATCAGAAAGGCCACCGCGATATGGCCCAGCCCGCCCAACCTGGCGCTCATCTTGGTGAGGAGCAGCGCCCCCAGCACCAGCGGCACGAATGCCACCAATCGTTCCACTGCGCTGCCGGTCAACAGCGGGGCGATCAGCCGGGGCTGGAGCACACTGGCCCAGCCCACTACCAGCGCATAAGCCAGGGTGACGCCGATAAGCACGTGCAGCGCCAGGCGATACAGCGGGTTATCGCCAATGACCACGCTGAAGATCAACAGCGTCAACCCAAACGCGACCCAGGTCCCAATCGTTTCTATCATAAGACCTCACCTTTGAGGTTTGACGTTTGATGCTGGCCCTGTGGCCTGTCGCCCGTCGTCCGTCGTCTGTCATCCATGATCCGCCGTACCAGCGCGGCCAGCGCCCCGATGACCAGGACCAACCAGGCCACCCCCTGGGCGAAACCTTGAGCTTCCCGCAGGTGCGTGGCGAGAGCGGGTTTGCCGGTGAGGGTCTCATAGCTATCGGCGCCCGGCAGGCCGGCGACCAGGCCCTTAAGCTGGCCGCTCTCGTAGTACGGGCGAGCGAGCGGCTCCACCGAGGCACTGGTAGCGGCAATGATCGGCAGGTTGGGGAAGGCCGTCCCCACCTGCTCCACCCAGTCGCGCAGACTAAGCGCATCGGAGGAGAGCACCACCAATGCCTGCGCCTGCGCTAGCGAGACCAGGCCCTGCGCTCCCGGTTTGGCCCAGGGATTCCCCCCATCCACATAGTCGCGGTTCAGGATGGCCGGGTTCAGGGCGAAGGCACTCAGGCCCACCGGCCCACCGGGCAAATAGCCCAGGTTCACGGCCCGTTCGCCATAGCGCACGTTCGCGCCCTCTGCGGCCAGCGCATCCAGGGCCATCTGGGCCAGCGCCGGCCCCATCGGACGCGTGCTCAGCGCGATGACATGCGCGTTACGGTCGGCCAGATGGCGCAACAGCGCCAGCGCCAGCGGCCCCATCTCGCCACTGGAAGCGGTCTCATAATCAAAGGCCACCAGGACAGGCGACTCCGGGCGCAAGCCCTGGATGATTTGATAGGCCGATTGTGTGGGCGCGGTGGCTTCGGGCGCGGGCAATAGGCCCGGCTGAAGCACAAGGGCCACGACGATAGCTGCCAACAAAGCCAGCGCCACGCTCCAGCGCTCCACCCAGGCCCACCAGTTGCGAGGGGAGGGCAATGGCTCCGGCAACGGCTCCGGCCCGGCGGTCAGGAGAGAGCGGAGGAGTTCGGCCTGGGCGGCCTGCTCCTCGGTGACGATCAGGCCGGGCACGGCGGCGCCCAGGCGCGGCACCGCCACAATCGGCTCGGCGGGCAGGATGACCGGCATCCCGGCCAGCGGCCTGGCGTCGGCCTCGCTGGAGACGGCGCTATCGCCCGGCGGCGCCACAATTGGCCCGACGGCCTGCATGGCCTGCAGCCAGGCGGGCAACTCTGCCTGGGCCACCTCCGGCTCTGCCGCAGCCGGTTCAGCCCCATCCGATTCGGCGGGCAGGGCGCCCTGGGTCTCCTCAGCCCAGGGCGAGAGCGCCTCCGGCGAAAGCCAGGCGGGGGCTTCGGCGGCGGGCAATTCAGGCGCTGCATCCCCCTCAGGCACCCCCTCCACAGCCCCCTCGCCGCTGGCGCCAGCTTCAGATGCCCCCTCAGGCGACATTTCCGCCGGCGTCGCCAGCATATCCGGTACACCGATCTGTGTGATGAGTTCGCCCAACCACGCCGGCATCTCACCTGGCGGCGCGACCTCAGTGCCTTCCAACGCCAGGCTCAAATCGGCCTCCCCTGGCGGCTCCTCCGCAGGCAGCCACTCCGGGCGTTCCGGCGGCTCACTCACCTGCTCCTCAACAGCCGCCTGGACAGGCACAACGGCCATGCCTTCCAGCCAGGGGGGGAGTTCAGCGGCAGTGCCCTCCTGGAGAGAGGCCGCCGTCTCACTTTCAGCTAGGGGGGCGCTATCCTCAGGCCCCCCGGTCGTCTCAGACGCTTCACGCTCAATCTGGGCCAGCCACTCCGGCAACGCCGCGTCCTGGCCATCGGGCGGAGCCGGGGACGGCTCAGGCATGTAACCGTTTCCGCTGCTGCCGTTGCCCTCGGCTACAGCGGACGCCGCGCTCTCTATCTGTTGCGACAACGGCTCATACATATCACCGCAGTCCTGGCAGGTAGCGTTCAGCATAGAGTTCACCGCGCCGCAGGTGCGACAACGCCAGGCCGGCTCTACCGGCAGAGCCACCCCACAGGCCGCGCAATAGGCACGTTCATCGTTGTTTTCTGCACCACAAGTCGGGCAAATCACCATTTACCTTGATCCCTGCCACCCAAGGTGACATCATGGAATAATCCGTTGAGTGCCATCGTCCGTCATTATCCACTCTGTGGTCGGTCCACACCGATGAGCAGGCGCAGGCCGGTAGCCAGCGCCCCCAGGGCGACGCCCAGAATCAGGCCACGTGCGCCGCCCGCCGCCGGGCCGCTCACCACGCCCTCCTTCAGCCCCGCCAACACACCCGATAGCTCCCCAGGGAGGGGGAGTGCCGCCGCCAGTACGATCAGCGCAGCCACGATCAGGATCACCATCCCGACAGAACGCTGCTGGCGCAGGGCACGATAGCCAGCCAGGACGAGAAAGACCGCCAGCGTCGCCATCAGGGCCGATTCCAGCGGCAATTGGACGTATTGAAAGAGTGCCGTCATCCAGGGGCCGCCCGGCCCGGCTCCCTCATAGATCGCCACGCCCAGGACCGCCAGGAAGCTTAAGAGCAGCGCGGCGCTATAGGGCGCGTTCCGCCCCGCCAGGCGGCTCAGGTGAATGGAGAAAATATTCCCGATACCTATGAGCAGGGCGAACACCGCCAGAATGGTCGCCCAATCTACGAAGGCGAACCGCAAGCTGACCAGAATGGGCTGATCCAGAAACAACCCCAGCAAGGTGATGATGCCGACGCCGATAGCCAGTGCTGTAGGGACAACCCGCTTCACGCCTCCCTCCTTAGACCACGCCGAGTGTGCGCAGCAGAGCGCCGATGAGCATCGCGCCAATAAGGACCATCCGCCAGACATCCTGGGTCATCAGGCTGGCGACGTGGCTGGGCTCCTGGCACAAATAGGCCCCCGCCGCGAAAATCTCCTCACCGACGATAGTGGGCGCGCCTGCGGTCACCGTCATCACCGCCTGTCCCAGCGGATCGGCGCTCCCGGCCATCTGCATGGCGCCGGCCTCTTCGCCGGCCTGTAGCAGCAGCGCCGCCTCTGGGCCGAACGCGCCAATCGCCACATTCGCCAGGGGCTTTTGATCGCGCAGCAGCGCGCCGGTGGCAGCAGCATAGGCCAGCGGGCGCGGCGCGACCAGCAAGGCGGCATCGCGGGGTAGCGCCATGCGGCTGTGGCGCTCGGCCCGCCTGACCGCGTCCAGCGCTACCGGCAGGAGCGTGGGGTCGGCCACAGTGACAATGGGCGGCGCATCCGGACTCGTAGTCGGGTCGGCCAGGAGGCTCAACACGGGCCAGGCGGCCAGGCTCACCGCCGTGTCCACCCCTCCGATGCCCCCGGTGCCCATAGACAGATGCAGGCGCTGGCCGGTCTCCACCGCCTGGCCGAGTTGACGCCTGATCAGGTCGTAGGCGGGGATGGGGCGCAGATGAGGCGCGACACCAGCGCGAATGCGCATCTTAAAAAACACCATCAGGCCGATAAACACCAGAACGACGATCACACCAATGGATTGAGAGATGTCCATCGCCTACCCTGCTTTCGCCTCAATATGTTCCCCCACCTGTTATGCCGACCGCCGCGACGCATCTGCAAGCCGGGCAGCCAGGCGTTCGCCAAGCTCCGGCTCCTCAAACAATAAGGCCCACTCGGCCAGGCGAGCCGGGTCCACCCAGCCCGCCAGCGCCGGTTGAGCCAGCCAGAGCGCCTGGCCGACCAGCCAGGTCAGCGGCCCGAGAACAGGCAACAACCACAGCAAAGCCTCGGCCAGCGGCCCTCCGCCATGATGTTGGAGTGCCGCGGCCATCGCTGCGATCAGTTCCTCGCGCCGCGCTGCCGTCAGATGCATACAGGCTTTGAATGCTCAGTTTTATGCGCTTTGTGCCCGCCACGCTTCGTTAAAAGCGCGCACTGCTCAAAGCTGAGCGTTATCATAACATCCGAAGCGGAGGGTTGTAAATATGACCGTAGTCCCCGTAGGGTGCAAGTCTCTGTGCCCGCTTATGTTGTGCCGGGAAGCCCATGGGAATCTACGCCACGTCAGCGTGAATGGAGGCTCTCCGTGCGTGGAATGCCGGTCGTAGGCCGGGTTTCCCTCCCCGATGTAGGGCAGGTTTCCATACCTGCCGCTCTTCGGGACATGGCTGCCGCTCTGCGGCGGCTATGGAAAGCCGCCCTACAGGCCCGCCTCGCCCATCCCGCCATTTATGAGAGGATCTCAAGGATTTGCCCCTGCTCTGAAATCCGTCTATAATCCAGGATGGCTTGTATGGAAAGAAAGCGCGCACCTACACCAAAAGGAGGTGGTGAGCAGCCTGGAGACAACCCAGTTGGTCAGGCCATCCTGAGCCGATGTCCTGCCCCCAAATGTGGCGAAGGGCAGGGCAGCGCAGGATCAGACGCCGCGCCCGGCGATAGGCCGGGTGAGGATGGAAAGAACAACATCTCAAGGAGGAGAAAAGCCATGCGCAAATCATTCCTGAGCCTCATCAGCCTGATGGTGGTGCTGTCGTTGCTCCTGATCGCCTGTGGGCCTGCAACGCCCGCCGCAGCACCCACCCAGGCCCCTCAGCCGACCCAGCCGCCCACCCCAGAGAAAAAGTTCCTGGCCTGCCAGGTCACCGACGTGGGAGGCATTGATGACAAGAGCTTCAATGCCACCGCCTGGAAGGGCGTCCAGGACGCGATGGCCAAGCTCGGCATTGACGGGCAATATCTGGAATCGCAACAGCAGACCGACTACGAGAAGAACATCAACGAGTTCGTCCAGAAGAAGTGTGATGCCATCATCACCGTTGGCTTCCTGCTGGGCGTAGCCACGGCGAAGGGCGCGCAGGCCAACCCCAACATCCCCTTCGCCATCGTGGACTACTCCTATCCGGACTGCTTCGGGCCGGACGCCAAGCCCGGCGAGACCTGCGGTTCAGATAAGGAAATCCCCAATGTGCTGGGCCTGACCTTCGCCACCGACCAGGCGGCCTTCCTGGCGGGCTACGTCGCGGCGGCGGTGAGCAAGACCGGCAAGGTGGGCACCTTCGGCGGCATCAAGATCCCGCCGGTGACCATCTTCATGGTCGGCTTTGAGTCCGGCGTCAAGTACTACAACCAGAAGCACAATGCGAACGTCCAGGTCCTCGGCTGGAGCAACGAGACCCAGGAGGGCACGTTCGTGGGCAACTTTGAGAGCAAGGACGATGGCCGCCGCGTGGCCGAGTCGCTCATGCAAGAGGGCGCGGACATCATCCTGCCCGTTGCCGGGCCGGTGGGCCTGGGCAGCGCTGCCGCCGTCAAGGAGCGGGGCAACGCCTGGATCATCGGCGTGGACACCGACTGGACGGTGAGCGCGCCGGAGTTCGCCGACGTGACCCTGACCAGCGTGATGAAGAACATGGACGTGGCCGTGTTTGACTTCATCAAGGCGGTGAAGGAGGGCACGTTCAAGGGTGGCACGTATGTCGGCACGCTGGCGAACAACGGCGTGGGCATCGCCCCCTTCCATCAGGCCGAGAGCGTCGTCCCCGCGGAGATCAAGGCCGAACTGGAGCAGATCAAGGCGGACATCATCGCTGGTAAGATCAACACCGGCTGGCCGCTCCCGCAGAAGTAAACAGACGATGGAAGACGGAGGACGGAGGGCCGAGCCTGTCCTCCGTCCTCCGTCGCGTGTAAACTATGCCCCCTGTTCTGGAACTGCGTGGCATGACCAAGGCCTTCCCCGGCGTCCTGGCCAATGACCACATTGACCTGACGCTGGAGGAAGGCGAAATTCATGCGCTCCTGGGCGAAAACGGCGCGGGGAAGACCACCCTGATGAACCTGCTCTACGGGCTGTATCAGCCCGACGAGGGCGAGATCATCGTGCGCGGTCAGCCGGTAGACATCCACAGCCCCAGCGACGCCATCGCCATGGGCATCGGCATGGTGCACCAGCACTTCATGCTCGTCCCCGTGCTCACCGTGACCGAGAACGTCATGCTGGGCGTGGAATCGGTCAGAAACGGCATCTTCCTGGACCGCGCCGCCGCCGCCCAGCGCATCCGGGCCATCTCCCAGCAGTACGGCCTGGAGGTGGACCCCGATGCCTACATCAAGGACCTGCCGGTGGGCGTGCAACAGCGCGTGGAGATCATCAAGCTGCTCTACCGCCACGCCGACATCCTCATCCTGGACGAGCCGACAGCGGTGCTCACCCCTCAGGAGGCCGAGGAACTCTTCAAGGTGATGCGCTCGCTGGCCGCCCAGGGCAAATCCATCATCTTCATCACGCACAAGCTCAAGGAGGTGCTGGCTGTCGCCGACCGCATTACCGTGCTGCGCCTGGGTCGGGTTGTGGGTACGACCACGCCCCATGCCGCGGATGAAAGCACCCTGGCGCGCATGATGGTGGGGCGGCAGGTCATCCTCAAGGTCCAGAAAGGACCCGCCAGGCCGGGCGATGTCGTCCTTAGCGTGCGCGACCTGCATGTCCTGGATGACCGGCTGCAGATGGCAGTGAACGGCGTCTCCTTTGAGGTGCGCGCCGGTGAAATCCTGGGCATCGCCGGGGTGCAGGGCAACGGCCAGACGGAATTGGTGGAAGCCCTGACCGGCCTGCGCCCGCCTGTCGCCGGGCACGTCATCATCCTGGGGGAGGAGATGACCTACGCCTCGCCACGCGCCATCATTGAGAAGGGCGTGGCCTATGTCCCGGAGGACCGCCAGCGCGATGGCCTGGTGCTCTCCTATCCGGTGGCGGATAACCTGGTCCTGAACACCTATTACGTACCTCCGTTCGCCACCGGCATAGTGATGCACGAGGAGGCCATTCTGGCGGCGGCGGAGGAACGGGTGCGGCAGTTTGACATCCGCACCCCCAGCGTCCGCGTCCCGGTGGCCAATCTCTCCGGCGGCAACCAGCAGAAGGTCATTGTGGCCCGCGAATTCTCGCGCCCGATCAGGCTGCTCATCGCCTCTCAGCCCACGCGCGGGCTGGACGTCGGCTCTATTGAATACATCCACAACCGCCTCGTCGCCAAGCGCGATGAGGGAGCAGCCGTATTGCTGGTTTCACCTGAACTGGATGAGATCATGGCCCTGGCCGACCGCATTGCAGTGATGTATCGGGGCCGTATTGTAGCCACATTGCCCGCAGCAGAGGCGACGAAGGAGCAACTCGGCCTCCTTATGGCGGGCGCTGAGTTAGACGGAGGACAGGCGTAGCGAACATGAGCGAAGCTGAACTGAAAGCCAAGCCAGCACCGCGCCCGGTGGAAGTCAAAGCGCCGCAACTCCCCCCGCTGTGGCAGCGGGTCTGGCGCACCATCTCGCTGCCCATCCTCTCTATTTTCACGGCGCTCGTGCTGGGGGCCGTGTTCATCGTCCTCTCGGATGTGAACGTGCTGGCGACCTATCAGAATTTCCTCAATGCGCCGGGGGCCGCCCTGCGGGCGACATGGGACGCGATCAGCCTAGCCTACGGGGCCTTGTTTACCGGGTCGGTCGTTGATCCAGCCATCCTGGCCCAGGCCCTGCGCACCGGCGACCCCGCCACCTGGTCGCGGGCCATCCAGCCCTTCGCCGAGAGCCTGGTGGCCACCACGCCTTACATTTTCGCCGGGCTGGCGCTGGCGTTGGGCTTCCGCTGTGGCCTGTTCAACATCGGCGCAGAAGGGCAACTGTTCGTGGGGGCATTGGCCTCGGTGTGGGTGGGGTACTCGTTGAAGGGCCTGCCGGCTGTGATCCACCTGCCCCTGGCGCTGGGGGCCGGGGCGCTCGGCGGGGCGATCTGGGCGGGTATTCCTGGCCTGCTCAAGGCCAAGACCGGCGCGCACGAGGTCATCACCACCATCATGATGAACTACATCGCCTTCCGCCTCAGCGACTATCTGATCACCGGGCCGATGAAGCGGCCGGGCTTCGTCCCGGTCACGCCCTTTGTCCAGGAAAGCGCCCGCCTGCTGCGCTTCTTCTCCGATCCGAATATTCGCCTGCACGCGGGCTTCCTGCTGGCGCTGGGGATGGCGGTGTTGGTGTGGTGGTTCCTGTTTAAGACCACGCTGGGCTTTGAGATTCGCACGGTCGGCGCGAATCCGAACGCGGCCCGCTACGCGGGTATCAGCGTGACGCGCAACTACGTCTTCGCCATGGCCCTCTCCGGCGCGCTGGCCGGGCTGGCCGGGACGGTGCAGGTGTTGGGCGTGGATTACTGGCTGGGGCAGGCCTTCTCTTCTGGCTATGGCTTTGACAGCATCGCGCTGGCGCTCCTGGGCAAAAGCCACCCCTTAGGCGTGGTGCTGGCAGCGCTGCTTTTCGGTACGCTGCGCAACGGCGCCACACGGATGCAGTCCATCGCCCGCATCCCGGTGGACATTATCTCCATTGTCCAGGCGCTGGTGATCATGTTCATCGCCGCCCCGGCGATCATCCGCGCCATCTACCGCGTGCGGGCCGAGCGCGAGATCGGCGAGGCGGTCTTCACACGAGGGTGGGGGAAGTAGCAAGGTAAGAGATGGCGACGACGACTGCAAGCCTGGAAGCGATGCGGCCTACACCTCGCGCCAGGGGATCGGGGATCGTCCTCCTGATCCTGGCAACGCTGATCTTCGCGCTGTTCGCCTTGCCCCTTGATGCGGGGCTTACGGCCCGCTTCGGCCTGAATCTCTCCATCGGCGGTGTGACCTCCCAGGTGCAACTGCCCGACCTGGTGCTCCCGGCCCGCCTGACGATCACCTTGTTCGCTGTGTTGGCCGCCTTGTTGGGCGGCTGGCAACTGGTGCGCGGCTTCCGCCAGACCAGCCTGGCGCTGGGCGTGGTCATCCTGCTGTTTGTGCTGGCCTTTCTGACCTGGGCCACAGCGGGCAAGTCGCTCAACCTGACGGGGATGTTGCAGAGTTCGCTGCTGCGGGCCATCCCCATCGTGTTGGGGGCGCTCAGCGGCATCCTGTGCGAACGTTCCGGCGTCATCAACATCGCCATTGAGGGCATGATGCTGAGCGGCGCGTTTGTCGGCGCCTTCATTGGCAGCGCGGCCCACAATTCCTGGGTGGGGATGCTGGCCGCGATCCTGCTCGGCGCGCTCCTGGCTGCCGTTCATGCCGTCCTGTCCATCAAGTATAAGGTAGACCAGATCATCAGCGGGACAGTGATCAACATCTTTGCGGCGGGAGCCACCAGCTTCCTCTCCTCCCGCATCCTGCAGGAGTACCAGGAACTGAACAACCCCGCCATCTTCCCGCCCATTCCTATCCCTGGCCTGGCGCAGATCCCCCTTATCGGGCCGGTGTTCTTCGCCAACACGATCATCGTGTACATGACGCTGGCGCTGATCGTCATTATCCATGTGATGCTGTTCTACACACGCTGGGGGCTGCGCACGCGGGCGGTGGGCGAGCACCCCAGGGCGGCGGACACGCTGGGCATCAATGTGTTCCGGGTGCGCTATATTAATGTGATCCTGGGCGGGATGGTGGCCGGGCTGGGCGGTGCATACTTCACGCTTGGCTCGGTCGGCCCATTTGACGAGTTGATGACCGCCGGGCGGGGCTTCATCGGTCTGGCCGCGATGATCTTCGGTAAATGGACGCCTTTCGGCGCCTTCGGCTCCTCGCTCATCTTCGGCTTCGCCGACTCGCTCCAGACCAAGCTGCAAATCCTGGGCACGCCCATCCCCTCGGAGTTCCTGCTCATGGCGCCGTACCTGGCAACCATCCTGGCGGTGGCCGGGCTGGTGGGCCGGGCGGTGCCCCCGGCGGCGGATGGCCAGCCTTACGAGCGTGAGGGCGAGGTCCGCCCCCGCCCCAGGCGAAAAGCGCCCACGCTGGAGCCGAAGCCGGAGGCCTGAACCAGACGTTGGTAAGATAGAGTTTCGTGCTAAAATAGTAACATTGCTGTAACGACTGGCACGCCCTAGAGGAGAAACACATGCCAACGTTCAAAGAAATTATTCGCTCAAACTATGGTCGCCTTTCGCCTAGCTATCGGCGTGTGGCCGACTTCTTGCTAGACAACTACCATGAAGTGGCCTTCATGACGGCGACCCAACTTGCTCATAGGGTTGGAGTTGACACAACGACCGTCGTCCACTTCGCTCAGCGCCTCGGCTATGATGGTTATCCGGAGTTATTGGAAGAAATCCGCCACACGGTGCGAGCAGAGATGCAACGGTTACTGGCTGAGGTTCCCCCTACGGCTAATAGGGGCAAAGAAGAGTTGCTTGAGCGAATCACGGTTAATCCCAAAGTGATGGTAGGGAAGCCCGTGATCAGAGGGACACGCTTGACAGTTGAATATATCCTGGGTCTACTGGCCCATGGCGCTACAATGGAGGAGATCCTGCAAGAGTACAAAGGACTGACTCAGGAGGATATTCAAGCCTGTCTATTGTTCGCAGCTAAATCTATGGAAAGCATGACCTTTATGCCGCTGGTGGAGACAGCCTGAGTGCGTTTCCTTGTAGATGAATGTACTGGCCCTGCCGTCGCACGGTGGCTGCGAGAACATCAGCACGATGTCTTCTCTGTATTTGAGGAAGCACGTGGGATAGAAGATGAGGAGATTGTAAAGAGGGCATTCGCCGAGAATCGTATCCTGATTACGAACGATAAAGACTTTGGCGAGAGGATCTTCCGAGAGGGATGGCCGCACAGGGGCGTAATTCTTCTGCGCCTCAGAAACGAACGGGCAGCCAGCAAGATTGATGCGCTGGAACGACTTCTTATCAGCTACCCGGATCAACTTGTTGACCATTTCATCGTGGTTACAGAGACGGCTATCCGCATAGCTAGTGCATGACCAACGGGCTATCTGCCCTGAATTTGATATGCACTCATTATAACTCACTTAATGAAGAGGGAAGGATGATTGAACAACGCGCCGTCGTCTTAGGAGGGGCAGGCGAGATCGGCAAGGCGGTGGTGCGCGACCTGGCCGAATACAGCAGCTTCCTGCCCATCGTCGTCGCCGACGCTCGCGAAGCGGTCGGACAGGCCTTTGTCCAGTCGCTTGGCTCAGACCGGGTCATCTTCCAGCGCGTGGACGCGCGCGATCCGGCCCAACTCATCCACGTGATGCGCGGGGCCAAGGTCGTCGTCAATACCATCGGCCCGTTCTACGAATGGGCGCTGACGGTGGCGACGGCGGCCATCCACGCCGGAGTCAATTATGTGGATGTGTGCGACGACCCCGACGCAGCCATCGCGCTCCTCTCGCTGGACCCCATGGCCCGCCGCAAGGGGCTGACCTTCCTGATCTGCCAGGGCTGGACGCCGGGGATCATGAACCTGATGGCCGCGCGGGGGGCGCGATATATGGACCAGGTGGACGAGATCCGCGTCAACTGGCTGCAAGACCTGGACGAAGCCATCGGTCTGGCGCCCATCATGCACTGGGGCCACGTCACCGTCGGCACGGTGCCCGCCTACCGCAACGGCCAATGGGTGCAGGTGCGCGGCCTGTCCGAGCGCGAGGTGGTGCACTTCCCCGATCCTATCGGCCAGGCGGCGGTGTTTTACACCGGCCACCCAGAGCCGGTGACGCTGCCGCGCTTCCTGGACGCCCAGACGGTCATCTGCAAAGGTGGGCTGGTGCCGGAGGACAACGTCACGCTGACGCGCATCGTGGAGGCGTTGGGGCTGGGCAGCACCCCCACCCGCATCCGGCGCACGGCCAAATTCTTCATGCCCTTTCTCCCTTACCTGGCCAAGATCGGCGGCAAAACCTCCGGCTGGTCCGGTTCGCGTGTGGAAATCCGCGGGCGGCGTAATGGACACGAGGCCCGCATCATCTATGGGATGGTGCTGCGCGTCTCCCAGGCTACCGGCACCTCCGCCTCCATCGGCGCCCAGATGATCGCGGCGGGGCTGGTCAACCACCAGGGCGTGCTCCCGCCGGAGGCCGCTGTGGACCAGGAGTTCTTCTTTGAGGAACTGGCCAAGCGCGGCCTTAAATTGGTGGAGTTGGCGGCGTAGCGCCCGTTGGCGGCGTTGCCCCAGGGCGCCGGAGCGCGATGGCCTCAATCTCCACCTTCGCGCCCAGGGGCAGGGCCGCCACCTGGATAGTGGAGCGGGCGGGCGGGTTGGAGGGGAAGAACTCGGCATAGACGGCGTTCATCGCAGCGAAGTCGCCGATATTCTGCAGAAACACCGTCGTCTTGACCACCTGGGCCAGCGAACTGCCTGCCGCCTCCAGCACCGCCGCCAGATTGGTCAGGACCTGGCGCGTCTGCATGGCGATGTCGCCTTCAATCAGCTTCCCCTGGGCCGGGTCAATGGCCACCTGCCCGGCGCAGAAGACGAACTCCCCGGCGATGACCGCCTGGGAGTACGGCCCAATCGCTTTGGGCGCGCTTTCAGTCGCTACGATCATACGCTGCATCGGTCGCCTCCTCGGAGAGAGTGAATTGGCCCGGCACGGGCAGGGACAGTTGACGCCGCCGGGCAATCAGCCGCCGGGCCACCTGGCGGCCCTGATGGAGCATCTGGCGATAGCGCTCCTGAAGCGCCTGGGGTGACAGCTTCTCTCCCGTCGCCGCCCAATAGGTGATCGCGCTCCCCACGACGCGCGTGCCTGCATAGGCGACAGCGACCTTGGGTAGCAGACCCCACACAGGCAACAGGCCGACAAGCTGACGGGCAAGCTGCCGCCAGAGGAAGCCGCCGCCAATGACGGCGGCCAGTTGCGGCAGCGTCTGGCGCCAGTCGGAGGGCAGCCCCATGGCCAGCGCGATCTTATAGGCCATGATGGCCTGGTTTTTGGTCAGCATGACCATATCGCCCGCAGTGAAGGGCAGGTTGAGCACAGGCACGGTCTCTGCCAGGCCGCTCGTCAGGCTGTAGCCGGCGTTGATCAGGGCGGTCTCGTCAATCAGGCGTTGCGTCACCAGCCTGCGAAAGAGCGGCAACGCCCGCGCCAACGCCAGTTCGCGCCCCGGCATAAGGCGCAGCACGGCAGGGACGAATTCGCGCAGGAGGGCCTGGCGGTCCAGCGCCGAGGTGAGCACGACGGGCGTGGCAGCCCCTGTGCCTGCGGCCTGGGTGCGCATCTGCCACGCCGCAAGCGCCTGCTCCCCCTGCCCGGCGACCTGATCGGCCTTGTTCAGGCACACCAGGACGGGCACGCCCTGGCTGCGCAAGCGTTCCAGCAGCAGGTACGGGCCATCTTCCCGCACAGGCTGACCGGCGTCAACCACCAGGATGGCCGCTGTGACGTTCCCCGACGGCGCAGCAGGGAGATCGTACTCACCGACGAACGGGAGTAACCATTCGCCCTCGCGCCCGCCGCTGCGCATCTGGCGGATCAACGTCGTCTTCCCGGCGCCCGGCTCGCCCACAACGGCGAGATGAAACACCTCCTCAGCGCTGCGCCGGATCGCCTCCAGATCAACCTCGCGCAGAGTGCTAAAGATGCTCCCCAGACTCGCCAGACGGCCCATCCCAACCATCCGCAGGGTGTCTCTATAACTCGGCCACGATCTGCCCCATGGCGCTCACATCATACCCCGGCAATGCT
The DNA here is from genome assembly GCA_034432795.1 of Anaerolineae bacterium. Classification (GTDB taxonomy): domain Bacteria; phylum Chloroflexota; class Anaerolineae; order DSLN01; family DSLN01; genus DAOUBF01. The sequence goes on from DAOUBF010000070.1 coordinate 42,479, forward strand.
GCCACCGCCTGGCGGAAGGCCGCGCTGTGCAATAGATCAAGCAGAGGCTGGAGCAAGGGACTCTCATAGTGCTCGCGGGGGATGACCAGGTCGTAGCGCTCATATTCCAGCGAGATGAAGTCCAGGCCCAGCGCACGCGCGGCGGCGCGGATGCCCAACCCGACGTCGGCGATGCCGCTCTGCACGGCGGCGGCGACAGCCAGATGGGTGTATTCCTCGCGCTCGTAACCGCGTATCTCGCCAGGATCAATCCCCAGTTGCTTGAGCCGGTAGTCCAGGAGCACGCGCGTGCCTGCCCCGCGCTGACGGTTGACAAAGGTCACATCCGGACGGGTCAGGTCGGCCAGGCCACGAATCCCCCTGGGGTTGCCCGGCGCGACGATCAGCCCCTGCTCACGGCGCACCAGCGTGATCAGGACGAGGGGGATGCCGGGCAGGTACTGGCGCACGTAGCTGATGTTGTACTCGCCGGTGGTCTCATCCAGAAGATGCGACCCGGCCAGGTGTGCCTCGCCGCGCCGCAGGGCGATCAGCCCCCCCAGGCTGCCCGCGTGCGCCGAGGTCAGGCGCAACCCAGGATGGGCCTCGGCCAGGTGTTGCGCCAGCAGGTCCAACGTGAGATCGTGGCTGCCGATGACCACAATCGTGCGCTCAACCTCCTCCGGCTGCCGGTAGAGCCTCACCGTCACCGTCTCGCCCGCATGGACGCCCTCGGAGAAGCGCGGGATCACCACAATGCCGTCGGCGCGGACGAGCGAAGTGAGCACGCCCGCGCCCCGCGCCAGCGGCGCAGCCACGATGCGCTCGCCCACCTTGCCCACCGTGACGCGCAGATACTCGTCGTCGCCCAGCGGCGAGAGCACCTTGCGCGTGATCGTCGCCTGGACAGTCGGGCGGGTCGGTGCGGGTCGCCCCAACCAGCGCGCCAGGAGCGGCTCCACGAAAATCTCGCCGGTGAGCGCAGCGGAGACAGGGTAACCGGGCACGCCGATCACAGGCACGGTGCGCGGAGAATGGACCATCCCCAGGATGACCGGGTGGCCGGGACGAACGGCCACGCCATGCACCAGGAGTTCACCCAGGCTGGCGACGACGCGGGCAGTGAAGTCCTCCAATCCGGCGGAGGACCCGGCGTTGACCAGGACGAGATCGTGGGAGGTGGCCGCTTCTTCTACGGCGCCGCGCAGGCGATCCGGGTCATCGGGGATGATCGGCCAACGCGTCGCCTGGCCTCCCCAACTCTCCACCTGCGCCGCCAGGACGATGCTGTTGTATTCAATGATGTCGCCCGGCTTCAGGGGTGACCCTGGCGGGACCAGTTCCGTGCCGGTGGGGATGACAGCCACGCGCGGCCTGCGCCGGACATGCACATGAGTGTGGCCGCACCCAGCAATCGCGCCCAGGTCCACCGGGCGCAGCACGTGATTGGCGGGCAACACCAGTTCGGTTGCCACCATGTCCTCGCCCATGGGCCGCACGTTGCGCCAGGGCGGGAGCGGGGCCATGATCTCAATGGCCTCCTCGCCGATCTGGACGTGCTCAATGGGGATGACGGCATCGGCCCAGGCAGGCAGGGGATCGCCGGTATCTACATAGACAGCCTGCGCCCCCAGCGCCAGCCGCAGCGGGGCCGTCTCGGTGGCGCCGACGGTCTCGGCAGCGCGCACGGCATAGCCATCCATGGCCGCCGCATGGTAGTGGGGCGAGGAGATGCGCGCCCACACCGGCGCGGCCGTCACCCGGCCCAACGCCTCGGCCACAGGCACATCCTCGCCGGGGAAAGGCGCCCACAGTCCGGCGGCGTCCAGCGCCCCGGTAAAGCGCCGCCAGGCCTCATCTAAGGGAATGTCCTCCAGGTAAATCTTACGCTCCGGGTTCATATAAACAGCCTCACTTCCACCCGCTCACCTGTCTGCAAGCCGCCCGCGTCCAGCGGCACGACGACCAGCCCGTCAGCCCGAACCAATGTATAGATCAGGTTGGACTTACCGAACACCGGGTCGGCCCAAAGGTCGCCCTGGCGCTCCTCCAGGCGCACCGGGACGTAATCCTCGCGCCCTGGGGCGGAGGGGATATTGCGGGCCAGCCGCGCCCAGACGCGGGGCGTGGGCGGCGGGGCAGGACACCCCTGCAGGTGCCAGAGCGTCGGCAGCAGGAACAGCCCGGCCACGGTCAGCGCCGAGACCGGGTTGCCCGGCAGGCCGAACACGGGCTTTTCCCCGGCGACTGCCAGGATGGTGGGCTTGCCTGGCCGGATGGAGACGCCGTGCACCAGCACCCCCGGCGCGCCCAGCCGCCGGATGGCCTCGGCGGTCATATCGCGGGTGCTCACCGAACTGCCCGCCGAGAGCACCAGCGCGTCCGCCTGTTCCAGCCCCTGCCGGGCGGCCGCCTCCAGCGCCTCAAAGCGGTCCGGGGCGATGCCCAGCGGGAGCGGGAGGCCCCCGGCCCGGCGCACCAGCCCGGCCAGGGTGGCCGTGTTCACGTCGCGCACCTGGCCCGGCCCCGGCGCGCTCTCCGGCGGCACAATCTCATCCCCGGTCGCCAGGATGGCCACGCGCGGGCGGCGAGCGACCGACACCTGCGTGATGCCCACCGCCGCCAGCCCCCCCAGGTCCTGCGGGCGCAAGCGTTGCCCCGCCGTCAGCACTGTGCTCCCCAGCGCAATGTCCTCCCCCACCTGGAGCACGTTCTCGCCCGGCGCCACCGGCCCCAGCACCTCAATCTCGTGCTCGGCCAGCTTCTGCGTCTTCTCCACCATGACGACGGCATCCGCGCCGGGCGGCAGCATCCCTCCGGTATGGATCAGCGCTGCCTGGCCGGGGCCGACCGTGATGGTCGGGGCACGGCCCATCGGCACCTCGCCGACGACGGTGAGATAAGCCGGTAGTCCCTCGGAAGCGCCAAAGGTGTCGGCGGCGCGCACGGCGTATCCATCCATGGTGGAGCGGGCAAAAGCGGGCAAGGACACGGGCGCGCTCAAGTCTTCAGCCAGGACACGATCAAGCGCCTCGGCCAGCGGCACGGTCTCAACGCCCAGCGGCCCAGGCGGCAGGTGCGCCAGCAGCCGTTGCAGCGCCTGGGCCGGCGTCACAACGGTGAACAACTCGCTTGTCATCCGTCACACCTCAAATGTCACCACCGGGGCCTCGCCGGGGCCGCGTTCACGCACATAGCCCAGCCACAGCGCCAGCGTAACCAGCGACGCCAGGCCGGAGAGCAGCCCGACCCCGCCGAAGCCCCCCAGCGCCCACAGTGCGGCCCCGGCCAGCGCCCCGGCCATGCGCCCCAGGTTCATCGCCGCGATGTTCACCGACAGCATCGTGCCCCGCGCAGCGGGCACCAGTTCGGTGATCAGCGGCAGGCCGGAGACCACCGTGAACTCAAAGGACAGGAACAATACGAACAGCCCCGCCAGGGCGAACTCCAGGCGGTTCCCCACGAAGGGCAGGGCCGCGTAGGCCACAGCCGTGAGGGCCAGGCCAATCGCCACCGCACGCTTCTTGCCCAACGCGTCGGTGATCGCCCCCGTCAACAACTCGGCCACAAGCTCAGCCCCACCGATCACCGCCGTCGCCAGCCCCAACCGCACCGTGCTCAGCCCGAAGGACTGCTCCATCCAGCCGCCATAGGAGATGAGCAGGTTCTCGTTAGCAAACATGATCAGGAAGAACACGAACGCGGCCATCATGGCGCCGGGCTGGCGCCACACCGTAGCATAGCTATGCCAGGGGCTGACGCGCGGCGCCTGGCGCAGGGCGTGATCGGCCCGCGCCGGGATGACCAGCGCCATGAGCACCAGCACTATAGCGCCCAACACTCCTAATATCCCGAAGGGCGCCTGCCACCCCAGCGCCCCAATCACCAGGCCGACCAGCGGCGCGCCGATCAGGATGGCCAGCGACCAGGCCAGTTCGGTGGCGGCGATCACGCGCCCGCGTCGCCGATAGGGCACGCGGTCGCCCAGGTAAGCCTGCAGGCTGGGGTCAAACAGGATTTTGCCCAGGCCAATGAGCACGAAGCCCAAAAAGAAGCTGGCATAGGCCGGGACAAGTGCGCACAGGGCCATGCCCAACACGAACGCCGCCAGGCCGATCAGCATGGACATGCGCCGCCCGTAGCGGTCCGACAGCGGGCCAAACAGCGGGCTGGCGAAGCCGGTGGCCGAACGGGCAGCCATAAGCAATTGCGCCTGGTCAAGCGAGACCCCCAGCCCGTCGGCGAAGCGTGGCAGAAAGGGGTAGGCCATACGGTAGCTGACGTTCAGCGCAAACCGCGCCAGGATAGCAGCGGCCACAGGGCCGGAGAGTGGCCCGACAGCCCCCTGATCATCGTCGTGGTTCACACTGGCCTCCGGTCGGTGCTGGAAGGTTGGGCGGATTTCATCCATGTGCGGCGCAGGCGCCAGACGACGCCCGGCGGGTAGCCGATCATCTTGGCGATGTCGCCGGTGACGCGGATAATGGGCACCCACAGGATAGCCTCTAGCCGCTCCCGCAGGCTCAGGCCCGCCAGCATGGGGATCAGGCGGCAGTAGGGCCGCCACAGCATGGCTGCCGCGCCCAGCAGGTAAAGCCCCCACCAGGCCGGCCCAAAGCGCAGCCCTAGCACCGCGATGCCGGGCACGGCCACCAGGTAGGTGCTGTAACGGATGGCATGGCGCTTCGGCCAAAGCCCGGCCTTGCCGTCGCCGCGCGCGTAGAGATAGTACTGGCGGAAGAAGGCCCGCAGGCTGCTGCGGGGGCGGAAGCAGGCGATAGCGCGTGGGGCAAAGGCAAAGGGCCGATAGCGCTCCAACAGCTTGAAATCAAACACCAGGTCCTCGCAATAATCCAGGTCCTCCGGGTAGCCGCCCACAGCGGCCCAGGCCGCCTTGCGGAAGGCCACCGAGCGACTGGAGGGCAGGAAGCGGGCCGGATGGATCTCCGCCAGCGTGGGCAACACCGTCGCCCCCATGGCCACCTCAAAAGCCGTTCGCGGGTCCGGCAGAAAGAATCCGGCGACGACGGCGACCCGCTCATCGGAGAAGGGCTCCAGCAGCGCCGCCAGCCATTCGGGCACCAACCGCACGCCCGCATCGGTCACCGCGATGATCTCGCCGGAGGCGGCGGCGATGGCAACGTTGCGCCCCTGCGAAATATTCGCCCCGGGCCGCTCCAGCACACGCAGCGGCAGGCGCCGGGTATAGTCGCGTAAGATAGCCAGGGTGCCATCGGTGGAGCCGCCATCCACGATCACGATCTCATCGGGGGGCCGGGTTTGAGCCGCCAGCGAGTCCAGCAAGGCCCGGATGCTGGCGGCCTCGTTTTTGACAGTGGCGACAACGGACACGTTCACGCCCCCGATTATAGCAGCGATCGGCCATAAAACGTAAAACGCCCGCCGGGAGAGGAGCCATGCGATTGGCATCGCGCCTGAAGGGCCAGGGCGGGTCCAGAACCCCGGTTTCTTGCAGAAACCGGGGTTCTGGGGTCTCGTGACGGGGGAGGTGTTTTACCTTTTGCCCGTTACGTTTTATAATCACAGCCTGGCGTATGATCACGCTGAGAGCTATCGCACAGCGCACCTGGCCCGCCACAATAAGCCGCCTCCGCCTTAGCTTCGCCGGGCGCGTTTTTGTGTTGGCGCTCGTCCTGCGGCTGCTGCCCGTGCTGCTCACGGCGCGGCTGGGCATCGGCCTGGACGACATGTTCCAGTATGACATGCTGGCCCGCAGCCTGGTTGCCGGTAACGGCTACCGCTGGTATGCCCAGCCCGATCTCTACACCATCAGCCACTACATTCAGTTTGACCTGAGCAGCGTCCCTTACGATCCCAAAGGCATCCCCACGAGCTATCGCGCCCCGCTGTATCCGGCCTTCCTGGCGCTCATCTATGCCATCAGCGGCCTGGAGTGGCGCTTCTTCGCGGCGCGCTTGGCCCAGGTCCTGCTGGGCGCCATGCTCGCCCCGCTCACGTACTGGATCGCTCGTCGCGTTATATCACCAACCGGGCTGAAGCCCGGTACTGGGTGGGAGAGGGCCGCGAGATTGGCCGCGTGGATCGTCGCCCTTTACCCCTGGCTGATCCTCTTTCCGCTGGGCCTGGCGACGGAGAACCTGTTCACCCCGGTCCTGGCCCTCGCCATCCTGGCCCTCTTGCGAGCGGGCGAGAGCGGCTCGCTGCGTGACTGGGCGCTGGCGGGAGTCGCCCTGGGCCTGGCGACGCTGACGCGCTCCATCATCATCGGCTTTGTCCCCCTGGCGGTGCTGCTCGTCCCCAGGAACCGGCTGCGGGGCGGGCTGATCCTGCTGGGGTGCGTGGCCGCCCTGACCCTGCCCTGGGCCTACCGTAACACACGGCTGCACGGGCAACTGACCTTTGTAGAAAACAACCTGGGCACCAACCTCTACCTGGGCTATCACCCCCAGGGCACGGGCACGTTCCAGTTCGGTATCTCGCTTGACCTGGTGCCCATTCTGGACGACGCCGAGCGCAACCGGCGCGGGATTGAGGCCGCCCTGGGCTTCATCCGCGATGACCCCGGCCGGGTGCCCTATCTGATCGTGCGCAAGCTGGGCTACTTCTGGGGCCTGGAGAAACGCCCGTTCGTCTACTTCTATAGCAACAACTACCTGGGCCACTGGCCCGATGCACTGCTCGCCCTGGCGCTGGTGGGTCTGTGCCTGCCCTTCGTCCTGCTCATGCCCCTGGCCATCATCGGCGCCCTTCAGCCGTTCTCCCCATCGGCCAGCACGGGGAACAAACAGGGGGCCTGTCTCCTGATCGCCCTTATCTTATATTTCGCTGGGGCCTATGCCCTGATTCTCGCCGAGGAGCGCTATCATCTGCCGCTCATCCCCTTCCTGGCGGTGTTTGCCGCCTGGGGGGCGGCACAGGTGCTGAGCAGGAAGGGGCAAAGCAGCCAGCGCCGGAGCCTGTGGCGCCCGGCCCTGGCCCTCGGCCTGATCGCCCTGCTGCTCCTCAACTGGGGGCTGGAGCTGCACCGGGACGCGCCCAAGCTGGCGGCCATGTTCGGGCCAGACGGGAACCGAATAGGGACAGATTACTGACGGGCGGTCATACAGACATGATTGAACTTCTGGGCCTGCGGTTGGACGCGAAGGTCACCACGATGATCGTGGTGAGCACGTTGCTTATCCTCATTGAGCACTATCACAGCCTCACCTCGCTCAGAGCCGCCGACCGGTTTCTCCTGTACTTCATTGTGCCCCTGATCCTCATCGTCCTCTTCTTCCGTGAATCGCCCCAGGCATACGGCTTCCGGGTGGGCAACTGGCGCCTGGGGCTGGCGGTGACCGTTGTGGCTGCCGTCCTCCTGGCCGCCCTCATGGGGTGGCTGGCCCGCACGCCGGCCTTCAGCAGCTATTACGCCGGTCGCGCTCGTTCATCGCTGCTCGCGCTGATTGGCGAAAACGCGCTGGACCTGTTCAGTTGGGAGTTCCTGTTTCGCGGCTTTCTGCTCTTCGGCCTGGCGCGTCGCTTCGGCGATGAGGCCATCCTGCTCCAGGCCGTGCCCTTCGCCATCGCCCATATGGGCAAGCCCGAACTGGAGACGCTGAGCACGATCTTCGGCGGCGCCGCCTTTGGCCTGCTGGCCTACCGCACCCATTCCTTCTTCTATCCCTTCCTGATCCACTGGTTCTTACAGACCTGGACGATTATGGTCGCGGCCCGGCTGATCTAATGGGCCAGTGAGATGCTTCGGAATCAACAATGGGCCAGGTGATGGATCTGGAACTGACCGACATGGCCCACGGAGGGGCAGCGGTCGGGCGGCACGAGGGGCGGGTGGTCTTTGTCCCTTATGCCATTGCCGGTGAGCGCGTCCGCGTGGAGATCGTGGAAGAGAAGAAGCGCTATGCCCAGGCCCGGTTAATGGAAATCTTGACCCCTTCGCCAGACCGTGTCCAGCCGCCCTGTCCGCACTTTGGGCCGGGGCCGGAAGGGCCGTGCGGCGGCTGCCAGTGGCAGCACATCGCCTATCCCGCGCAGGTGCGCTTCAAGCAGGCCATCCTGGCCGATCAACTTCGGCGCATTGGCGGCTTCAGCGACCCCCCTCTCCTGCCGCCTGTACCCAGCCCCTCACCCTGGACCTACCGCAATCAGGCCCGCTTTGGCGTCGGCCCGGACGGGCGCCTGGGCTATCGCGCCCTGAACAGCCAGCGCATCCTCCCCATCCGTGAGTGCCATATCATTGACCCGCGCCTGCTGGCCCTGTTCCAATCCCTTGACCTGGAACCCGCCGGGCTGAACGGGGTAACCCTGCGCGTGGGAACGGCCACAGATGAGTTGATGCTGGTGTTAGAGGTCGCAGGCGACGAACTGCCTGCGGTGGAAACAGACCTGCCGCTTTCCTGTGTGCTCCAGTTTGAGGACGGATCCAGCGTTGTGCTGATGGGAGAGGGCGATCTGGTGGAGGAAGTTGCCGGGCGCCGCTTTCGGGTCTCGGCGGGCAGCTTCTTCCAGGTGAATACCCCCCTGGCGGAGAAGCTGGTGGAGCGCGTGCTGAGCTACCTGGCCCTGACGGGCCGCGAAACCGTCCTGGAGGCTTACAGCGGCGTCGGCCTGTTCACGGCGTTTCTGGCGCCCCATGCCGCCCGTGTGATCGCCATTGAGTCCAACCCCAACGCGGTCGCCGACGCCCAGATCAACCTGGACGAGTTCAACCATATTGAGTTATATCAGGCAGAAGCGGAAGAGGTGCTGCCTGTGCTGGAGGTGGCGCTGGACGCCGCCGTTCTTGACCCCCCGCGCACAGGCTGCGCGCCCGCCGTGATTGACGCGCTCATCCGGCTCAGACCGTCTCGCCTCGTGTATGTCTCGTGCGATCCGGCTACGCTGGCCCGCGATTGCAGACGCCTGGCGGCGGGCGGTTATCGTCTGGCAGCGACCCAGCTCGTTGACATGTTCCCCCAGACCTACCACATTGAGAGCGTTTCGCTCCTGATCGCCCAGGACTGAAGGGAGAAGAGAAAACAAACAGGCCGCTTGGCGGTGACCTACTCTCCCAGACGGTTCCCCGTCAAGTACCATCGGCGCTGGCGGGCTTAACTTCCGGGTTCGGGATGGGACCGGGTGTACCCCCGCCGCTCCAACCACCAAGCGGCCTGTAACTAGCCATCAGCAATAATCAGTCGTCAGACAAACTCCGGTCAATCTGACGACTGAGGACAGGCTATTGACTATCGCCTGGCACCTTAAGAACTGAACAGAACGCCCAGCATCCGAGATCGTGAAGAAGCCCTCGGCCATTAGTACGGCTTGGCTAAACACGTTACCGTGCTTACACCTGCCGCCTATTAAACTCGTCGTCTCCGAGTGGCCTTACCCTCACCAAGGAGGTGGGGAACGTCATCTTGGGGTGGGCTTCCCACTTAGATGCATTCAGCGGTTATCCCGACGCGACGTGGCTACCCAGCGATGCCGTTGGCACGACAACTGGCACACCAGAGGTCGCTCCACCCCGGTCCTCTCGTACTAGGGGCAGCCCCCCTCACGTTCCCTACGCCCGCAGCGGATAGAGACCGACCTGTCTCACGCACTTTCCCCCAAGTTACCTTGAGGAGTAGACTATCCCATCATCCCCTTTCGGGGAGCCGACGTATTGCGGTGGTCTAGTTTGGCTCTTGCGAGCATCACCCACCGCCTCAGGCCACTGGCCTTCAGTCGTTACGGGGGCTAAGGTAGCCCTTGCTCTCCAGATACTGCCGCACATCTGCAGCGATGTGCCTGCGATTCTTGGAGTAGTTTAGGGCCTGAAAGGTTTCGACAACTTCGGCCCATCGCAGAAACCCCTCCGGCGTGGCCTCTTGTGTTGAGAGCATCTCCTGCAATAGGCTTAATGCCTGCTCAACCTGCGGTGCCTTGAGCACCACATACGGTTTGACTATCTCCAGAACAGTTCGGGCCTGGGCGAGACCTTCAACATCATATTCACTGATGCCATCCGGCCGATCTCGCACGGTTCCCAAACCGATCTGCTGATTCAGCCACTCCAGAACGCGGCGGTTGTGCCGTTTCTGGTAGAACGACACAGTTGCCTTGATCTGGTAGCCGAACACATAGTCTCGCCGTGGTTTGAGCTGTAGGATGATGCTGCCATCGCCGTCAAGAAAACCCGCGATATAGGCCCGCGTTGTCTCATCCATCCCTTCGCCTTCCCACGGGATTACCCTTTACGCAGGGCTTCCCCGTTATGAGTCGGTGATCCACTGGGGATTGCTCCCCAGCGCCGCCAATGCTGACGGTCTGAACCCAGCTCACGTGCCGCTTTAATGGGCGAACAGCCCAACCCTTGGGACCTGATCCAGCCCCAGGATGCGACGAGCCGACATCGAGGTGCCGAGCGAGGCCGTCGATGTGAACTCTTGGGCCTCACCAGCCTGTTATCCCCGGGGTAGCTTTTGTCCGGTAAGCCACGGCCCTTCCACACGGTACCGTGGGATCACTAAGCCCGACTTTCGTCCCTGCTCGACTTGTAGGTCTTGCAGTCAAGCTCCCTTATGCCTTTACACTCAACGGCGGGTTTCCATTCCGCCTGAGGGAACCTTTGGGCGCCTCCGTTACCTTTTAGGCAAGTGTGTTCGTCCGACTCGAGGCAGTTTATATAGCATTTCAGGCAACATATAGGGACCGATGAGTGCCACCCACCGCTCCAACGAGCGGCCCGGGATCACAATCTGGTACCCTTCTGTTTGCCGACGGGGGAAGGCTTCTAGCGCAAACTGCTGCTGCAAAACCTGGATGAGCCGTTCAACATCGCTTAGCTCAAAGCCTTGCGTGTTGAGGAGAACGGCCCGCGACTGTTCCCATTTCAGCGAGCCATCATCCATGAACCAGTAGGCTAACCCACGCGGTTTCAGCCAGTGATGGATCAGGCGGGGCACCCGTTTGCGCCCCTGCCAGTAGAACTGCTGCGCGTAGAAGCGGAAGGCCGGGTGACTGATGGTCTGAAACCACCAGTTGATACTCACGTGAGCCTGGGAGACCACCTGCTTGGGCTGGGGTGGCGTTAACACCCAGGGTTCAAACAGATGGTACAAATGGTCAACATAGGCGCGATGCGCTGCGCTCTGCTCAATCTTCAAGCGGTAAGTCTGCCCCCTATTCTGGGTTTCCAGATGGGCATCGCCCAGGAGCAGCCCTACAAGCACCTCGCGCTGTTCCGACGAGAGCCGCAGCGACCGTTTGTATTCCTCTATCTCACGTGAGCGCACGACAGAAACCCTCCTTCGCTTTCCCCCGCTCCTCGAGCGGACGCCCGATTACGGGCTTCCGGTCGCCCGGAAGTTCAGACTGTATCACCATCCGCTTGACACGGATGTCTGGCGTGCAGTCGTTGAGGGGTCACAAGGACTTCCCTGCTGGTTATCCGCATCAGTCGCATTTTCAGTCACACAGGGTGACTAGCGCTGAATTCTACATCCCTTCCTCAGAAAATGGAGGCGTTCCTTTCTGAGTAGAGAACGGACGTCCCAGCATATAGCCAGATTTGCCTCTGATGTTACCACCAGAGCGCCCCACTCTTGAGGCGACCGCCCCAGTCAAACTGCCCACCTGGCACGGTCCTGGCGCGGGTGTGCCGCCACCAGTTAGGGCCTAGACTTCGTCAGGGTGGTATTTCACCGTTGGCTCCACCGAGGCCGAAGCCCCAGCTTCACAGCCTCCCACCTATCCTACGCAGACCAAGCCCAGACGCAATGCCAAGCTGCAGTAAAGCTCCACGGGGTCTTTTTGTCCTGCTGCGGGGACATGGCATCTTCACCACGATTTCAATTTCACCGGGTCCCTCGTTGAGACAGTGCTCTACTCGTTACGCCATTCGTGCGGGTCGGAACTTCGCACTCCTCCTGTATTTCTACAGGCGCAGACTATATCTTGATCTCCGCCCTTGAGTATTTACGGCTTCCCGATGGATTCATCTCAAACGCTAAGTCTAAGATGCGCTCAAACCCCTCGCGGCTCAGGTGTTCGCCCCGGTACATCCTGCGACACACCTCCGCAAAGAGTTCAAACTCGCGCCGCTTGCTGGAGAGCAAGGGATTTTCCTCAAAATGAGGGAGTACCCGCTCCACCAGGTCAGCGACACTTCGCACCTCATACTTCAGCGTCCGATCTGAGCGATCTGGGCGGATCGTCCCACAGCCGAAGGAATGCCTCAGCATCTCTAACACTTCAGCGCGGTCACCGTTCTGGCTGACCGAGAAACTCGGTCGAATCTCCCAACCAAAACGATGCCGTTTACCTTTGTTTACAGAGACACAGAAACACCCTTCGCCATCAACGAACCCGCTCAGATAAGCGTTGATATCCATCGGCACATCCTGGCAGAGATCACCGGCGTATGATGGCGACCCTAGATTTGCCTTACGGCACGATCGCCATCTCAGCATACCGCTTCAGTCGTTACGGGGTCAAGTAGCATACTTGACTTCCCACGGTGTCACCCTCTCTTTAGCACGACGCCCTAGCACGTCGCAACGAGGTCGGGCTCCACCGTTATTAGCCGGTACGGGCTTGTTGTCGACTCACCCGACTAGGAATTTCGCTACCTTAGGCAGTCACTCTCATGTCGCCATGAGGACTGGACCATCTCTTCATCCCGTTTCCGGGATGTCCGGCGTATGGTCTCTGAGGATTCTCTCACGCACTTCTGTCAATGGACGCACGCGCTGGCGTCCTTTACCCTGTGGGTTCATGGCATAAGCCTTCTCGACTATGCTCACTAACCCCTGCGGGTTAAGATGTTCCTTGCGGGCCATCATGTCCAGGATCTCCCGAAACCTCTCAAAGGTCTCCCGCCTAGCGCTGAACGGTAGCACATACCGTTCAAAGAAGGGAATAACCTTTTCACGCAGGCTTCTACGATCTGTGATGGCATAGACCAGCACATTGGGATTTCCTGGTTTGGGGAAGATCCTCCCTGTTTGGAAGATCGCCCGTGCCAGCTCAAGAAGCTGGCGGCCACTGACGTGTTGATACAGAAAGAATTCTGGGTCCACGTAGTAGCCAAAGCGGGCGCCAGGATGCTCTTTGATACTCACTGTGAGCGTCCCTTCCCCTTCAATGAACCCTGCCAGGAACCACCTCGCCTCTTGGGTGCGCGAGAGTCTTTCCTGCTGATCGGCTCCACCCATCGCGTTGTCACCTCCTCGGTAGCGTGGGATTCACGAGCTGTTCCAGCATATAGCCGGATTTTATAACGGCCCTTCCGGGTGACTCTGGCCCGGTCCTACCGTTATAGTTACGGCCGCCGTTCACCGGGGCTTCAGTTCAGGCCTACGCTTGCGCCTCAGCCCTCCCCTTAACCTTCCGGCACTGGGCAGGCGTCAGCCCCTATACCTCCTCTTACGAGTTGGCAGAGACCTGTGGTTTTGTTAACCAGTCGGTAGAGCCTCTTCTCTGCGGCCCCCCGGAGCTTGTCCGAAGACGCACCCCAGGAGGCTCCCCTTCTCCCGAAGTTACGGGGACAATTTGCCGAATTCCTTAACGAGGGTTCTCCCGTTCGCCTGAGTATCCTCTACTCGCCTACCGGTGTCGGATTGCGGTACGGGCGCGTGAACCTGGCTAGCGGCTTTTCTAGGCTGCGGCTCGGGCCACTTCTGGCTCTAAGGCCCGCCATCCCGCTCCCCTCTCCGCTCCCGGACTTCCCTAGGAGCCTCACAGAGGTCGGCGGTTAGCACCTGCACGACCAATCGCAGGCTGGCCTCTGCCACAGCGTCCCCGCATCGCTCATAGCGGTTCGACGCGGTACTGGAATGTTGACCAGTTGTCCATCGCCTACGCCTGTCGGCCTCGGCTTAGGCCCCGACTCACCCGACGCGGATTGACCTTCCGTCGGAAACCTGAGGCATTCGGCGAACCCGGTTCTCACGGGTTTTGCGCTACTCATGCCGGCATTCTCTCTTCCCTGGCCTCCACCGCTCCTTTCGGTACGGCTTCCACGACCAGGCAATGCTCCCCTACCGCGCCAGGCGCGTCACCGCGCCTGACACCCGTAGCTTCGGTGTCCCGCTTAGCCCCGTTACATTTTCCGCGCAGGACCACTTGACCAGTGAGCTATTACGCACTCTTTAAAGGATGGCTGCTTCTAAGCCAACCTCCTGGCTGTCTAAGTAGTCCCACCACGTTTCCCACTGAGCGGGAACTTCAGGACCTTAGCTGACGGTCCGGGCTGTTTCCCTCTCGACGATGAAACTCATCTCCCACCGTCCGACTGCCGCGCTCACTGTCATGGCATTCGGAGTTTGAGATGGTTTGGTAAGCTATTCGCCCCCTAGCCAATCCAGTGCTCTACCTCCATGACAGATACGCGACGCTCGCCCTAAAGCGATTTCGGGGAGAACAAGCTATCTCCTGGTTCGGTTGGCATATCACCCCTACCCACAGCTCATCCCCTAGTTTTGCAACACTAGTGGGTTCGGGCCTCCACGCGAGGTTAATCGCGCTTCACCCTGGCCATGGGTAGCTCACCAGGTTTCGTGTCTACTCCCTGCGACCAGCGCCCTCTTCAGACTCGCTTTCGCTACGGCTCCGGGTGTGACTCCCTTAACCACGCCACAGAGAGTAACTCGCCGGCTCATTCTCCAAGAGGCACGCCCTCAGGCGTGCCAGGGGCTCCCTCTAACCCCAGGCCGAGGCTCCTGCCGCCCGAAGGCGGCGGGAGGTGTAGACCCGGAGCATGATGAGGGATGGCAACCTGGCATAGCCCTTGGACTGTTTGTGAGCACACGGTTTCAGGTTCTATTTCACTCCCCGCACTGGGGTTCTTTTCACCTTTCCCTCACGGTACTTGTCCACTATCGGTCGTCAAGCGTATTTAGCCTTGGGAGGTGGGCCTCCCTGCTTCCCGCAGGATTAGCGTGCCCCGCGGTACTCCAGATCACGACAGGAGGAGGAAACCTTTCGCCTACAGGGCTTTCACCTTCTATGGCCGGACTTTCCAGACCGTTCGGCTAGATTTCCTCTTGGTCACTCCTTGAGGACGCTGCCGCTCCTCGGTCGTGTCTGCCTACCCCCCAGTGACATAGGCCGGCAGGCCACTCAGTCACTGAGGTTTGGGCTGTTCCCCGTTCGCTCGCCACTACTAGGGGAATGCTCTCTTTTCCTCGCGCTACTGAGATGTTTCAGTTCGCGCGGTGCCCCCCGCCTTGCGGCGGTGCTCCGGCATTCACCGGAGCGGGTTTCCCCATTCGGGTATCCCCGGATCACAGCCTGCACACGGCTCCCCGAGGCTTATCGCAGTGTACCACGCCCTTCATCGGCGCTTGACGCCAAGGCATCCACCGTGTGCCCGTAGTAGCTTCTTCACGTGAAGATGCCGATGCGTTCTGTTCAGTTGTTAAGGTGCCAGGCTGTCCCCTGTCCTCCTCGGACAGGCGACAAAACGACCTGGCATACGCCAGGTCATAGGAACGACACTGTTCGTATGTCAGAGAAAACGGTATGCAGTTAGGTTGTAAGCTCCTCTGTCAAGCGCGTTTTCTCTCCACCTCAAGCACGAGCCATTATACATCTGAGAGGCAAATCTGTCAAGAGCGGTTTTCTTTTTAGCTTACGCCACCACCCACTACTCTCGCTGCCTCCTAAACAGGGATTATATAAGCGAGTCGCGATTCTGTCAAGGCCGTTTCTTCGCAATTCCAGCGACTACCCTTAACAACTTACCATCTAATGCCGAGATACCGTATGTTACACCGTCAGCCTCGACGAACTCCGGCATCGTGCCCAGCCCTCCAACAACTCTGACGAACACTTTGCCCTTAATAATCACGACCCATATCGGCTCCGATGCGATCTCTGGATCGGCAAATTCGTCTCCCCAGTACACATCGGATGCCTCCTGCCGTGTCGCATACGATTCAACAACGATCCTATCAGGATTAGCAGCGACTGTCTCTTCTGTCAGCGGCTCTTCGCGGATAGTCCACAAGGAATCATAATATAAAGCCCGATGAATGGCCTCATCGCGGTTCGTTACAGGAACTCCTCCGCTAGCTAGGCTTGGTGCAACTGTAGGCTCAGGGCCTGGTGTAGGAGGAGGAACCGGAGTTGGGGCCCCGGACCACCATCCCCATGGGGGAGTCGCTACGGCTACCGCCGTGGCTGCCAGAATAATCACTAGCATCAGGATACCAATGATAGGGAAATAACCTGCAGCCTTCGTTTTCATGAGTATACCTCAATATACTTCCTACGCTGCGATCAGTCTCTTGAGGAAAAGGGTAACGCCAGTTTCATGGGCCCCACGCGTGATAGCCGAAATCATACTGACGTTCGATATGTCCTCCTCCGCCAACTGACGTACAACCGACGTACCCACAGTAATTGTACAAGATCCACTGCCCTGGACCAGGCTGATATTCAGGATGATAGCCCCATACATCCATCCACCCCTGATTGACCAGGTTTTCGCTTCCGACAGCTACCCCTCCCCCAATCGTCCATCCAAGCGCGTAAGGCGCGTACCACACAACGTTGCTGCCACGCCAGGCCTCCCAACGAGCAGCCGAATTGCTGTACATCACTTTAAACTGATACCACGTATTGGTGGAGAGGTTACCGACGTTGGGTACATGCTGCCAGGTTCCATCGGTATCTGTGTAGCCCACATATTGTACTAAAGCATCCCCCATGCCATAATCGGTCCCTTTTATCCATCCTGTTTCAATAAGTTCGCCGCTACATAGCCCGAATTGGCACAAACCTACCGGAGCTGCAGTCCATCTTTGCCCGTTTGGGGGAGTACCGGTCCAGACCCAAACTCTGTTTCCCTTTACGGTCTGGTTACTATAGTACCCAAACGCCCAGGCTGCCCCCGCTGCCCGCACAACGCCAACGGTAACAGATATGGAAAGCGCCACCAGTACAAGAAGCACGAGGGCCCAGGTATATCTGTCTTGTAAGACGCGGTTGGGGCATGATGAGGGAGTGCTGTTCACAGAGGACTCTCCTTACTGAGCCTTCCAAGCCCCTGTGGTACCGCTGTACACCTGAGGTGTCGTTCTACGAAGTACAGCCTCTGGTGGAGATGAGGGGACTCGAACCCCTGACATCCGCCGTGCAAAGGCGGCGCTCTCCCAACTGAGCTACATCCCCCTGGCTCTGTGTGGGCCTTTCTGGACTCGAACCAGAGACCTTCCCCTTATCAGAGGGACGCTCTAACCGTCTGAGCTAAAGGCCCAAACCGCGCAACACCTTAACCCCTGAGGGAAGGAGCGAAGGACACAGGACATCATCACCCACCGAGGTGACGACGCTGAACCTGGGAGTAGAACCCGCCCCACACAGGGGAGGTTCGGGACTCCCTAGAAAGGAGGTGATCCAGCCGCAGCTTCCGCTACAGCTACCTTGTTACGACTTCGTCCCAGTCACCGGCCCCACCCTCGACGGCTGCCTCCTTGCGGTTGGCCCACCGGCTTCAGGTGTTGCCAGCTCCCATGACGTGACGGGCGGTGTGTACAAGGCCCGGGAACGTATTCACCGCACCATGGCTGATGCGCGGTTACTAGCAACTCCGC
>DAOUBF010000071.1:0-28669 GCA_034432795.1 Anaerolineae bacterium
CACCTCCCGCTCCCGTTCGGTCAACGCCTGCCATTGCTGCTCCACCTCCTCCTGCCAGCGCCGAACGCGGGCGATTTGCTCCGCCGTCCATATACGCTCTCCCTGCGCTGCCGCCCGTACCGCCACCACGATGACGCCAGGGGCCTCACTCTTCAGCATATACCCCAAGGCCCCGGCGATCCACATCCTGTACAGGTAGCGGGTGTCATCGTAGGCACTGAGCGCCAGTACCCGCGTGGGCAGCCCCTGCCGCTGTATCTCCACCGCCACCTCGGCCCCCGCCATCCCCGGCAATTCACAGTCCAGCACCGCCACCTCCGGGCGCAGCGCCTCAATCTGCGTCAGCGCCTCTCTCCCATCCCCTGTCTCGCCCACCACCACGACATCCGGCGCCTGCTCCAGCAGTACCCGCAGCCCCACCAGCAGCGCCGGATGGTCATCGGCCAGCAAGACGTGAATGGCTTCAGCCAGCCTGCCTTCCATCAGCCCCTCTGCTGCAACAGCAAGTCAAACTCCTCGGCGGCGTCAATCAGCCGCCCAGGATGCCGCGTCAGGCTGAACCAGTCCCAGCGCGTGTCGCCGGAGCGGTCCTCATCAATGAACCAGCACAGCGCCTGCACCTGTGGCTCGTGCTCAATCACCTCCAGCGCAGTCGTCAGCCAGCCGCGCACGTAGTTCTGGGCCGGAACCGTACCCTCATCCGGGGCGAAGGTGTTCGTGGCAGTGATGTACACCGGCACCCCCCGCGTCGTGGGATAGGCATTGATGATCGCCAGCCAGTCACGGTAGATGCGGAAGCCGGCCTGGGCCTCGCCCCACTCCGCCCGGCGCAGTTCTATACGCGGTTCATCGGCGCCGGCTTCCCCCTCCCACTCAACCGCGCCGGGGCGCCCCGGCGCATTCACGGCGAAGCCATCCGGTGCGGCCAGGGGGATGCCACTCACCGCCTTGGTCCGCGCGCTCTCATCCAGCAGGGCCACCAGCGTGTTCATGTAGTTCAACCAGGGCGCATCTATGACATAGCGCCGCTCCCCATCCTGGTCCATGCTCCAGGGGCGCACCGGCCCCACCAGCACACGGACCTGGGGATTTTCGCCGCGAATGACCTGCACGGCGTTATCGGCGTGGGTGGGCGCTTCGCCATAGCCATTGAAGACGCGGGCGTACCAGGCAGGCGTCACCGGCCGGTCTGGCGCCAGGGTGTTGCTATCCAGGGCGTTGGTGCCGCTGCCGATGATGTAGCCATAGACACTGCGCAGGCGGTCGTCCCGCGCCAGGCGTTGCAGGTATTGAAGGTACTCGCTCAGGGCCACGTAGTCGCTCGCCGGGGGCAGGCTCTGCCCCTGGGCGTAGTCCACTCGCACCAGCACACGCAGCCCCTGCGTACTGGCTTGCTGGACGCGGGTCGCCAGGTCGTCTATGCCCCAGTATTTCTGGTCGGCCAGCCGGGCGTAGGTCAACTCCACGTCCCAGCCGCTGCGGCCATGCCAGTCCCGCTGTGGGCTGGCGAAGACCACCCCTAATTTCGTGGGCACCCGGTTCGGCGGAGGTGCAGCGCTGCCTGCGCCCAGGGTCATGCGCCCCCGTTCCACACAGCCCGTATGGCAACTATGGTAGAAGACCAGGGTGTGCCCTTCCACATCAGATAGGGTGAACGTCCAGCGCCAGGTCCACGTTCCACCGGTGTTCGCCTGCCAGTCCAGCAGGGGCAGGGGCTGCCCGTCCAGCGTGAGCAGGACGTTCGCCCAGGGGGCGACATCCGTCACCCAGAACGTGACCGGTGCACCGGGCCGGAGCGCGGGAGGCTCCAGGCGCATGTGTGGCCAGAGCAGCGCTGGCGTGGCGCCCCCGGGGATGACCATGACCTGCCCGCTGATGGGCACCAGCCAGTAGCCGCCTAAGAGCAACACCAGCACCAGGGCGGGTTTCCATATGCGCTGTAAAAGCTGTCCAGGCCAGCTTCCTTTCACGTCTCCTCCTCAGGCAGCGCGGGTAACACAAAACGGGCGCAGGTCCCCGTCTCGGCGCCTTCGCTGCGGCTCTCAATATCCAACCGGCTCTGATGGCGACGCAAAATCTCTGCCACTACAGCCAGCCCCAGGCCGCTCCCCTCAATCTCGTCCGGGACAGCGCGATAAAAGCGGCGGGTGACATACGGCAGGTGCTCCGCTGGAATCCCCGGCCCGGTATCGCAGACGGCGCAGGCCACGCCATCCCCAGCGGGGGTGGGCTGCAGGGAGACGATTACCCGGTCGCCGGGGCGGGAGTACTTCACGGCGTTATCCAGGAGGTTGAGAAAGACCTGCTTAAGCCGGTCGGCGTCGCCCACGACGAGCGGCAACGGCGTGTCGGCCTGAAGCGACAGGGCCATCTGCTGCGCCTCGGCTTGGGGCCGGACCTGCGCCAGGGCTGCCTCCACCACGGCCAACAGGTCCACCGGCCGCCGTTCCAGTTCGGCGCTGGTCTCTAAACGCCCCAACTCCAGCATGTCGTGGACCAGGCGGGCCATCCGCCTGGCCTCTATCTGCATCAGGTGGATAGACTGCTGGCGTGTCTCGTCCGGGATATGGGGCAGCCGCAGGACCTCCAGGTGGGTCAGCAGTGTCGCCAGCGGCGTGCGCAGTTCGTGCGAGAGATCGCTGAGGAGAAACCGCGCGGCCTGCTCCACCCGGTGGGGCGTGGTCATATCCAGCAGGAAAACCAGGGTCCAATCCCGCCAGGGCGTGAGCCACCATTGCACGAATTGCCCTTCTCCCAAGACGACCGTGCGATAGCGGCCTGCGGATACAGCCTCACTCCGCGCAGCGGAGCGGTCTATCTCCAACAGATGGCCCCAGCCCGCATCCGGCAGACGCCCGGAGGCAGCCTCCAGGCCCAGCAGGCGACGGGCGTAGGGGTTGGCATAGCGGCAGGCGCCTGTATCGTCCAGAATCAGTAGCCCCAGGGGCGCAACCTCCCAAACCGGCCGCAGCCCCTCCAGGCCGGGCAACGCCCCTTTCTGCTGCCGCCGAGAGCGCCAGCGATCCAGCCAGAGTGCCGCTGCAACTACAGCGATCAGGAGCAGGAGCAGGCCGAACAGCAGCCAACGCAGGTCAACAACGAGCATCGTGCTCTCTAAGTGCAGAGACGCAATAGACCGGAGATAAGTTCCAAACAGATATTGCTATTATAGGGGAGAGAGCGCATTGGGGCTAGCGCTGGCGCGGGCGGGGGAGGGGGCGATGGCCGGGCTTAGACCTCCGGTTTCTCGCAGAAACCGGGGGGGCCGGAACCGCGTGGACGTAAGCCTGCGGCGCAGGCCATGCGCCCTTACGAAGCGGCTACGACGAAGGCAATGGCGATGTCGCGGGCGTGGGACAGGCTGAGCGACCAGTCGCGCAATTCCAGCGCCTCGGCGCGGGCGCGGGCGCGACCATGCAGCACCACAATGGGCTTGCCCCGCTCGTCCGACAGCACCTCAATCTCGCGGCAGCCGACCCCATCGGCGGCCATGAAGGCCAGGCCCACGCCGAGCGCCTTGGCGACCGCCTCCTTGGCGGCAAAACGCACCGCCAGTTCCGACGCCCGCCCCCGGCAATAGGCCAGCTCCGCCGGGGTGTAAATGCGCTGCAGGAAGCGGTCGCCGAAGCGGGCGATGGCCGCCTCAATCCGCGCAATCTCAATCAGGTCTACGCCGGTCGTCAGCCGATAGGGGCGGGGCGCCGCCTCGCCTCTACGCCGTCCATTGTCGTCCGTCATGCCTCATTTGTCACTCAGGGCCGGCGACCGCCAGCGCATAGGCATCAGGGTTCAGGTACTTTTGCGCCGCCGCCTGGACCTGTTCGGCGGTGATCGCCTTGATCAGGGCGGTGTAACGCTGCAGATAGTCCAGGCCCAGGCCATACCGCTCCATGTCCAAAAGCGCCTGCGCCACGCCTTCGTTCGTCTCCAGGCGCAGGGGCAATGAGCCGGTCAGATACGCCTTATTATCGGCAAGCTCATCCTCGCCAACCCGCTCGTCCTGCAGGCGGCGGACCTCATCGCGGATGCTGTGGATGGCGCGGTCAATGTTACTGGGGTTCACCCCGGCGACGGCGGTCCATGGCCCCGGCCCCAGTCCGCCCTCCAGACGGCTATAGGAATAGTAGGCCAGCCCCTGGACATCGCGCACATTGTCGCCCAATCGCCCATACATGCCGAAGACGCCCAAGATGGTATTCGCCAGCACGGCGTCCAGGTAGTCGGGTTCCTTGCGCGCCGGGCCGATCCAGCCCATAACGATGTCGGATTGGCTCTTGCCGGGGATGACCACACGCTTCTCGCGCACGCTCGTGATCGGCTCAACCGGCGGCAGCGGCGGGCGCTCCGGCTTATGGGGGTTCTCCCAATCGCCGAAAGCACGCCTCACCAGTTCAATCGCTTGCTCGGCCCTGACTGCGCCGACGATCGCGATGATCATCCCCTGGGGGCCATAGTGAGTGCGGTGAAACGCCATGAGGTCGTCGCGCGTGATCGGCGTCACGGTTTCCGGGTAGCCCTCTACGCTGCGGCCATAGGGGTGATGGGGATACGCCAGGGCGCGGAACTCCAGGCTGGCCATGCGGCGCGTGTCGTGGGCACGGACGCGGAAATCGGTGAGGATTTCGCCACGCACCTTCTCCACCTCCTCTGGCGGGAGGACCGGCTGGCGCAGCACATCGCTCAGGATGTCCAGCAGCAGCCCCAGGTCCTCGGCCAGCCCTTTGGCGCCGAAACCGGTCGTGTGGCGCCCCCCCTCCACGCCCAAGCTGGCGCCGACCGATTCAACCTCTTCATAAATTTGCGCAAAGGTGCGCCGTTGCGTCCCCCGCGTCACCGCGTCGGCGACAAACGCCGCCAGCCCGGCCTGCGCCTCCGGCTCATCCAGGCTGCCCGCCCACAAAGCCCCCTCAATCACCACCGAGGGGCTGCTGAAGTTCTCCCGCACCAGGAGAATGATGCCGTTGTCAAATACATGGCGGACGATAGATTCAGGGCCAGGGATAGAACTGTCTGACATGCTCACTCCTTTTAAGGACGAAGGACGGAAGACGGGGGACGGAGCGTTTCCGTCTTCCATCCCCGGTCAGGATTTGGGGATGTAATGCCCCACAACGCGGTTGGAGCGCCGCAGGACCTCAGCGGCGATACGCTGGACGTCCTCAATGGTCACCTGAGCCAGGCGATCCAGATAGGTCTCAAACCAGGTGTGATCCACAAGCAACTCGCTGTAGCCCAGCCAGAAGCCCTGGTTGGTCACGCTCTCGCTGCCAAAGGCGAACTGCGCCCGGGCCTGCTTGATGGCTTTCTCCAACTCCTCCTGGCTGATCGGCTCACGCACGATGCGGTCCATCTCGGCATCCAGGGCCGCCTCCACCTCGGCAGGCGTGTGGCCGGCGCGCACGGTAACAGAGATCGCGTACAGGTAGGGGTCCACGGTCGCTGCCAGGCTGCCGGACACGCTGGTAGCCAGTTCGGTCTCCACCAAAGCCTTGTACAGGCGGCTGCTCTTGTTAGTGGTGCCGCCGCCGAAGACGTTGAACGAGCTGGCCCCGGCCAGGATACTGTCCAGCACCACCATAGGGAAGAACTCCGGGGCGCGGGCGGGGGGCGCATGATACGCCGCCAGCACGTAGGCCGTACTGCCCTCGCCTTCCACCGTCACACGACGTTCGCCCCGCTGCGGCGGCTCTGGGCGGCTTATCTGGGGGATCGTGTTCCCACGCGGGATGTCGCCGAAGTATATGGCGATCTTCTCCAGCACCTCCCCCCGGTTGAAGTCGCCCACCGCCACAGCGATGGCGTTATGCGGCGCGTAATACGTGCGGTAATGCTGGTAGAGGTCATCGCGGGTCATGGTTTGCAGGTCGGCCAGGTCGCCGATGACCTCATGATGGTAAGAGTGAACGCGGAAAGCGGCGGCCTGGACCTCCTCGCTCAGCAGAAACAGGGGGTTATTCTCATAGCCCTGGCGTTCGGAGATGATCACCGTGCGCTCGGCGTCCACCTCCGCCGGGTCAAACACCGAATTGACCATCCGGTCCGACTCAATTTGCAAGGCCAGCTCAAACCGGTCGGCGGGCAGGGTCTCAAAATACGTGGTGAAATCCAGCCAGGTGAAGGCATTCCACAGGCCACCCTCGCGGGAGACGATGCGATCAAGCGTGCCGCGAGGGAACTTCTCCGTCCCCTTGAACATCATATGCTCCACCCAGTGGGAAATGCCGGTGATGCCGGGGCGCTCGTTGCGGCTGCCCACGCGATACCATACCCAGAAGGTCGCCACCGGCGCGTGGTGCATTTCCTTGATCAGAACGGTCAGGCCATTGTCAAGCTGATGGACGCTTGTGCTGTTCTGCGTGCTCAAAGGCTCCTCCCCATTCAGCAGGGGCACACGGGGTGTATATCAGATTTGGGGCAGATGACCCGGTTGGTTACCCCCCACCCCAACCCTCCCCCGCAAGGGGGGAGGGGGTGACCGCTGACAGTTGCCCCAAAATTGAACTGCACCCGGGCACACAGCCGTGTGCCCCTATCGTTCATGATGAATGAATAGATAAGCAAGAGTATACCATAAAAGGCTGCCCGCTGCCCATTTCTCTGCTATAATTAATCTCCAGCGGTCCGCCTTCAGTGAGCAGAGCGGAGTTTGTGGGGCTATGGCGTCCGTTTCGGAGCACATTCAGGACCAATTGAAGGGGCTGCCGCCGAAACCGGGCGTGTATCTGCTGAAGAACGCCGACGGCGACATCATCTACGTGGGCAAGGCGATCAACCTGCGCAACCGCGTGCGCTCGTATTTCCAGAACGCCGCCGAGCACTCGCCCAAGACACGCCGGCTGGCCCGCGAGGTCGCCGATATAGAGTTCATCGTCGTCACCTCGGAACTGGAAGCACTTCTGCTGGAGCTTCAGCTCATCAAAAAGCACCGCCCGCGCTACAATGTGCGCCTCAAGGACGACAAGCGCTACCCCTATATCAAGGTCACGGTGCAAGACCCCTTCCCCAAAGTGACGGTGACGCGGCGCATGGAGCAGGACGGTGCGCGCTACTTCGGGCCATACACCTCGGTCTGGGCCGTGCACCAGACGCTGGACCTGGCGCGGAAAATCTTCCCCTACCTCACCTGCGACCGCACCATCACCGGCCGCGATGAACGCGCCTGCCTGTACTACGACCTGAAGCTGTGCCTGGCGCCCTGCATCGGCGCGGCTACCCAGGCGCAGTACCGCGAGATGATCGCCGGGCTGTGCCTGTTCCTGGAGGGGCAGACCGAGCCGGTGGTGCGCAAGCTGCGGGCGGAGATGGAGGCGGCGGCGGAGGCCTGGAACTTTGAGCGGGCGGCCCAGTTGCGCGACCAGATCGCCGCGATTGAGCGCGTGGTGGAACGCCAGAAGGTGATCTCGTCCACTGAAACCAACCAGGATGTCATTGCCTTCGCCCGCGCCGATGGCGATACCTGCGTGCAGGTCTTCTTTATCCGCGCTGGCAAGCTGATCGGGCGCGAGACCTTCGTCCTGGAGGGTGCAGAGGACGAGGACGCTAAAGCGATCATGGCCTCGTTCCTAAAGCAGTTCTACGACGAGGCGGCTACCATCCCGCCGGAGGTGCTCCTGCCGGAGGAGGTGGAGGAGTTTGAGGTCATCCAGGAATGGCTGGCCTCCAAGCGTCGGGGCAAGGTGACCCTGCGCGTGCCACGCCAGGGACAGGGGCGCGAGTTGGTGGAGATGGCCGCCGAGAACGCCGCCGATACCCTGGCCGCCTTGCGGGCGCAATGGCAGGCGGATACACACAAGCAGACCACCGCCTTAACCGAGCTTCAGGAGGCGCTGGGCCTGCCCGCACCGCCCATGCGCATTGAGTGCTATGACATCTCCAACACGCAGGGCGTCCAGCCCACCGGCAGCATGGTCGTGTTCATCAAAGGTGTGCCGCGCAAGAGCCACTACCGCCGCTTCAATATCCGTACCGTCCAGGGGCCGAACGACTTTGACAGCATGCGCGAGGTGCTGGAACGGCGCTTCCGCCGCTGGCAGGAGAGCAACCAGCCCGACGAGGAGGGCAACCGGCTTCCGGGCGACAAGGGGGATGAGAGCTTCCGCGCACTGCCTGACCTGTTGATTGTGGACGGGGGGCGGGGGCAGCTCAACGTGGCCGTGCAGGTGCTGGAGGCCTTCGGCCTGCGCCAGCGCGTGCCGGTGGTGGCCCTGGCGAAGCAGCAGGAGGAGTTGTTTATCCCTGGCCGGGCGGACTCGCTGCTCTTGCCGCGCAACTCTCAGGGGCTGTTCCTGCTCCAGCGTATCCGCGATGAGGCCCACCGCTTCGCCCTCAGCCATCACCGCACGCGCCGGACCAGGGTCGGCCTGGCCTCGCAACTGGAGGCGATCAAAGGCGTGGGCGCGGCGCGACGCAAGGCGCTGCTGGCCCGCTTTGGCTCCCTGGAGGCCATCCGCGCCGCCTCGGTGGAAGACCTGACCGCCGTGCCGGGCATCCCCCGCTCGGTGGCCGAGGCGATCAAAGACGCGTTGTAGGCCATTCCCCCTTTGCCCCAGTTCAGAATTGCTGCTATAATGCTGCTATGAAAGCGCATCAGAGCAACAGCAGGCAGGTTAAGCGTATCACGATCCGTGTCTCCCCAGAACTGCATCGGCAACTCAGTGAGGCCGCTGCACGTCGTTCGGTTTCCCTCAATACGCTGGCGATTGAGGCACTCACAGTCTATACGCAGGCTTTAGGAGCCGATCAGGAGCGTTTCCCGCTACGCGAGCTCAGCGCCCTTCTTGCCCCAGCCGCCGAAGCAGCCCATCTTACAGAAGAGGAACTGCTCCAACATATTCGCCAGGTACGTCATCGCATCTGGCAGGAGCACTACGAAAAGGCTATCCGCGCTATCTCAACCCAGGAATAACCCTCTCATGCGGGTCTTCCCAGACACGGGCGCACTGCTGGCGATGATCGTCTTCCCTCGCGATCGGGCCGGTTCGCTGACATTGGCAGGCGAGGTCCTGGCGTTGTACGAAGCGGGGGCCTTTGAATTGATCATCGGCCAGGCTGTTATTGACGAGCTGGATGAAGTCCTGGACGAACGATTCCCGGCGCATCGGCCTCGCGCTGTATCGCTGCTTATGCCCTACGCCGATAGAATGGTGCGCCGGCCCACCCCCACCGAGGTCGCCGCGGTCCTCCCCTACTGCAACGACCCGGCAGATGCTCCCGTGTTTGCATCGGCAGTGATCGCTCAGCCGGATGTTATACTATCAAACGACTTCTCCACTTTTCACAGCCCCAAAGCAAAAGCCTTCTGGCAGGAGCATGGCCTCACTGTGGAGAGTCTGTATGGGCTATTGTGCCTGTTCGGCAGGCGAGAGCGGAAGAGCCAGAGCTAGCCCCCCCTGATCTTGAAATCAGGGGGGATTAAGGATACATCAGTTGCCCCAATCGGAGAGCACGCGCAGGACCTTATCCGGCTCCTGAGGGTCATTGGTGCGCACGTGAACGCGGAAGTCGTGCGGCCCCTCCATGCCCGCGTGCATCATAAAGGTGAGCGAAACGGTGGTCTCCTGCCCGGGAGCCAAGGTCGTCGCACCGACGACCGCTTCGGGCGGTCAGCACCCCTCCACGACTTCAACCTGGGGCCTCCCTTGAATCCGCAACGGGGCGCTGCCTACATTGCGCACGCGGAACACGGCCTCCACAGGAATGTCCAGGGGGCGCTTGCCGAAATCCATCACCTCGCGGTCCACCGCAATACGCGGCCCCTCGGCCTGGGGCGTGAAGCCCGGCGGAGGCGCGCTCTGGGTGGCGCTGCGGTTGACCAGGGCGAAAGCCAGAATAGCGACGAGGAGCAGGCCGCCGCTCGCGATCAGCACCAGCGGCCCGACAGGGCGCCGGCGGCGGCGTTCCGCCCGATAGGTCTTCTTACCAGATTTCGCCATGCGTCGTTCTCCTCAATGCGTTGCAATCCGCTTTAGTATAGCAGGAAAGGGCGAGCCTGGATAGCGCCGTTCAGCCCGTCTGCCTATCCGCTAAATGGCGGGGGAGGCCCCATAGCCCCCCAATCCTTGACAGGGCAGCCGCTTAGCCGTATAATGGGCTGCCGTGCCCAAAGGAGGGCGCCAGGCTGATCTGTAGGAAAGGAAAGGATAGGAAAGTTCTGTGGGTCCACTTCCGAAGCGTAAACTCTCAAAAGGGCGGCGTGATCGCCGTCGCTCTCAAGACCGGCTGCACCCTGTGCAACTCGTTCCCTGCCCGCAGTGCAAGGAACTCCGGCCCCCGCACACGGTCTGCCCCCACTGCGGCACCTATCAGGGGCACGAGGTGTTGGCGATTGAGGAGGAATGAGCCAGGCCACGTCTGGCCGCTGAGATGGGGGCGTGGGGCCGTGCCACTTCGTGCTCAAAGGGAACGAAGGGTTCGCACGGCCCTTTTATTTGTCTGAGAACGCGATGAGCTTCATGAAACGGCTGCGACACACCGCCTTCGTCTTCCCCGGTCAGGGATCGCAATTCGTCGGCATGGGGCGCGACCTGTATGAGCGCGAGCCGGCGGCACGCATGGTCTTTGACGCCGCCGACGCTCTCCTGGAGTTTCCCCTCTCGCGGCTGTGCTTTGAAGGGCCGGAGGCCGAATTAAACGACACTTACAATACCCAACCGGCCCTGTTTGTCACCAGCATCGCGGCCCTGCGTGCGCTGGAGGCACGGGGCGTGGGACAGCCCGCCTGCGTCGCCGGGCACAGCCTGGGGGAGTTCGCCGCCCTCGTCGCGGCGGGCGCGCTGCGCTTCGCCGACGGCCTCAAGCTGGTGCGCGAGCGCGGTCGGCTGATGAAGCTGGCAGGTGAGCGCAACCCCGGCGGTATGGCTGCGGTCCTGGGCCTGGATCGACCCACGCTGGACGCGGTGTGCGCCGAGGCCACACGCCTGACCGGGCGACCGGTTCAGGTCGCCAATGACAACTGCCCCGGCCAGATCGTCATCTCCGGTGACCGCGAAGCGTTGGAAGCTGCATTGAACCTGGCGAAGGCGCGTGGGGCGCGGCGGGTTGTGCCCCTGGCTGTGAGTATCGCGGCCCATTCGGCGCTCATGGCCACTGTCAGCGACACTTTTAAGCAGGTGGTGGAGGAAACGCCCCTGGCCGATCCGCAGGTGCCCATCATCGGCAACGTCAGCGCCCAGCCCCTGGCCGACGTCGCCGCCATCCGCGCCGACCTGGGTGCGCAATTGACCGCACCGGTCGCCTGGACGGATTCGGTGCGCACGATGCTGGCGCAGGGCGTGACGACATTTGTGGAGATCGGCCCTAAGGATGTTCTCACCGGCCTGCTCAAGCGCATTGACGCCAACGCGCAGGGCCTCACCGCCGGGGATATTGCCAGTGTGGAGGCTATCGCCCATGTCCTCGGATGAGACACCACGCCTGGGCTTTATCGGCCTGGGCCTGATGGGCCGGCCGATGGCGCACAATTTGCTCAAGGCCGGCTTTCCCCTCACCGTATATTCGCGCAGCCCGGCGCCGGTGGAGGAGCTTGCCGCCGCTGGCGCGCACGCGGCACGCTCGCCCCGCGAAGTCGCTGCCGCCGCCGATGTGGTCATCACCATGCTGCCGGACGCGCCGGACGTGGAGGCGGTGCTTTTCGGCCCAAACGGCGTCATGGAAGCGGCCCGCCCCGGCCTGATCGTGATTGACATGAGCACGGTCTCGCCAGTGGCGACGCGACGCATGGCCGCGCGGCTGGGCGAAGCGGGCGTGGCCATGCTGGATGCGCCGGTGAGCGGGGGCACGGTGGGCGCCGAAGCGGGCACGCTCTCCATCATGGTGGGGGGCGACGAGGCCACCTTTGAGCGCTGCCGCCCGATCTTTGAGACCCTGGGGAAGCGCATCACCTACATGGGCCCCAGCGGCGCAGGCCAGTTGACCAAAGCCTGCAACCAGATCATGACCGCAGGCATTTACGCCGTGATGAGCGAGGCCCTGGTCCTGGCGGCGAAAGGCGGGCTGGACCCGGCCAGGGTGGTAGAGGTGCTGAGCAGCGGCGCGGCCCGCTGTTGGGCGCTGGAGGTGCGCGCCCCCAAACTCCTGCGGCGCGACCTGGCCCCCGGCTTCAAAGCCTCCCTACAATACAAGGACCTGAATATCGTGGCCGAGGCAGCCCGCGCCCTGGGCGTGCCCATGCCGGTGACGGGCGTCGTGCGCGAACTGTACCACGCCATGATCGTCGCCGGCGATGGCGACCTGGACAACTCCGCCCTGATCACGGTGCTGGAACGGCTGGCAGGCACGGAGGTGAGAGCCAAAGGAGGCAGCCATGGAGCTTGAAGGCAAGGTCGCGCTGGTGACCGGTGCCTCGCGGGGCATCGGTCGGGCGATTGCCCTGGAGCTGGCCGCCCAGGGCGCGCGCGTGGTGGTGAACTACCACAAAAACGCGGAAGCCGCTCGCGAGGTCGTGGCTGCGATTGAGGCCACCGGCGGGCACGCCCAGGCAATCCAGGCGGATGTGAGCGACCACGCACAGGCGCAGGCCCTCGTTAAGGCCGTGCTGGATACCTATGGGCGGCTGGACATCCTGGTCAACAACGCCGGCCTGACCCGCGACACGCTGCTGATGACGATGAAAGAAGAGGACTGGGATATTGTCCTCAACACCAACCTGAAGAGCGTGTTTAATTGCTGCAAAGCCGCAGCCCGCGCCATGGTGCGCCAGCGCAGTGGTCGCATCGTCAATATCACCTCGGTGGCCGGCATCACCGGCAACGCGGGCCAAACCAACTACGCGGCCTCAAAAGCGGGTATAATTGGATTTACGAAATCACTGGCGAAGGAATTGGGCAGCCGTAACATCACCGTGAACGCGGTGGCGCCTGGTTTTATTGAGACGGAGTTGATTCAAAACGTGCCAGCCGAGGTCAAAGCGGCGGCGCTGAAGATGACGCCCTTGGGGCGCTTTGCCACAGCCCAGGATGTGGCCTACGCCGTCGCCTTTCTGTGCTCCGACCGCGCCGCGATGATCACGGGACAGGTGCTGCAGGTGGATGGCGGCATGGTGATGTAGGACAGGTGTCAGCTATCCACCTCCGGTATGGATTGCTGAAGCATGGCTTCAGCAGTCCACAGGTCACCCTGAGCACAGCGCAGGGCCTCCCGAATGCGCATCAGAGAGGCTTCGTTGCGCTCAGCATGACAAACCTGTGATCTTCTGACGACTGCCCCTGGCTGCTGCTGGCTGAAGTCATGAAGGCACG
Organism: Anaerolineae bacterium; assembly: GCA_034432795.1. GTDB lineage: Bacteria > Chloroflexota > Anaerolineae > DSLN01 > DSLN01 > DAOUBF01. Next base: position 13,236 of record DAOUBF010000071.1, read on the forward strand.
TCGGCGTGCACGCGCCCTGGCGCTGCAAGCACTTTACGAAATTGATAGCGTTGGGCATCCGGTAGAAGAGGTCCTGCAAGCGCGGCTGGAAGAAGAACCCCTACCGGAGAAAAGCGTTCAGTTTGCCCGGCAGCTTGTGTATGGCGTTATGGCGCACCGGGACAAAATGGACGTGGTGATCCAAAAGCTCGCCCCCGAATGGCCGCTGGACCAGATGGCCGTGATTGACCGCAACATCCTGCGCATCGCCATCCTGGAGTTTGCCATCCTGCACGCCACGCCGGTCAAGGTGGCGATCAACGAGGCGGTGGAACTGGCCAAGATGTTCGGCTCGGACAGTTCGCCGCGCTTCGTCAACGGTGTCCTGGGCACGCTGGTGGCCCAGGGGGGCGAACTGACGCGGCTGTTGGAGGCGGGAAAGGACGGGCATAAGACGTGAAACGTCAAACGTCATCATCACGTTTCACGTTTGACGGCTACAGATTGCGATGGAAATCTTTAACATTGGCACGGGCGAACTGCTGTTCATCCTGCTCCTGGCGCTCCTGGTGCTGGGGCCGCGGCGCATCCCGGAGGTGGCCCGGACGCTGGGCCGGGCGTTGCGCGAGTTGCGCGCCATCTCCGATGAGTTCACCACCGCACTGACGCGGGAGGTGGAGGCCGCTGAACGCGCCGAGCGAATCCAGCGCGCACGAGAGCAGGCCGCGCAGGAGCGCCCGTTGCCCTCTTCTGTAGAAGAGACAGCCCCCGTGAGCGGGCTGCCCCCGGCGGATGATGCCTTGGGGGACAAAGCTGCGGCAGATGGGGCAAAGGATTGAGAGCCATGGCAGGGCGTGTGGCTGAGGGAAGCGAGCGAGTGGCGGAGGCGGAGCGCGCCGAAGACGAAGCGCGCATGAGCCTGCTGGAACACCTGGAGGAACTGCGTTCACGCCTGATCAAAGCGGCGCTGGCGCTGCTGGGCGGCACGCTGATCAGCTTCGCCCTGGCACAGCAGATCATGGAGTTCCTGGCGCGGCCCATTGGCGGCCTGAGCCAGTTGGAATCTATTGAAATCACGGAGAACATCGGCGTGTTTATGCGCGTCTCGCTGGCCTCCGGCGCGGTTATCGCCATGCCGGTCCTGGTTTACCAGTTGTGGCGCTTTATCGCGCCGGGCCTGATGCCGCGTGAGCGTCGCTATGTGTATTATGTCGTGCCGGGCGCGACCCTTCTGTTCCTGCTCGGCGTGGCCTTCGCCTATTTCGTCATGTTGCCGGTGGCCGTGCCTTTCCTGAAGAACTTCCTGGGCATCCCCAACACCCCCCGCCCCGCCAACTACTTCAGCTTTGTCACCTGGGTGATGCTGTCTATGGGGGTGAGTTTTGAGACGCCCATCTTCATTTTCTTCTTAGCCAAGATGGGGCTGGTGTCGCCGCGCACCCTGTTGCGCCAGTGGCGCTACGCCGTCGTGATCATCGCCATCGTCGCCGCGGTGGTCACCCCCACGGTGGACCCGGTGAACATGTCTATCGTCATGGTTCCGTTGCTGGCGCTGTATGCGCTGAGCATTCTATTAGCCTATCTCGCCTGAAGGAGGAAAGGTCACATGCCGCCAACGCGTGTGCTGATCATGGGGGCTGCCGGGCGCGATTTCCACAACTTCAACGTGTACTTTCGCGGCAACCGGCGCTACAAAGTCGTGGCCTTCACCGCCACGCAAATCCCCAATATTGAGGGCCGGGTCTACCCGGCGGAACTGGCCGGGGAAGGCTACCCCAGCGGCATCCCCATCTACCCCGAAGACGAACTGGTGCACCTGATCAAGGAACTGGAGGTGGACCAGGTGGTCTTCGCCTATAGCGACGTCTCGCACGAGTACGTTATGCACAAGGCCTCTATCGCGCTGGCCGCCGGCGCTGATTTCCGCCTGATGGGCATACGCGCCACGCAGTTGAAGTCCGCCAAGCCGGTCGTCTCTATTGGCGCGGTGCGCACCGGCGCGGGCAAGAGCCAGACCACGCGCCGCGTCACCCAGGTGCTGCGCGACCTGGGCTATCGCGTCGTCGTCGTGCGCCACCCCATGCCCTACGGCGACCTGCGGCGGCAGGTGGTCCAGCGCTTCGCCTCCTATGAGGACCTGGACCTGCACCATTGCACCATTGAGGAGCGCGAGGAGTATGAGCCTCACCTGGCGCGGGGCGTAGTCGTGTATGCGGGCATAGACTATGAGAAGATTCTGCGCCAGGCGGAGGCCGAGGCAGACATCGTGGTTTGGGACGGCGGCAACAACGACCTGCCTTTCTTCAAGTCGGACCTGCACATTGTCGTGGCCGACCCCCACCGCGCCGGGCACGAGTTGAGCTACCATCCCGGCGAGGCCAATCTGCGCCTGGCCGATGTGGTGGTGATCAACAAGGTGGATACGGCGGACCTGGCGCCGATTGCGCGGGTGCGCGAAAACATCACCCAGGCCAACCCGCGTGCGCTGATCGTGGAAGCGGCCTCCCCCATTTTCGTAGAGGACCCGATGGCGATTCGCGGCAAGGCGGTGCTGGTGGTGGAGGATGGGCCTACCCTGACGCACGGCGAGATGGCCTATGGCGCGGGCATCGTGGCCGCCCGACGCTACGGTGCAGCGGAGATCGTGGACCCACGCCCGTATGCTGTCGGCTCTATTGTGGAGACTTACCGGAAGTATCCGCACATTGGGCCGCTTCTGCCAGCCATGGGCTATGGCCCGGAGCAGATACGCGAACTGGGGGAGACGATCAACAACACGCCAACCGATTTGGTGATCGTGGCCACGCCGATTGACCTGCGACGCGTGGTGCAGATCAACCGCCCCTCACAGCGAGTGCGCTACGAGCTTCAGGAGATCGGCCAGCCCACGCTCATGGACATTTTGCGTGAGCGCTTCGGCGAGCGTGAGGCTATGGGCGAAAGAAGGCGAGCGACGGTGGGAAGAAGCTCAGCGCCCTGAGACGGCGCAGGTAATCACACACGGGGAAGTCGTAGGGGGAGGGCGTGCCCTGCCCCTACGGCCCACGACCCCTTATCCTCCTCGCACCCGCTCCAGTGCCCCATTAGTACCTTCGTTTTATTGACCTGCTGCCTGATTGCGGCTAATGTTTATCAGTGATGCTAACTTTTATTTATTGTGCCCATGATGTTGTCTGCCATCTGGCCGGAAGCACAGGCACGGCCATGGCATCGGTAGCAGTGCACCGCGCCCACGGCGAAGCGATGACCGCTGATCCTGTAGGGCGGCTTTCCATAGCCGCCGAGTAGCAGTGCACCGCGCCCATGGGGAAGCGATGACCGGACTGTGAGTTGCTGGAGTTCCCATCAGCAACCACCGGGCTAATCCGCCAGCACCTTTCCTTAGTAAGGTGTGGCGGGGTCTTATACCGAGATATTTTCATAGAAAGCGAAGGCGCCTATGAGCGACATCCTGGTTGTGGACGACGATGAGATCGTGGCACGCACGATTGAGCGCAGTCTGCGCCACCCCGACTTCCATGTGACCGTAGCGCACAGCGGTGTAGAGGCCCTGCAACTGGCCCGCCGCCAGCCCCCCGACCTGATGATCCTGGACGTGCTCATGCCTGGCATGGATGGCTACGAGGTCTGCCGCCAGGTGCGGGCCGACCCGCTGCTCCACCAGCTCCCCATCCTGTTCCTCACCGCCCGCGCCAAGGAGGAGGACCGCATTGAGGGCTTCCGCGCCGGCGCCGATGATTATCTGCCTAAGCCCTTCAACGTGGAAGAACTCGTTATGCGGGTGAAGGCCATCCTGCGGCGCGCCGCCCCTCAACCGCCGCGCCAGCGGCCTCGTCAACTGCGCGTGGGCAACCTGGTGCTGGACTGCAATACCTTTGAGGTCTGCGTCAATGGGCGCAGGATCGCCCTCACCCCGGTCCAGTTTGACCTGCTCTACCATCTGATGAGCCACGCCGGCCAGGCGCTCTCGGCCCAGCAACTGCTCCAGGAGGTGTGGGACTACCCTTACGATGCCGGCAGCCCGGACCTGGTGCGTGTGCATATCAAGAACCTGCGCGAGAAGCTGGAGCCGAATCCAGCGGAGCCGATTTATCTTCGCACCATCCAGGGACACGGCTATATGATCACAGCGCCTGGCAGCCAGTAGGGACACGGCCTGCCGTGTCCCACCTATGGACGATGGACGACCGATCACAGACTGCCGTCTGTCGCCCGTCGTCAGTGAGCCAGGCGAACAGCGGTTGCCAGCCACAAGCATATGGCGCGCCCGCCATGTATTCTGATCGTTGACGACGACAACGATTTTGTCGTCATGGCCAGCCAGTTGCTGGGCTATGCTGGCTATCGGACGTTGACGGCCACCTCTGGCGACGCTGCCTTAGACCTGCTGCACCAGCTCTCCAACGATGCGCCGGAGGACGGAGTTGACCTGGTCCTGCTGGATGTCATGTTGCCGGGCATAAATGGCGTGGAGGTCTGCCGTCGCCTGCGCCAGGACCCCGCCCTGCGCCACATCCCCATTATCCTGGTCACAGCCCTGGATACCACCGATCAGGTGATCACGGGCCTGGACGCAGGCGCGGATGATTACATCACCAAGCCATTTGAGCCACCGGTCTTGTTGGCCCGCATTCGCGCCCAACTCCGATTGCGCAGCATGGAGCGCGAATTGGAGCAGCGCAACCGCGACCTGGCGGCACTGAATGCGATCACGGCTGCCGTCACCGCTTCGCTGGAGCTTGACGAGATCCTCACCGCCACTATGCAGGGCATCCGCAGCGTATTGGACGTGGAAGGGGGCATCCTGCTGCTCCTGGACGAGGAGCGGGGCACGCTCATGTTCAAACAGGCATTCAACCACAGCCAGGATTGGATCGTGGAGCGCGGCGCGGAGTGCAGGCAGGGGCTTATCGCTGCCTGCCTTCGGGAGCGCGCCTCCCTGGTGGTGAACGACGTGAGCAGCGACCCGCGCTTTGACCCAGAGCAGGACACCTTGGGCGAGGGAAGCCAGGCTACCCGCTCGCTGGCCTGTGCCCCTCTGCTGGTCAAAGGCCGCCCGTTGGGTGCCATTGCCCTGGTGAATAAAATCGGTGGCCCCTTTACCAGGCGAGACGTGCATCTGCTGGAATCCATCGTCGCTTCTGTGGCCGTCGCCATTGAAAACTCGCGCCTGTTCCATAACCTGACCGCCGCTTACGCCGACCTGGAAACGCATCGCTGGCAATTGCTGCAAAGCCACAACACGCTCCAGGCGTTGTTTGACGGCATCACCGATGGCCTGTACATCGTAGATGCCACACTTAATCTGGTGGCGGTCAACCAGGCGCGGGCGACGCGGGTGAACGCTCAGCCAGAGGCACTCATAGGCCGCCCCTGTTACCAGGTCCTGCACAGGCGGGAAGGCCCTTGCCCCGGCTGCCTGGTGGGCGAGGTGTTTCGCCAGCCGCCGGGGAAGAAACCCCAACCCCGGCAGCGCATCCATCGGCAATACGGCCCGGACGGCGAACAGACGGAGTGGGAGATGAGCGTCTATCCCATCAGCGATGTTACCCAGAGGCCGGTCCAGGCGATCGTGCTGGAACGCGATGTGACCGAGACGCGCCGACTGGAGGCCTCGCTGGCCCAATCAGAAAAGCTGGCGGCCATCGGCCAGCTTGCCGCCGGCGTTGCCCATGAGATCAACAACCCCCTCACCGCCATCATCGCCAACGCCCAACTGCTGCGGCGCGAGATCCCCGCCGATGACCCGCGCTACGAATCGGTGGACCTGATTGTGCGCGCCAGCGAACGCGCCCATAAGGTCATTCGCGGTCTGCTGGACTTCGCCCGCCAGGAGCGGCTGGAATTTCAACTCATAGACATCAATGCCTCCCTCTCCACCTCGTTGGAGTTGGTGCAGCACCAATTCCGGCAACATAACATCGCCCTGGAGGCCCAACTCACCCCTGGCCTGCCCCAGGTGTACGCCAGCCAGGACCACCTGCAGGGGGTATGGCTCAACCTGTTGCTCAACGCCCGCGATGCGCTGATGGGCCGGGCCAACCCCAGGGTGCGCGTGCACACGGGCTGGGAGAACAGCCACATCACGGTAACCATCAGCGACAACGGGCCGGGCATCCCCCCGGCGCAGCTTAAGCGTGTGCTGGAGCCTTTCTTCACCACCAAAGCCCCCGGCCAGGGCACGGGCCTGGGCCTGTCTACCTGCTACCGCATCATCAAGCAGCACGGCGGCGACCTGCGCATTGAGAGCCAGGTGGAGCAAGGGACGACCGTTGTGGTGACACTGCCGGTGGCTGAATAAGCGTTACACGCTCCTGTTTCCTCCCCCTGGATGGGGGAGGGTCAGGGAGGGGGTGACATTGCCCCCACCCCTCCCCCACAGAGGGGGGAGGGGGCAGTTTCCCTCCCCCTGGATGGGGGGCTGTCCTTCGTCTTCCGTCCTTCGTCCTCCGTCATCTTTTACGCCGCCTTAACGCCCCCTTCACGCCGCCTTTACTGACAGCCCTCCCCCCTCATGCTATCATCCAGGCGATGATCAAGCTCACCCGTCTCAACGGCAGCGAACTTTGGGTCAACGCCGACCTGATTGAATTTCTGGAAGCGACGCCGGATACGGTGATCTCGCTGGTGGACGGCAAGAAGATCGTCGTGGCCGACCCGCCGGAGCGCGTCGTCGCCGCCATCATTGCTTACTGGCGCCAAATCAACGCCGTTCCCCGCCGCTTCACCTATGCCGAGAGGGGGCACGGGGAGCCCAATGCATCGGGGCAAAGCAAACCCGCGCCGCAGGAGGGCTGAGCAGTGGAACTCTCCACGCTGATCGGCCTGCTCGCCGGGTTCGGCGCCCTCATGGCCGCTGTCTTCATGGAGGGCGGCACCCCGGCGGAGTTGGTGGGGCCCTCGGCGGCACTGATCGTGTTTGGCGGTACCATTGGGGCGGCGCTGATCAGCTTCCCGCTCAAGCGCGTCATGGCCGTCCCCAAACTCATCGCCAATAGCTTCAAGGCGTACAAGTCGGAGAACACCGCCACCATTGACCTGCTCGTCACCCTGGCGGATAAGGCCCGCCGTGAGGGCCTGCTCTCCCTGGAAGAGGACACCAAGAACATTCAGGACGACTTCCTCCGTCGCGGACTGACGCTCGTCGTGGATGGCGTGGACCCGGCGCAGGTGCGCAGTATTCTAGAGACGGAAACGGAGTTGATGGCCCAGCGCCATGAGCAGGGCGCGGCCGTGCTTCAGGCCATGGGCGGCTATGCCCCCACCATGGGCATCATCGGCACCGTCATGGGCCTGGTCAACGTCCTCAGCCGCCTGTCCGAGCCGGAGCATCTGGGCGAATCCATCGCGGTGGCTTTCCTGGCCACCTTCTACGGCATCCTCAGCGCCAACCTGCTCTGGCTGCCCATCGCCGGCAAGCTGCGCGCCAAGAGCCGTGAGGAGGTGGAGAGCCGCCAACTGATGATTGAAGGCATCCTGGCCCTGCAGGCGGGCGAGAACCCGCGCATTGTACGCGAAAAACTCAGCGCCTTCCTGGCGCCGAAGGAACGGGCGAAGGCAGAAGGCAGCACCAAGGAGGCCAAACCATGAGCGGCGGTGGACACAGTGGTGCCAGCGAGGAACGCTGGTTGCTCACCTACGCCGATATGATCACACTGCTGATGGTCTTCTTCATCGTACTATATTCTATGGCCCAGATTGACGTGAAGAAGTACCAGAAGGTGGCCGCGTCGCTGCACCGCGCCTTCGGCGTGGGCGATGGCAGCATCTTCTCTCTGGGCATCGGTCGCGGCGGAGGCGAAGGCGAATCTGAACCCGCCCCGATTGCCTTTGACGACCTGCCCCCGCGCCAGCGCGACTATCTGGACATCAGCACTGAACTCGCCAGCCAGGTGGCCGCCGCCGGTTTCGGCGCCGACGTCAGCGTCACCACCAACATTGAGGGCATCCTGATCAGCCTGAGCGAATCGCTGTTGTTCGCCCCCGGCAGCACGGTGCTCCAGCCTAAGGCGCAGGAGACGTTGGACCGCATTGCCACCGTCCTGCGCCCTCTGCCTAACGCCATCCGCGTGGTGGCGCACACGGATGACGTGCCTACGGACAATCCCTTCTACCCGACCAACTGGGAGCTGTCTGTGGCGCGGGCGGTGGTCATCGTGCGCTATCTCAGCGAAGAGGGAGGGATCGCTCCAGAGCGGCTGATGGCGGCGGGCCAGGCTCAATACCATCCGCTCTACCCCAACGACACCCGTGAGCACCGTGCCCGCAACCGCCGCGCCGAGATCGTGGTGATCTATCCCATTGAGGAGGAGAGCTTGCAGCCCAATTTCCTGCCCGACCTGAGCCAGGGACTGTTCGCCCCCACACCATCCCCGGCGGAGGGGACACAGGGGTATTAGAGCACGTCTATGCTTCCCTTACTCAAGCGCCTTTCCCGCATCGTGTTGCTCGTTGTCGCCGTCCTGGCTGGCCTGCTGGCCGCTTTTGGGGTGGCTTCGGCCGCCTACCTGATCCGCTATGGGCAGACCGGCGGCCCGATCCTGATCCAGGTGGATACAGGCACACCCACGCCGCCCGCGCCCACGCCCAACCCGGAAGCGCCTGCCCTGCCCCTGCCCGGTGAAGGCATCATGTACGATGCCGGCACCAAGATCGTCAACCTGGCCGACCCCGGCGGGCGGCGCTACCTGAAAGTCACCATTGTCCTGGAATTTGCGCCGCATGACGTGGCCTATTACAGGCTGGAAGGCGAGGCGCGCACGGCGGCCCAAAACGCCTTCAGCCAGGAGATGGCCTCCAAGAAGCCGCTGATTGACGATACCCTGACGACGTTGCTCTCGGCCAAGACCTTTGAGGAGGTCTATTCCATTGAAGGCAAGGACGCCCTCAAGCAGGAGATCATCCGTCAGTTGGCCGAACGCCTGCACGGTTACAAGATCGTCAACGTGTACTTCACGGAGTTTGTGGTTCAGTAGTCAGGTCGGCCATGCTCACCCAAGCCGAAATTGACGCGCTTCTCGCCGCTGAACTCAACGCCCAGGAGTTACCTGCTGCTCAGCCGCCAGAGACTGTGCCAACGGCGATGGCCGCTGCCGCTGTCCCCGGCCAGGGCACGGCCGAGGGGGAAGATCGGGCCGGGCGTCAGCGCACTATTCGCCCGTATAACTTCTGGTCGCCCGACCTGTTCTCTAAAGAGCAGTTGCGCGCTGTGGAACTCATCCACGAGGACCTGGCGGAGCGCCTGGGGACAACGCTGCCGGCTTACCTGCGCACCGACCTGCGCCTGCGCCTGGCCCTGGTGGACCAGGGTCGCTTTGACGACCTCATCAACGAGCTGCCGCCGCAGACGCTCTTCAACATCTTGACATTGGAGCCTCTGCCCGGCCACGCCATCCTGGTCATCAGCGATGAGGTCAGTTGGGTGATCCTAGAGCGCCTGCTGGGGGGCGGCGGGCGCAACGAGAACCGCGACTCGCCCAGGCCCAACGCAGACGGGCGGGGCGGACGCAAACTGACCGAGATTGACCAGGTCCTGCTGCGCGGCGTGGTGGAGCATATCCTGGCGGAGATGAAAATCTCCTGGGGGAAGATCATCGCGCTCAACCCGCGCCTGGAGGACAGCACGCTCCACCACAACCGCGTACGCATCCTCATGGGCAGCGCACGGGTAGCTCTGATCACCTTTGAGTTGGTTATCCAGGGCATGAGTGGGACCATCAACCTCTATATCCCCTTCTCCATGCTCAAACCGATAGCCGAGGCCCTCAATCCCTATACCTGGCTCAGTGGTCAGGAGAAGCAACGCCAGGACGAGGCCGACCGCCAGAAGCTGCGGGAGCACCTCCTGGACCTGCATGTGCCGCTGTGCGTGATCCTGGGCAGCGCCGAGGTGAGCATGGCCGATCTCGTCAACCTCAGCCCAGGCGACGTGATCCGGCTGCAGACGCCCGTGGGCTATAGCCTGTCGGTGCATATCGGGGGCAGCCTGCGGTTTACCGCCCAGCCCGGCCTGCTGGGGCGCAAGCTCGCCGTGCGCATCACCAGCGCCATTTCACAAGGGGGTGAGACGTAAGATATGGCTGACAATGTCACTCTGAACGCGAGTGAAGGTTATGATCATCCACCAGACGATAGAGAAGGGCACAGCCCTGAGCGCAATGGTGGAGAGACGTTCGCAAGCGAGGTCGCCAGCATCCAGGTGGCCCGGTTTTCGCCGCTCGGCCCCGGCGCCCCACCAGCGCCAGAACCGGCCAGCCTGGACCTGCTACTGGATGTGCCCCTGCGCATCACCGTGGAACTGGGGCGGGCGCATATGGCCGTGCGCGACGTGCTCGCCCTGCAGACCGGGTCGGTGGTTGAGCTGGACCGCGCCGCCGGGCAGCCGGTGGATGTCCTGGTCAACGACCGCCTCATCGCCCATGGTGAGGTGGTGGTGATTGAAGACCGTTTCGGCGTGCGCATCACCGAGATCGTTTCGCCGACCAAGCCGGCCTCAGCGACTTGAGAGGTAAGGTCATGGGCCTGCGAGGAGGGCGTGGCAGAACTACCGCTCTGGTTGCGGCGGCTGTGCTCGTCCTGCTGGGTGGGGCAGTGTGGGCAGGGGCACAGGCCGCGTGGGCGACGACCATGACATTGGCCCCCACCCCAACCCTCCCCCTCTCCAGTACCGGTCTCTCCAGCACCGGCCTCTCCAGTACCGGGCTTCAGCCCGGTTGGCAGGGTGACTGGCCCTCGGGGATGGATTATGTCTCTGCTGCGCTCAAGTTCGGCCTGGTGCTGCTGCTCCTGTATGGCGCGTTGTGGGCACTGCGGCGCTACGCCCGCACCGGCTTCGTGCGTGGCGCACCGGATAGCCGGCGCCTGGCCCTGCTGGAGACCATGCCCCTGGCCCCGCGCCAGGCGCTCCACCTGGTGCGCGCCGATGACCGCACCCTGCTCCTGGGGGCGAGCGAGCGCGGGATCGTGTTCTTAGCCGATCTGACCGCCCCTATAGACGACGGGAGGGCAGGGGCAGGTCTGAGACCTGCCTCCACTGCTCCCTCCCCCCTCGCAAGGGAAGCTACTCCCTCCCCCCTCGTGGGGGAGAGTTGGGGTGGAGAGGATAGCTTCACCCCCTCCCTGTCCCTCCCCCATCAAAGGGGAGGGGATGTGTCCCTTCTCCAGGGCGAAGGGATCGCCCGGCTGGCCTCGGCCTTCGCGCAGCACCTGCGCCAGGCCATCCAACGGAGGGAGCACCATGCTGCGTAAGCTGGGCCTGATCGCCGTTCTGGGTCTGCTTCTGACCGCATGCGCGCCGGAGGCGCAGCTTTCTGTGCCGGGCGTCAGCGTGACGGTCAACCAGCCGCAGGGGCCGCAGCAGGTGGTGGGCAGCATTCAACTCCTGCTGCTCATCACCGTCCTCAGCCTGGCGCCCGCCGTGCTCATCCTGATGACCGGCTTCACGCGCATTGTGATCGTCCTGTCCATCATCCGCAGCGCCATCGGCACGCCCCAGATCCCGCCCAACCAAGTGGTGGTCGGCCTGGCGCTGGTGCTGACCTTGTTCGTCATGGCGCCGGTATGGGGGACGATCAATCAGGAGGCGCTTCAGCCCTATCTGCAAGGGCAGATTGACCAACAGACGGCGGCGGACCGCGCCATCCGACCCTTACGCGCCTTCATGCTGCGCCAGACGCGGGAGAAAGACCTGTCACTGTTCCTGGCGCTCTCCAACCAGCCGCCCCCGGCGACGCCTGACGACGTGCCCACCTCGGCGATCATCCCGGCGTTCGTCATCAGCGAACTCAAGACCGCCTTCCAGATGGGCTTTATCCTGTTCGTGCCCTTCCTGATCATTGACATCGTCGTCTCCAGCACCCTACTTTCCATGGGCATGATGATGCTGCCGCCGTCCCTGGTCTCCCTGCCCTTTAAACTGCTCTTGTTCGTGATGGTGGACGGCTGGTATCTGGTGGTGCGATCGCTGGTAATGAGTTTTCACTGACGGAGCGAAGCGAACCATGACCGAAGCCTACATTTTCACTTCAGTGGTTTAGCGGTGTGATGCCGTTGCGCTTTGGGGTGAGGAGCGAAGCGAACCATGACCGAAGCCTACATTTTCACCCTGGCCCAACAGACGTTCACGCTCATCTTAATGCTGGCTGCACCGATCCTCCTCGTCAGCCTGCTGGTGGGGTTGCTGGTAAGCATGTTTCAGGCCGCCACCCAGATCAGCGAGATCACCCTCACCTTCGTGCCCAAGATCCTGGCGGTGGCCCTGGTGATCGCGCTATTAGGCGGGTGGATGGCACAGCAATTGCTCAGCTACACGACCCGGTTGCTGTCGGAATTGCCCAATCTGGCGCCATGACCAGCGGAGTGCAGATGCAGCAGGCCGCCACTGTCAAGCGCATTCTGGCCGACATCCAGGCGCTCAAGCCCATGCCCACATCGGCCATGCAGGCTCTCAAGCTGCTGGAGGCGCCGGACGTGGACGTGAAGGAGTTGGAGCGGCTGATCACCACCGATCAGGCGTTGACGGCGAATTTACTGCACCTGGCCAACTCGGCCTACTTCGCCTCCACGCAGCCGTGCACAACGGTCTCTGCGGCGATCATGCGCGTGGGCTTCAAGCAACTGCGCAGCACATTGTACAGCGCAGCCTTCTCCGGGACGCTCTCGCGTCGCCTGGCGGGTTACCAACTGGGGCCGGGCGAACTGTGGCGGCACTCTGTGGCGGTGGCCTGGGCCTCCCGCTGGCTGGGCCAGCAGATCCGCATGAACAGGCACGGCCCGCTGGGGACTCAGGACCTGGAGGAACTCTACATCGCCGGGCTGCTCCACGACATCGGCAAGATCATCCTCAATCAATACATCCGCGCCGATTACCGCGCCCTGATGGAGCAGATGAGCCGCGAGGGCAAGAGCCTGATAGAGATAGAAACCGCCACCCTGGGGATGGACCACGCTGCGGTGGGCGCGGAGATGGCCTACCGCTGGCAGTTGCCCCCGCGCCTGGCGGACATCATCGGCAATCACCACTCCTCCACGCTGGCACAGACCGCCCCCCACCTGGCAGCAATGGTTCAATTGGCCGATACGCTCTGCCTGCGGCTGGGCATTGGCCTGACCCCGCGCATCATGCCGGACATCCCGGAGGCCAGCCTGGCCCTGATCGGCCTGGCCCCGGCCCAGGTGGAGACCTATGCCCAGGCGCTACGCGGCCCGATGACCACTGTCACCGACTTCTTCAACCGCACGCATGGCGCCTCCTGGCAGAAGGCCATGGGGGCCTGAAGCTTTCGTAGGGCAGGTTTCCATACCCGCCTATTCGCTTGCCCATTCCGACCTTCCCCCTCTATTTTATCTAAATATATTTCCATCTCCTATCGGTTAACAATATTTATCCCATTTTTATGGACAGCCAACTCCAAAGTGGCTATAGTGCCAGAGGGATGACATGGTGAGACGAGAATGAAACCCACCCACGATGCAGACCCATTCCGGGCGAATAGACCCGGTGAAGACCCTGTAAACACTGGAGGCTACGATTATGAGCGACGAGTACAAAATGAGCTTGCGTGACTGGTTGTCTCAGATTCAGGTGCGTTTGATCGGGCTGATGCTGGCCCTGTTATTCCTGCCCATCCTCATGGGCCTCGCCTGGGACCATTGGGCAGGTCAGGGGCTGGCACCAGGCTGGCAGACGCGGACGCTCATCCAGGTGTTGGTTGGCGGGGCCATCCTGGGAGCAGGCATTTGGATTATGCGACGTATCAGCCACAGGCTGACCGCGATCGGCCTGGTCGCGGATGCGTTCGCCACACGCGGCGATCTGAGCCAAACGCTTCCCGACAAGGGCAGAGATGAACTGGCGTGGACAGCCTATTCATTCAACCAGATGATGAAACGCCTGAATAAAATCGCCGATGCCCTGGATCAGATCGCGGGTGGCGATCTGACGGTAGAGATTCAGGTAAAGTCGGATAAGGACCGTTTGGGGGAAGCGCTTAACACGATGGTTGCCGGCCTGCGGCACCTGGTGGGGCAGGTGGCCGACAGCGCCTCCTCCCTTAGCGCCGCCTCTACCCAACTCGCGTCCGCCGCCGACCAGGCGGGCCAGGCCACCAGCCAAATCGCCACTACCATCCAACAAGTGGCCAAAGGCACCTCCCAGCAAACCCAGGCCGTCACCCAAACCGCCGCCGCCGTGGAGCAAATGTCCCGCGCCATTGACGGCGTCGCCAAGGGCGCACAGGAACAGGCCAACGCCGTGGCCAAAGCCTCCACCCTCACCGCCCAAATCTCCCAGGCCATTGAACAGGTCGCCCGCAGCGCCCAAGCCGGCGCCCACGCCGCCGCCCAGGCCGCCGCCACCGCCCAAGCCGGCGCCAAAACCGTAGAGCAAACCGTCCAGGGCATGGCCGCCATCAAGGCCAAAGTGGGCCTCTCCGCCGACAAGGTCAAAGAAATGGGCCAGCGCTCCCAGCAAATCGGCGCCATCGTGGAAACCATTGACGACATTGCCTCCCAAACCAACCTGTTAGCCCTCAACGCCGCCATTGAAGCCGCCAGAGCCGGCGAGCACGGCAAGGGCTTCGCCGTCGTCGCCGATGAGGTGCGCAAGCTGGCCGAACGCGCCAGTGCCGCCACCAAGGAAATCGCCGACCTGATCCGCTCCATCCAGCACACCGTGGCCGAGGCCGTGGCCGCCATGGACGAGGGCGCCAGGGAAGTGGAACTGGGCGCCAGCCGCGCCGGAGAAGCCGGACAGGCCCTGGCCGACATCCGTCAGGTGGTGGAGGCGGTCAACCAGCAGGTGGAGGCCATCTCCGCCGCCGCCCAGCACATGGCCGCCAGTTCCAATGAACTGGTGGCGGCGATGGATGCGGTCAGCGCAGTGGTGGAGGAGAACACCGCCGCCACCGAGCAGATGGCCGCCGGCTCCACCCAGGTCACCCAGGCCATTGAGCACATCGCCAGTGTCAGCGAAGAGAACAGCGCCGCGGTGGAGGAGGTCTCCGCCGCCGCCGAGCAGATGAGCGCCCAGGTGCAGGAGGTCACCGCCTCGGCACAGGCCCTCTCCGACATGGCCCAGACCTTGCAGGAGGTGGTGGCCCAGTTCAGACTGTCGGCAGACGAAGCCCAGACCCCCGCTGTGACCAGACCCCAGGCGCGCAAGGCCACGCCCGCCCCCAGGCCCCCCGCCCCAGCCCCGGTCAAAGCCGGGGTGGGCAACGGCCACGCCTACCGCGAAGTCCAGGTGGGCAGGAGGGGCTAACATGGAACACCAGCTTGTCGTGTTTGACCTGGCCGGAGAGCACTATGGGGTGGACATCGCCGCCGTGGAGGGCATCATCAAGCTGCAGGCCATCACCTCCGTCCCCCATGCCCCCGCCTTCGTGGAAGGGGTGACCAACCTGCGCGGCAAGGTGTTGCCCGTGATTGACCTGCGCAAGCGCTTCGGCCTGCCCCAG
>DAOUBF010000072.1:0-26071 GCA_034432795.1 Anaerolineae bacterium
AAGTTGATAGAGCCGGTGGCGTTGGAGGCGGGCAGCCGCTTTGCCATTCGGGAGGGGGGCTTGACCGTCGGCGCCGGCGTCATCACGAAGGTGTTGGAGTAGAATGACCAAGCAACGCATCCGGATACGCCTGAAGGCTTATGATCACCGTGTTCTGGACGCCTCTGCGCGTCGCATCGTGGAGACGGCGGAGCGCGCAGGCGCTCGCGTTGTCGGGCCGGTGCCCTTGCCTACGCGCATTGAACGGTTCACGGTGCGCCGGTCACCCTTCATTGATAAGGACAGTCAGGAGCATTTTGAGATCCGCACGCACAAGCGCTTGATTGACGTGCTGGACCCAGATGCCAAGACAATAGATATGCTGATGCGGCTGAATCTGCCCGCAGGTGTGGATATTGAGATTAAGTTGTGATATACCCTTCCCCCTCCCCTGATTAGGGGGAATGCGGGGAGAGATCGGGATGATGCAGCCTGGCCTAGGGCTGACAGTCCCAGGAGGTCGTATGAAAGGCATACTAGGCAAAAAGATCGGGATGACCCAGATATTTAATGAGCAGGGCGAGGCCATCCCGGTCACCATCATCAAAGCTGGCCCCTGTTACGTTACGCAAGTTCGCACGCTGGAGCGCGATGGGTATCGCGCCTATCAGCTTGGCTTTGAAGAGGTTGAGCCTCGGCATTTAACTCGGGGGGAGAAAGGCCACCTGGGGTTGCTGAGAGGCGATGCCAAGCACCCTCAGCGCAAGCTGTTCAAAGAGGCTGTGCCGCCTCTGCGCTACCTGCGCGAGTTCCGGCTGCGGGATGATGGTGAGGTCCCCTGGCACGAGGGCCAGAAGATCACGGTCTCCATCTTTGCACGAGGTGACCGGGTGGATGTGACCGGGACGTCTAAGGGGCGTGGCACGGCAGGTGTGGTGAAGCGCCACGGCTTCCGTGGCGGCCCGAAGACGCACGGCCAGTCGGATCGCCTGCGCGCGCCGGGGTCGGTGGGGGCGACGACCACGCCGGGCCATGTGTTTAAGGGGACGCGCATGGCGGGTCGTATGGGCAACGAGCGCGTCACGGTGCAGAACCTGGAGGTCGTGGCCGTTGACCCGGAGCGTCATTTGCTGGCTGTGCGCGGCAGTGTGCCCGGCGCGCGGAATGGGCTGGTCATCATTCGCGAGTCCAGGAAGACGTCACGGTAATGGAGGGCGCTATGGAAGTACCGGTTGTGAATATGCAAGGCGAAGAAGTGGGCCGGGTGGAGCTGCCTGCGGACATCTTTGAGGCGCCCATTAACCGCGAACTGATGCACCAGGCGTATGTGCGCCAGATGGCGAACGCGAGGCTGGGGACGCACGACACCAAGACGCGCGCTGAGGTGGACCGCACGGGTGCGAAGATCTGGCGACAAAAGGGCACGGGCCGGGCGCGCCACGGCTCGCGCAAGGTGAACCTGTGGCGGGGCGGCGGCGTGGCCCATGGGCCGCACCCGCGCAGCTACGAGCAGCGGATGCCCAAGAAGATGCGGCGGGCGGCCCTGCGTTCGGCGTTGTCGGTCAAGGCCGCCGATAACCAGATCGTGGTCGTGGACACGCTGACGATGGAGGCGCCCAAGACGAAGGAGATGGCGGCCTTCTTGAGCCTGATCGGGCATCGCAACGGCGCGCAGACGCTGATCCTGTTGCCGGATCGGAATGAAGCGGTTGAGCGGTCGGTGCGGAACCTGCCGGGCGTGAAGTATTTGCGTGCCACCTACCTGAACATCCGCGACCTGTTGGGCAGCGACCTGGTGGTTATGCCCCTGGGAGCGCTGGAGGTGATCACGTCCTGGCTGGGGACAGAGGCACGTGCTGCACTGCCGGTCATGGCAGGGGCGAGTGAGGGGTAGCCATGTTGCACATTTACGAAGTGCTCAAGCGCCCGATTGTGACCGAGAAATCCACGTATCTGTCTAACGAGTTGGGGCAGTACGTGTTTGAGGTGGATCCACGGGCGAATAAGCTTCAGGTGAAGGAAGCGATAGAGACGATCTTTGATGTGGATGTCGTGGATGTGAACATTATGAATATGCCGGCCAAGCGAGCGCGCCGGCGCAACCGGCGCATGGCGGTTCGTCGGCCTGGCTGGAAGAAGGCCATTGTGACGCTCGCACCAGGCCAGCGGTTGCAATTGTTTGAGGGAGTCTGATGCCGATCAAGACGTATAAGCCCACGTCTCCCGGTCGGCGTGGCATGACCGCGCCGACCTTTGAGGAGATTACACGCACAGAGCCGGAGCGGTCGTTGCTGCGTCCGCTGCGCAAGAGCGGGGGCCGCAATGTGCGCGGTAAGATCACCGTCCGCCATCGCGGTGGGGGTGTCAAGCGCCAGTACCGCGTGATTGACTTCAAGCGCGATAAGCATGGCATCCCGGCGCGGGTGGCGACGATTGAGTACGATCCGAACCGCTCGGCGCGTATTGCGCTATTGCACTACGCCGACGGCGAGAAGCGTTATATTATCGCGCCCCTGGGGGTCCAGGTGGGCGACGTGCTGATGAGTGGCCCGACGGCGGAGGTCCGCCCAGGAAATGCGTTGCCATTGCGCCACATCCCGGTGGGCACGATTGTGCACAATATTGAGTTGGTGGCGGGGCGCGGCGGCCAGTTGGCGCGCGCTGCCGGGGCTGGCGCCCAGCTTCTGGCGAAGGAAGAGGACTACGCCATCTTGCGTATGCCCAGCGGCGAGGTGCGCCGGATTCGCCTGGAGTGCTATGCCACTGTGGGCCAGGTGGGCAACCTGGATCACAGCAACATCAAGCTGGGCAAGGCGGGGCGCAAGCGCTACCTGGGCATCCGCCCCACGGTGCGTGGGTCGGCCATGTCGCCACGCGATCACCCGCACGGTGGCGGTGAGGGGCGCTCACCGGTGGGGATGCCTGGTCCTAAGTCGCCTTGGGGGAAGCCCACGCGCGGCTATAAGACGCGGCGCAATAAGGCTACCGATAAGTATATCGTTCGCAGGAGGCCGAAGAAGGGGTGAACGTGAAACGTCAAACGCGATGATGACGTTTGACGTTTGATGTGACCAGGAGGCTAAGCACTCATGTCAAGATCACTGAAGAAGGGGCCATACGTTCAGCCCAAGTTGCTGAAGAAGATTGAGGAGATGAACCTGAAGGGGGAGAAGCGCGTCATTCGCACCTGGTCGCGTGCGTCCACCATCTTCCCGCAGATGGTGGGGCACACCATCGCGGTGCACGATGGGCGGCGCCATGTGCCCATTTACATTACGGAGAACATGGTGGGGCACCGGCTGGGTGAATTCGCGCCAACGCGTACCTTCCGAGGCCACTCCTATAAGGAAAAGAAGACGTCGGTGAGGTAGGAGGTAGGATGGAATACGGGGTCAAGGCTGTCGCCAGGTACATTCCCATCTCGCCACAGAAGGTGCGCCTGGTGCTGGATGTGGTGCGCGGGCGAGGTGCGGATGAGGCGCTGGCCATGCTGAAGTTCATGCCGCAGCGCGCTGCCCGTCCGGTGGCGAAGCTGATCCAGTCGGCCATCGCCAACGCCGAAGAGAACTACGGGATGAACCGTGAGGACCTGTTTATTTATCGGGCCTATGCCGATGACGGTCCGCGGCGGCTGTGGCGACGCTTTGGCGCGCGCGGGCGTTGGAAGCCCATCATCCGGCGGTCAACACATATCACTGTGATCCTGGGTGAGCGTGAGGTGCCTGTCAAGCCCGCGCCGAAGACCGAGGTGCGACGTCCGCGCTTTAGCCTGCGCCGCCGGCGCGAGGAGGCAGCGGCCCAGCCGGAGCCAAAGCAAGAATAAGGGGCCTATAATTAGGAGGACGCGTGGGTAGAAAAGTACACCCGATTGGGTTCAGGCTGAAGATCATTAAGGATTGGGATGCGCGCTGGTACGCTGAGGGGCGCGAGTATGCGGAGTTGCTGCACGAGGATTTTAAGATCCGCGATCTGATCCGGCGGGAAAACCCGCAGGCGGGGATTGCCAAGATAGATATTGAGCGCTTCCCCAACCAGTTGCAGGTGACATTGTGGACGGCGAAGCCGGGCATTGTGATCGGGCGGAAGGGCCAGGCCGTCAAGCAATTGCGCGAGCGCCTGGAGGCATTGACCGGGAAGAAGGTCAAAGTTGAGGTGGAAGAGATTGATAATCCCGATATCAATGCCTATCTGGTCGCGGAGAACATCGCTTCGCAGATTGAGCGGCGCGTCTCCCATAGCCGTGCCATGAAGCGGGCGGTGCAGCAGGCCATGCGTGCCGGGGCCAAGGGGATCAAGATCGTGGCCTCCGGCCGGCTGGCGGGGTCGGAGATGGCCCGCCGCGAGACGGTCATGGAGGGGCGGGTGCCGCGCAGCACGCTGCGTGCGGATATTGATTTCGCCCGCGCTGAGGCGCTCACCACCTATGGCCGGATCGGGATCAAGGTCTGGATTTATAAGGGCGATGTTCAGCCGGAATCGCAGACCCCAGAGGCAGCGTACACGAGTGCGTAAACCATGAAACGGAAGCGGGAAGCCCACTCACGTGTTACGTTTCATAGGTGAATTGAGGGTCAACGTTTGAGGAGACGACACGATGTTAGTGCCCAAGCGAGCCAAGTACCGCAAGCAGATGCGCGGGCGGATGAAAGGGAAAGAGTCACGCGGCGTCACGGTGGCCTTCGGGGAGTACGGCCTCCAGGCGCTTGAGCCGGCCTGGATCACGGGCCGCCAGATTGAGGCAGCGCGGCGCGTGATTGTGCGCTATGTGCGTCGTCGCGGCAAGATGTGGATTCGCATCTTTCCGGATAAGCCGGTGACCAAGAAGCCCGCCGAGACGCGCATGGGCAAGGGCAAGGGCGCGGTGGAGCAGCATGTGGCCGTTGTCCGGCCTGGGCGCATCCTGTTTGAGGTCGGGGGCCTGGACGAGGAGATGGCTAAAGAGGCGTTGAAGATGGCGGGGTACAAGTTGCCCATCAAGACGCAGTTCGTCCGGCGCGCCGATCTGGTTGCTGAGGCGGTGGAAGAGGGGTAAGCGATGGTGCGTGCAAGGGAGATCCGTGAGATGACGACGGCGGAGATCCAGAACAAGCTGGAAGAGGCCCGTCAGGAACTGTTTAACCTGCGCTTCCAGCGTGCCGCTGGCCAGTTGAAGGACACCAGCCGCCTGACGGCTGTGAAGCGCGATATTGCCCGCTATCTGACCGTCCTCAGGGAGCGACGCCTCCTGGAGGAGTGGGAGGCGGCGATGGCCCGGCAGGCGGCGGATGACGGGCACGGGGCGACGGAGGAAACGGCATGAGGGAAAATCGCCGTGAGTTGATTGGAACGGTGACCAGCGACAAGATGCAGAAGACCGTCGTGGTGGCGGTGGAACGCCTGGTGCGCCACGACTTGTACGGGAAGGTCATACGCCGGGTGAAGAAGTATAAGGCGCATGACGAGCACAACGCGGCCCGCGTGGGCGACCGTGTGCGGATTGTGGAATCCCGCCCCCTTAGCCGCGAGAAGCGCTGGGTGGTGGCGGAGATTTTGGAGAGGGCCAAATGATCCAGCAGGAGACTCGCCTGACTGTGGCAGATAACACCGGTGCGCGCGAGTTGCTCTGCATCCGCGTCCTGGGCGGCTCCAAGCGCAAATATGGCCGGGTGGGCGACATCATTATCGCCACGGTGAAATCCGCCGCGCCCCAGGGGGCGGTCAAGAAGAGCGAGATTGTGCGCGCTGTGATCGTGCGCCAGGCCAAAGCCTATCGGCGCGAGGATGGGAGTCTGATCCGCTTTGATGACAACGCGGCGGTGATCCTGGACGGCGAGACGAAGAACCCCAAGGGGACGCGCATCTTTGGCCCGGTCGCCCGTGAATTGCGCGATAAGGGCTTTATGAAGATCATCTCGCTGGCGCCGGAGGTGCTGTAACGTCTGTCATCCTGAGCGAGGCGAAGGGTCTGTGGTGGAGATCGGGGATTAGAGCGGAAGGAACCGGGCTGAAGCCCGGTACTGAGTAGCCCGGTGCTGGACTTGGCTGCGCTCAGGATGATGGCCAGGACTTATAGGAGCAGGAGTGGGAGACGTGGGGATCCGAATCAAAAAGGGAGACCTGGTAGAGGTGATTGCGGGCGACGATAAGGGTGAGCGCGGCACGGTGGCCCGTGTGTTGCCCAAGGTCGGGCGCGTCGTGGTCCAGGGGGTGAACCTGGTCAAGAAGGCCCAGCGCCCGCGCCCGACGGGGGGCCGCACCCAGACACCCCCTGGGATCATTGAATTTGAGGCGCCCATCCATCTCTCCAATGTGATGCTGGTCTGCCCGCATTGCGACCGCGCTGTGCGCGTGGGCTATATGCGTGACGAGAGCGGACGCGCCGGCCGCGTGTGCAAGAACTGTGGTGAGGTGATTGATTAGCCATGCCTGATCTGAAGCGGCGCTACCGGGAAGAGGTCGTTCCCGCGTTGATGCGCGAATTTGAATACAAGAACATTATGCAGGTGCCCCGGATTGAGAAGGTGGTGATCAACGTGGGCGTCGGGGAGGCCCTGGATAACCCCAAGGCCCTGGACGCCACGGTGAATGACATCCAGACAATTGCCGGCCAGAAGCCGGTCATCACGCGGGCGCGCAAGTCCATCGCGGGGTTCAAGCTGCGCGAGGGCCGGGCGATTGGTGTGAAGGTGACGTTGCGCGGTGAGCGCATGTGGAGTTTCCTGGATCGCCTGATCAACGTGGCCCTGCCGCGCCGCCGCGACTTCCGCGGTGTGCCCCGTGATGCCTTTGATGGTCGCGGCAATTACACGCTGGGCCTGCGGGAGCAGATCATTTTCCCGGAGATTGAGTACGATAAGATTGATAAGCTCCGGGGGATGGAGGTCTCTATTGTGACGACGGCGAAGACGGATGAGGAGGGGCGGCGGCTGCTGCAACTCCTGGGGATGCCGTTCAGCCGCTCGTAACGGACGCTAGATGACAGACGGCAGGCGACAGATAAATAACGGTCGTCCGTCGTCAGGGGGAGAAGACGTGGCGAAGAAATCCATGATTGAACGCGAGAAGAGGCGCAAGTACGCCGTCCGGGTGCGCAACCGCTGCAAGCGCTGTGGCCGCCCGCGTGGGTACTTCCGCCGCTTCCAGTTGTGCCGCATTTGTTTCCGCGAACTGGCCCTGGCCGGGCAGATCCCCGGCGTGGCCAAGGCGAGCTGGTGAGATGCTGAACGGATTATTCCATAACGTCGCCTGGGGCGACAGGATGTCAGGAAATTGAGGGCAGACATGGGTGTTCCAGTGGATCCAATTGCGGATATGCTGACCCGCATTCGCAATGCGATCATGGCCGGCCAGCAGTTTGTCTCGGTGCCGAGTTCCAAGATCAAGGTGGAGATCGCTCGCATCTTGAAGGAGCAGGGCTATATTGAGGATTATCAGTTGACGCGGGATGAGCCGCAGCCCTACCTGCGCATCCGGCTGAAGTATGTTGGCTCGCGCCGTGAGCGCAGGCCGGTGTTGAGCGGTCTGGAACGGGTCAGTCGTCCAGGTCGGCGCGTGTATGCGAGCAAGGATGAGATCCCCTGGGTGATGAGCGGTATGGGGATCGCCATTCTTTCCACCTCTAAGGGGGTCATGACGGGTGAGGAAGCGCGGCGCAAGGGCGTCGGCGGCGAGGTGATCTGCCACGTCTGGTAGAGGATAGGGGAGTTGACATGTCACGTATCGGTCGCATGCCAATCAAGATACCGGGCGGTGTCCAGGTGAAGGTGGAGGACGGGCAGGTGACGGTGCAAGGTCCACGCGGGACGCTCACGCAGACGATCCCGCCGGGGATCAGCGTCCAGGTGGAGGACAGCACGATCACCGTCAAGCGCGCCTCCGATGATCGCCGCGACCGGGCCTTGCATGGCCTGACGCGGGCGCTTATCGCCAACATGGTCACAGGGGTGACCGAGGGCTTCCGTAAGACGCTGCTGATTGAAGGCGTAGGCTACCGCGCAGAGATGCAGGGGGATCAGCTTGTGTTGTTCCTGGGGTATTCGCACCCCATCTACCGCCTGCCGCCACCGGGTGTCCGCTTTGAGGTGGACCCCAAGGCGAGGACGATCACAGTAGAGGGCATAGATAAGCAAGTGGTGGGGCAGGTGGCGGCAGACTTGCGGGCGTTGCGCCCGCCGGAGCCTTACAAAGGTAAGGGGGTGCGCTACATTGACGAGCGCATCCGGCGCAAAGCTGGAAAGGCCGGAAAGGTAGGCTAAGGGATGGTGGATGCGGAGAAGGTACGCGCTGCCCGTGAGCGGCGGCATCGGCGCGTGCGGCGCCGCGTCAGCGGGACGCCGGAGCGCCCCCGCCTGAATGTGTTTCGCAGCGCGATGCACATCTACGCGCAGATCATAGACGATACGCGGGGGCATACGCTGGCTTCGGCCTCCACCCTGGACCCGGAGGTGAAGGCCCAACTGAGCAATGGCCTCAAGAAGGTGGATGAGGCCAGAATCGTCGGTCGTATCCTGGCGCAGCGCGCCCTGGCCCAGGGCATCAAGAAGGTGGTGTTTGACCGGGGCGGATATAAGTATCATGGCCGCGTGAAGGCGCTGGCCGATGGGGCGCGTGAAGGAGGACTGGAGTTCTAGGCATGGCAAAACAACGAGCAGAACGCAGTCGTAGCAGCCCGCTCACCGGTGTCCCGGAGGAACGCGAGGAGCTGGATGAGCGCGTGATTGACATCGCCCGCGTGGCGAAGGTGATCAAGGGCGGTCGGCGCTTTGCCTTCCGCGTCGTGGCCGTCGTAGGGGACAACCGCGGGCGTGTCGGCGTGGGCGTGGGCAAGGCGCGTGCTGTGCCCGATGCCATCCGCAAGGCGACGGAGCGGGCGCGTAAGGCCATGCGCCCTATCCCCCTGGCCGGGACGACGATCCCCCATGAGGTCATCGCCAAGCACGGTGGCGCCGAGGTGCTGCTTAAGCCGGCGGCGCCGGGCACGGGCGTCCTGGCCGCTGGTGGCGTGCGCGCGGTCCTGGAGGCGGCGGGCGTGCGCGATATTCTGACGAAGTCGCTGGGCAGTTCCAATATTCTCAATGTGACCCAGGCGACTTTCAAGGGGTTGACCATGCTCAAGCGCGTGGAGGCCGAGGCCGCAGCGCGTAACAAGCAAGCGGAAGCCCTGGCTCCGTTCTGGATGCGAGGGAAGGATGGCAGCGCAGGACGCTAAGGTCGGACGACAGACGAGAGACAACGGGCGACGGACAATGGACGGGGAGAGACGATTGCGTATCACGCTGGTGAAAAGCCCGATCGGTTATTCGCAGCGCCAGAAGGCTACAGTGCGCGCTTTGGGGCTGCGCCGCCTGCACGATACGGTGGAGCAGGTGGATACGCCTGCACTGCGCGGGATGATCCAAAAGGTCAGCCATCTGGTGCTGGTGGAGGAAGTGCCATGAAGCTACATGATCTGCGCCCGGCGCCTGGGGCGAAGAAGGAACGCAAGCGCGTGGGGCGGGGCATCGCGGCGGGCGGTGGCAAGACCGCCGGTCGCGGGACGAAGGGCCAGAATGCCCGCGCCGGGGGCGGCGTCAAGCCCTACTTTGAGGGCGGCCAGCTCCCCCTGGTGCGTCGCCTGCCCTTTAAGCGCGGCTTCACGAATATCCATAAGGTGGAGTACGCCGAGGTGAACCTGGATCAACTGGCGGCCAGGGGCTTTGAGGCCCACGCTGTAGTGACCCCCGAAACGTTGGTTCAGGTGGGGCTGCTGCGCGATCTGGATAAGCCGGTGGTCATCCTGGGTCGGGGTGAACTGGATCGCCCCCTGACGGTGTGGGCGCATCGTTTCTCCCAGAGCGCCCGTGAGAAGATTGAGCGGGCCGGCGGTACGGCGGTGGAGATAGTGACGGAGGACGGACGACGGAAAACTTGAACCGGGTTAAAGCCCGGTACTGGGCCGTCTTCTGTTGTTAAGGAGCATATCCGATGCTTCAGGCTGTGAGAAATGCATGGAACCTGCCGGACATGCGGCGGAAGATCCTGTTCACCTTCCTGATCCTGGGGATCTACCGGCTGGCCGCACATGTGCCGGTGCCGGGGGTGAATCAGGAGGTCCTGGCACAATTGTATAACCAGGCCAACCAGGGCGGGGCCAACCAACTGATCCTGCTGCTGGACCTGCTCTCCGGTGGGGCGGTGGCGAACTTCTCGGTCCTGGCGATGGGGGTGTATCCCTATATTACGGCCTCCATCATCCTGCAATTGCTCATCCCCATCATTCCGCAACTGGAGGAGCTGAGCAAGGAAGGGGAAGCCGGGCGGAACAAGATCAACCAGTACACTTACTACCTGACGATCCCGCTGGCGGCGCTCCAGGCCATTGGGCAGGCCCGCCTGTTCATCGCCCAGCTTGGGCCGACGATCCTGCCGAATTTCGGCTTCACTGGCGAGAACCTTCTGCCCACCATCACCATGATCTTAGCGATGGTGGGGGGTACGATGTTCGCCATCTGGCTGGGGGAGTTGATCACCGAGCAGGGCGTGGGCAATGGTCTATCTATCATTATCTTTGGCGGCATTGTGGCCCGCGTCCCGGCCAATATGGGGCGGCTGTTGGCCGATCCGGACCGGGGCTGGCTGCAATTGCTGGCTTTCCTGGTGATCACGGCGATCACCATGTTTGTGATCGTGGTGGTGCAAGAAGGGACGCGGCGCATCCCGGTGCAGTATGGGCGGCGCGTGCGCGGGCGCAGGATGTACGCTGGCGGCACGACCTTCATTCCCTTGAAGGTCAATACGGCGGGGATGATCCCGCTGATCTTCGCCCAGTCCATCCTGACCTTCCCGGCGGTGATTGCGGGCTTCTTTGTAGGCTCGTCCACGGCCTGGATCCACAACCTGGCGCAGTCGGTGATTGAGATTTTCAACGGCACGAGCGGCAACCCGACCTACCCCATCCTGTACTTCTTAATGGTGGTGGGGTTCACCTATTTCTATACGGATGTGTTGATCCAGCAGCAGAACCTGCCGGAGACGTTGCAACGCCAGGGGGGCTTCATCCCCGGTCTGCGGCCTGGGCGGACCACAGCCAACTATATCACGGGAGTGGTGCGGCGGATCACGCTGGCCGGGGCGATCTTCCTGGGGCTGGTGGCGGTGTTGCCTTTCCTGCTGACGCCTTTCGGCCTGAGTTCCAATATCCTGCTGATCAGCAGCGCCGGCCTGCTCATCGTGGTGGGTGTCGTTATTGATACGCTGCGCCAGCTTGAGGCTCAGTTGCTGATGCGGCACTATGAAGGATTCATCCGGTAACGATGGCGCTCTATCTCATCATGTTGGGCGCCCCCGGCGCAGGCAAAGGGACGCAGGCCGATCTGCTGTGTCGGGAATACGGCCTGGCGAAGGTCGCCAGTGGCGAGTTGTTCCGCGAGCACCTGCAGCAGGAGACTGAACTGGGGCGGCTGGCGAAGTCTTATATGGATCGGGGGGAGTTGGTGCCGGACGATGTGACTATCCAGATGGTCACTGAGCGGCTGAGCCGCCCCGATGCCGCCAGGGGAGCCGTCCTGGACGGCTTCCCCCGCACCCTGAATCAGGCCGAGACGCTGGACCGCTTTCTGGCCGGGCGGGGTGAAGCCATCCGGCGGGTGTTTTACATCCAGGTGTCGGCGCAGGAGTTGCTGGAACGGCTGAGTGGGCGCTGGCTGTGTCGTGCGGCGCAACATGCCTACCACGTGCGCAATCACCCGCCCAAGGTGGCCGGCGTCTGCGATATAGATGGCAGTCCGCTGTACCAGCGCGATGACGATAAACCGGAGACGGTGCAGCGTCGTATCCAGGTATATCTGGAGCAGACGGCGCCCCTGGTGGATTATTATCGGAAGCGGGGGCTTCTCGTGGCGATCAACGGCGAGAAGCCGATTGAAGCGGTGTTTGCGGAGATTCAGGGGCATTTGGCGAACGCGGATGTGGGGCCTGGATAGGCTGGTGCGCTTCCAGGCTTATTGGGTGTGGATAGTTTATTAAGTATGATTTATCTCAAGTCGCCGGCAGAGCTGGCGCGGATGCGTGAAGCCGGGCGGATTGTGGCGGCGATTCTGGCGGAGTTGCGCCAGCGGGTGAAGCCGGGGATCACCACTGCCGAATTGGATAAGATCGCTGAGGAGTTGATGCGGCGTTACCATGCGACATCGTCGGCGAAGGGGTATCGCGGCCCTGACCGTAGTATGCCGCCGTATCCGGGGAGCATTTGCACCTCGGTGAACGAGGAGTTGGTGCATGGCGTCCCTGGGCCGAGGCGGCTGGAGGAGGGCGATATTGTCAGCCTGGATGTGGCCGTGGTTTACAAAGGCTGGCACGCCGATGCCGCCATCACCGTCCCGGTGGGGAAAGTCAGCCCGAAGGTGCTGGACCTGCTGGACGCCACCGAGAAAGCGCTGTATGTAGGCATTGAGCACATGCGCCCCGGCAATCGCACCGGCGACGTGTCTGCGGCGATTCAGCGCTATGTGGAATCGCGTGGCTACAACGTGAGCCGGGAGTACACCAGCCATGGGATCGGGCGGCAGATGCACGAGGAGCCTCAGATCCCCAACTACGGGCAGCCAGGGCGGGGGCCGCTGTTGCGGCCTGGGATGACGGTGGCTCTGGAGCCGATGGTCAGCATGGGGCACTGGGAGACGCGTGTCCTGCCCGATCAGTGGACGGTGGTGATGGCGGACGGTCAGTTCGCGGCCCATTTTGAGCACACGGTGGCGGTAACGCCGGATGGGCCGATGATTCTGACCTTACCCTGAGATTTATATTGTGGTATAATGTAAAGGTTGCCTGGTTTCAGACAGATGAAGGAGTGAGCTATGAAGGTATCGTCGTCTATTCGGCGGCGTTGCCCGAAATGCAAGGTGGTGCGCCGCAAGGGCCGCCTCTATATTATTTGCGAGAATCCCAAGCACAAGCAGCGGCAGGGCTAGTGTGAGGAGGCATCATGGCACGGATTGCTGGGGTTGACCTGCCCCGTAACAAGCGCGTGGAGATCGGCCTGACGTACATTTACGGGATTGGCCGCCCGACGGCCAATGCGATCCTGGCGCGGACCGGGATTGACCCGAATACGCGCGTCAAGGACCTGTCAGAGGCGGAGGTCAGCCAACTGCGCGACATCATTGAGCGCGAGTACGTTGTGGAGGGCGACCTGCGGCGCGAGGTGCAGATGAACATTAAGCGGCTGCAAGAGATCGGCTGCTATCGGGGCCTGCGCCACCGCCGCAATTTGCCGGTGCGGGGGCAGCGCACGCGCACCAATGCCCGCACGCGTAAGGGGCCGCGGAAGACGGTGCCAGGGCGCGGCCGGCGGCGCGGGATGAAGAAGAAGTAAACCGGTGGAATTGACCGGGTAGAAGTGACCAGATTCATGGAGGTTGTATGGGACGACCCACGAAGCGTGGAGGGGCGCGGCGTGCGGCGGCCAAGAAGGTGCGTCGCAATGTTACTTATGGACAGGCGCATATCCACGCCACGTTCAATAACACCATCGTGACCATCACCGATCAGGAGGGGAACACCCTGTGCTGGGGCAGCGCCGGGACCGCCGGGTTTAAGGGGTCGCGCAAGAGCACGCCCTATGCGGCGCGGATGGCGGCCCAGCAGGCGGCCAAGGCCGCTATGGACCTGGGGGTCCAGGAGATTGACATCTTCGTCAAGGGGCCTGGGCCGGGGCGCGAGGCGGCTATCCGCTCGCTCCAGGGGACGGGGTTGCGCGTCCGCTCCATCACAGATGTGACGCCGATCCCGCATAATGGGTGCAGGCCGCCGAAGAAGCGGCGCGTCTAGGAGGGGATATGGCACGGACTATTGGGCCAGTGTGTCGGCTATGTCGTCGTGAGGGGATGAAGCTGTTTCTGAAAGGCTCGCGTTGCCTGACGCCCAAGTGTGCCTTTGAGCGGCGCGGCTATTCGCCCGGCCAGCATGGCACGGAGGGGCAGTTCAAGCGGGGACGCGCCTCGGACTACGCCTTGCAGTTGCGCGAGAAGCAGAAGGTGAAGCGCATGTATGGCGTGTTGGAACGTCAGTTCCGCCGCTACTTCCGTGCCGCGCAGAGGCAGCGCGGCCACACGGGCCAGAACCTACTGATCATGCTGGAGAGCCGGTTGGACAACGTGGTGTATCGCCTGGGCTTCGCCGAGTCGCGTGCCCAGGCCCGCCAACTGGTTCAGCACGGGCACTTTACGCTCAACGGTCGGCGTATCACCATCCCTTCGGCGCTGGTGAAGCCGGGGGATGTGATCGCCGTGCGTGAAGGCAGCTTAAAGCGCACCTACTTTAAGGAGATCCGCGATAAGCTGGATGAACGCGGGGTACCCAAGTGGCTGAGCCTGAACCCGGAGCAGCTCACCGCGCGGGTGCTGGCGCTGCCGACACGCGAGGATATTGACCCGTCTATCAAGGAACAACTTATCGTTGAATATTACTCGCGGTAAATCAGTGGCAGCCGTCCGTACTCAGTTATCAGACTGAGGACGGGCGGCTGAGAGATGGAGGTCCAGATTGTTCGGCACGAATAATTTGGTGATGCCCAAGATTGAGGGCGAGGCCATTTTGCGTAATTACGGTCGGTTTATTATCCGTCCGCTGGAAAGTGGCTACGGCATCACGCTGGGCAATGCGCTGCGGCGGGTGCTGCTGTCCTCGCTGCCGGGCGCGGCAGTGACCTCGGTGCGCATCAGCGATGTGCTGCATGAGTTTTCCGAGATCCCCGGCGTGCGCGAGGATGTGACCCAGTTCATCCTGCAGGTCAAGCAGTTGCGGCTGAAGCTGTTGAATAATGTGGAGACGGCTCGCCTGCGCCTGGAGGTGCGGGGTGAAGGGACGGTCACGGCGGCCGATCTGATTGTGCCGCCGGAAGTGGAAGTGGTGAATAAAGACCTGTATCTGTTTACGGTGGACCAGCCGGACGCGCATTTGGAGATTGAGTTGAATGTTCAGGCCGGGCGTGGCTACTCGCCTGCCGAGGAGCGGGGGCGCCTGCCGATTGGCGAGTTGCCGGTGGACGCGATTTTCAGCCCGATCCGCCGCGTCAGCTACCAGGTGGAGCGCGAACGCGTCGGCCAGATGACCAACTACGACCGGCTGATCATGGAGATCTGGACGGACGGCACGATGCGGCCGGAGGAGGCGTTGAGCCAGGCGGCCCAGATCCTGATCAACCACCTGCGGCAGATTGCCGGCGTCAGCGAGGAGACGCTGATCACCCCGGCCCCGGTGGAGCCATCGCCGGTCAAGAGTGAGGTGTATAGCATCCCCATTGAGCAGCTTGACCTGAGCGTGCGCGTGTTTAACTCGCTGAAGCGTACCGGCATCACGACGGTGGGCGAGGTTCTGGACATGCTGGCGAAGGGGCCGGATGCGGTGCTGGCGATCCGGAATTTCGGCGAGAAGTCGTTGAACGAGTTGAAGGAAAAGCTGCGGGAGAAGGGCTATCCGGTGCCTGGCGAGACGGATGAGCCGGTCGGTGAGGCCGCAGCGCGGCGAGGATAGGAGGGCAGGCCATGCGACATCGGGTAGCGGGACGCAAATTGGGGCGGCCCAGCGATCAGCGCACGGCGCTGCGTCGTTCCTTGATCACCGAACTGATCCGCCATGAGCGCATTCAGACGACCGAGGCCAAGGCGCGGGCCATTCGCGGTGATGCCGAGAAGCTGATCACGCTGGCAAAGAAGGGCCTGCGCGCCGGTGGGGCGCAGGCCGTCCATGCCAGGCGGCTGGCGGCAGCGCGCTTGAATGACCCGGCGATGGTGAAGAAGCTGTTTGACGAGATCGCGCCGCGCTACGAGAACCGACCGGGTGGCTATACCCGGCTGTATAAGCTGGGCTTCCGCCAGGGCGACGCGGCGGAGATGGCCTTGCTGGAATTGGTGGAGGGATGACGGGGGACGGGGGACGGAAGACGGAAAATGGCTGGGCCTCCGTCCTCGGTCTGGGCACAGCGCATCCGCGCCAGCGTAGAGTACGACGGGACCGATTTTCAGGGGTTTCAACGCCAGCGTGCAGGCCAGCGGACGGTGCAAGGCGTGCTGGAGAGCGCGCTGGAAGCGGTTAGCGGGCAGCGCGTTGGCGTGGTCGGCGCGGGGCGGACCGATGCTGGTGTGCACGCGCGCGGCCAGGTGATCGCCTTTAACATTGTCTGGCGGCATGGCCTGAACGTCCTGGAGCGAGCGCTCAATGCGGTCTTGCCAGAGGATGTGGCGGTGTTCGGGCTGAGCCTGGTCCCGCCCGACTTTCATCCGCGTTACAGCGCCCGCAGCCGGACATATGAATATACGATCTACAACCACCCGCTGCGCTCACCTTTGGCGCGGCGCACGGCCTGGCATGTGCCCGTGCCGCTGGATGTGGCGGCGATGGCGCAGGCGACACAGGCGATCATCGGCGAGCACGATTTCGCGGCGTTTGGCCGTGCGCCCAAAGGCGAGAACACCGTTCGCCAGGTGATACGGGCGGAGTGGCGTGTGGATGGGCCGTTTCTGTTCTTTGAGATTGAGGCCAATGCCTTCCTCTACCGCATGGTGCGTCACCTGGTGAACGCGCTGAAGCGGGTGGGGGAGGGGACGTGGACGCCGGGGGACTTTGTGGAGGTCCTCAACTCGTGTGATCGGAGACGGGTCAAGGGGCTAGCACCGGCGCACGGGTTGTGTCTCGTGGCGGTAACTTACTGACTGAAGGAAGGTGAATCGGGTGAAGACATATGTAGCTAAGGCGGGTGATATTGAGCGCCGCTGGTACATCGTGGATGCCCAGGGTAAGACGCTGGGGCGCCTGGCTTCGCAGGTAGCGCGGGTGCTGGTGGGCAAGCACAAGCCTATCTACACGCCGGGGATGGATGTCGGCGATTTCGTGATCGTGGTGAATGCCGATAAGATCCGGGTGACCGGGCGCAAGATGGAGGAGAAGATGTACTACCGCCATTCCGGTTATCCGGGCGGTCTGCGTGCCTTCACCCTGCGCGACTATCTGGCACGCCATCCGGCGCGGGTGTTTGAGCTGGCGGTGCGGGGCATGTTGCCACGCAACCGCCTGGGGCGCAAGATATTCAAGAAGTTGAAGGTGTATGCCGGGCCGGAGCACCCGCACGCGGCGCAGCAACCGCAACCGTTGGAGTTGGAGGGGTAAGACAAACCGATGTCCATTCAATACTATGAAGGCGTAGGACGACGCAAGACGGCCACGGCGCGAGTGCGGATTTACCCGGAGGGGCAGGGGCGGATCATCGTCAATGACAAGCCTGCTGAGCAGTATTTCCCCCGCATCGGCGATATGGATCGCATCCTCAAGCCCTTAAAGGTCACGGGGGGCGAGGGGCGCTATGACATCACTGTCTTGGTGAAGGGCGGGGGTATCACGGGGCAGGCGGACGCGGTTTCGCATGGCCTGGCCCGCGCCCTGCTCAAGTACAACCCCGACTTCCGCCCGCTGTTGCGCAAAGCGGGCCTGTTGACACGCGACGCCCGCGAGAAGGAGCGCAAGAAGCCCGGCCTCAAGCGGGCCCGCAAGGCGCCGCAGTACACCAAGCGTTAAGCTTCCGCTGCTCTGCCTGCGAACGTATCCTCCCTGGTGGGAAAGGGCTGGAGTGGGTGTGCAGGGGCGAGGCATGTCTCGCCCCTGCTTATTCCTGCGCCAGTAACTCCACTTCGCTCACCGCCGCATCAAAGCTGTGCCCGGACGCGTAGATGCGCAGCCACAGCACGCGGGCCGGCCTGGGCAGGCCATTGCGGGTGAGCACCTCCATCAGATTGTCCGAGTCATAGGGGACGGCGATGTTCTGAAGCACCCGGCGGTGATCGTCTTGTATGCCGCCACACTGCACGCAGTACTTGGGGTCTGGCCCATCCAGATAGTAAAACCCCTGGAACCAACTCCGATCGGTCCCCTGCTCATCTTTGTAGCGTAATTCCACCATGATGGGGCATTCGCTGCCCAACGTGCCGCACACGGGGACATCCTGGAAGAGCACCTGGAGCAACAGGTGTAGGCGCAGCGTAGAAAAGCCGCGCACATCGCCGTTGCCGATGTTCTGAATGATGCCGGTTTCCGCATGGTCTTCCCCCTGGCGGCGGAACCGCAGCACATTGCGCCCGCCCAGATTCACTACCTCGGCTGTACCAGGCGGCGGCTTCAGCGCCTGGGTATACGAGATCCAGGCTGAGTTGAGCAAGGGGTTGGTGAAGTTGCCATCGCGGATGAGGTTGCGGGCAGCAGGGAGCGGTTGAGGCGGCGGCGGCTCATTCGCCTGTACCTGGGTGCGTTGCTCCTGGCGCAGCACCACGCTCTGCCCTTGGGCCTCCACCCGCGCCCAGCCATCAATCACCGCCACCTGGGTCTCCCCCTGGCCCACCTCCAGCGCGTAGCTGCCCGGCTCTGTCAGGACCACCTGTGCCTGCGGCGTGAGGATGGTAGCTTCCACCGGGCGCGTCAGCGGGAAGGTGGCGTTGATCCGTGCCCGGCCACTCTCCAGCCTGAGTTCCAGGCGATAGGCGTTGGGGCTTTGGCTGAAGCGCGGCGCCCGCAAGGTGATCAGGCCAAGCTGCGAGTTGGGGTAGAGCACGATCTGGCATAAAGTGGTCCCGGCCCGTGGATCGGAGACGGTCAACACCGCCTCGGCGTTCTCGCTCAACCGCAGCACATCCCCTTCGCGTACCTCCCCATCGCCGGGCGTGGTGGCTGCCTGGATGGTGCGGATCTGGCCGAAGGGGGATTGAACCTGGACATCGCTGCGGGCGACATCAGCGACAGCCTGAAGCGGTGTCGTCAAATTGATAATGAGCCAGCGGATGCCCAGTGGCACGCCCACCGCCAGCCCAACGCAGATCGCAAAGGAGATCAGCAGAATTGTCCAGGCAAGCCGCTCAGGGTTGCGTCTCAATCTGTTCTCAATCCCTCTTAATAACGAATCCGGAAGCCGCCGAACTCGCCGGTTGCCGGCCCCCATTCTGCTTCCACGCGCTCCACGTAAGCAGAGGACGGGCCGACATGCAGCCAGGCCAAAAGGGTGTCCAGTTGAGGTTTAGGCCCTTCGGCAACGACCTCCACCGTGCCGTCTACGCGGTTGCGCACCCAGCCGCTCAGGCCCAGTTCGGCGGCCCGGCGCGTGGTATAGTACCTGAAATTCACCCCCTGCACGATCCCGTGAACAATCGCGTGCAGACGGACAACTTCAGGTGAGGCCATCGTTTCCCTCCATCTACCCGACCGGGAAGTTTACCACAAAGGCGCGCAGAGACCAAGATCGTCGGCTTACGCTTTCAACCAGGCTAATACCATCGTCAGCGTGGCCGGGCTGAGCAGCGTGGCTACAAACACGGTGCTGGTCACAAACCCCGGCGCACTGCCGTACTCCAGGGCCAGGATGGTGTTGATCACCGCAGGGGGCATGCTGGCCTCTACGATGCCCGCCTGTCGCGCCGGGCCGGTCAGTCCCAGCGCAGAGGCCAGGGCCAGCCCGATGAGCGGGCCACTCAGCAGGCGCAGAGCGGTGGCGGCGGCCACGCTGCCTGGCTGCTCAATGCGCGTTGTGTGGGCAAGCTGCACCCCCAGCACCAGCAACATCACCGGGATCGCCGCCTGGCCCAGCAAGCCGATGGCCACATCCACAGGTGGCGGCAACTGCCAGCCCCCAGTCTTCGCCGCGATCGCCAGGAGCACGGCGTACAGCGCCGGGACCTTTAGCGCGTTGGTGAGCGCCCGGCGCGGCTCGGCCTGGCCGCGTGCGGCAATGAATACCCCTAACGAATACACCAGCACCGTGCTGCACACGTAATAGATGCTGGCGCGGGCAGCGGCGGCCTCGCCGAAGGCCAATTGATTAAGCGAGATGCCATAGTTGCCTGTGTTGCCGAAGAGGTTGACCAGGAGAAAGGCGCTGGTGAGCGCCTGGCTTAGCCGAAGCAGTCGCGCCACGACCCAGGCCAGCAGCCCACTTACCAGGATGACCGCTGCGGCAAAGGCCACCATGCGCCCCAGTTCATCCAGACTGAGCCTGGTGGCGAGCAAGGTGGAGTAGACGAAACAGGGGCTGAGGATGTAAAAGGTGACACGGGAGAGGGTGGTCAGGTCAGGTCGCGCCGTGCGCCCCAGGACGAAGCCCGCCCCGGCCACCAGGAAAATGGGCAGGAGGTTGTGAATCAGGATGTCCAGTAGCAGCGCCAGACCGCCGCTCACTCAACATCGTCCTCGTTCTCTTCTCCAAACACGAACATGGGGAATTCGGGCAGGCCGTGCATCAGGGTAAGCGTGTCCAGCGCCTCTTCGGCGGCCTCGCTCAGGAACTCGTCGCCCTGCTCAATGACCCGCTCCAGGGCATCCTGCGCCTGGCTGCCGCCGATCTCGCCCAGCGCCCAGATCGCTGCCTCCTGCACTTCGCGGTCTGGGTCCTCAATCAACTCAATCAGCAGGGGCACGGCTTCCCGTGCCTCCAGTTCGCCCGCTGCCCGTGCCGCCTCGTAGCGCATCTCCGGGTTGACACTGTTCAGTTCGTTCAAGATGGTGGGCACCCAGCGTCTATCCGCGCTCCGGCCCATGGCGAACACGGCGCTGACGCGCATCTTCTCGTTATCGTCGTAATAGGCGGCCTCAATGATAGCGGGCACACGCTCGTGGCTGGAGTAGCCCAGCGCCTCCACTGCGCGGCGGCGGACCTCCAGGTCTTCCTGGGCGGTGTCTACCACAGCGATCAGGGTTTCGTCCAGTTCCGTCTCCAACTGCGGCGTATAGGGGCGCAGCTTGCCCAACTCCTTCAAC
Organism: Anaerolineae bacterium; assembly: GCA_034432795.1. Taxonomy (GTDB): domain Bacteria; phylum Chloroflexota; class Anaerolineae; order DSLN01; family DSLN01; genus DAOUBF01. The sequence continues at coordinate 20,725 of DAOUBF010000072.1, forward strand.
AGGACGAAGGGGCCTAGCCCGGCGGCGGCAGCAGCGCGCACAGCGGGCGTGGGGTCATGGAGCAGCAGGTGCAACAGTTGCGGCACGACCCGGGCATCCTCGCACTCCCATAGTCCCTCAATGGCTGCCACGCGCACCTCGGCGTCTTCATCATCCAGGGCCATACGGGCAATCGGCTCAAAGTCCACCTCAAAATTGCCTTCGCTGATCTCCACCAACATGCGCATGATCTGGCGGCGGCGTCGCACGGCGATCCCCGGCCAGGCCGAGCGCAGCGCGGCAAAATCCTCCGGGTTCAGGTCCGACAGCCTGTACAGACTGGCGATGGAGAGGGGATGCTCGGTGTCGGCGAGCTGCGCCAGCAGATCGGCGAAGGAGGTGGCCCGCCTGGGCCGCCTGGCCTCATTTGGGGATGTTCTGTTTGAGTTCCCCTGTGACTTTGATGCCGGTTTCCCTGACCCTTTAGATACTTCGTTGAGTCCCATATGTTCCCCCTTCCCTCACTAGCGCGGTATGACCACCGGGTTCACCAAATCCTGCCAGGTGATCAACAGCATCAGCGCCAGCAATAGCGCCATACCGATGAAATGGATGGCGGTCTCGCGCTCTGGGTCCACGCGCCGGCCACGGATGGCCTCAATCAAGACAAACAGGATGCGCCCGCCGTCCAGCGCCGGTAAAGGCAGCAGGTTGGTGATCCCCAGGGCAATGCTGATGATCGCCGTCAACCGCAGCAGAGGATACCAGGTGTTGTTCGCCAGGCTCAGCCGCAGCGTCTCCCCGGCGAGCTGGCTGATGCCAACCGGCCCCACCGGCCGGGCGAGAGATGGCGGGATCAGCCCTTGTAAGACGCGCACCGGCACCGACAGGATGAAGCGGATCTGCCAGACCGTCTCCTGAAGCCCCATGGCGATCGCCTGGGGCAGCGGATGGCGCACCATGGTGATCTCCACCGGTTGTTCGTTGATGCGGATCCCTGTCGGCCCCTGATTCTCAGGTGGGTTGGAGCGCGGCGTCAGGCTCACATCAAATGTCTGCTCGCCCCGCCGGATGGTCAGCGTAATCCGTTCATCGGTGTGGCTATGGACGTAGCGCGTCAGGTCCTCGGCGCGCTCAATCAATTGCTCCCCGGCCTTGACGACGACATCATTCACCTGCAGCCCGGCCTGAGCTGCGGGCGAATCCGGGCTGACTTCGGCGATGACGACTTCTGCGCGGGCGATCTCCGGTGTGCCGGTGGCGAAGAGCAACGACAGAATGATCGCAGCGGCCAGCAGGTTGGCTCCGGCGCCAGCGACCAGGACAGCAAAGCGCACCCGCTTGGGCGCGCCGGCCAGCCCACCCACGACACGCGGGTCATCCTCCCCGCGTGGCCGGACAAAGCCGCCCAACGGGATCAGGTTGAGCGTGTACTCTGTGCCGCGATCCAGGTGGGTTACCTCCCCGCGCAGGCGAAGGCCGTCTGATGGGGTGGCAGGCTCGGCCATCTCTGGGTTCTGGCCCGGCTCCAGCACGGTGACCTGGCGCAGGATATGGCGGCCACGTGCATCCGCCGCGATCACCGCCTCTACCCAGGCGCCGGGTTGGACCTGAGGCGGCAGCCTGAAGTTGTGTGGGATAATGACCTCGGCATGGCCGATACGCATCCGCCCCTGGCCCTGCCACAGCTTCAGCAGGCGCGGTGGGTAGCCGAAGCCGAATTCCTCAATGTGAACGCCGTTCAGCCTGGCGATAAGGAAGTGCCCCAGTTCGTGCACCAACACCAGTGGCCCCAGCACCAGGATGAAGGCCACAGCCATTAAACCGATGTCCATGTGTTGATCCTTTAGGTTGCGATAGACGATGAGGGGGCGCCGCCGACGCCCCCTTGATAGCCCCCTGTTAGAGTCTCAGAGCCCCATCGGCGCAGCCTCTCACCGTTTCCCATTATACCCCCACCTGAAGGCATTGACAAGGGCCGGAGAAGGGCCGGGTGTGCTCCCTCCGGCCCTCCCCGCGCGGGGGAGAGGGTATTGTCTTCGTTCTCCAGGCATAAAGGAGGAGAGTAAGGGGCTTACTGCCGGTTGAGGTACTTTTTCAGGAACTGCCCGGTATATGACGCCTCCACCTGGGCCACCTGCTCCGGCGTGCCCTCGGCGACGATGTAGCCGCCGGCATCGCCGCCCTCTGGCCCCAGGTCAATGATCCAGTCGGCCACCTTGATGATGTCCGGATGGTGCTCAATGATGATCACCGTGTTGCCCTGGTCCACGAGTGTCTGGAGCACCTCAATCAACCTGGCGACGTCATGGGCGTGCAGGCCAACGGAAGGCTCGTCCAGGACGTAGAGCGTGCGCCCGGTGGCGCGCCGCGAGAGTTCGCGGCTGAGCTTGACGCGCTGCGCCTCGCCGCCGGAGAGGGTGGGTGCGGGCTGGCCGAGCTTGATGTAGCCTAGGCCGACGTCGCGCAGGGTCTCCAGCTTGCGCCGGATGGCGGGGATCGGGCCGAAGAACTCCAGCGCCCGATCTACGGTCAGGTCCAGCACCTCGGCGATGTTCAGGCCCTTGTAGCGTACCTGGAGCGTCTCGCGGTTGAAGCGCGCCCCCTTGCATACGTCGCAGGGGATGAAGATGTCGGGCAGGAACTGCATCTCAATCTGGAGCTGGCCCTGGCCCTGGCAGGCTTCGCAGCGCCCGCCCTTGACGTTGAAGGAGAAGCGCCCGGCTTTGTAGCCGCGCAGCCTGGCCTCGGGCAGGCTGGCGAACAGGTCGCGGATCTCGGTGAACAGGTTGGTGTAGGTTGCCGGGTTGGAGCGCGGCGTGCGCCCGATGGGCGACTGGTCAATGTTGATGACCTTATCAATGTGCTCCACGCCCTCTATCCCGGCGTGCGCGCCCGGTCGTTCGTGGGCGTTATGCAGGACCTGGGCCAGCTTTTTGTAGAGCACCTCAATGAGCAGGGTGGATTTGCCGGAGCCGGAGACGCCGGTGATGCACACCAGCTTCCCCAGGGGGATGCGCACGTCAATGTTCTTGAGGTTGTTCTCGCGGGCGCCGCGGATGACCAGGTATTGGCCATTGCCGTTGCGGCGCTTCTGCGGCACGGGGATGCGCATCCGCCCGGAGAGATAGGCGCCGGTGATGGAGGTAGGGTGGGCCATGATGTCCTGGGGGGTGCCCTGGGCCACCAGGTAGCCGCCGTTCTCGCCCGCGCCCGGCCCCAGGTCAATGATCCAGTCAGCGGCCCGCATGGTCTCCTCGTCGTGCTCAACGACCAAAAGTGTGTTCCCCAGGTCACGCATGGCCTGAAGGGTGCGGATCAGGCGGGCGTTGTCGCGCTGGTGCAGGCCGATGCTGGGTTCATCCAGGACGTAGAGTACGCCCATCAGTTGGCTGCCGATCTGCGTGGCCAGGCGGATGCGTTGGGCCTCGCCGCCGGAGAGCGTCCCCGCCCGCCGGTCCAGCGTCAGGTAATCCAGCCCGACGTCCACCATGAAGCGCAGCCGGTTGGTGATCTCCTTGAGGATCTGGTGGGCGATGGCCTTCTCGCGTGGGGTCAACCGGCTCTCCTGAAGCTCTTTTACCCATTGCAGGGTCTTCACCACCGGCCAACTCGTCACCTCGGCGATGTTTACGCCGGCGACGGTGACGGCCAGGGCCTCCGGGCGCAGGCGCTTGCCCTGGCAAGTGGGGCAGGGGCGATAGGTCATGTACTCCTCAATCTTGGCGCGGACGTAATCCGAGGTGCTTTCCTCGTAGCGGCGGCGCAGGTTGGGGATCACGCCCTCAAAGGTGGTCTCGTATTCCCGCCGCGCCCCATCGCGGCTCTGGTAACGGATGCGGATGCGCTCGTGCCCGCTGCCGTAGAGCAGGATATGCTTTTGGGCCTCGGTCAGTTCGCGCCAGGGGCGGTCCAGAGGGATGCGAAAGTGGCGTGCGGTCGCCTCCAGGAGTTGCCAGTAATAGCCGTCTTTCTGGTCGGTGTTCCAGCCCTCAATCGCGCCCTCTTCCAGGGAAAGCTCTTCGTTGGGCACGAGCAGCGCCGGGTCCAGTTCCATGCGTGTGCCCAGGCCCTGGCAGGTGGGGCAGGCGCCGTGGGGGGTGTTGAAGGAGAAGGTGCGCGGCTCAATCTCCGGCAGGCTGATGCCGCAGTAGATGCAGGCGAAGTGCTCGGAGAAGAGCAGGTCCTGGGGCGGGTCGGTGGAGACGTTGTTGATTACCACCACACCGTCGCCGAGCTTGAGCGCGGTCTCAATGGAGTCGGTGAGCCGGGTGACGAAGCCGCTGTCGCCGTTCTTGCGCACGACGAGCCGGTCCACGACGGCCTCAATGGTGTGCTGCTTGTAGCGGTCCAACTCAATCTCCTCGTCTACGTCGCGGATCTCGCCGTTAACGCGGACGCGGACGAAGCCGGCCTTGCGAATATCTTCAAAGACGGCCTGGTGGTGGCCTTTGCGCTCTTTGATGAGCGGCGCCAGGATTTGGATGCGCGTGTTCTCCGGCAGGGCCAGGACCGCATCCACGATCTGCTCCGGCGACTGCTGCTGGACGGGGCGGCCGCAGTTGGGGCAGTGGGGCACGCCGATGCGGGCGAACAGCAGGCGCAGGTAGTCATAAATCTCGGTGACGGTGCCCACAGTGGAGCGGGGGTTATGGGAGACGCCGCGCTGGTCAATGGAGACCGCCGGACTCAGCCCCTCAATCTGGTCCACATCGGGCTTTTCCATCTGGCCGAGGAACTGGCGGGCATAGGCGGAGAGGGACTCTACATAACGGCGTTGTCCCTCGGCGAAGATGGTGTCAAAGGCCAGCGACGACTTGCCGGAGCCCGACAGGCCGGTGATGACGACCAGCTTATCGCGCGGGATTTCAACATCCAGGTTCTTCAGGTTATGCTCGCGTGCGCCGCGAACGATAATCTTGTCCTGTGGCATAAGGGTAACTCGTTATCCAGTCTGGTCAACGACCTACATTGTATTGTTATTGAGGTATTATAGCACAGGAAAGGGAATAGAACATACGTGCTTTCTTAAAAATTATGGATAATCACTGGAGGGCTGGCCTTGACAGAATGGCGCGGATAGATTAGAATGACAGGTGGACGTGGGGTAAGCCGCCGAGGTAGCTCAGTTGGTAGAGCACGCGACTGAAAATCGCGGTGTCCCCAGTTCGATTCTGGGCCTCGGCACAGTGCGGGAGTAGCTTAGGGGTAGAGCGTCTCCTTGCCAAGGAGAAGGTCGCGGGTTCAAATCCCGTCTCCCGCTCTCAGGCGCCGTCGCCAAGTGGTAAGGCAAGGGTCTGCAAAACCCTCATTCACCGGTTCGAATCCGGTCGGCGCCTCTTTTTGCGCCGCTACCACACCCACACGA
>DAOUBF010000073.1:0-14482 GCA_034432795.1 Anaerolineae bacterium
GGTTGCGCTGGTCGCCTTCCTGCTCTCATTTGGCCGCTATACCTTCTTCTACACGCTGTTTTATCTGTTCGTGCCGGGCTTCCAACTGTTCCAATCTCAGGAACGCGCTGCATTTATCGTGAGTTTCGCCTTAGCCGTGTTAACCGGCTATGGGATGGCCGCGCTATTGGATAAGCATGAGGCCTGGGCCGAGGACCTGCTCAACCGTATCCGCCGGGGGATGGGCCTGGCCGCTGCTGCTGCTCTCGTGGCCCTGTTCGCCCTGGCCCTGGCCTGGGTGAACGCCGGGCGGACAAACGATGTCCCACTGGCCGCCCTGCTGGACCCGGCCACGCGGCTGGTGCTCTTCCTGGCGGCGGCCTATGCGCTACTGAACGCACGTCAGGTTCTCACAGAGCGGGCAGGGTCTATGTTTGCGGTCAGCCTGCTGGTCATTGACCTGTTCACCACCCATGCCAACACCAACCTGGTCACGACTCCTCTAGCGGAACTTGGCCCACCGCATCCGCTGATCGCCCAGGTCCAGGCCGATCCGGGTATCTTCCGCACCTATAATGAGTCGCTGTTACCGGTGGGGTACGGTATGCTGGCGGCACTTGAGGACCTCTCAGGGATCAGCCCTATCTACTTGCAACGCTACGAGGATTTCACCCAACGTGTCCCCCGGCGGCGACGCTGGGAACTGCTTAACGTGAAGTACGTGTTCACCTGGCGTGGCGAGGTCTCGCGCGCCAGGCTTATCGGCCAGGAAGGGGAAGGCCAGAACACAATTCATCTTCAACAGTTAGACGATCCAGGCGCGCGCGCCTGGATCGTGTACCGCACTGAAACCATCCCCGATGATTCCGCTGCGCTGGCTCGCCTGAGCGATCCCGCGCTTAACGTCAGGCAGGTGGCGATTGTGGCCGAGCCGGTCTCATTGGGCAAGACAGGCCAAGAGGGGGGCAGCCATCAGGTGGAGATTACAGGCAAACAGGCGGGCTGGCTCTCGCTGGATGTGGAGACGGACCGCGATGGCCTATTGGTCATCAGCGAGCAAGCCTACCCCGGCTGGCGGGCCTGGCTGGATGGCCGCGAAGTGCCCCTGGTGCGCGCCAACGTCATCCTCCAGGCCCTCGTTGTTCCCGCAGGCCAGCACCGCGTTGAGGTCCGCTTTGATCCCCTGTCTGTGAAGATCGGGCTGGCAATGACGCTACTGACCCTGCTGGTGAGCGGGGGCGGGCTGTTTGGGGCGCTTCGCATCCGAGGGAGGACGGGGGGACGGAGGACAGGCGCGATGGATCGGGCCTCTACACCCTCCCCCAGCCTCTCTGACACACAACGCCTATGATGAAGAGAACCAGTACCGGGCTTCAGCCCGGTTCCGGCTGGCAGACCTTGATTTTGTGCCTTGGGCTGATAGGTTTCGCCTTCGGGCTGCGCCTCTGGCGACTGGATGCACAACCCCTACATGGCGATGAGGCCTTCAGCGTGCTGTTCTCTTCCCACCCTCTGGGGGAAATGTTCCAGTCTATGGGAACGACCGAGCCGAATCCACCGTTGTACTGGCTGACGTTGCGCGCCTGGATGAGCCTGGCCGGTCAGAGCGAGTTTGCCATCCGCTTCCTCTCCGTCCTCTTCAGCACCGTGACGGTGGCCTTGCTCTACTCCTTCGGGCAGCGCCTGTTCGGCTGGCGCATTGCTGTGCTTATGGCCTTCCTGGGGGCTATTAACCCCTTCTACCTGTGGTACGCACAGGAGACGCGGATGTATACGATGGTAGCTGCGCTGAGCCTGGCTTCGTTGGTATTTTTTCTGATGTGGGGGCAGCCTGGCCAGGCCGGCCGTCGCAGTCGCATCGGCCTGGTCGTGACAACGGTCCTGGCACTCTACACACATTACTTCGCGGCGCTTACCTGGCTGGTTCAGAATATCCTCTTCTGCCTGACGCCCGGATGGCGGAGTACATTGAGAACCTGGCTGCGCATCCAGGCGATAAGCGTCGCCCTCTTCGCACCATGGCTGGTGTTTGTCGCGCCTTCCCTGATCACGCACGAGAAGGCATGGATTGCCCCTATCAGCCTGGGCGCAATGATTGAGCGGGTAATCACAGTTTACGGCCTGGGCACGACGCTACCTGAGGCGATGGCGCAACCCTTGTGGATCGCCTTCCTTCTCCTCGTCCTGGTCGGCCTGACCTCTGCCTTCATGTCCGCCCGTCGCAGTTCCGGCCACCGGGTACCAGGCTACCCGGTACCCGTGGCTCTCAGCCCGGTTCTTATCGTGGGGCTGATCCTGCTTATTCCGCTGCTGGTTATCTATCTCATTTCCCTGCGCCGCCCGGCATTCCATGAGCGTTACCTGATCGGGATCGTGCCTGCCTACCTGGCCCTGCTGGCCCTGGGCATCGCCGCGCCCTATGCTGTAATCCGTCCTCCGTCCTCCGTCCTCCGTCCTCTAACCAGCGGCCTGGCCCTGGCGCTGGTACTCTATGGCAGCGCTCAAAGTCTCTATCATTACCATTACGACCCGGCGTTTGCCAAAGCGCCCGATTGGCGCGGGCTGGTGCGTGGCCTGCAGGCGCGGATGGCCCCTTCTGACCTAGTGATCCAGAACTACCCGGACCCGGCACTGCCTTATTACCTCGGCCCCAGCCGCTCAATTGCCCTGCCAGCGCGCAACCCCATTGATCCCCTCGCCGAGCATCAGACGTTGCGTGCCGTGCTGGATACCTACGACCATGTCTGGTTCTTGCCCGATGGAGGCTTAAGCTGGGACCCGGGAGGCTTTATCAGGGATTGGCTGGACAGGCGCGCCGAGCGCGTCTGGGAAGGCTATATCGCCGGCTTTGAGGTCATCGCTTATCGTCGCGCCCCGCCGCCTACGCCCTCGCACCCCATGGATTGGCGGCTGGGCGAGAGCATCCGGCTGGCCGGCTATGACTTTGAGCCGGTGGGGCGCCGGGGGGAATATCGCCTGAGCCTGTATTGGGCCTGCCTGGCGCCGGTGGACACGGCCTACAGCGTCTTCACCCATGTCCTGGATCGCACAGGTCAGCTTGTGACCCAGCACGACAGTTGGCCACAACAGGGCGCTTTCCCAACATCTATCTGGCTGCCCGGTGACATCATCCGCGACGAGCATCCACTGACCCTCCCCGCATCTCTGCCCTTATCCGATCTGACTATTGAGGTAGGCTTATACGAAGCGGAGAGCGGGCAGCGGCTGCCCGTGTTCACCCCGGATGGGCAGCGCATCGTTGGCGATCAGATTTTCATCCGTTACCCGTTCAACTGATCCAGGAGAGCCTGGACCAACCTGTCGCGGTTCTCCACCGTGACCGGGATCAGCCGGACATCGGGCCGGGCTTTGAGCGCATCGGCCCAGGGGTGCGGCTTAGACAGAATCGTCCCCACCACCGGCATGGGGCTATCCAATGCAGCCAACACCGCCTCCCGAAACGCTGCCGAGAACAACTCCATCTTACCGATCTCATCTACGACGACGATCTGAGCGCGGGCTATCGCCCTCCATAGCGCCTGGACACCGACCCGTTCAAAGGTGGCCACATCTACGCCATACTTGCCCACACGCGGTGGGCCGGGAAAGTGCACCGAGGAGAGCAGGGCCTCCTCGCCATCCAGCGTCACAATGCGGAAACCGATGCGTTCGCCGCCGGAACGCACCTCTTCGGTGTAGAAGCCACCCGCGCGGGGCACCAGCCGCTCCGCCACCCGGCGGATGATGGTGGTCTTGCCCACGCGCGGTGGGCCGGTGAGGAGGATCGCATGCGCCACAGCCTCGTTACCCCTTTGAACGGGACACCGTTACCCAGCCCTTTACCTGGGGCGCAGCGCCTCTCGCCACTGCCACAGGACGCACCGCGTCGCCAGGAAACGCCTGCCCAACCACTGCAGATTGTAATCCACCACTGGCGAGGTGTACAACACGGTGTGGGCGAAACCCAGGAACAGCGGTCCAGGCGCTCACGAGGGGCATATCAGGCTTTGTCCTCCGATGCGCGCCCGACAGCGCCAGCGTACGCACATGTCCTGTTGCTGTCTATTGAAACTGCGATTATAATCAGGCCGATGATGATAATCACACCAGACAGAGGGATCGTTCTATCCAGTTATGTGCATCAGGAGGGCGCGCGTGGCATCGCAAACACAAACTGCAAGCCAGGCAGAACTGGCGTTGGAAAAGTACCGGCAGGCGGCTGCCGCCAACCCGGAGAGCGCAGAGGCCCTGAGTAACCTCGGTTGGGGCTACTATGGCGTGCGCCAGTACGCAGAGGCGATCCGCGCCTTTGAGCAAGCGCTCGCGCTTCAGCCCGACTTCATGGACGCCCAATGGGGGCTGGCGCTGGCGCTCAAAGAAGCCGGGCAGCGTGAACAAGCGATCGCGGCGTTCAACCGCGTGCTCAGCCTGCTCCCCACGATGGGCGAAGAGAGCAAAGACCGGGCGGCCATTCTCAAGCGCCAGGCTGAGTACCACCTCCACACCTTACGCAGCGCGCCTGAGCAGGTGAAATAGGCCACAGCGCGTATGTCATCCATGAACAAGCGAGACCGATTGGAAGCCACCCTCCACGGCGCGCCGGTGGACCGTGTCCCTGTCTCCCTGTGGCGGCACTGGCCGGGGGACGATTACCGCCCGGAGGACCTGGCGGCGGCGACTGTGGCCTTCCAGCGCCAGTATGATTTTGACTTCATCAAAGTAACGCCGGCCTCCAGCTTCTGCATTGAGGACTGGGGCGCCCAGGACCGCTGGCTGGGCAACGAAGAAGGCACCCGCGACTATATCGCCTACCCCATCGCCCAGCCGGAGGACTGGGCCAGATTAAAGGTTCTGGACCCGCGCCAAGGGGCGCTGGGCCGCCAGATCCGCTGCCTGGAGTTGATCCGTGAGGCGGTCGGCGACGAGGTCCCCTTCATTCAAACCATCTTCAGCCCGCTGGCCCAGGCCAAGAACCTGGTCGGCGAGGAGGCCCTCATCGTCCACCTGCGCCGCTACCCAGACGCCCTCCACGCCGGGCTGGAGACGATCACGCAAACGACGATCCGCTTCATTGAAGCCATCAAACCGACCGGTATCGCGGGCATTTTCTATGCCGTCCAGCATGCCAGCTACAGCCTGCTGAGCGAAGCCGAATACAGCCTGTTCGGCGAGACCTACGATCTGCGCATCCTGGCGGCGGCCAGCGACCTGTGGTTCAACGTGCTGCATCTGCACGGCAACGAGGTCATGTTTGATCTGGTCTGCGGCTATCCCGTGCATGTCCTCAACTGGCATGATCGGGAGACACCCCCCTCGCTGCGCGAAGGCCAGGCCCGCTTCCCCGGCGCCGTGCTGGGCGGCATCCGCCAGATAGAGACGCTTGTGCGCGGCAGCCCGGCCCAGGTCAGGGCCGAAGCCACTGAAGCTATCACACAGACCGGAGGCCGCCGCTTCATCCTGGGCACCGGCTGCGTCACCCCCATCATCACGCCGACCTCCAACATCCGGGCAGCACGGGAGGTGGTGGAGGCGTCAAGCGCCAAACGTGAAACGTAATCTTTACGTTTGGCGCTTGACGTTTGACGTTTAACGTACATGCGCGTCATCTCAGGTATCGCCAAGGGGCGTCGCCTGCGGCCTGTCCCAGGCGACGTGACCAGGCCGATCAGCGACCGGGTGAAAGAGGCCCTGTTTGACATCCTGGGCGATGATGTCGTGGGCGCCGACGTGCTGGACCTGTTTGCGGGCACGGGCAGCGTGGGGATTGAGGCGCTGAGCCGGGGCGCACGCCGCGCCGTGTTTATTGAGAGCCATCGCGACGCCATCGCCACCATCCAGGCCAACCTGAAGCTCACCGGCCTGGCCGCACGTGCCGAGGTCATCCGCACGGACGTTTTTATCTATCTGGCGAACGACCCGCGCCAGTCCTTCCATATCATCTACATTGCCCCGCCGCAGTATCAGGGGCTGTGGGCGCGAACGCTGAAGCTGTTGGATGCCCGCCCTGGCTGGTTGGCCGAGGATGGCGTCGCCATCGCCCAAATCCATCCCAAAGAATACGAACCCCTGGCGCTGGCCAACCTGGACCTGGTGGACCAGCGGCGCTATGGGAGCACCATGCTATGCTTTTATGAGAGGAGAGCGCAGTGACCGACTTCACCGCTATTGACCGCTATATCGTGGATCATCTGGATGAATCCCTGGCAGAACTGGTGCAACTCTGCGCCCAGCCGAGCGTCTCGGCGCAGGGGCTGGGCATTCGGGAATGCGCCGAACTGGTGGCGGACATGCTGCGGCGACGGGGCTTCCAGGTGGAGATCATCGCCACTCAAGGTCACCCCATTGTCTATGCCGAGGCAGAGGGGAGCAGTGAGAAGACCCTGCTCCTTTACAACCATTACGATGTCCAGCCCCCCGAACCGCTGGAGCTATGGGACTCGCCACCCTTCCAGCCGACATTCCGCGATGGCAAGCTGTATGCGCGTGGCGTCAGCGACGATAAAGGCCACATTATGTGCCGCCTGGCCGCGCTAGACGCCTTGAAGGCGGTGACGGGCGCCTATCCCTGCCGCATCAAGTTCGTGATTGAGGGGGAGGAGGAGACCAGCAGCACCCACCTGGAGGCCTTTGTGCGCGAAAACGCCGGGAAGCTGCGGGCGGATGCCTGCATCTGGGAGTTCGGCGGCGTTAATTTTGAAGGCCGGCCCACCATGACCTTGGGGATGCGTGGCATCTGCTACGTTGAGCTGAGCGTGCAGACTGCGACGCAGGACGCCCACTCCGGCCTGGGCGGCTCCATCTTCCCCAACGCCGCCTGGCGGCTGGTGTGGGCGCTCAATTCGCTCAAGGGGCCGGATGAGCGCATCCGCATCCCCGGCTTCTACGATGCGGTCAGACCCCCCACACCACGGGACCTGGAGCTTCTGGCGGCCCTGCCCGACGACTCTGCCGAAATGCGCCAACGCTATGGGTTGAAAGGCTTCCTCAAAGGACTGAGCGGCGGTGTGGAATTACAACGCGCCCAGGTGTTTGAGCCGACCTGCACCATCTGCGGGCTGACGGCGGGCTATCAGGGGCCGGGGTCCAAGACAGTGCTGCCCGCCCGCGCCAGCGCCAAGGTGGACTTCCGCCTGGTGCCCGACCAGGACCCGGAGGACATCTTAAAGAAGCTGCGCCAGCACCTGGACGCGGAGGGCTTCTCCGACGTGGAGATCACCTACCTGGGCGGTGAGAAACCGGCGCGCACCGACCCCGATCACCCCTTTGTCCGGCTGGCGTTGGAGGCGGCCCGCGAGGCCTACGGCAAAGAGCCGGTCGTCGCCCCCATGAGCGGCGGCTCCGGCCCGAACCACGTGTTTATTGAGACCCTGAATGTGCCCATCGTCACTGCCGGGGTCAGCTACCCCGGCGCGCAGGCCCACGCGCCCAACGAGAACCTGGTGCCCGAACACTTCATCAACGGCGTCAAGCACACGGCGCGGATTCTAGAATGGTTTGGGAGGGGTCGGGGTTAAGGCGGGGGTGCGGGCACCAGAATAAAATCTGCTGTCAGGAAGTGGCGATCAAAAGCTGCGTTATATATTCATCGCTCGTGCGGCCATAATCACATCCTCGTCATTATAATGAAAACATACACTTATATGGAAGCACGCCAAAAACTGGCATCGCTTTTAGAAGAAGCTGCATAGTATGGCGAAGTATGGATTAAGCGCCGCGACGGCCAGATGTTTATCATCAAGCCGCAAAAACGCCAGGGGTCGCCGCTGGATGTGAAGGGAGTCAGGTTGAACCTGAGCCGCGCAGAGATAATGCAAAGCGAGGGGCGGAGAAGGTTCTAAGACCCTCTGCCAATACCAGGTTTTCAGTTCGCTCCCATCCTCACCAGGTTGTATAGCCCCCACAGCGCCGTCTCAAGGAAGGCCGCGCCCGCGAAGAGGTAAAGCTGGCTGAGCGGCGCACCCAACAGGAACAACACCAGGCCATAGGAGGCCGGCGCCGCGCCAAACATCAGGCCGATCAGCAGGGGCTGAAACTCCGGCCCCAGGCGTATGCCCAGAAAACCGGATTCGCGCTGGAGACTGGGCAGCGGGCGCCTTCGCAAAATCCAGGGCAATGCCCAGGTGTAGGCAAAACTGAACACAGTGATGACCACCAGGACATCCCGCAACGTGGGCAACCACGCGGGTGGCGGCAGCCGGACCGGCAGGCCGGTGACTTCCACGATGAGCGCAGCGCCGGTGATCAGCAGCGTAGAGGCCAGGAACCACAGGATCAGGAGGATCTTCCTGGCCGTCGGATCGCGCAGCATACCCTCACGGGCGGCCAGGGGTTGGGCTGGCCGCCTGGTCAAATGCACCACGCGCCTGGCCAGGGTCAAATTGCTGTGGGATACCCTCCAATCGGCTGCCCGTCACCCGCAGCACCAGCAGGCTGAACCCCGCCAGGACCTCGGCGGTGGTGAAATTACAGTGGCCATAGCGTCGGATGGGGATCACGTCCAGGTTGTCCAGGTGCCCCGCCGCAGCCACTTTACTATAGTACAGCACCATCTGCTGGAAGCGGACGATCTCGTCGCCCGTCGTGTGCATCACGACCAGCGGGATCGTCAGGGTGCCGGAGGTCTGGTAGTGTTCCAGTTCGGCCAGTGCAGCCGGGTCGGCGCTGAAGCGCTGGACCATGCGGTTGAGTCGCAGGTCATTGCTTGAGCCGCGATACCAGCGCAGGCGATTGCCGTAGGAGTTGCCGCCGAGCTTCTGGACGCCGTCGTTGGTAGCAAAGACATTGTACCAGAGCAGATTCAGCGTCGTGCTCACCACTGTGGCCGGGTCGGCGGGATCGGTGGCCGCGTTGGAGGTGGCCATCAGTTCAGCAGCCGCCTGCGGGTTGGCGTTCACAGCAGCCTGAATCGCCGGCGCGTAGAGGTCCTCCCAGTGGTCAATCACCTCCTGGGGGATGCTGATCGGGCTGGGGGGCAGGACACCGGGGAAGAAGTAATCAAACAGCACGCGGAAATCGCCCCAATAGTCAATCTGACGCTTGAAGTCACCGTTCGGCCCACAGAGTGACAGCCCCCCGCTCACCAGGTCGGGCGACTGCTCCACCAGCAGCGTGGTCACGATGCCGCCCTCCGAGGCTCCGGTCAGGTAAATGTGATCGGGGGCACGACCGGCCACGCCCGGAAACAGCGCGATCAACTCGCGGATGTCGTCCACCCCCTGAAGGACGGCCAGCCCATTCGTGCGGTAGCTCGTCGTGGCGAAGGCAAAGCCCAGGCCGGTCACCAGGTCGGGTAGGTACGTGCCATCGGGCAGATACAGGTTTTGGAAGCCCAGCGGCTCGTTATACGCCGTGTAGCCATGCGCGAAGACAACCAGGTCGCCGTTCCAGAGCAGCCTGGGGATGCAGATCAGCCAGAGCGCGCCGCTGGGCTGCACCCCCTCCTGGCAGCGTGCGCCCGGCTCGGCCTGGGCCGGGGCCGCGGCGATGCCGCTCGTGGCCAGCAGTGCCACAAGCAGTGCCAGACGCAGCCATGTTTTCATCGTGACCTCCCTCGTAGAATATTGAACATCGGGCATCTGAGCGCCGCACCGTCAACGGTGGAGTCCCCGGACATCCTCTGTGGGCAACAGAGCCACAGGGCCTATACCAGCCGGGCCAGCCGTTCTTTCAACTGGGCGATAGGAGGGACCGGCGTGGGGTCCACGCCGTAGCACATCGCCAGATAGTAGCTGGTGTAATCACCGAAGTGCAGCACCGAGAGCATCTGGGCCAGCGGGCTTTCACCGCGCCCCTTGATCACATCCACCGCGATGCCCTGCTGCATCAGAATTTCGCGCGTGATGGTGTGGCGCTGCTGGATCCGCGGATGGTCCAACGCCGAGGTCAACTGGATGACCGCCACCCGCGTCATCAGTTCCTCTGGAAAGCCGATGCCGCAGATGGCGTTGTGGTTCAGTTCGGGCATGACCTCAAAGTGGCTCCAGGCTTTGGCATTCTCGTTGAACTGGCCTTTCCAACGTCGCGCCACCGGCGCCATATAGCCGCCGCCGTAGATCACCGGGATGCGCTGCACAAGCTGGCCCGCCAGCCGCTTGGCCGGGTTGCGCACCACCGGCACATCGGCGTGGATCTCCGCCTGGCGCGCTTTCATCACGCTGATGGCTTCATCCAGGTCATCCGCCTGGTCGCGCAGCAAGCCCAGGCGGCACACCACGGCCACAAGCGAGAGGAAGGCATAGCCGACCGCGGCGCGGGGCTGCGAGCGGTAGGGAATATGCAGCACAGGGGCGCCATAGTCATGAGCCAGCTCGGCCAGACGCCCGCCGGTGGTAAGCGCCAGAAGCTGGCAGCCCCGCTCATGCGCCTGCTGGAAGACGCTCAGCGTCTCCTCGGTGTCGCCGGAATAGCTGGAGCCGATGACCAGCGTCTCCGCGCCCCTGGCAAACGCGGGCAGGTCGTAGTCGCGGACAACGCTGATCGGGACGGGGCACTCCGGCGCGGCCAACGCCTGGAGCAGCGCGCCTCCGATGGCCGACCCCCCCATACCGGCGATGACGATATGGCGGATCGCAGAGGGCCGGAGAGGGAGGTCGGTGTTTTGGGCCTGGTCCCAGGCATCGCGGCATTGCTGCGGCAGCCCGGCGATATGGCCGAGCATGTCCTCGGTGTCAATCTGGCGAAAGGTATTCAGGTCATCCAGGTTCATAGCCGCCCATTTTATCCCCTGTCGCCAGCAGGCGCAAGCGGCGGCAGAATCACGCAGTAGCCTCCTATCGCCTGCTGTGCTATAGTACCCTGCATGGCCCCGACGGACGACGACATCCAGGCTGCCTGGAAGCTGTTTCAGAAAGCCTACGCCCTACACATGCGTGGCGAGTTGGCCGACGCCATTCAGGCTTACAAAGCCTCCATCGCCCACTACCCGACCGCCGAGGCCCACACCTTTCTGGGCTGGGCCTATAGCCTGCTGGGGCTATATGAACAGGCCATCGCCGAATGCCACAAGGCCATCGCCATTGACCCGACCTTCGGCAACCCCTATAACGACATCGGCGCCTATCTCATTGAATTGGGCCGTTGGGACGAGGCCATCCCCTGGCTGGAGAAGGCCATCCAGGCGCCGCGCTACCAGGCGCGCGCTTTTCCTCATATGAACCTGGGACGGGTGTACGAACACAAAGGGGAATGGCTGAAGGCATTACACTTCTATCGCCAGGCGCTGGCCCTCCAACCGAACTACCGCCTGGCTCGCGAGGCCTATTACACCCTCTTGGGGAAACTCAACTGAAGGCTTCAATCCCACTTTCCTGTGGCCTCAAACCGGAGCGCCTTTGTCCCACAGCGCGGGCAGGGGTAAACGCCAAGCGGCAAATCGCTGGTGCGGGCGCCCGGCAGGCGCTGAAGCGGGCCGCCACAGCGAGAGCACACCGCCTCGCCGGCGTCCAATTCCTCTGTGGCCCGCGACATCACCATCCCATCCGTCGTGCAGACAACGACCTCATTGCGCTCCCGCGACCGCCCCGCCCCTAAAAACAGGGGTTTGGAGCGGTAACCGCACTGGGAACAGACGGCAACAGCGACGACCCCCATCCTTTCCCCCCATCTCCGGTTCTCTCAGCGCAAGCGGGCGAGCTGGAAGCGATAGCCGAGCACAGTCAACAGTGCTGTATCCGCCGGTGGCCGCTCAAACGTTAATACCACCTGGAGTGTTCCCCCTGGCGCAATCGTCCAGGGCGGCGGCGGCAGCGCCTCCCGCAATCCCAGCGGTATCCCCTCCGCTGTGAGGGACACATCGCCCTCATTTACCGCAATCGCATCCTGGCCCGGATTACCGATCATGACGCGGACGCTAACGCCCGTCCCATCCGGTGTGATCTCCGCCGCTGTCACCAACACCTGGGCCTGGGGCGGCGCGGGCGGTGGGGCCGCCTGCACTGGAAGCTGCACCCGCGCCACCTCCTCCGACCCCGCCTGAGGGTGAAACTCCCAGGTCACCGGCCCAGGCAACGCCTCCGGTACCAGGAACCCCGATGTGGCCTGGGCAGGTACGCCTGGCTGAAGCAGCGGCGGCAACGGCCCTAGCCCTTGCAGGCTCGCCGGAATGGACAGATTATACCGGGTACCATTCGCGTCAATCAACAGCATCTGGAACGCGGACGTATCCAGCGGCGCCTCGCTCAGGTTCTCAATCTCAAAATTGACCAGGTAATAGGCGAAGCCCTCCAGCAGATTGGGCAACGGGCCGCGTCGGAGTTCGCCGGATTGCACCGTCACCCGCACCGGCCCGACCTCTATAGGCACGCCCACCCCCTCGCCCACGCCACCGCCGACCTCGGTTTCAGCCTCGGCGTTGTAATCTCCCCGCGCGACGAGGCGATCCTCACCCCGCTCCCCTAATAGCACCAGCGTCACGCCAGGCGCCCGCTGGTCAAACAAGGACACATCGTCCAGCGGCACGCGCATCCGCTCGCGGAAGGTGAAATGCAACTCTCGGCCATTGGAGAGGTGCACCACAATGGGATCGCCCTCCAGGAGCGACTCCAGCAGTTCCACATTGGCCCGGTTCCCCGCGTCCAGGCCGAAGATGTAGTTGATCAGCGTGCCATACACCCAGGCCGCCTGATCGCTGCGCTTGGGGTCGTAGGGCCAGGTGCCGCCTTCCTGCACCCGGATGCTATACACGCCCAGGCTCTGATCCTTAACCGTTAGGGTCACCGGCTGCACCGGCGGCACCGTCACGCTGGGGTCGCCGAACACGAGCGGCTCCCCGACCGGCGTCTCCACTACGGGCGGCCCGCCTTCGGGTGGGCGCGGCCCCTCCGTCTCGCGCAGCAGGATGGAAAGCCCATACAGGCCGACGGCGACAACCGCCAACATGCCCACCGCAAACGCAATCACCAACAGATTACGTGTGGCCGGGTCGCCGCGCTCCAGCCTCCGGCGCAGCCGCTCAATCAACGACGGGGCGCGTGGCTGAACGTCAATGGTAAACTGCTCTTCCGGCTCATCGCTCGGAAACGAGACCGAATCCCGTCTGTACACGAATCTCCGCTCTCTCCCTCACCTCCCTTCGCCCCCTCTCCCGAAGCTTCGGGAGAGGGGGTTGGGGGTGAGGGCTTCTCTCTCCACTATGGAATACCTCCAGGCAGCGGCTGCGGCACTACCCGGATTTGCACCGCAGCCATCGTCGTCGTAATCACCTGGGCGTAATTCAAATAGGGCACCTCCAGCCGCACCGGGCCGGGCGCGGCCACCGTAAAGCTCACCCGGCCATCCGGGTCGGTAAAGCCATAGGCCAATAGCTCATTCGTCGTGGCGTCGTACACCCGCGCCGACAGGTTGACGATCCCCTCCCCCGGATCGGGGGATGCATTCCCGTTGGCATCATAATACACCTCCAGGTCCACCGTGACCAGGCGCAGCCCCACCGTCGGCGTGGGCTGCGGAATGATGATCACCTGGGTCGTCGGCGTGGGCAGCGGCGTCGGCGGCGGGGGTGGCAGGGTCGGCGGTGGCGGCAACGGCGTGAAGGTGGGCACAGGCGTCGGCGGAGGCGGCGGGAGCGTGGGCCGGGGGGTATTGGTGGGCAAGGGCGTGGGCGTGGGCGGCATGCCAAAGGTGCAGCGCAGGCTGTAGGTGTATTGCGCCGCCTGATTGGGCGGCACCGCGCCCACGTTGCCGATCAGGATGTACATCGGCCCCAGGTAGGTGCTGTACCAGCTCAACCGGCTGGCGCGCGTCCCCGGCTCGGCGTCGTCGTTCCCGCCGATGCCGTTACGGTTGGCGTCGTAGAAGATCATGTTGGTATCGGTCGGCCCACCCAGATCAAATGTCTCGCAGGTGTACAGTTCGCCCGGTTTAACTGTGAGCACGTAAAAGTCGTTGTCCGGCCCCGGCCCCATCCAGGGGACGAAGTTGGCCGCGTAGGTGGGGCCGGGCGTGGCGTACGTGCCCGCGCCGATGGGGTAGGCGTGGTCAAAGTCATAGTTCGGCTCGTAGGGGTCCAGCCCACCGATTTGCGTCGGCCCTGGGCTGGGCGTGCGCGTGGGCGTGGGCGTGGGGCCGGGCGTTAGGCTCTGGTCTATCACCTCAAACCGATAGGTCTTGCCCGGCAGGCGCGGGTCGGAAGGGTCCCGGTTGGTCACCTGAAAGTAGTAA
Source organism: Anaerolineae bacterium (assembly GCA_034432795.1). Taxonomy (GTDB): domain Bacteria; phylum Chloroflexota; class Anaerolineae; order DSLN01; family DSLN01; genus DAOUBF01. Next base: position 14,137 of record DAOUBF010000073.1, read on the forward strand.
ATCTCATCGCGCCCGGTGGTGACCGTCCAGACGATCTCGGAGGCGAGCGTACCTGCGTTGGCATCATCGTTCTCGGCGAGCACGGTCTGGCCGTCCGGCGCGATCAGGCGCAGGTAGGTATCTATGCCCAGGCCGTCCAGCGTCGTCCGCAGGCGGTAGGTATGCCCGTTTTTCAAGATAGCCCGAAAATAATCCACGTCCGTCGGCGGCGGTGTGACGCCATAGGGGACAAAGTTGATCCCGGTATATTGCCCTCCGACGGCAACATAATACGCCTGCTCCGGTGTGTCGTTGGGTTCATAAGGGTCAGGCGTGAGGGTGGCGACAGGGGTTGGGGTTCGGGTGG
>DAOUBF010000074.1:0-7063 GCA_034432795.1 Anaerolineae bacterium
AACTATTGATTATACGGAATCCGCCTTTCCCTCCCAATTGGCATCTTAGACGGAATCCATCTAATCTACCCTTACGGTTGCATTTGCGGAATTTCTCCATATAATAACTATAGAGCAAAAGCTAAATTCTGTCAAGATTGTGACGAAAAATACAATCAAGATTGTGAGAAAATACAATTGACTTCCAAGAAACTCCTCGACCGGGTCCGCGACGCCATCCGCCTCAAACATTACTCCATTCGCACCGAAACCGCTTACGTGGACTGGATCCGGCGTTACATCCTATTCCATGACAAGCGCCACCCTAAGGACATGGGCGCGCCCGAAGTCGAAGCCTTTCTCACCCACCTGGCCGTGCACGAGCACGTCGCCGCCTCCACCCAGAACCAGGCTTACAGCGCTTTGCTCTTCCTCTATCGCGAGGTGCTTCACCAAGACCTGGGGCCCATTAACGCCCTGCGAGCCCAAAAGCCCAAACGTCTCCCTATCGTCCTGACGAAAGATGAAGTGCAGCGGGTCCTCAGCCATCTCTCAGGCACCCACCAACTGATGGCCAGGCTGCTCTATGGCAGCGGCCTGCGGTTGATGGAATGTGTGCGGTTGCGGGTCAAGGATCTTGACTTTGCCCAACGGGCAATCATCGTGCGTGACGGCAAAGGAGAAAAAGACCGCATCACCATCCTCCCCGAAAGCCTCATCGCCCCGTTGCAGGACCACCTCCAACACGTCAGACGCCTGCACCAGGAAGACCTGGCGCAGGGGTACGGCGCCGTTTACCTCCCTTACGCGCTGGAGCGCAAATACCCCAACGCCAGCCGCGAGTGGATCTGGCAGTACGTCTTCCCGTCCGAGCGACTGTCGGTAGACCCCCGCTCGGCTAGTGTGCGTCGCCATCATGTGGACGAGAGCGGCCTGCAAAGGGCGGTCAGGGAGGCGGCGCGCCAGGCGGGGATTCACAAGCGCGTCACCTGCCATACCCTGCGCCACTCCTTCGCCACCCATCTCCTACAAAACGGCTACGACATCCGCACCGTGCAGGAACTCTTGGGGCACAAGGATGTGAGAACGACGATGATCTACACCCACGTGCTAAGCCGCGGCGGCCTGGCCGTGCGCAGCCCGCTGGATGAGTGATCTGCCCCCCGCCAGGGGAGGGAAGCTGCCTCCTTCCCCTTAGACGAGGCTACTTCACCGTGATGCTATACTCGTAGGGGGCGACTTCGGTGGTCACCGGCGCGACGGCGGAGATCACCAGGATGGCCTCGTTGACAGCGCCGCCCAACCGAATATCCCACCTGCCCGTCTGCTCCTCCCCCAGCGGCAGGCGCCGCACCCGCGTCTCACGGCCCCGCTCAATCAACTGGACGATGAAACGCTGCGGCAGCAGGTTGTTCGTGCGGATGAAGCCCTGCGCCTGCCAGCCGTTATCACCCTGCTCACCATCGTCCATGAAGCCGATCTCCGGGATGCGGATGTCATCCAGGGCGAAGCCGGCGAGGTTGACGGCGGCATCTGTGATGTACTCAAAGCGGATGAGCACCTTGCGGCCCGCGTAGGGCGAGAGGTCCACCCGCTGCTCAATCCACCTGGGTGTCTCGCCGCCGCCGCTGGCGCCGGTCCAGCCCCAGCCGTAGCTGTTGCCGTTGGGGTTGGCATCGGTGCTATCCGGCGCCCGCAGGATGTCCCAGGTCTCCCCGTTGTCGGTGGAGGCCTCCACATAGGCGTAGTCCCAGTTCTCCTCCAGGTGATACCAGGTCCAGAACTGCAGCGTGGCCGTCTGCACCTGGCTCAGGTCAAACTCGCGGGTGAGCGTCATGTCGCTCTCATCGCTGCGGTTGGACCACCATTGATAGCGCCCACTGTGCGGGTCGGTGTCCATAAGCTTGACTGTGGTGGCTCCTCGGAAGTGGATGGTCAGGTCGCCCTGGCAGCGGATGGCGATGTAGTCGGCGGCGTACTGGTGGACGGTCTCCTGGGTAGGGGCGACCGGGCAGCGCCGGTGGGTGGTCTGCACAGCGAAGCGGGGGACATCAATCAGGCTGTTGCCGTAGCGCCCGTCGGCGATGGTGCTGTCGTCCAGGAAGTTGGCGATGACCCAATCGGCGAACACATCGTCGGCGGTCAGGGGCTGGCCGGTCTGCGGGTCGGTGAGGCCGAGTTGGTGGAGGACGTTGTCCACGCTGGCCAGGCCGTTCTCGTCGTCGGCGATGAGCGCGCGCGTGGCGTCGCGGCCAAACCGGTCCAGAAAGTACGAGGTGAACAGGTAGGCCGCGCCGTAGTTGGCCGTGGCCGAGCCGGGGCCTTCCGGCCAGGTGTTGAGTTGGGTGTCGGGGTGGCGGCTGAACTCAATGTCAAAGCCGCCCACGTCATAGCCATTAAGGAAGGAGGCCAGCTCCGACAGCCCCTCGTTCAGCCAGGTCTCCTCGTTGGCGTCGTTGTACCAGTGAATCATGTGCTGGAACTCGTGCGCCAGGACGCCGTTGTAGAAGTCGCTGCCGATCTGAAGCGGATTGGGCAGGCGGGGGTCAATGTTCAGGTAGAACATTTCGTGCTCGTTGGAGAAGGGGTGGACCAGGCGGGAGAACTCATCGGCGCTGGAGTAGTACCCGGCCAGGCTCTCGCCCAGGTCGGTGGCATGCAGCAGGAAGAGGTGGGGGTCACCATCCACGCCCGGCGTCCACTCGCTGCCGAAGAACTCACGGTTGGTGGGATAAATCTTCTCTTCAAAGTTGTCGGCAGCGCGTTGGATGTCGCGGTCGCTGACCTCAACCCCGTTCTCCACCCACATGTACACGTGGGGCGTGGCGTAACGCAGGGTGGCCGTGATCTGGCGGTTCTCCTGGCGGTCGGGGTTGCTCACCCAGAAGACCTCCTGGTCGCCCACCTGATACAGGTGGGGCTGCTCGCGCACCACGCGGGGGATCGCGTTGATCTTCTTTAGCCGCCTGGTGATGGCGATCAGGTCGCGCTGCGGCACATCGGTATGGCGCACCAACTCCTCGGTCTGGCGCACGTCCTCTGGCACAGGGGAGTGCACTATAGGCGGCTGGGGGGCCTCACCTGTAGGCGTCTGCGCTGGCGGGGCCACGGTCGGCTCAGGGATGACCGCTTCCTCGGTGGGGGTGCTGCGCACCAGGTCCAGCAGGCGCGGCAGGGTAAGCGCTGCGCCGCCCACGAGGGCCAGGCACAGGCACAGGAACACAACTAAAACGCCAACGACAATCAGCCAGGTCCGTTGATTCAAGTTGACCTCCGCTCTAGCTGAGCACTATTATAAAGGCGAAACGGCGATCAGGCGAATTGAGTAACCCGCCGCCGATTTCATAACCGGGTGGATTCTATGCGACAGATCGGCTGGGGGTAGCCCGGTGTTGAGTGGCAGTTAGCGAGAGGCACGTTGGGCGAGCGCCTGGCGAATCTGGCCGATGAGCGCGGACCAGCCAATGCCCTTCTCCGCGAAGCCGTCGCCGCCCGCCTCGGCGCCACGCTGCCTGGCGAGCGGGTCGCTGTGGACTGTGAGAAAGATCACGATGGGTGGATGCGCTGAGTTCCTAAGCTGGCGTGCTACGGTATAGCCATTCAGACGTGGGAGTTCAATGTCAAGGATGACGACATCCGGTTCCAGTTCGCGGGCGCGGTCAAGCGCCTCCATACCGTCGCCCGCCTCACCGACCATGACCAGGTCCGGCGTCTCCTCAAAGGCCCAGCGCAACGACTCGCGCACGGCGGGTACATCGTCCACGATCAGGACGCGATAGGTAGGGGGCTGGTGACGGGCCTGAGCGGTCGCCATGGCGAAGCGGTTTACCTGGAATTTCGCAATGGTATGACTTGCCTCCCACCTCGCCAGCCAAGTACCAGACCACTACCGGCCAGAAAGCCGAAGGCGCCGATCCACGTTGTTCCGCCGCATGCTGATGGCAGCATAACGGCAGGCATCAGGCGCGGGGCTGTAGCCCGTGGCGGAGCGGAGGGCGGAAGCCCCGCGCCTGTATGCCCGGGTTGGGCGGCATTTTACATTCCCCACACTTGAATGAGTAACCATACTCCCCATCCAACCGTAAGCAGACCGATTGCTCGACTTACCCATTGTCCTGCGGGAACTACTTTCTCAACAAGAACATATCCCGCAATTAGCGCCACCCACAACAAGTTCATCACTCCGGCTACAAAGAGCAGGGCCATCAGCAACCAGCAACACCCAACGCAATAGAGGCCATGTCGCACGCCCATGATAAGCGCGCCCTTTGTCCCGTCTCGCCATTCGGTCATAAGGAAGCCGAGTGGCGTGCGGCAACGCGATAGGCAGGCATCCTTTAGTGGCGTGAATTGATACACGCCAGCTAGGATGAGCAAAATCCCGCCTAACAGAGGAGTGACACTTCCCGTCTCATCCGAAAGCAATGCGGCTGAATGCAATCCCCACTGAGCCAAAGTGGCCCCGACGCTAAACGAACTCCACGCAAGCAAGTAGCCGAGCACAAATACCACCGTTGCAGGGATGGGCGTTTGCTCTGCCTGCCGTTGGCGATTGACTCTGGCGAACATGAGAATCATGGGCGTCGCTGAAGGCGTCATCATTGCCACCATCATGACGACCCACATCAGGAGGGTTAGGAGGATGTCTTCACTGCGCCAGGCTTGCGTGGTGGGCATGGACATCTCCATGTTGTTGATGTCCATGCCCGTCATGCTTGAAGCCAACTGAAGGAGATACACCCACGCCAGCGCGGTAACTGCGACGAGACCCGCCATCACAATGAGACGGTCTCGTTTCAGCACGGTCTCGGCAACTTTAGTCAGCACTGCTTAACCTCCCTGATAAGCAAAAGGCGAGAAGAACCCATTCTTCTCCGAAACTTCCCATTGCAAACCATAGTCGTGGTAACTCAACTTCTTCGACTTGGCCGCCGTGGCCGCATAGCCCGGAGCGACGGTCAGCGGATGCCCAGTGACCGTCACATCCGCACCGCCCGCGCCGCTGATGGCTTCAACCTCAGCTTCCGCAACATCGGCAATCTTCAAACGATGACGCTTGCCGGAGGCATGGTAGTCAATCCCGACGCTCTTTGCGCCCAGGACTTCTCCCACGAAGGATACGAGCACTGCCGGATGCCCGCCGGCCTGACCCGTGAAGATTTGCATGAGGGCATGCTTTTGGGCTTCGGAGGCTTTGTCGTCGAAATACAGAGCGGCTTTCCATTTGGTCGTAGCCATGTGACCCGGTGAATGCACGGCCAGTGCCACATTCAACCCGTCCAGTGTTACGTTGCCGTAACTGCCTTTGTCAATGTGCCACCCGACAAGCAGTGTGCATTCTCCTGCCGTTGGGGGACTCAAGAAGACGCATGGGCAAGCAACGTTACAATTGCACGCCTCAAAATACGTGCCCATGAGACTCCATTTCTCAGACATGGTTTGTTCTCCTTTTCTGGTCTATGAATTGATGTGCCGTTAGCGATTGTGAGAGACAGTTGAAGGTATCACTTTCCCAAACCAGTCACCTCCTTATGGCACGGGTCATGCCGTGTTAGCGAGTGTGCCGCCCAACGCTCAGCTTCAGCGGCGGCGCGAAGCGCCGTCCGCTGCAACCGGTTGTTAGCATGCACTCAGGAGCGCCAGTCGCTACCGTCGTTCGCCCGCTGCCCAGAGAAAGACGTTCTCGTAACGAACGCTTCCATCCGAACGCATGTGGGCTCGGTCGGCGTTTGCGTAAACGGCGCGAACCGCAGCCTCGCCGCTATGTGCGATGGCCGCCTGGTTCACGCCCGCGCTCGCATTCCCGCGCCACGATACTTCGGTGCTGGCAAATACAAAGGGACAGGCGACCTCGCCTTCCTCAACAACGTGCAAGCCGGCACCCTTTAGGAGAGCCGCCAACGCTCCCGGCTCGGACAGGGCACCCGGGTGCGGCGGTGGAGCACCGGGCGGCGGGGGCGGCATCAACGGCCCGAGCGCTGGCATCACGGCAGTGAGAAACTCGCACCGTTCCGGCGGTCCCCAAGCGGTCACGACGACCCGCCCGCCGGGCCGCACGACGCGGACGAGCTCACGCATGGCAGCCGCCATGTCTTCGGCGTAGAAGACACTGTTCACCGCCGTGACCGCATCGAAGCTGGCGTCGGCGAAGGGCATGGCTTCGAGGTCGCCCTCCCGCACGTCGGCTTCAGGCACACGTTGCCGAGCTATTGCCAGCAGCCCCGGCGAGGCGTCGAGGGCGGCCACCTGCGCACCGCGGAGGTGGGCCAGCAGCGCGAGGAGTCCTGCCCCGCACCCGGCATCAAGCAGGCGCGTGCCAGAGGTCACGCGGGCGGCATCAAGGGCCGCACCGAAAAGTGGCAAACACACCTGCTCCACGTAGGTGGCCCAGTCCTGGGCACGAGCCCCCCAGAGCTGACCTTGAATCGTTGCGCTTCCCATAACCGTTCCCCCTGAACTTCACGACATCCAGACATGTCCATGCTAACGCTCCGGTTCAGCGGCGGCGCTTCGCGCCGTCCGCTGCAACCGGTTGTTATGCCGCCTGTGAAATTGCGCCTGCTCGCCCCCGTGGCATCAGCAACGCTAATACGATTGCCACGACCAACAGGGCCAATACGTCGCCCCACAGGTGTCCGATGCTGTGCGGGTAAACCACGGACTGCACCGCCATGATCCCACCATGGACGACACTTGACCAGACGGTGAACCAGATGAGGCTACGGTGCGCGAGAGGATTACGCGAGGCAATGACGAGGAAGACGCCAAGCGTCGCGTAAATGCTGAGTATCATCTCTAGATAGGCTGAACGGCCTTCGGTGTGCCATGCCCAACCTGAAGGCCAGACGATGGTCAGCGGGAAAATCCCGAAGATGAAGATGATCCCTACCACGAGCAAAGCGACGCGTAAGTACTTGATGCGATCAGTTTCAGACATTTCTCCTCCTTTGATTTAGTGCTCCCTGGTGTAGAACCTGGGGCATAACTATTGATTATACGGAATCCGCCTTTCCCTCCCAATTGGCATCTTAGACGGAATCCATCTAATCTACCCTTACGGTTGCATTTGCGGAATTTCTCCATA
>DAOUBF010000075.1:0-7459 GCA_034432795.1 Anaerolineae bacterium
GTCCCACTGGGCAGGGGACACACGTTAGAAAAGGCCGTGCTGGAGGTGGTGAACTGCAGGTTGCCGTTGGAGCTGACGTTGACGGTGGTGAAGCTCTGACCATAGAAGTTGAAGGTGAAGCCGATGGGGATGGGCAGCACCTGGTCATCGCCGGTGACGCCGCTGGGGTTGGTGGCGGTGATCCAGGTGCGGGTGACCCAGTCCTCGCACTGGTAGCCGAAGGGGTCGGGCGGGATGGTCTCGCAGCGCCCCATCGGGGTGTTCGTCGGCGTGGGGGTGTTCGTCGGTGTGGGGGTGTACCAGGTCCCTGTGGGCGTGGGCGTGGGTGTGGGGGTCGGCCCAGCACCGCCGCAGATACCACCCGCCTCCGAGTACCCCCGATTGGTCTGGTAGTAGAGGCCACCGCTTGTGCCCCCGGCCAGCCAGACCTGGTTATTGGCGCAGGCGTAGCCCGCCGCCACCGGCGCATCCGGCACCGGGTCGGCCACATTCTCCCACGATCCACCGGGGAAGAGCGCGGTGTTGTAGCGTTCCACCGTGTCGTAGGCCGTCCAGATATCCCCGCCCGCGCCGCCACCGGCGAAGGCGTAGATGTAATCCACACCGCCTACGCTGTACCAGGTGGCATGGGGGTTCATGCGCCCGGTGAGCATCGCGGGGCAGGTCGCCCAGGTGTCGGTATTGGGGTCATAACGCTCGCACGTGTTCAGCGGCGTAGTCAGCACGCCGCCAATGACGTAAATGTAGTTCCCCACCGTCAGCGCCGAGCCGTAGGTGCGCGCAGTGGGCATGGGCGCCAGCGGCCCGCTCCAGGTATTGGTGGCCACGTCCAGGTAGCGCACCTCGTTCGTCGGGCCGGGGTTGCCACCGAAGATGTAGATGCGGCCCTGGGCGCCCAGCGGGAAGAACGCCGCCATCGGCGAGCGCGCCGCCGGAAGCGAGGCGCACGTGCTCCAGGAGTTGGCCGCCGGGTCGTACACCTGACACCAGGTGTTGTGCGCGCCGTTGTAGCCGCCGGGCAGGTAGAACTTGTTGGTGATGGGGTTGTACACCGCCATCATGTTCTGGCCGGCGTTGGGCATGGGCGCCCCAGAGGTCCAGGTATTGCTGGCGACATCGTAGATCTGGACCTCGTTGAGGTACGCACCTGTGCTGGTGCCGCCGCCGAAATGGAACACGCGCCCGGTGTTGTCCGTAGCGGAGGCCTGGCGGTAGCGCGCCGGGGCAGGCAGTGGGGCAGCCGTGACCCAGGTATCCGGGACCAGGCCCTGGAAGGGGCCGGCCGGGCGTCCCAGTGGGGCCTTATCCGCCCAGGAGGAATCGGGCTTGACGCCCTGGGCCTCGCTGTTGGTCGTCGGGCCGCTGCTCTGACCGCCCGGAGAGGCAGGCTGGTCCGCTGCGGCCGGCAGGATGGCGATCAAGGCCAGCACGGCCAGGACCGCCAGAACAAGAAGCCAGATATGCTTTCTCGTCATGGAGAACCTCCCTCGTTTCAGGATGCATGGGGCCGAATTCCGCCTGTGATGTGGACAATCCAGCTCAGTGTGTGCTGCCTCTCCCCCTTTCTAGGTGCATCGCTCCAACGGTGGTTAACGCCCGGCAAGAGGGAAAATAGCAGCCATCTCCCGGCTTCATCAACCATCGGTTGGAGAGGCACAGGATGGCTTACACAAGCGCTGCGTCGGGTATGATTATTTTAGCACCATTTGACTGTAGAAGTCAAGCAGCCGCACGCATCTTATCAGGGCTTATCCACCCTCGGATGCCGCACGTCCGTAGAATTGATAAGCCCTGCCAAAGTCGCCCCCTTGATCCCCCTGCCAGCCCGTGTTACAATAGCCCCCAGTGCATGCCTGCACGGGCATGACCCCACCTGGGGGTGCGAGCGGCTCGGCGCCTGAGACAGCCGAAGCGCATCAGGCGTGACTCCGGTTCAACTCCGGACACCTCCACTCCGGTATGAACAAAAGAGGGGCTGGAAACGCTTCCAGCCCCTCTTTGTCCTCTTTATCTCACCGCAGAGAGCGCAGAGACCGCTGAGGAATTGATTGAAAACCCTTCTGCGTTCTCCGTGTGCTTTGCGGTAAAATGCAATCCTATGCCCGCCGCCGGCCCAGGCCCAGGGCCAGCCCCATCAGCCCGACCCCGGCCAGGAGCGCCGCCCACAGCACCGGCTCCGCCCATGAGCGCGTCGGCGCGCCCGACGAGGCGCTGAAGTCGGCCAGATTCACCGAGGTGGGCTGCAAGGTCAGGGTACGATACTCCGTTGAGACGGTATTATTCGCCCCACTGACATCATAGCCGCCGAAGACCCACATCCCCGGCGTGCCTGTCCCCTGGGCAAAGGGAATCAGCGCCCCGGCGTGGTTGCGCCGCGCCTCGTTCAGGAACTCCCACGCCTGCCAGGTGTTGGTGGCGACGTCGTAAATGAAAGCGTCGGACACAGTACCAGGCCACTGCCCACAGCCCGCCAGCACAATCTTGCCCCCCATGCCCGTGAAGGGCGAGTTGGTGTTGAAGCCGAAGGCCCGCGATTCATCGCAGCCCTCAATGCCTGACGAAGGCAGCGGCAGGTCGGCCACGCCAGCGTCATCCCAGCCCGCCGCGATATTGGCCGTGTCCAGCCGCTCCACAATGGACACAGGGATCAGCGAGGCCCCGTCAAATGTATCCCCGCCGATAGCGTAGATATAGCCATCCACCACCGCCGTGGTGATGTAGGCCCGCGCCAGATTCAGCGGCGCATTCAGGTTGGTCCAACGGCTGCCCGCCGGCGCCGTCGGGTCAAAGACCCAGGTCTCGTCCGTGACGTAAGGGGGAGCAGTCACCTGCAGACCACCGAACACATACGCCTTGTTGTCATAGACGGCAACGTAAGGAGCCACCGGGACGCCGCCCGCCTGCAAGGGCATGGGGTCGGTGGCGGTCAGGTCGGCGACAGTGTTCGTCGCCGGATAATAGACCTGCGTCGTGTTGATCGTGCCGCCAGCGGAGGGCCGCCCGCCGAAGATGTACATCCCCCACTGACTGCCGTCCCACAACAAGGCAATGTCGTAGTTGGTCACCGGGACCGGCATGTCCACGCCGGTGTCCGCATACGTCCCGGTATTGGAATCAAAATAGTACACATCCCCATAGGTCACGCCGCCTTCCCGTCCGCCCAGGAAGTAGACCCGACCATTCGGAGGATAGTACTCGCCGTCAAAGCGCGACCAGCCGCCGCCCGTGCTGGGGAAGGTCGTGGGGGGGCCAAACGACCAGGCTGTGGGCACACCAGGGGCATCGCCATTGGCGCTGACGACCCCAGCAGGGACTGCCAGTAGCGCGGCCAGGAGCAGGAGACTGGCCCCAATAGAGAAGAGCCGCCCAGACATAATATCATCCTCCTCTCGTGATAAGGTGGGGATCGCTAGCTTACCCCGTGATCGCTCGCGCTAGCTTGGGCCAAGTATATGCCTATCTTCTCCAGATGTCAAATGCGACAGAGAGGGGGCGGGGGCATCCCACATTGGGGGCAACCAATTGAAGTCGCGCCTGGGGACAGAGGGTCAGGTCTCTCTTTCGGGATATGGCTCCAAAACCTGCACCGTCCCCGGCCCTAACTCGGCATGAAGCCGCCGCTCCAGGGCCTCGCAGGCGCAGGTAGTGTTATTGGGGAAGGCCAGGGCAATCGTGCGACCGCCACCCGTGAGGATCAACTGGAACTGATCGTTCCCCTGGAAGTCCACCAGAATCTCATAGACACGTGCCAGGCGCTCCCGGTCGCGCTCCGGGTCGCCGCTGCGCGGGATGGTCACGCTCACCAGGCGCGGTTGTGGGGGCTGTTCCGTCGCACCGTTACCGCCGTGTGTGGCGGGTTCCAGGGCAGGCATAGGCCCTGCTCCTACAGCCTCGTCGGGCGGGCGCGTAGATGAAGGGAAGCGGGCCTCGGTCAACGCCTCGTGCACGGTCACTTTATCGTCAATCACCTCGGCGATGATCTTGGCCTCACGCCCCTTCGCATCCACCCGGCCGCGCACGATGACGATCTTGCCCTCCTCCAGCAGGGCCTGGCGAGCGGCCCACAGGCGCGGGAAAACAACCAACTCCGTCGTGCCCTGTAGGTCCTCCAGGCCCACGAAGGCCATGGCCTCGCCCTTCTTCGTGGCGTGGCGGCGTACCCAGGCCACCAGCCCGGCCAGCGTCACCATCTGGCCGTCCAACTCCTCACCCAGGTCACTGGTGTAGTGCGTTACCACATGCTGTAACTCGCGCATGGGGCGTTCCAGCGGATGCTCAGAGATATAAGCGCCGACCAACTCCTTCTCCCAGGCCAGCATCTCGCGGCGCGGCACCTCATCCTGAGGGGGTAGTTCCGCCAGGAGCCCCTCTGTTAGCGCGGCGTCATCGCCCGGCCCGGCATCAAACAGGCTCATCTGGCCGATCTCGCGGGCACGATGGGCGCTCGCGCTCAGATGGAGCAGGCGGTCCAGGGCCGCCAGGAGTTGGGCGCGGTGGCCGAAGGGTCGCAGAGCACCAACCTTGATCAGGCTTTCCAGCGCCCGCCGGTTCACCTGGCGCAGGTCCACCCGGCGGCAAAAGTCCTCCAGGTCGCGGAACAGCCCACCTTCGGCGCGCGCCGCCAGGATGGTCTGCACCGGCCCCTCGCCCACGTTCTTGATCGCCCCCAGGCCGAAGCGGATGGCCTTCCCCTCTATCGTAAATTCCAGTTGGCTGGCGTTCACGTCGGGCGGCAAGACCTCAATGCCCATGCGACGACACTCCACCACCAGCAGGCCGAGCTTGTCCGTGTTGTTGCGCTCCACGTTGAGGAGGGCCGTCATGTACTCCAGCGGGTAGCGCGCCTTGAGAAAGGCCGTCTGGCAGGTGAGGACGGCGTAATCGGCAGCGTGGGCGCGGTTGAAGCCATAGCGGGCGAAGTATTCAATATCGTCAAAGATGGCCTCGGCGACCTCGCGGGGGATGCCGCTGTGCTCTACCGCGCCGTTGACAAACTTCTCGCGGTGCTTGAGCAGTTGCTCCTTGATCTTCTTGCCCACCGCCTTACGGATGGTGTCGGCCTCGCCGGGCGAGTAGCCCGCCAGTTGGCTGGCGATCTGGATGATCTGCTCCTGGTAGATGCAGATGCCGTAAGTATCGCTGAGGATCGGCTCCAGCTTGGGGTGGCGGTAGGTGACCGGCTCCTCGCCGTGCATGCGGCGGATGTAGGTGGGGATATATTCCAGCGGGCCGGGGCGATACAGCGAGATCACCGCCACCACGTGCTCAAATTGGGTGGGGCGCATCTCCATGAGCACGCGGCGCATGCCCGCGCCTTCCACCTGGAAGACGCCCAGGACGTTCCCGCTGGACAGAAGCTCATACAGCGCCGGGTCATCCACCGGGATGTTGCTCAGGTTATAGGTGATGCCATGCCGTTCTCGGATCAACTCACAGGCTTTGCGCACCACGGTGAGCGTGGACAGGCCCAGAAAGTCCACCTTGAGCAGGCCGATGGCCTCCACACTCTCCATAGCATATTGGGTGACCACACCGATGTCGCCGACCGCTGTCCCTTTCGTGGGGCGATGCAGGGGCACGTATTCCACCAGGGGACGGTCGGCGATGACCACGCCGGCGGCGTGGGTGCTGGCGTGGCGGGCCACGCCCTCCAGCTTCTGGGCCATGTCCAACAGCCGCCGGATGTAGTCCTCGCTCTCATAGGCCTGCTTCAGCTCGTCAATGGATTCCAGCGCCTCGGCGATGCTCATGGGCTTGCCGGGGATGGCCGGGATCATCTTCGCCAGCCGGTCGGCCTCAGGCAGGGGCAGGTCCAGGGCGCGGGCCACATCGCGGATGGCGGCGCGGGCGCCCAGCGTGCCAAAGGTGATGATCTGGGCCACGCGGTCCTGGCCGTATTTCTCAATCGCATAGCGGATAAGCTGGTCGCGCTGGTCATCGGGGAAGTCCAGGTCAATATCGGGCATGGTCACGCGACCGGGGTTCAGGAAGCGCTCAAAGATGAGCTTATGCTTGAGCGGGTCCAGGTTGGTCAGCCCCAGCGTATAGGCCACGATGCTGCCCGCCGCCGAGCCGCGCACATTCCACCAGATGCCCTGGCTGCGGGCGAAGCGCGTCAGGTCCCAGACGATCAGAAAGTACGTGTCAAAGCCCATCTGGTGGATGACGCTGAGTTCATAGTCCAGCCGCGCCCGTGCCTCTGCTGTAACCGGATTGTAGCGCTCCTGCAGGCCCTGCTCGCACAGGGCACGCAGATACGTCTCTGGCGTATGGCCTTCAGGCACGTCAAAGGGCGGCAGGTGATAGCGCCCGAACTCAATCTCCAGGTTGCACATCTCGGCGATGCGCAGCGTGTTGTCCAACGCCTCCGGCAACTCCTCAAACAGCGCCGCCATCTCCTCGGCGCTCTTGAGGTAATAGCTGTCGTTGTTCATGCGCATGCGGTTGGGGTCAGAGACGACCGCACCGGTCTGGATGCAGATGAGGATGTCCTGCGGCTCGGCATCTTCGCGATTGACGTAGTGCACGTCGTTGGTGGCGACGAGGGGCAGGTCAAGCTCCCGCGCCAGGGCCACAAGCTGGCGGTTCATATCGGCCAGCTCAGGGAGGCCATGCTCCTGAAGTTCAATGAAGAAGCGGCCGGGGAAGACCTGGCGATACCAGGCCGCCGCCTCGCGGGCCTGGGCCACTTGGCCATCCTGGAGCAGGCGGGGGATCTCACCGGTGGGGCAGCCGGAGGTGGCGATCAGGCCCTCGGCGTACTGCGCCAGGACCTCTTTGTCAATGCGCGGCCTGTAATAGAAGCCCTCCAGTTGGGCGATGCTGGCGAGCTTCATCAGGTTACGGTAGCCAGTGGCATCCATCGCCAGGAGGGTGATATGGCGGGTGCCCCGGTCGCGGTCGGCCTCGCGGTCAAAGCGGGAGCGGGGGGCCAGATAAGCCTCCATGCCGATAATGGGCTTGATGCCGGCCTTCTGCGCCGCCTGGTAGAACTCAATCGCGCCGTAGAGGACGCCGTGATCGGTGATGGCCAGGGCGGGCTGACCCAACTCCGCCGCCCGCTCCACCAGCGGCGTGATCCGGCTCAATCCGTCCAGCAGGCTGTATTCGGTGTGGACGTGAAGGTGAACGAAGGACATGGTTTGTTGAACTATGGGTATGTTCTTTGGAATTATAACATGGGTGCAGGAAGAAGCGATCTCAACAGGCTTATCACACCTTAAATTGTGCTAAAATTAAGATGGGGTATCTCCTCGGAGGGGACCAATAGGTCCGCCGTTCATGGAATGCTCTATAAAGTCAAAGGCCCAGCAGGTCCCCCGACCTCACCGGGCCTTTTCAAAACAATACATGGAGGGGACTAGGCCCTGTCTGCAAAATGCTGTAGAATAGGAGGTATGAGTCCAAAACAACATAGGCATGAGCTAACCGATGCACAATGGGAGCGGCTACAGCCTTT
>DAOUBF010000076.1:0-23584 GCA_034432795.1 Anaerolineae bacterium
AAACGCCCCCGTCGCCACCACCCTGCTCCTGTTTGACGGCAGCCGCTCCCCAAACGACTGGTACAGCGGCCACCCCGGCTACGACTTCATGCCCCTGCCCCAGTTCCGCAACAACACCCCCATCTTCGCCGCCGCCAGCGGCATCATCCATCGCGTGGGCACCTACCGCGATGGCAACCATTGGGTGGAACTCCGCCATGACCTCCCCGGCCTGGGCAGCTTCCTCACCCTGTACCTGCACCTGCAGAACGATGCCGTCTGGGCCGCCACCCAGGCCCGCCAGGGCCAGCCCGTCCAGGCCGGCGAGCGCATCGGCACCATGGGCAACACCGGCCACAGCACCGGCACCCACCTGCACTTTGAGGTGCGCTTTGATGCCAATGGCGACGGCCAGTTTGACCGCAATGAGCGGGTAGACCCCTATGGCTTCCTGGGAGCTAACGACCCCTGGGCCAGCCCCGCCACCCTCACGGATGCCCTGGGACGCCCCCTCAGCCACCCCGGCCGACCCAGCCGCTACCTGTGGCAGCACCCCCTGGGAGTGACGGCATTGATGCCCGCCGGGGGTGGGCAGGTGACGGTGGGCCTGGGCACAGGGACGGGTGGCGGGGAGGAGGCAACCCCACCCGCCGATGCCCTGGCGGCCTGCGCCGCGCCCGGCCAGGTGCCGGAGGGCGGGGCCTTGCTGGTGGCTTCCGCCCCCGACCCCCGCCCCAGCGAGAGCGCAGTGGGCACGGGCAATGGCTGTGTGGTCATGGCCTTTGACCCCCAGGGGCGCCCTGTGCAGGCATTTGCGCCGCCCCTGCCGGTGTCGTTGCGCTACACCCAGGAGGACATCGGGGCTGTGGACCCCAGCACGCTGACGATTTACCTGCTGGGGCTGGGAAGTGACACCTGGGAGGCCCTGCCCACCACCGTGGATGTGCAGCGCCAGATTGCCACCGCCTTGTTCCCTCAGCCGGGGAGTTGTGCCTTGTTGGGGCGGCCCACGCGGGATGTGTTGCCGCCGGTGACGACGATTGAGGGGGTGGGGGTGCAGGATGCGCAGGGGCAGTTCAGCAGGGCTGTCACGGTGCAGATGAGTGCGCTGGATGCCGGGGGGAGTGGGGTGGCGGGGATCAGCTACTCCACCGATTTTGGCCTCACCTGGCAGCCCTATACTGCGCCGTTTGTGGTGGGGGTGGAGGCTGGGGCCGCGTCGCTTCCGCCTGCAGAGGGGGAGGAGGAGGTGTGGGAGGGGTTGGGGTTGGGGGCTGGGGAGGTGGTGGTGTTGGGGCAGGCGATTGACCAGGCGGGGAATGTGGAAGACCCACCCGCCGTCAAAAGCTTCCGCATCATCCCGCCCACACCCACGCCGACACTGACGCCGGTGTTTACCCCAACGCCTTCAGACACGCCGACGCCGACACCCACACCGACCGACACACCCACCCCCACGCCAACTGACACGCCCACGAACACGATGACACCGACGCCGACCCGGACGCCCACCCGCACGCGGACGCCCACACCCACGAACACTCCAACGGCGACGAATACCATCCCGGTGACGCCCACGCCGACGGGGACACCGTATATCTACTTCGCCGCCGACCCGCTGCAGATCCGTGCGGGCGAGTACACCACCGTGAGATGGGAGACGGCCAACGTCCGGGCGGTCTATCTGGATGGCGAGGGTGTCCCCGGTATTGGCACCCGGCAAGTCCAGTTGTATCAGACGCACACCTTCACCCTGCGGGTCGTCACCCCCTCCGGCGAGGAGACCCGCCAGGTCACGGTGACCGTGCTCCCACCGGACACGCCCACCTGGACGCCCACGTGGACACCGATACCGCCCACCGCCACCTGGACACCCCCACCCTGCCCAACGCTGGCTATCACCGGTTTCAATGCCGACCCGACCCAAAACGGTGTCTATGTCGTCTGGAGTTCACAAGGTGGCTGCCCACCCTACAGGGGCACAATCACCGCCCGCTATCAGGGTGAACAACCTTACGCGACTTACTCCATCACGGAGCCTTCAGGCTATCTTATTGACCAGCCGCCGCTGCGCTGTGAAGGGAGATTCCAGCTCATCTATGAACTCACCTTGTATGATAGCAGCGGCCAGGTGGCGACGGCCACGACAACTACATGGATCACCTGGATCTGTTAGAGGAGGTAGGCATGGGTCTGCAGATCCCCTTATCGGTGGATAAAACGCGGGTCAGCGTGGCGCCCGGCGCCAGCGTGGAGTTTGGCGTGACGGCGCAGAACCTGACGACGCTCCTGGACCAGGTCACCCTGCGCGTGGAGGGCGTTGACCCGGCCTGGGTGGAGGTCATCCCCCGCGACCTGCCCGTGTTCGCCCAGGGCCAGGCGACGGCCCGCGTGATCATCCGTCCGCCACGCGACCCGGCGCTTTCCCTCGCCGGACTATATCCGCTCCGCCTCCAGGCCACATCGCAGACCAACCCTGATGCGGAGGGCGCAACCACGACCGAACTGGAAATCCAGCTTGTCGGCGACTACCGGCTGCTGTTTGAGCGGCGGGAGGTGAGCGGCGTTGAGGAGGGGAGCTACCCGTTTAAGGTGCAGAACAGCGCCAATGCCCCCCTCCAGGTTCGCTTCAGCGGAGCGGATGGCGAGGATGCGCTGTGGTACAAGTTTGACCCGCTCCATCTGGCTGTTCCCGCCGGTGGCGAGGCCAATGCGCTGCTGACCGTCCGGGCCAAACGCCCCGCCAGCGACAGGCGCATGATCGCCTTTAGCGTCTCTGCACAGGGCGACTATGCGTTAAAAGGCAGCCCCATGCCTATGGCCGCGCCCGCCCGCCAGATCACCGCCCAGTTCATCCAGGGGCCTTTGCCCCGCCTGCTCCTCTCGCTGCGCGCCCTGACCTCTGCCGAGGGCAGGGAAGCCACTTATGACATTCGCGTGGGCAACCCCGGCCAGGCGCCGCTGACCGTGCAACTCTCTGCGGTGGACGAGACCGGCAGCCTGGAGTTTCAGTTGGAGCCGTCACAACTGGCCCTGGCAGCACAAAGCGAGGGGCAGGCCAGGCTGGTGGTCCGCCCCAAGGGGCAGCCGCCGCCGGGGGAACGGGCCTTCCGACTCACCGCCGTGCCGGTCAAGGGCGAAGCCCAATCCGCTGTGGCTGAAAGCCGCTTCTTCATCCCCGCGCCTGTGACCGTTGAGACCCGCCGCCCCGCCGTCCCGGTGTGGGTCGTCGTCGGCGGGCTGCTCCTGGTCGTGTTGGTCGTCATCCTGGTGATCTTGATGAGTCGGCCAGGATGAGGGAAAACTTAAGTTCAATTCAAAGCGGAGCGAAACATTGAGAAATGACGTCCCAACCCACCCTCCCACCTGTTGAGGCCCGGTCGCCGGGCGCAGGCCAGTTGGAAGTGACGGCGGAGCGCGGCAGTGTCACCCTCTTGCCGGGCACCCAGTACACCCTCAACCTCACCGTGCGCAACGTCGGTGGCGCACCGCTTACGCTGGAACTCAGCGCCAGGGGCCTGCCCCCCAACTGGTTCACGCTCACCCCCACCCTGCTTGAACTGGTGGCCATGCAGTCTGCGCCCGTGACCTTAACGCTGGCGCCACCACCGGAAGCGCCGCCGGGCAGCTATCCGATTGCCCTGGCCGTGCAGAGCCGCGAGGACCCTGCCGTCGCCGTCCGCCTTGACCTGATCCTGGAGGTGGGCGAGCCGGGGGGGCTGGCGGTGGAAGTCCTCCCGCCCCAGGCCGAGGGCCAGGCCCTGGCCCAATACCAGGTGCAGGTCGCCCAGAGCGGCGCCACTCCCCTGCGCGTCAATCTCTCGGCGAGTGATGAGGAAGGCGGCTGCATTTATACCTTTGATCCCGCTACACTCGTCGTCCCACCGGCGGGCGCGGCCACCAGCCGCCTGACAGTCCGCCCACGCCAGGCGCTCACCACCAGCGATGCCCGGACGTACACGTTCAACGTGACCGCCACCGCGTTGGAGGGGGTGGCGGCGGCCAGCCAGGCGCAAGGGCGCTTCGTCCAGCGCCGCGTCCCGCCCGTCCAGATCGCCCTGACGCCGCCCAAGCAGACCGGCCCGGCGCAGGTGACCTA
Source organism: Anaerolineae bacterium (assembly GCA_034432795.1). Lineage (GTDB taxonomy): Bacteria > Chloroflexota > Anaerolineae > DSLN01 > DSLN01 > DAOUBF01. Next base: position 4,079 of record DAOUBF010000076.1, read on the forward strand.
CACGCTGCGCCTGGCCAATCCCAGCCAGATTGAAGCCACCTTCAACCTGACGGGTAGCGACCCCATGTCCACCTGCCGCTACCAGTTCGCCCCCGCCTCGCTCACGCTGCCGCCTGCTGGTGAAGCCCAGGCCACCCTGACCGTGACACCGCTGCAATACCACACCGGCCTGGGGGATAAGATCGTGAACTTCACCGTGCGCGCCCAACCGGTGGAGGAGTTCCTGCCCCCGGCGCAGACCGAGGGCCAATACGTGCAGACGGTGATGGAGCCGCCGGAACTGGCGATCACCCCCTCCAGCCAGTCGGCCTCGCGCTCGGCCACCTACACCCTCCAGGTCACCAACCCACACGCCATCCCTATTGAGGTCCAATTTCAACCGTCCGATGAGCGCGGGCTGTGCAACTTCACGGTGACCCCACCCCGCGTGGAGGTCCCGCCTAACGGCCAGGCAACTGCTCGGCTGGTGGTCCGCCCCACGTCCAAACTCTTGCCGGGCGAGGCCCGCCGCAGTTGCCCCTTTAAGGTGGAGGCGCGCGTCGCCGACCTGGCCGAAGCAGCGGTGGTGGAAGCCTCGCTGACCCAGGTGCCCGGCTTCCAGGTGCCCTGGGGGCTGGTGGCGCGTGGCGCCCTCCTCCTGTTGCTCATCGGGCTGTGCGCCTACCTAACCTGGTTCGTCTTCATCTCCCGGCCCGAGCCTGCGGGGGCCTCCAGGTTCACTCTCTTCCTGTGCAACAGTTTGGGCATCTCTTGCACGCCCGTGCCCACGCCGGTGGCCATATCCACGCCCGACCGCACCCCCGCGCCCGGCGCGACGGCCACCCTGATCCCGGCCTCGGCCTGCGCCGACTTCCCCCCAACCCGGCTCGCCCAGGGGATGAAAGCCTACGTCTCGCTGACGCCCCTGCGCAATATTGTACGCAGTGGCCCCAGCCGAAGCTCGGAGGAGTTGTTCCGCATTGACCCGGGGACCAACGTGGAAGTTATCGGCCAGGAATCCCAGTGCAACGATGGCGTCCGCTGGTGGGAGATCAAAGTGCTCAGCGGCGAGCACGCCAACAAGACGGGCTGGACAGGGGAGAGCGACCAGCAGGAGTACTGGCTTGTGCCCGGCGAGCACGTGCCCACGCCCGCCCCGTGAGCAGAAAGGCCAGGCGCATAACGCCGGAGAACGCTGAATGCCCTGGGGCTATTCTCAGGCTAGCTGATGTTGTAGCTGGCCCACACGCAGTCTTCAATATAGGCGTCGGCGCGGTCGGCCTCGGTGGCGAACCAATCCAGGGGCAGTAAACCCTGACGCACCGCCTCGGCCACGCGCCGGACCAGCCGGGCGACGTCTACGCCCGCCGGGCAGACAACAGCACACGGTTGCGGTCCCTCACAGGAGAGGCAATGTTCGGCCCGATAGTGCGCCGCTAGATTGGGCAGTGGCCGCGCCACGGCGTGACTGAGTCTCTCGTCCATCTTTCCCCCTTCCATGCCCACCTCCAGGCAGAGGCATTGCGTTTACTTTCAGAATACGCCCTTTTGCCTTTCTCTCTAGTGCCAAATGAGTCCTTTTGAAGGTGACATTTGTCACTTTCCCCTGGTTCCCCTCGCAGATAGTGCGCAAGTCCAGGCCCTTTCGCTTTCTCTTAGTTTGTGTCACAGATTGACACAAACGCCCCGACCCGCTACAATAGCTTTATTCCGTACACAGGGAGTGCGAGCGCGCCATGTCCCGTATGCTCAGCCGCGCCGAGCGGCTTCGCACTATTGAACGCCTGCTGTATAGCGCACCCGATGGCCTGAGCGCGGTGGAGATCGCCAGGCGCACCGGCGTGGGGCGGCGCACCGTTTACCGCGACCTGGAACTGCTCAGCCAGAGCGATGTCCCCATCTGGCAGGGGGAGGGCCGTTTCGGCATCATCCGCGACCGCTACCTGACCACCGTCCGGTTGAATTTCCACGAGGCGGTGGCGCTGTTCATCGCTGCCCGCCTGCTCACGCGCCTGAGCGACGAGAATAACCCCCACATCGTCTCGGCGCTGACCAAGCTGGCGACGGCGCTGCCCCAGCCCCTCTCCCAGCACATCGCCCGCACCGCCGCCTACATCCAGACCCAGCCGTTGGACAGCCGCTACCTGTCCGTCCTGGAGGGGATCACCACCGCCTGGGCGCAGCAGCGCAAGGTGCGGCTGTGGTATCGCTCGCCGCGCACCGGCCAGGTGCGCCCACGCACCTTCGCGCCCTACTTCGTGGAGCCTTCCGGCGTTGGCGCGGGGTGCTACGTCATCGGCCTGGACGACCAGTCGGGCGAGTTGCGCACCTTCAAGCTGGAGCGGCTGGAGCGGGTGGAGATGCTGGGCGAGCGCTACGAGATCCCAGCCGACTTTGACCCTATTGAGCACCTGGCGCCGGGCTGGGGCATCATGGCCGGGCCGGAGGTGCAGCGGGTGGTCTTGCGCTTCTCGGCAGAAGCCACGCCGATCTTGCAGGAGCGCCACTGGCATCGCTCACAGCAGGTGGCGCTCCAACCGGATGGGAGCTGTCTGTTTACCGTGGAGGTCAGCCAGCCCCGCGAGATGGTGCCGTGGATCCGCAGTTGGGGCGCCGAGGTAGAGGTGCTGGAGCCGCCGGAACTGCGCCAGGCACTCGTAGAGGAAGCGCGCCAACTGGCGGAGCGTTACAGGTCCAATGGCCCCACGGGCCATTCCGGCGCCTCTCACTCCGGGCACTCATAAGACATCAGCGCCAGCCATCTCAGCGCTTCGTCCAGCACCTCATCATCTATATGCCCGGCATAGGTGGCGCGGGGCGCACCGAAGCGGTCAAGCAGGACCAGACCTGGGCCTGCAGGCTGGCCCAGAAGCGGCGCGTAGGCAGTGGCCACGTTGCCCTGCGCATCGGCGAGCAGCAGGAAGGGCACAGCCAGCAGCCCAGCGACTGCCTGCACTCCCGCGGTCCCCTCCGCAAGCAACGCCAACACCTCCGCCTCGTGCTCGCGTAGCTCCGCATAACGCCCCGCCAGCCGACGCAGGCCCGCCAGACACGCCTGACAAGAGGCATTGTGCCCAAAATAGAGCACCAGCGGCGCCTTCTGGCGGTAGTCCTCGCGGCGGACGGTGCGGCCCTGGTGCGAGGGCAGGGCAAACCCCGGCGCGGGCTGCTCGCCGACCTCTGCTGCAAATGTCTTCCAGGTCATAGGGCTATAGTAGCGTATCACAGGGGCGGCGTCAACCCGCCTGCGTCGGCTGCGTTCGGGATTGCAGGAGCAGGCTGGCGGCCTCCAGCGCCTCATCCACCGTCACGCCATTCTCCCAGGAGAAACCGGGCGGGACGCCAGCGGAAACGCCTTCGCTCAGGCCGGCGATGGGGTGCCAAAGGGCAACGGCCTGCCCCGGCGGTGCATAGGGACCGTAGCGGCGCGGGTCCGTCGGGCCGAAGATAGCCACGACGCGTGCCCCCATAGCCACCGCCAGATGCGTGGCGCCGGTATCATTGCCGATGTACAGGTCGGCCCAGCCCAATAGCGCCCCCAGTTGCCCCCAGCTCAGTTCCCCGGTCAGGTTCACCACCGGATACGCCATCATGCCCACGATGTCCCGGCTGATCTCGGCGTCGTTTGGCCCGCCGACCAGGATGATGCGCGCAGCGTATTGCCGCACCAGGCGGTTGGCCAGCAGGGCGAAGCGTTCCGCAGGCCAGCGCTTCAGACGCATCTCCATGCCGGGGTTTTCACCGCCGCCGGGGTGAATAACCACCAGCGGGCCAGGGTTGGAAACACGGGCGGGGAGGGCCACGTCAAGCCGCCGGGCCACCGCCTCCCGATCCGCCGGGGTGGGGTAGAATTCTACGCGGGGGTTATCCACGCGGATGTCCACCGCCCGCAGCAGGTCCAGATACAGTTCCGCCTCATGGCGGACCCCCTTGACCGGCACCTGAACGGTGTGGGCGAAGCCCCGCCCACGGCTGTTCAACCCCACGCGCTGGGGGATACCTGCGCGCCAGGCCAGCCAGGTCAGGCGAGGGGAGCGGTCAAAGACGAAGCAGGTGTCGTAATTGCCCTGGCGCAGGCGACGTTCCAGGCGGCGCCAATCGGCGCTGGCCGGCTCGCGCGTGCCCACCGAACCGCAGTCTATCAGGTCATCCAGATGGGGGTTGTTCTCCAGGAGGGCCAGCGCCCAGGTGCTCACCGCCCAGGCGATATGCGCCTGCGGGTAGGCGTGGCGCAGCGCGGCCAGCGCCGGCGTTGCCAGCAACACATCGCCGATACAGCAGGGCTTGAGGATCAGGATGCGTTTGGGCTTCTCAAACGGGCGGCGCTGCAGCGCCTTGAACAGCAGGTTGACAGCCGACCAACCGATGTCAGCCAACAAAGTATCCGAGCGGGCGGCCACAGTGACCTCGTTGCTCCTTCCAGGGCTGCCCTCCCAGTATAGCCCAAATCCGCGCTGGGGGCAATGCGCCGGTGCCGCTCAGGTGCCTGTCCGGTTTCGGGGCAGATGGCCTGAATCTGACCTGAAAATAGTCCACTCATTTCATTGCCCGCCCCAGAACGCCAGGGGCGTTTGCCTCCACCGACCATCCTGGGTACAATAGCCCCCACGCGAACGGCTGCCCACCACCACATGGGCCTGAGGCGCAGCCGGTGACCCGTTTCCGTTCAATAGACTCAGCAGCACACAGCGCATGATCGCACGTCCCAGCACGCACTTCTCCAGGCGGCAGCCCCCGCCGATCCGCCCCTGGCGCCGGCGATGGGCCGCTCTGTCCCTGTGCTTCATCCTGCTGGCGCTCCTGTTGGTGGCCTGTGGGTCACAGCGCCCCGCCGCGCCAATGGAGGGCCATGCGGCTGCCGCACAGCCCACGAACACGCCCCGCGCCCGCCCCGTTGGCGCCTCCACGCCCCAGCCGACCCCCACCCTCCGGGCGACGCGCACGCCGCGCCCCACCGCCACGCCCAACCGCCCCACCGACCTTTACCAGGTGCGCTACGGCGACACGCTGGCGGGGATCGCTGCCTTCTGCGACTGCAGCGTTGACGAGATCATGCAGCTTAATGGCCTGACCGATCCACGCGCACTTCAGGTGGGCCAGGTCCTGCGCCTGCCGGTTGAGCCATCCGAGATGGCCCCGGCGGTTCGCCTGTTGCCCGACAGCGAATTCGTCTACAGTCCCAGCGCCATCGGCTTTGACATCGCCGCCTTCGCCCGCAGTCGTGGCGGCTACCTGAAGGACCATACCGAGTTCGTGGAGAACCAATGGCGCACCGGCCCGGAGATCGTCCAACTTATTGCCCAGCGCCACAGCCTGCACCCGCGCCTGCTGCTGGCCCTGCTGGAAGACGCCTCCGGCTGGGTGGACAACCCCGATCCCACCGCCGAGCAACGCGCTTATCCTTTCGGCAACCAGCCTATCGGCGCGCCAGGGCTGTTCCACGCACTCAACTGGGTGGCGAGCAAGCTCAGCGCAGGCTACTACGGCTGGAAGGATCGCGGCGTCAATGTGTTGCGCTTTGACGACGGCACGCGCATTGGCCTAGGCGACGGCCTGAACGCGGCCACCGCTGGCCTGTACTATGTCCTGGCACAGGGGGTCTCGCCCGCCACCTGGCGCGAGCGCATCGGCCCGAACGGGTTTATGCAGACCTATCGCCGCCTGTTTGGCGACCCCTGGGCCTATGCGATTGAGCCGCTGTTGCCCCCCGACCTGGAGCAGCCGCCGCTGCGCCTGCCCTGGGAAGGCGGGCAAATGTGGTTCCTCACCGGTGGCCCACATGGGGGTTGGGACCCACAGAGCGCCTGGGCCGCGCTGGACTTCATCCCCGACGGCAACGACCTGGGCTGCTACCCCGCGCCAGAGTGGGCCACCGCCGCTGCCCCCGGCCTTGTCGTCCGCAGCGAGGAGGGCGAGGTCCTGCTGGACCTAGACGGCGACGGTTACGAGCAGACCGGCTGGGTGCTTCTCTATCTGCACATCCGCTCGGATGACCGCGTCCCGGCAGGTACCTGGCTGGAGCAGGGCCAGCGCATCGGCCACCCCGGCTGCGAGGGCGGCTACGCCACCGCCACGCACCTGCATTTCGCCCGCCGCTACAACGGTGAGTGGATCGCCGCCGCCGGCCCGATCCCGCTGGTCCTCTCCGGCTGGGTGGCGAGCGGCAACGGCGCCGAGTACGATGGCAGCCTGACCCGCGACGGCGAGACCCGCGTCTCCTGCGAATGCCGCCTCCCGGAGACCAACGGCCTGATCTCGGACAACTGGCCCCAACCCGACGTTAGAGCACCGCGCTAAGCCTCTCCACTCCCCCGCCGCGTGGGAGAAGGGCCGGGGGTGAGGGTCTGACCAAAATCCCATTTTCAGCCGCTCCCTTCTGCTTTACAATGCGCGCAGGTAGTGTCGGCTGCGCTTATCTGGTAACTGGCGCGTTACGAGGGAGGAACTGATGGCGGGTTTTGACGATACGCGGGTGATGCGCGAATATGACGCGGCACTGGATCAGGCCCTGATGGAGCTATTGGCCGCTCTTCCCCCGGACGACTTCGCCGATTTCAGCGACTGGCTCTGGCAGGCGATCACGCAAGAGCCGCCGCTATCCCGCTCCCCACAGGCGCCGAACTACGATTGGGCCCAATTCGGGCCGGCGATCTACTCCACGCGCCAGCAGGCCACGTAGTGGCCGCTGCTCACTTCGCGGAACTCCGGCTCCTGCCGGGCACAGTGGTCAAGCGCCACCGGGCAGCGCGGGTGGAAGCGGCAGCCGCTGGGCGGGTTCAGCGGACTGGGCACGTCGCCCTTCAAAATGATGCGCTCACGCTTCAACCTGGGATTGGGGATAGGAATGGCCGACATCAGCGCCTGCGTATAAGGGTGCAGCGGGTTGCGGTACAGCTCGTCCCGGTCGGCCAACTCCACCAGTTTCCCCAGATACATGACCGCCACCCGGTCGCTGATATGCTCCACCACGCTCAGGTTGTGGGCGATGAAGAGATAGGTCAGGCCGAACTCACGCTGCAGGTCGCGCAGGATGTTGAGCACCTGAGATTGGATGGAGACGTCCAGCGCCGACACTGGCTCATCGCAGACGATAAACTTGGGGCGCAGCGCCAGAGCGCGGGCGATGCCGATGCGCTGGCGCTGGCCGCCGGAGAACTCATGCGGGTAGCGCCGGGCGTGCTCCGCCGTCAGCCCCACCTTCTCCAGGGTTTCAATCACGATCTCGTGCCGCCGTTTGCGGTCGCCGATGCCGTGCACCAGCAACCCCTCGGCGATGCTGTCGCCGACCGGCACGCGCGGGTCCAGCGAGGAGTAGGGGTCCTGGAAGATGATCTGCATGTTGCGGCGCAGGCGCTTCAACTCCGCCGCATTCAACGCGAACACATCGTGCCCATCAAAGAAGACCTTGCCGTCCGTCGCCGGGATCAGCCGCAGGATGGTACGCCCCACGGTCGTCTTGCCGCAGCCGCTCTCCCCCACCAGCCCCAGTGTCTCCCCCGCCCGGATGGTGAAGCTGACATCATCCACCGCCTGCACCCAGCCCTGCACACGCTGCAGGATGCCACCGCGCACCGGGAAGTACTTCTTCAGGTGCTTGATCTCAACCAGGATATCGCTGTTAGTGGCGGGGCCGCGGTTCGTCATAGGCTCTCCTCGGTTGCAGGCTGGTCGTCGGGGTCCTGGTAGAGCCAGCAGCGCACAGTATGCCCTGGCGCCACAGGCCTCAATTCTGGCTCGCGCACGGTGCAAATCTCCAGCTTGTGCTGGATGCGGGCCAGGCAGCGCGGCGCGAAGCGGCAGCCGGGGGGCATGTTGATCAGGTTGGGCACTGAGCCAGGGATCACGTCCAGCCGGTCCTTGATCACGCCCAGGACCGGGATAGAGCCGATCAGCCCTTGCGTATAGGGATGCTTGGGGTCATCAAACAGGGTGTAGACGTCGGTCTCCTCCACGATGCGCCCGGCATACATGACGGCGACCCGGCTGGCCATCTCGGCCACCACGCCCAGGTCGTGTGTGATCAGGATGATGGCCGTATCCATCTTCTCGCGCAGGTTGCGCATCAGGTCCAGGATCTGCGCCTGGATGGTCACGTCCAGGGCGGTCGTCGGCTCATCGGCGATAAGCAGTTCGGGGATGCACGCCAGGGCCATAGCGATCATCACGCGCTGGGCCATGCCGCCCGACAGTTCATGGGGGTAGGCATGGGCACGGCGCGGGGCATCGGGGATGCCCACCATGCGCAACAGTTCAATGGCCCGCTCCCAGGCGGCGGCCTTCCCCAGGTCACGGTGCAGGTTGAGCACTTCGGCGATCTGGTCGCCGACTTTGAAGACAGGGTTAAGCGAGGTCTGCGGCTGCTGGAAGATCATGGAGATGCGGTTGCCACGAATATGGATCATTTCGGATTCGGGCAGCTTCAGCAGGTCCTGGCCGTCAAAATAGATCTCACCTGAGACGATCTTGCCCGGCCTGGCGATCAGCCGCATGATGGAAAGCGAGGTGACGCTTTTGCCGCAGCCGCTTTCCCCCACCAGCCCGACCGTCTCGCCGCGCCGGACGTAGAAATCCACGCCATCCACGGCCTTGACGATGCCGTCCTCGGTGTAAAAGTAGGTTCTGAGGTCGCGGATGTCAAGCAGGCGATCGCTGCTGTTGCTGCCTGCGCTCACACTGCGCTGCTGGTTGGTGTTTATATCCCTGATCATAGCCTCTTCTTCACAATATAATATAATATCTCCTAACGTGTTAGGAGTTCGTAGACGACACCGTTTAGAGATGTTCCCCTACAGATTCGGAGCACTCCACCGTGAACGGTGGGGCCTGCCCAGGGTGTCCCCTAAAGCCGCGCCGTTTACGGTGCGGTGTTCACATTCCCAGATCGCCCCTGAGAGTCAATACCCCATCTGCGTGACCAGTTCCCTGATCCGCTCCAGGCCGCCCACCTTCGGTGCGCCCGGCCAGTAGTGGCCATCGCTGCCAAAGAACACCAATGACGCCTCTGACCCCCGGCCCGTCAGCGGGATCAAGATCGTGCTCGGACGGCCTGTGCGGAAGGTGGAGTGCACCTGCACCGGCGCGTCATAAAACACCTCAATGGTCAGGTACCGCGTCCGCGCCTCCTTTAACGACTCCTCCGACAGGCCCCAGGCCGGGAAGTAGCCCTCAATGGAACTCAGGCTGGCGTTGATCGCCGCGTTCAGTTCGGTGTACCCCGGCATCCCTGGGGTCAGCTCGGTACAGCGCCCCTGGCTGTAGATCACAATGCGCCGCGCCTGGGCCTCTACGCGCGGCCAGAACCACAAGGGGTCGGCGGTGCTCAGGCTCAGCGCCAGATAGACCAGACCGACGAGGCTAACCACCAGGACCAGAAGCGCTGGGCCGATTCTGGGTTGTTGAGTGTACTCCTCAGCCATCCGCGACGCCCGGCTCAACGGCAACGGTCACACGGTGAATCTCCGAAGTCCCGTTGGGGAATGTCCCGCCCAGGATACGGCCAGATGCTTCTTTAAAATCGCCCTGGCGGTGACCCTGGCCGTCGGTAGCCCGCGCCTTCAAGACATACTTGCCTGCGGCAGGTCGCTCCCACCAGGCATACCAGGCCGTCCATACCGTCGTATCCGGCCCCGGCAACAAGGTCGCTTCCTGCCAGCTTGCCCCATCGTCGTAGCTTACTTCCACGCGCTGCACACCCGATTCATCTGCGAACGCAATCCCGCTGACCAGCGCACGTTCCGCGTCCAACGGCACCGTCTTGCGCGGTTCATCAATCCGCGAGTTCACCTGGATCACCGCCGTATCCGACCAGCCCTTCTGTTCCCACGTCCCCGGCTCATAGTGGTCGGTCACCTCAATCACCAGCAGCCACTTGGGTTGCTTCTGCCCGTACACGCCGGGGATGAGCGCCCGCAATGGGAAGCCATGCTGCGCCGTCAGCGGCGCCCCATTCATATTGTACGCCAAGAGCGAACGCGTGTCCAACGCCTTTTCCAGGGGAATGCAGGTGAAATAGGCATCGGCGCCCTCCATGATCACATGCGTCGCGCCGGGCCGGATGCCGGCGCGCTCCAGGAGCGCAGGCAAGGACACGCCCCTCCACATGGCGTTGCCGATCAGATGGCCGCCCACCGGGTTGCCGATGCACTCCAGCGTGCGCATCACCTCCACCGAGGCCATCGCCTGAATGTCGGCCCAGGTGAGCGTCAACGGCTCGCGGACCAGCCCCTTGATCAGCAGGCGCCAACTGTCCAGGTTGACCTGAGGGACTTCATCGTAGCTCTGGACGTAGAAGTCACCTACCGGTGTGATACGCCCGGCGGTCGGCAGGGCGACAGCGGGCGCACGGGTGGGGACAGCCGTCGCACCGTGCGTCGGGGCCACCGCTGTTACGGGCGGAGGAGTGGCCCCGGCTGTGCTGCGCACCCTGGGCGTGGCGCCTCCGTCCAGGGGGACAGGCCGACAACCGGCTATGACCAGGGCAGCGCTACCGGTGGCCAGGCGCAAAAACTCGCGCCGCGTGAATCCTCTCATGGGCTGCCCGGATAGCCTCTGTATAACAGTCTCATACTCCATCCGTCCTTATCCCGGACCAACCGGTATCTCTTTGGGTGGTGTCATCCAGAAATCATCGTTCAACTGCGTCACATCCAGCCATTCCCATTTTGTAATACGGAGGGACTCAAATAGCTTGCCTTCGCGGTCCGTTGCAATCCGTTCTATCAGCATATGCGGAGACTCAGCTCGGACAGTGGCTGTGATCACTTGCCCGGTAGCGGGGTCACCCTTACGAATGGAGAGCAACTTTCCCCAAGGCGCTTGATACGTTTGCGCTACTTCTTCCGCTTCTCCTTGTTGTAACGCGGTGATAAATCGTTGTCCTGGCCCCGCGAAAACTCCAACAAAGTCATTTAGGCTTGGCAGCGCAAATGGCGTTTGCCCCTGATGATAAACCGCCTGTGTGATACCCCGCGCCCAGTCCACTTCCCACCAACTATTCTCCCCATCCGAACCGTCTGCTGCCACGAGATGAGGGCCATCTTCCAGCCATTCCGTGGTCACACGGCGCACACGTCGCGGATTTTGAGCATCTACCCACCATTCGTAAGTGGTGGTTAGGGGGCGGAGGTCCCCACCGCCCTGGGCGATAGACAGCCCCATTTGGGCCTGATGATATTCACTTTTCACATGTAAGATACCCTGGTTCTGCAGGAAAGCGCCTTGCGGAGAAGCGGTCATAGTCCCTGAATTCCCCTCCCTAATAGTGTTGAGACCAAACACGAACAATATGCCGATGATCAGCAGAAATAGGAGCCAGAGACCTAACCTGAGGGCCTTCTGAAACGTAATCATCAACCTCCACCATCAGAACACGTACATGGATCGCACCATGTACACGGGCAACCACAATTCGGAGCAATCGTATCACACTGATATGCACATGGTTCACAGGTGCATGTACAACAGCACCAAGCTGACCTACAAGAAGAGCCACATCCACAGTAACATGGCTCACAGCTATATGTCCAAACATGGTGTCGTCAATTAGGAAAGGAACAACCGCTAGTGTAACACCAGGGCTCCCAATGACTGTACGTTTGGGTGCAAGGACACGGCGGGTCAGCTAAAACAGGCTTTGTCCCAGAACGATCCAACAAGCTTGCCCCAAGCACACCTACACTTACCCAACCCAACCGACGCAAGAAATCCCGGCGCGATAATCGGGAAAATAGAGTTGGTGACTGCACAATTTGGTTCTGGCTGGCGATGTGCTTCGAGTCCGTCAACCACTTTGTTGCAGCCAAAGCCACAACGAATAAGGCCAATGGGATAGGCCAGGGATTCCAGTTCCCTCCAGGGGCGAGGCAGACGAGTAAAGACAAGCCTAAAAGCAGACCATTGCGGACGAAAACCCATGGCCCCAACCTCTCCTCCGTAGAAGACCCAAAGCAACCACAGCCCCCCCTTTTCTCCCCGTCGAAATTGAATCCCTAACACGCCTATAAAAGACAAAAGCAACGCCGAAGTGATACCTGCTGCCACTTGAGGATACCAGTTCAGAATCAGAGCCGAGCTCACAAGCAACTCTATACTAGCCAATCCTCTTGCAAGTATAGAGACCCAGTCCCGACGAACTATAGGCAGTCTGCTCACAGCCAGTTGGAAGCTTGAGAGGTTGATCCACTTCGTGGTGGCTGCTATGAGAAAGATGAAGCCCAAAAGCCAACGTGCTATGGAAATAAGGAGCAGCACCCAGCCAGTCATCTTGAGCGGTCTTTGTTTCGTCCTTACAACTTGAGACGCGGGTCCAGGGCATCGCGCAGCCCATCGCCGATATAGTTGAAGGACAGCGAGGCCAGGAAGATGCACAGGCCAGGATAGAAGGCTTTGGCCGGTTGCGTCCACATGTCGTTCTGGACGTTCTGGAGCATATTGCCCCACGTGGGAATGGGGGGCTGGATGCCGAAGCCCAGGAAGCTCAGGGCACTCTCCACCACGATCACCCCACCCAGGTTGAGCGTCGCACTGACAATGACCGGGGCAATCGCGTTGGGGATCATATGACGCAGGATGATGCCCATATTGGACATGCCCAGCGCCCGCGCCGCCTGGGTGAACTCCTGCTCGCGCAACGACAGGACCATGCCGCGCACCAACCGGCTGGCGGTGATCCACTGCAGGGAGGTCAGCACCAGCACGATGACAACCGCGCTGGACCATTCCCGCGAGAGACCAGGGATGATGACATCGCGGAAGATGGCCGAGAGCGCCAGCAACAGCGGCAACGTCGGCAGCGACAACATGAATTCAACGAAGCGCTGGATCAGGCTATCCACCCAACCGCCATAGAAGCCGGAGATGGCCCCAATGATGACACCGATGGTCTCACTGATCAAGACAACAGTAAAGGCCACGAACAGCGAGATGCGCGCCGCGTACATGAGACGGCTCAGGGTATCCCGCCCCAGCTCATCCGTCCCCAACAGGTGCTCACGCGAGGGACCCGCGTTCTTGAGCTTCAGGTTTTGCTCCAAAGGATCATAGGGCGCGATAAGAGGGGCCAGGAGTGCGACAATAAGAAAGAAAAGGATCACGATCCCACCCAGGACAGCCAGTCGGTGGCGGCGGAAGCGCCGCCAGATCAGGCTGAGCCGGCTCTCTTCGCGTAAGGTCAGCAGACCCTCGGCTGTAGCTTCTGCAACGGCCATAAGTCCCTCCTAATGTCAGGCAAAGCGGATACGGGGGTCTACCACCGTATACAGCAGGTCGGCGAGCAGCGTGGCCAGGACATAGAGGATGGCGGTAATGAACAGGAGCGCCATAACAATGGGCCAGTCCTCGGAGAACAGCGCATCCACGTACAGCCGCCCCATCCCCTGCCAGTTAAACACGGTCTCTGTCAGGATGGCGCCGCTGAATAGCGAGGGGATTTGCAGGGTCACGACGGTGATCACCGGGATGAGGGCATTGCGCAGGGCATGGCGAGCGATGACCGCGCGCTCCACCAGCCCCTTGGCGCGGGCGGTGCGCACGTAGTCCTGGCGCAGGACCTCCAACATGGAGGAGCGCATGTAACGGCTCCAGCCGGCCATGTACAGCAGGCTGAGCACAATCGTCGGCAGGATGAGGTGCACCAGCCGGTCCGCCAGCGACCCCGGCTGCGCGTTCAGCAGGTCAAGCAGGCTGCCCGGCAGGGGATCACGCACGCTCGTCACGTTACCTGTGGGCAGGTAGGGCAATTTGAGCGTCTGGTACACCCAGGATTGCGAGCCGCCGATAAAGAAGATCAGCATAAGGCCGAACCAGAAGACGGGCATAGCGATGCCGAAGAAACTGAAGGTGGTCACGGCGTAGTCCGTGCGCGAATACTGGTGCACGGCAGAGTACACGCCAATGGGCAGGGCGACGATGAGCGAGAGCAGGGTGGAGGAGGTCATCAACAGCAGCGTGTTCGCCAGGCGGTTGTTGATCAGGTCCGAGACACTGACTCCCTGGGCGATCTTCCATGACTTGCCAAAGTCCCCCCGCACCACGCCGCGGCTGCACAGTTCGGCCTCCGCCCGGCAGGAGAGGCGCTGCCAGTCCGCGCGGCCAATGTCGTCCAGCCAGTCCTCACCGAGGAGCCAGACGACATAGCGCATTGGCCCCGGCAGGTGCAGGCCCAGATACTCCTCCAGGCGGCGCTTGTCCTGCTCGGTAAAGCGCGCACGCCGGTCGGCGCCCAGGTTGATGCCGGAGAGCGGCCCGCCCGGCGCGACATTGAGCAGCAGATAAATCGCTGCCGAGGCGATGATAACGACCAAAATCATCTGAATGAAGCGGCGAATGAGATAAGCGGTCATCAGGCCATCCCCTCATCCGGTGACGGTGCTGGCGGGGCGGATGGGGCCCCGCCAGCACCGTCAGTCAGTCTCTACCGGAACGCAGTGTCATTCTGAGCGCAGCGCAGAAACCGCCAGCCCTAGGGCGCCAGGTCCCACTCCTCAATGTTCCACAGTTCCGAGTTCTCGGTCGGGTCCATCTTGAAGTTCACCAGATCGGGCCGGTGGGCGGCGATCTTCAGCCGCAGGAACAGCGGCAAGACCGGCAGGTCCTGCGAGAAGATGATCTGGGCCTGCTTGGCGAACTCGGCCTTCTTGTCGGGGTCAATCGTGCCGAGTTGCTGCTGGCAGGCGGCGTCGTACTCCGGGTTGGAGTAGCCGGCGTTGTTAGACGCGCCCCAGCCGTTGACCTCGTTGGGGATCTGCGAGGAGATGTACAGGTCGCAGGGCGGCTCCACGCCGGTCAGCCAGGCGAACTCGCCCAGGTCGTACTGTCGCCCGAACAGCGGCCCCTCAGGCCCGTCGGCGAACCACTCGCGCGAGGGCTTATAGTACAGCTCCACGCTGATGCCGCAGTTCTCCTTGAGTTGCGCCTGGATGATCTGCGTCACCTGCTCGCGCAGGCGGTTGCCCGCCGTCGTGCCGTAGGTCACATGGAAGGGCTGGCCGTTCTTGTCAATGATCCCATCCCCGTCTGTGTCCGTCCAGCCGGCCTCGGCCAGGAGCGCCTTGCCCTTCTCCGGGTCAAAGTTGTAGATGGTCAGGTTCTCATCCCCGGCGTAGAGGGGGTGCTCCTTGGGGAGGTAGACATTGGGGGCAACACTCTCGCCGAACAGCACCTGGTCAATGATGGCCTTGCGGTCAATGCAGTAGGCGAAGGCCTGGCGGATACGCTTGTCGGCGAAAGCGCCGTTGGCCGCGAAGCCCGTGTACGTCTCCGCCGGCATGATATTGAAGTCCAGGTGCTCAAAGCTGGTGCCCAGGACGAAGACCGGCTTGATCAGCCCTTGCTGCTCGGCCTGCTTGAGGAAGGGCGCCTGGCTATCAAAGGCCGCGTCCTGTGTGCCGACGTCGCATTCGCCAGCCAGCAGTTGGGCGATCAACTGGTTGGTGTCCTTGATGAACCGGTAGACGACGCGGTCAAACTTGGGCAGGCCCTCGGCAGCGCGCCAGTAATTGGGGTTCTTCTCCAGGGTGATGTGGTCGCCCTGCACCCACTCCACCATCTTGAAGGGGCCGTAGCCGACCGGCTTGCGGTTCATGCTCTCGTCCTGGAGCAGTTCAGCCGGTGTCTTGTTCCCATAGATATGGCGCGGGTGCGGGGTGAAGATGTTGATGTAGTAGGTGGCGTCCAGCCAGCCGGGGATACCCGTCCACACGATGGTGCGGTCATCCTTGGCCACGTAGCTGGCGGTGCGGTCATAGGCGAATTTGGCCACCGGCGTGTCGGGGCTTTTGCCCAGCTCAAAGCCAAAGACCGAGTCATCGGCGGTCAGGGGCTGACCATCCTCCCACTTCAGGCCCTCCTTGAGCTTGAAGGTGGCGCTGAGTTGGGGCAGCTTGACCGTGCCGCCGGTGTACTCAAACACGTTGCCGTCCTTGTCCTTGAGCTTTGCCCCCACTGTCAGGGTGATCACCTCACCGACCGCATCAGCGACGATGTCGCCTTCCTTGACCTCCACCTCCGTCAAGGTGGCGTCGCCATCCTTGAGGCTGGGCAGCTTCTCAATGATGACGGGCTGATAGGCGTATGTCAGGGAGGTGATGGGGAAGTCGCGGAAGGCGTGCTGGACGGCGGTGGAGGCCAGCATACTGCCGCCCAGGTTGTACAGCGTGTCAGGCTCCTGCGCCATGCACACGACGAGCGTCTTTGGCCCGGCGGGCGGCGGCTGTGTGGGCGGCGGCGCAGTAGGCTGGACAATGACGGTTCGCTCTACTGGTACCGTTACAATCACGGTGGCTGGCGGCGCGGGGGTGGCCTGGGGCCCGCACGCGCTGATCACCAGTGCGAACAGGACCAATAGGCTGAGCGAAAGCACCGCTCTTCTGTGTGTAAGCATGTTCTCCTCCTTTGATGGGTTGGGTGAAATGAACACACGACCAAGCGACACCGAGCGGGTGCTCTCCCCGAAGATAAATCAGCGTAGCGGCCTCACCCCCCTTCTTGAAAACCAGCCTTAATACACGCGACCCAGCGGGGCAAAGCCCAGCAGGACAAAGGTGGCGTTCCAGCGCTGCTCCAGAAGCTGCGTCTGCTCGGCGCTGAGGGGCGCCGGCCAGATGCGGCCCAGCGTTGTGGACAGGCGCTGGGCTGCGGCCAGGAAGAGCCTCTGGGGTGTCTGGGAGTGCGACAGAGGAACGCGCCCACGCGGCCCAGGCCCCCCGCTCAACCAGCGCCGGATGTCCCACCACAGGTCAGCGCGCGGCTCAGCCCCAGCAACGGATCGCTGCAAAGCCAAACGGATAAGCCGGTCGAGATCGTCTTCCCCTGGGCGCGGTTTACGCTCAGGTATATTCATAGGCCACCTCCGCCGCGCCCGTGCCCGCCGTCAGATAACGGCGCAAGTTGTCGCGGGCATAGTGCAGACGCGACTTCACTGTACCTACCGGGCAATCCAGAATGTCCGCGATCTCTTTCAAGCTCAACTCATTCAAATAGTAAAGCACCACCACCACGCGCTGGCCAAAGGCCAGGCGGTCAATCGCCTCGCGGATGGCACGCTCCTGATCCCCGTCCTCAGCGATATGCTCCGGCGAGAACCGGGCCGAACTGACCAACTGGTCCACCAGGCTCTCTAATGGCAAGCGCCAGCGATTATGCTGGCTGGCCCAGGTGTAGCTCAAGTTGACCGTGACCCGGTACAACCAGGGCTTGAACGGCAACGCCGGGTCAATCGTGCTGGCGTAGGCGTGCACCCGCAGGAAGCAATCCTGTAAAATGTCCTCGGCGGCCTGCGGATCGCGGGTGATCGCCAGGGCCGTGCGGTAGACCAGCGTCTTATAGCGGGCATATAGCGCCCCTAGCGCTTCCAGGTCGCCGGCCTTCAGGCGGGCCACCAGTTCCTCATCCGCCGGCTCCTCTGGCACCTCACTCATTGGCCCCGCGCTTGCAGAAGCACGATACTTTTCCATAATAGATACTAGAAATACGTCCAAATGGTTCACCTGGGTTTAAAACCCAGCCCGTTCCTCACCTTAGGGAACTCTATCTTAAACAATTCTGCTGAAAATGCAAGTCACGTAGATCACAGAACCACCCCCTCCCCCCTTGCGGGGGAGGGCTGGGGTGGGGGATAAATCTGCCAGCGCTCAATCCGCGACCTGCCCCGCCCCATCCACCGCCCGGCAGATGTACACGCGAGGCGTGCGCCCGGTCCGCGCCGGATAGTCGCGCTCAATCGCGGCAACGACGGCGGGAACCGCACGCTGTTCCACCAGGTTCACGGTGCAACCACCGAAGCCCGCGCCGGTCAGCCGCGCCCCCAGGCAACCGGGCACGCTGCGGGCGATCTCCACCAGCGCATCCAGTTCCGGCCCGCTGACCTCATAGAGATCGCGCAGGGAGGTGTGCGAGGCATCCATGAGCCGGCCCATCGCCGCCAGGTCGCCGCGCTCCAGCGCCGCCACCGCGTCCAACACCCGCTGGTTCTCATAGACCACGTGCTGGACGCGCCGCCGCACCGGCTCTGGGAGCACGTCTTTGTGGGCCTCAAACGCCGCCACAGAGACATCGCGCAGGGCGCGGATACCGGGCAGGCGTTCGGCCAGGCGACGGACACCCTCCTCGCACTCGGCTCGCCGCTGATTATAGGCCGATGCCACCAGCCCACGCCGCACGCCGCTATCGGCGACCACCAGGCGCACATCCGCAGGCAAGGGCACCAGGCGATAGTCCAGGCTGCGGCAGTCAATCCACAGGGCGTGATCGCGGCGCCCCAATGCCGAGATAAACTGATCCATAATGCCGGTCTGCACGCCGACGAACTCGTTCTCCGCCCGCCGCCCGATCAGCGCCATCTGCACCCGGTCCAGCGCCAGCCCGCTCGTCGCCACAAACGCCAGCGCCGCCGCCATCTCCAGCGCCGCCGAGGAGGACAGCCCCGCCCCACGCGGCACATCGCCCTGAATCACCCCATCCAGCCCGCGCAGGGCATACCCTGCTTCCTGGAGGAACAAGGCCACGCCGCGCACATAATTGCTCCACATGGCCGCCTCATCGCGCACGATGGCATCCAGAGTGAACTCGGCGCGCTGTCCCATATCCAACGCCAGCAGCCGCACCTGCCGGTCCGCCCGTGCCCGCGCCGCGATATAGATGGCCCGGTCTATGGCCACCGGCAGCACGAAGCCCTCGTTGTAATCCGTGTGCTCGCCGATCAGGTTGACCCGCCCCGGCGCCCGCACGACGACATCCGGCAGCGAGCCAAAGGCCTCGGAGAAGGCCCGCCGGAGGTGCCCGGCCCGCTGGCTCTCGCCTTCCATGCCCATACCCCCGATTTTAGCACGAAGGGGATAAGGATTCCAATGCGCCTGCGCTGGGGGACGGATGCCACCCCCTCCCTCCCCCATCCAGGGGGAGGGACCTCACCCCCTGCCCCCTTCCCTACAAGGGAAGGGGGGATCACTCCCCTCCCCTCTCAGGGGAGGGGCTGGGGGAGAGGTTACCCCCTTCCCCCTTGCGGGGGAGGGTTGGGGTGGGGGGTGACTGAATTGGGACAATTTGTCACGGAAAATTCACGCTTTAGGGACAAAAAAGTCACGCGGCTGTGATAGCATATGTTCAAACCGATCGCAATCCGTCCGGCATCCCCCGCCGGGCGGGTACCTCGCCGGGAAAGGAGGTGAGGCCGGCGCGTGAACAGGAGCTACGGTAAGAACAGGCCCTGACAGGGACGATCTGCCAGGGCCAGGGACGGAGGTGGGCATCAGGCCGCCCCCCGTCGCACGGCCATGATACCACAACCTCCGTCGGGGCGCAACGCCCCATGTGCACTGACAAAGGCTATCTATACAGCATAAGGAGGTTAAACCACCATGAACGGCAAGCGAACACTCCCCTTTGGGCTGCTGACCATCGCCGTGGTGCTGGCCCTGGCCCTCATGGGCGTGGCCTACGCCCTGTGGAGCGAGACGCTGTCCATTAGCGGTACCGTTAGCACAGGTGCGGTGGACGTGGCGTTTCAGAACGCCACGGACGACGACGATGGGA
>DAOUBF010000077.1:0-6095 GCA_034432795.1 Anaerolineae bacterium
GATGGCGAGGTCAACAACAAGCACAAGTTCATCACCGATCAGTACAACGTCCCCTGTATCTACCTGTACAAGCCCGACGTGCGCTGGGTGCGCTACGAGCCGAAGCGGCCCTTCCTGGTGCTGGACCAGATTTATCCGGAGGGGGTGGAGATCCCGGAGGCCTTTATCGGCAAGAATATTGTTCATCTGCCAACTGTAAAATGTGTCCACCCGGATACAGAGGTTGTTCTGGCAAATGGGTTGCTGATCAGGATCGGTGACCTGGTTGAGGAGAGGCTGAAGCATGGCGGGGTCGCGCTTATAGACCAGGACGGCGATACGCGCGTGCCGGCGCAGGCCATGCTGCTCAGTCTAGCCGACGGTGGGCAGCTCGGCCCGCAGGCAACGCGGCTGTTCTGGCGCACCCCTTTGAAGGGACGAAAGATTTGGCGGGTCCGCACGAAGACAGGGCGCGAAGTCAAGGTGTCATCGGAACACCCCTTCCTGACGCCGAGCGGCTGGCGAAGAGCGGCTGCCCTTCGGCGGGGAGACCGGATCGCTGTTCCCCGGCGGATCAATATTGTCGGTGAGAGTCAGCCGCTTCCTCGGTTGCAGAAGACGTATGGCCGTACCTCAACGCTCTGGCTCACGCTGCCCGAAAAGACATCGCCAGACTTCTGGCGTTGGATGGGCTACTTTATGGCTGAGGGCTGGGTGCAACCGATGAAAACGACCTGCCGCTTCTGGTGGAGCAATGGCGACCCGGCGATCCAACAGGATTTCATTGAACTGACGCGCTCCCTTTTCGGCCTGACCGTCACCCAACGGCCTCATAAGCCAGACGATCACTACTTTGATTCGCTCCAGATGCAGGAGTTCTTTGAGGCTCTTGGGCTTAACGCCCCGTTGAACGCGGGCACCAAAGCCGTCCCTCCCCTCCTGTTCCTGTGCCCCGACGATGAAATTGCAGCTTTCCTGCAGGGCTATTTTGACGGCGATGCCGGGGTCGGCCCACATGATGGTTTACATGTCGTCACGAAAAGTGCCCGCCTGGCCAACCAGATTCAGTATCTCCTGAACAGACTGGGGGTAGTTGCCTTCAAACGGGAGAGATGGAGCCGTGCTAAGCCGGGCGAGGACAGGCGCCGGTATACTGAGATTTCGGTCTATGGAGATGAACTCGTCAGGCTCAGCCAGCACATCCGTTTGCGCAGCGTCCACAAGCAACGCCGGATTGACCAATTGGTAGCTCGCCGCCAGGCGGGTAAGCGGCCCAGCAACTGGGACACAATTCCGCTGGAACCAGAGCTATTCCGAACTGTACGTGAAGGGCTGGGGTTCACGCACAGTTCTACGGGCCGCCCAGGGTCCGTCAATCGCATTGAAAACGGCTACACACAGCCAACGCGGCCGGTTGTGCAGTACTTTGTGGAACGGTTTGCCCAGGCGGATACATACGGGGATTTCGCAGCACCTATCGCTTATATGCGGTTCTTAGCGCGTGAAGATATTGCCTGGGATCACATTGAGTCCATTGAAGAAGTTGAGCCGGATACCGGGTATCTGTATGACTTCACGATGGAGTCGGCCCCGAACTTCATCGGCAACGGTGTGTTCCTGCATAATACGCATGTGTTCACAACCATCACAGGCGCGATGAAGAATGCCTTCGGCGGCCTGCTGCACCGCAAGCGCCATTGGACGCACGCGGTGATCCACGATACGCTGGTGGACCTGCTCATGATCCAGCAGGACATCCACCCCGGCATCTTCGCGGTCATGGATGGGACGTTCGCGGGCGATGGGCCGGGGCCGCGGGCCATGCGCTGGCACGAGAAGGACATCATCCTGGCCTCCGCCGACCAGGTGGCCATTGACGCCATCTCGGCTAGGCTGCAGGGCTTTGACCCCATGTCCATCCGCTTCATCCGCAAGGCTCACGAGATGGGCCTGGGCGTCGGCGACCCGCGCCAGATTCAGGTCGTGGGCTACGACATTGAGCAGGAACCGGCCTGGAACTTCAAGCAGGAGGACACCTTCGCCAGTCGCGGCCAGAAGCTGATCTATTATGGCCCGCTCAAGCCCTTTGAGCACCTGTTGCTGCGCACGCCGCTCGTGCCCTGGAGCTATTTCGCCAGTAACTTCTATCACAATGTGTTCTGGTATCCCTTCATCGGGCGACCGCGCGTGCGCGCTGCGCTGCAGACGAAGTGGGGGCGGCTCTTCCAGGCCTATGGCGACGGCAAGGTGGTCATGCCCGGTATGCAGCCGGAGACCGCCGCGATTGCCCTGGGTGGGCTGGTTGCGCTCATGGCTCTGTTTATCGGCGGCGTGGTCTGGCTGCGGGGGCGTGTGGGCCACTAGCTGCGCGCCTGATAGGGTGCGATAGAAGCGCGGGGAGCAACATGTTCCCCGCGCTTTTTATTCCTCCCGGCCTGTTACCCTCTGCGTGAACCCGCATCTAAACCAATAGAACCAAATTGGTCAGGAGGGTGTGAACAATGCGTATCATCACAGTCAACGTGGCGAATTGGGAGCGGGTTGTGCGCATCGTGCTCGGTATTGTCCTGCTGTACCTCGGCTGGGCGGGTGTGGTCAGCGGAACCCTGGGCGATGTGCTTAAGGTGCTGGGGTTTATCCCGCTGGTGACGGGGTTGATCGGTTGGTGCCCGCTATATAGCCTGTTCGGGTTCAGCACGTGCAGGCCCAGTGCGACAACGCGCTAACCTGAGGGAGAATCCTCGCCGGGGCGGATCATAGGTGATCCGCCCCGGTCCCTTTTGGGTTCGCCAAGCGAGGTCGCACCGCAAGGGGGGAGGGGGAGGGAGAAGGAGTAGGGGCGCATGGCCGTGCGCCCCCACCGGTCGCCAGCCCCCCGTCGCCTCCAAAATGGAAATGCACCCCGGCGCGGGGTCGGGTTGCGCCCTCTCCCCTTTGATGCTACACTTAGCACGAATGTCTGACCGTTGCCTGTACATAACCGATCTATGACTGCCCAGGCGCTCTACCGCAAATGGCGGCCGGCGACCTTTGATGAGGTCGTCGGCCAGGAACACGTGACCCAGACGCTGCGCAACGCCATCGCCAGCGGGCACATCAGCCATGCCTACCTGTTCGCCGGCCCACGCGGCACGGGTAAGACCAGCGTCGCCCGTATCCTGGCGAAGGCCGTCAACTGCCTGGCCGAGGACCCCGCTGCCCGGCCCGATAACACCTGCCCCATGTGCCGCGCCATTCAGGAAGGGCGGCTGCTGGACCTGATTGAGATTGACGCCGCCTCCAATACCGGTGTGGACGACGTGCGCGACCTGCGCGATAAGATCAACTTCGCGCCGACTGAGGCCCGCTACAAGGTCTATATCATTGACGAGGTGCATATGCTTTCCACGGCGGCCTTCAACGCGCTGTTGAAGACGCTGGAGGAGCCGCCGCCGCACGCCATCTTCGTCCTGGCGACGACCGAGGCGCACAAAATCCCGGCCACCGTGCTCTCGCGCTGCCAGCGCTTTGACTTCCGCCGCCTGCCGCTGGCCGACATCGTCAGCCACCTGACGACCCTGGTCCAGCGTGAGGGGGTGCAGGTGGAGCCGGAGGCCCTGATGCTGATCGCCCGGCAGGCCACCGGCAGCCTGCGCGATGCCATCAGCCTGCTTGACCAGCTTATCAGCGCGCCGGGCGACACCATCACGCTGGCGCAGGCGCAGGCGGTCTTGGGCACGGCCACCAGCCAGGCGGTGGAGCAACTGGCCGACGCCTGGCTGCGCAATGACGCCGCCTTGGGCCTCCATCTCATCAACACGGCGGTTGACCGCGGGGCGGATGCCCGCCAATTGGCCCGCCAGGTGGTGGAGTATCTGCGCGGGTTGTTGCTGATCAAGCTGGGGGGGGATAGCCACCTGATTGATGCCCCGGCGGAGGCCCGCCAGGTGATGGAGGAGCAGGCCCGGCGTGCCCAGGTGCCGCGATTGGTGGCCGCGATCAGGCAGTTCAACGAGGCCTTGCAGGAACTGAAGGGGGGCTGGCAGCCGCAGTTGCCGCTGGAACTGGCCTTCGTCCAGAGCCTGTCCCTGGATCAGACAGCGGCGCCGGCTCAGGGTGCCGGAGAGGAGCAGCCCCAGGAAGCGCCCCTGCCGGTCCAGCGGCCCGCGCCCCAGCCGCCTGTCCAGGCCGGCGCACCGGTCGCTTCGGCGGCCCCTTCGCCTCCTCCCCCTGGTGGGGGCGCTTTGACGCTGGCAGACATCCGGGCGCGCTGGCGGCAGGTCCTGGCGGCGGCCAAGAAGCGCCATCCGGGCGTGGAGGCCCTGTTCCGCGAAGGCACACCTATCGCCCTGGAGGGCAACGCGCTGGTCGTCGGCTTTGAACCCATATGGTCGCTGATCAAGGAAAAGGCCGATCAGCCCCAGAGCCGCACGGCCTTTGAGGCCGCGCTGAGCGAAGTCCTGGGTAGGCCGCTGGGCGTGCGCTGCCAGATCATCGTGGCCCCTCCAGCGCGCCTTGAGGATGACCCGGTGGTTCAGGAGGCGCTGCGGCGCGGCGGGGTGATCAAGACAGTCTCAGAGGCGGACGCGGATGATTAACCGCAGGGAACGCTCCAGGCCCTCTGCGGTAAAACTAGATGCGAGGAGAGAACACCCGGTGAGCAAAGGTAAAGGTGCTAAGCGCGGTTTCGGCCCCCCCGGCATGGGGGGCGGCTTGGGCGGCTTCGCCCAGCAGCTTCAAAAGCTGCAACAGGAGATGATCAAGACCCAGGAGGCCCTGGCCGAGGAGACCCTCACCGTCACTGCGGGCGGCGGCATGGTGGAGGTGGTCATCACCGGCCATCAACGCATCCGCTCTATCACCCTCAAGCCGGAGATTGTGGACCCCGATGACGTGGAGATGCTGCAAGACCTGATTGTGGCCGCCGTCAATGAGGCAATTGAACGCTCGCAGGCGATGGCTGCGGAACGGCTGCAGGGGCTGACCGGCGGGCTGGGCCTGCCGGGGTTGGGGATGTGAGTGGGTATGAACCGGGCTGCACCTGAATCGGTGACCCATCTGATTGAGGAACTGTCGCGGCTGCCCGGCATCGGGCCGAAGACGGCCTCGCGGCTGACCTACTATCTGCTGCGCGCACCCGATGAGCAGGTGGAATCGCTGGCCGAGGCGCTGCGCGACCTCAAGGCGCGCACGCGCTTCTGTTCCATCTGTTTCAACATCACCGAGGCCGACCCCTGCCCGATTTGCTCAGATGAAGAGCGCGATGCGGGCACGATCTGCGTGGTGGAAGAACCGTTGGACGTTCTGGCGATTGAGCGCACCCGCGAATATCGGGGGCGGTATCACGTCCTGCATGGGGCCATCTCGCCGGTGGAGGGCATCGGGCCGGAGAACCTGCGCATCAAGGAGTTGCTTGAGCGGGTGCGCGGGCAGCCGGTGCGCGAGGTCATCCTGGCGACCAACCCCAGCCTGGAGGGCGAGGCCACAGCGATGTATCTGCAACGCCACCTGGCGCCCCTGGGCGTGCGGGTGACGCGGCTGGCGCGGGGCCTGCCCGTCGGCGGCGACCTGGAGTATGCCGATGAGGTGACGCTGTTGCGGGCGCTGGAGGGCCGGCGCGAGATGAGCTAATATTCCCCCCACCCCAGCCCTCCCCCACAGAGGAGGGAAGGGGTTTTGACAGATGCGCGAATAGGTGATATAATCTGGCCCGCTGTGCGCTTCCTGCGCAGCAGCCGGTGGTTGTTCTAAAAAATCCGGCGCGTGGCCCTTGACAAGCCCCGAAAGGCATGATATAATCTGGAGTGCTTTAGGCAAGGGGATCTCGCTCGCAGTCAGTGCGGGAAGATCTGACAACTCTACACGGAGGAGATGGGGTATAGGGACAGAGTGGGTATTGAATCGGCTGTGAAATCGGGTTCATGAATCTGCCCCTCTGTCTGCGCCAATGCCCCGCATTGGCGCGTTTCGTCTCCTCCTAATGCGCATGGCACCTTAACAACTGAGGGAAGGAGCGAAGGACGGGTTTCCGTCGTACTTGAACCACTCTACGGAGTGGAGAAAGTCACTTACGGAGAGTTTGATCCTGGCTCAGGGTGAACGCTGGCGGCGTGCCTAACACATGCAAGTCGTACGGA